>NZ_JADGLL010000019.1 GCF_015235415.1 Microbacterium paludicola | reverse complement strand
GCCCTGCAGTAACCCCCGCAAAGGAACCAGCCAATGCACACCCCTCTCCGCACTGCCGCGGTCGCCGTGTTCGCGGCGGCCGTGCTGGCGCTCGCCGGATGCACCTCAGCGGGCACGGAAGCCGGCACCGCCACACCCTCGGTGGTCACGATCGCCTTCCAGGACGGCGGCGTCTCCATCGACCCCTCACAGGCGCTCGGCCTCACCGCCGACTCCCTCGTGCTCGCCACCTATGACACCCTCGTGAAGTACCACGCGGAGGACGGCCAGATGGTCGCCGGCGAATACGACCCGTCGATCGCGGAGTCCTGGACGACCTCCGAGGACGGCCTCACCTGGACCTTCTCGCTCCGTGACGACGTCACCTTCCAGTCGGGCAATCCGCTCACCGCCGCCGACGTGAAGTTCTCCCTCGACCGCGGCATCGGCACCACCTTCTGGGAGCTCGGCAAGATCGAGGACGTCGTCGTCATCGACGACTACACCGTCGACGTGAACCTCACGGAGGCGAACCCCGGCCTGCTCGACTACATCGGCATGTACTCGATGTCGATCCTCGACCAGGAGACCGTGGAGGCCGTCGGCGACGTCACCGCTCAGGACACCTGGCTCGACACGAACACCGCGGGCACCGGTCCGTACATCCTCGATTCGTGGGACCCCGCGACCGAGGCGAAGCTGCACGCGAACCCCGACTACTTCGGCGAAGGACCAGCGATCGAGAACGTCACCATCCGCTTCGTGCCCGAGATGGCGACCCAGATCCAGCAGCTCGAGCAGGACGACGTCCAGCTCATCTACAACATCCCGTTCCAGAACATCGAGGATCTCGCGTCGAGCGACACCGTCAGCGTCATCGAAGTCCCGGCCGGCAACACGAACTGGATGACGATGAACAACACGACGGAGCCGTTCACCGATGTCAGGGTCCGACAGGCGCTCGCCTATGCGACCCCGTACGACGACATCGTCGAGAGCGCACTGCTCGGGCACGGTGTGCGCGACAAATCGCCGCTCTCGCCGATCACGCCCGGCTACGACGGCGACGTGTACCCCTACGACTATGACCTCGACAAGGCCCAGGAGCTGCTCGAGGAGGCGGGCTACGCCGACGGCTTCGAGTTCACGACTCTCGTAGCGAACTCGAACACGCTCGGCTCCACGGCCGCGACTCTCATGCAGGAGTCCTTCGCCGAGGTCGGCGTCACGATGAACATCTCCACCGTGACCTCGCAGCAGCTGTCCGAGCAGCGGATGGACGCCGAGTCGATCTTCGGCTCGTGGCTGTCGTTCATCAACCTGCCTCGGTACCACCTCGGCTTCCTCATCCACTCCGAGGGCTCGGCGAACTATGCGCACTACAGCAACCCGCAGGTCGACGCGCTCATGGATGAGGCGCAGTACCTCGAAGGCGATGAGGCGCAGGCGAAGTGGACCCAGCTGCAGGCCCTCGTGGCCGAGGATGCGCCGTGGATCAACCTCTTCACGGAGAACGCGACCGTCGGCGTGAACAGGTCCCTGGAGGGCTACACGGGCTACGTCGACCAGCTCCTGCGCATCGCGGACCTGCACTACGCCGAGTAGCCGCCACCTCGGTGCCCCTCGGCCGTCGGCCGAGGGGCACCGGCTCCCGCTCACCACCCCCGTCCATGGACACGGAAAGGCACAGCCCGATGAGCACCAGCACCGTCACCATGAGCCGCGGCACCCTCACCGAAGCACCCGTGGTGCTCAGCGTCCGAAGCCTCTCGGTCTCGTATCACGGATCCGGCGGCAAGCTCACGAAGGCCGTCGACGACGTCTCGTTCGACCTCAAGCCCGGCATGATCTGCGGCCTGGTCGGCGAGTCGGGCTGCGGCAAGTCCACGGTCTCCCTCGCCCTCATGGGACTGCTCCAGAAGCACGAGGCGCTCGTCGAGGGCGATGTGCTCCTCGACGGCGGCGCGAAAGACCTCCTGAAGCTTTCGAAGAAGCAGCTCCGCGACCTGCAGGGCAAGTGGATCTCGATGATCTTCCAGGACCCGATGTCCTCGCTGAACCCTGCGTTCACGGTGGGCGAGCAGATCGTCGAGCCGATGAAGCTGCACCTCGGCCTGACGACGACCGAGTCGACCGAGCGGGCCTGGAGCCTCCTCAAGCGCATCGGCATCGCCGACCCCGCGGGATTCATGAACCGCTACCCGCACGAGCTCTCCGGCGGCATGCGTCAGCGCGCGATGATCGCCATGGCGATGGCCTGCAAGCCGAAGGTCCTCGTCGCCGACGAGCCGACCACCGCGCTGGACGTCACGATCCAGGCCGAGATCCTCCGCCTCATCGTCGACCTCTGCAAGGAGGAGGGAGCCGCGGTCCTCTTCATCACCCACGATCTCGGTGTCGTCGCCGAGTCGTGCGACGAGATACTCGTCATGTACGCCGGCCAGATCGTGGAGCGCAGCTCCCACCTGCGCGAGGTGATCGCCGATCCGCAGCACCCGTACACCGAGGCGCTGCTCGGCTGCCTGCCGGAGATGAACATCGGCGCCGAGGAGCTCCCCGTGATCCCCGGGACCGTGCCGCGCCCGGGCACCCGGTTCACCGGCTGCCGCTTCGCCGACCGCTGCGCGTTCACCATCGAGGAATGCCGCATGGCCCCAATCGACCTGATCCCGACCGGCGGCGACCACGCCGCCCGCTGCATCCGGGTGGACCGCAAGCTGGAGGTGGCGGTCTGATGACGAACGCGCTAGATGTAGTTCGCCGACACGTTGTGAACGTGTGAGCTGAGGCGAGGGCCTCCGGGACGATGTGGGTTACCACACTCACTACGTCACAACGGAGGCCCTCGTGACTCACGCTAACGCTCCCTTGACGCCGGAAGGGCGTCGTCGCCTCGCATCCGCGATCGTCGATGCCGGTTGGACGATCCGGCGGGCAGCGGAACGGTTCAACTGCTCGCCCGCGACCGCGTCGAAGTGGGCCAAACGCTACGCCGCGGGCGAGCCGCTCACCGACAGGTCGTCTCGGCCGGTGTTGTCGCCGCATCAGTTGTCACGGCGGACGGAGCGGCGGATCATCGCGTTGCGGTTCACCCGTCGTTGGGGGCCTCACCGGATCGCGTATCACCTGCGCCTGGCTCGCTCGACGGTCGGGCGGGTCCTGGCCCGCTACGGGATGCCGTTGCTCAAGCACCTGGACCGGTTCACCGGACTGCCGGTCCGCAAGCCCAAGCCGATCCGTTACGAGGCGTCGCGGCCGGGCGAGCTGGTCCATGTCGACATCAAGAAGCAGGGGCGCATCCCCGAAGGCGGCGGGCACCGCGCCCTCGGCCGGGCGGCAGGCAACCGGGACCGACAGCGCGGTGTCGGCTACGCGTTTGTCCACAACGCGATCGACGACCACTCCCGGTTGGCGTATTCGGAGATCCTCGATGACGAGCGCAAGGAGACGGCTGCAGCGTTCTGGATCCGCGCCCGCGCGTTCTTCGCGGATGCGGGGATCACGGTCACTGCGGTGATGACGGACAACGGCGCCTGCTACCGCTCACGTGCCTTCCGAGATGCGCTCGGCAATGGAGTGAAGCACCGTCGAACGCGGCCCTACCGGCCGCAGACGAACGGGAAGGTCGAGCGCCTCAACCGCACCGCCGAGGACGAATGGGCATACGCCCGCTTCTACCCCAACGAAGCCGCTCGCGTCGCCGCGTTCCCGGCCTGGTTGCATCACTACAATCACCACCGACCCCACACCGCCCTCGGCGGCCAGACCCCGGCCTCACGCGTTCACAACCTCACGGGGAACTACAGCTAGAGGTCACGAAGCTCTCGGTCGAGTTCGACCTGCCGGGAGGGAAGAAGGTCGTGGCGGTCGACGACGTCAGCTTCACCGTCGGACGGGGCCAGACCATCGGCCTCGTCGGCGAGTCCGGATCAGGCAAGTCCACGATCGGCCGCGCCGTGCTCGGCATGACGCCCAAGGTGATCGGCGAGATATCCTACGGCCGCGACTCGGAGGCCGTGTCGGGCAGCCGGTCGAAGGACGTCGGCGAGAACCAGATGGTCTTCCAGGACCCGTACGGCTCGCTGAACCCGCGCTGGAAGATCCGCCGCTCGCTCGCCGAGCCGCTCGTCGCCCGCGGGGTCGCGCGTGCGCAGATCAGGGAGATGGTCGTCGAGGCGATCGAGTCGGTGGGCCTCAACGCCGATCACCTCGACCGGCTGCCGCACGAGTTCTCCGGCGGTCAGCGGCAGCGCATCTCGATCGCGCGCGCCCTCATCGCGCGGCCCCGCGTGCTGGTCGCGGACGAGGCCGTCTCCGCCCTCGACGTGTCCGTCCAGGCGCAGGTGCTCAACTCGATGAAGCGACTCCAGCGCGATCACGACGTCGCGACCATCTTCATCTCGCACGACCTCTCGGTGATCCAGTTCATCGCCGACCGCGTCATCGTGCTGTACTTCGGGCAGATCATGGAGGAAGCGCCCGTCAAGGTGGCCTTCGAGGCGCCGCGGCACCCGTACACCGTCGCGCTGAAGTCGGCGCTCCCGTCCGTGCACGTGCAGGAGACAGAGAAGATCCGCCTCACCGGCGAGCCGCCGCTGCAGCACACGCGCGTCACCGGCTGCCCCTTCGCGAGCCGCTGCCCCTTCGTCCTCGACCAGTGCCGCACCGACCGACCGGAGCTGAAGATCCTGCCGGACAGCAGCCGGGTCGCCTGCCACCGGGTCGCCGCGGACGGCACCGCGATGTACGCCTGAACGCGATTCGCCCGGACCCACCGACCCCAGAGGAGACGACATGTTCGCCCCGATCACCGACAGCGACCTGGTCAGGGAGGTGCTGTCGGAGTATCCCGTCTTCGACGGCCACAACGACCTCCCCATCACCGCCAGGGGCCGCTACGGCGAGGACCCGGTCGCGGCGCGGATCGCCGAAGGGAACGACGCGCTGCACACCGACATCCCGAGCCTTCGGGCCGGCGGCGTCGGCGCTCAGTTCTGGTCCGTGTACGTGCCCTCGCACCTGCCGGAACCGGAGGCCGTCTGCCAGGTGCTCGAGCAGATCGACTTCGTCTACCGACTGGAGAAGACCTACCCGGACACCTTCCAGATCGCCCGCACCGCCGCGGACATCCGCTCCGCCTGGGCGGCGGGCAGGATCGCCTCGCTGATGGGTGCCGAGGGCGGCCACTCGATCCGCGAGTCGCTGGGCGTGCTGCGGATGCTGCGCCAGCTCGGCGTGGGCTACATGACGCTCACCCACAACGACAACACCACGTGGGCGAAGTCGGCGACCGGCGAGGACGCCGACTACGGGCTCACCGACTTCGGTCGCGAGGTCGTCAGGGAGATGAACCGGATCGGCATGCTGGTCGACATCTCCCACGTGCACGAGGACACCATGTACGACGCGCTCGCGGCCTCGTCCAAGCCGGTGATCTTCTCGCACTCCTCCTGCCGCGACGTGGCGAACCACCCGCGCAACGCCCCCGACGGCGTGCTCGAGGCGCTGGCGGCCAACGACGGCGTGATCATGATCACCTTCGTGCCGTTCTTCATCAACGAGGCCGCCGGCGAGCACTGGAATGCCTCGCAGGCCAAGCGCGAAGAGCTCGGCCTGCGCCATCCGCTCAAGCCCGAGGCGGACGGCGCCCCCCAGCTGTCCCGCGAGGCGGAGGCGTACGAGACGTGGCTCGCGGAGAACCCCGCGCCTGCCGTGGGGATCGACGACGTCGTCACGCACGTCGAGCACGCCCGCGAGGTCGCCGGCATCGACCACATCGGCATCGGCAGCGACTTCGACGGCATCCCCGCCGGTCCCGAGGGTCTCCAGCGCGTGTCCGACTACCCGCGCCTCTTCGAGGCGCTCACGGCGAAGGGCTGGTCCGCCCAGGATCTCAAGAAGCTGGCCTCCGGCAACATCCTCCGAGTGGTCGAGGCCTCGGAGGTGAGCTCCTGGTGAGCACCGCGCACCGCGACGGCCAGCTCGTGTTCAACGCGTTCACCGAGCTCACCCCCGGCCATCACTTCGACGGCACCTGGCGACTCCCCGCGGTCCGCGACCGCAGCTATCTCAAGCTCAAGACCTGGACGGACATGGCGAGGACGCTCGAGCGCGGCTGCTTCGACGCGGTGTTCATCGCCGACGGCCTCGGGCTCGGCGGCACGTTCGGCGGAAGCCACGACCACGCGATGTCGCACGGCTTCCTCTTCCCGAACAACGACGCGATCATCGTCGCGACGGCGATGGCGGCCGCGACCGAGAACCTCTCGGCGATCTTCACCTCGTCGCTCATCCAGAACCATCCCTTCGAGTTCGCCCGGCTGGCCTCGACGCTCGACCACCTCGTCGACGGCCGGATGGGGTGGAACGTCGTCACCTCGGCGCTCGAGAACTCCTTCAAGAACGTCGGATACGACGCCCTGCCCTCTCGCGAGGAACGATACGCGCGGGCGGACGAGTTCCTGGAGGTCGTGTACAAGCTCTGGGAGGGCTCGTGGGCCGACGACGCGGTGATCGCCGACGTCGAGACCGGCGTCTGGTCCGATCCCTCGAGGATCCGAAAGATCGACCACAAGGGCAGATCCTTCTCCACAGAAGGGCCGCATCAGTCCCAGCCGTCGCCGCAGCGCACTCCATTCCTCGCGACGCCGGGCGGCTCCACCTACGCGATCGACCTCGCGGCACAGCACGGCGAGCTCTTCCTCACCGCGGCGCCCAGCATCGAGGTGCTCAAGGACACGAAGCGCATGCTCGATGCGAAGCTGCGCTCCTACGGGCGCGACCCGAAGAGCGTGAAGCTCATGCAGATGTCGCACTTCGTCATCGGCTCCACGCGAGAGGAGGCGATGCGCAAGCTCGAGGAGACCTTCTCCTACATCGACCCGCTCAGCGACCTGGTCGTGCTCGGCGGCATCGCGAGCCTCGACCTCGGCATGCGGCCCTACGACGAGCCCTTCCGGATCGATGACGAGCCGCGGATGAAGGCGCACTTCGCCCGCCAGCTCGAGGCGCTCGGGAACCCGGACGTCGTCACCATCGGCCAGCTGACCGGCTTCCCCGAGCACACGCTCAAGGACCTCGTCTTCGCCGGCACTCCGGAGGAGATCGCGGATCGGCTCGAGGAGTGGCGTGACGCCGGCCTCGGCGGCTGCAATGTCGGCGACTACGCCTTCCACGGCGGCTATGACGACTTCGTCGACCACCTCTGCCCCGTCCTGCAGGAGCGCGGCCTCATGCAGCGCGAGTACACCCGGGGGAGCCTGCGCAACAAGGTGTTCGGCGAGGGCGACCGGCTTCCGTCGAGCCACCCGGCGGCCGCCTACCGCTGGTGGGCGTGACCGCTCCGCCGGCGAGCGGGACGTCAGACGATCTCGCCGGGCACGGCGGCCAGGTCGCCGACCGCCTTCGCACGGATGCGCACGTTGTCGCCCGGCAGATACGGGATCGGCACCTCGTCGAACTCGATGAGCTGCACGCTTCCCGGTTCCGCGCCGGCGGCGACCGCCTTGTCTAGGGCTTCCTGCTTCGCCGCCTCGATGACGTCCCCGCGTGACCCCTGGATGACGAACACCCGGTCGATCTCGCCCGCGACCTGCGCGATCGAAGCGCCCACGGCGTTCGCCACCGAGAAGTGCTCGGGCCGGATCATCGAGCCGAAGCCCGGCAGCTCGTCGGGTAGCAGGATCGACCCGCCGCCCACTCCGAGCACGGGAATCGGCTCCGACGACGTGGGCATCCGGTCGGCGGTCTCGGCGACGCGGCGGGCGATGGTCTCGAGCGCGGCGGCGACCATGCTCCTGTCCAGGTGCGCGACGAGCGATCCGTCGCCGACGTCGGCGCGACCGGCGGCGACCGCGACATCGGTCGCCGTGAGCGTGTCCCCGCCGAAGACGAGCGCCCTGTGCGGGAGCAGATAGCCCACGGAGAGGGGCCCGACGGACGCCCCGCCGTCTGCGATGTGCGAGCCGCCGCCGATGCCCAGGGAGAGGACGTCCGGCATCCGGAAGTTGGGGCGGATGCCGGCGACCTCGACGTCGGTCGTGGCCACACGCGGAAAGCCGCCGCCGAGCACGCCGATGTCGCTCGTGGTGCCGCCGACGTCGATCACCGCGCAGTCGCTCAGGCCGGACAGGATCGCGGCGCCGCGCATCGAGTTCGTCGGCCCCGAGGCGAAGGTCGCCACGGGGTACTCCCGCGCGGTGTCGAGGTCTATGAGGGTGCCGTCGTTCTGGCTGAGGTAGATGGCGCCGTCGATCCCGGCGTCCGTGACCGCGTCGACGAGGCCGGAGACGACGCCGACCGCCATCTCGCGCAGCGCGGCGTTGATGATCGCCGCGTTCTCTCGCTCAAGCAGGCCGATGCGGCCGATCCGATGGGAGAGCGAGATGTGGAAGCCGGGCCCGAGCACCTCCCGGGCGATGGCCTCCGCCTCGAGCTCGAAGCCCGCGCTGATCGGCGAGAAGACGCTCGAGATCGCGAGCGAGCGGATGCCCTTCTCCGCGAGGTCTTCGCACGCCGCCGCGATCTCCGACGGCTGCAGGTCGGCGATCCTGCGCCCGTCGAACTCGTTGCCGCCGTGGACGAGGTACGCCTGACCGTTCAGCGCCTGGCGGACGTCCGCGGGCCATGCGGTCATCGGCGGCAGCGCGCTCGTGGCCGGGAGGCCGAGCCTGATGCAGGCGGTCGGGGAGAGCCCGCGCGCCTGGACCAGCGAGTTGATGAAGTGCGTCGTGCCGATCATGACGCGCGTGACCGCGGCGGGATCGTGGGACGTGACGGCGACGAGCTCCGCGAGCGCGGCGTGGATCCCGGACGACACGTCGGCCGTGGTGGCCGCCTTCACCCAGCCCGCGACGGTGTTGCCGTCCATGAGGACGGCGTCGGTGTTCGTGCCGCCGACGTCGATGCCGATGCCGATGCGCAATTCGACTCCTTCGATTCGCCCTGCCGACGGGCGTCGATCCAGCCGGGCGTCGGCCCCCGCCCGCGGCACCGGCGAGACGGGTCGCTTCCCGGTCGGGCCGTAGCCCGACCGGGAAGCACCGCTCACAGGATCACTCGGCGTAGGAGAGGTCCTGGATGCGGATCAGCTGATCGACGTATCCGGTGACGTACCCGTCGATCCTGTCGCTGTAGGCCACCGAGGCGTTCTCCGAGTACAGCGTGATCCACGGGGAGTCCTCAGCGATGAGCGCCTGGACCTCGGACCAGGTCTCGTTCGCCTCCGGGAAGGAGAGGAACTCGCCCTCGGCGATGAGCTGATCGACCTCCGGGTTCGAGTACTTGGCGTAGTTCGTGTAGCTCGAAGACTCGATCAGGAAGCCCAGGTGGTAGAACGGGTGGTTCACGTACGACAGCCAGGCGCCGAAGTTCGCGTCCGCGGTGGGGCGCTGCTCGGTCAGCTGCGCCGCGGTGACGGTCTCGATGTTCATCCTGACGCCGATCTCGGCGTAGGACTCCTGCATCAGCAGCGCGGCCTGGCCGCCGAGCGTGTTCGCGTTCGAGACGAGCGCGCTGAACTCGAAGCCGTCCGGCAGATCGGACTCCGCGAGGATCTCCCGCGCCGTGTCGAGGTCGTACTCGTACGGAGAGACCGAGACGTCGTATCCCGGCGTGAGCGGCGACAGCGGCGACTGATCGCGGACGCCGTGGCCCATGAGCACCGCGTCGATGATGTCGTCGTACGGGGTCGCGTAGGCCAGCGCCCGGCGGACCCTCGCGTCGTCGAAGACGTCGGAGGTGTTGTTCATCGCCATGAAGTTCGACGTCGCCGACGGGTACTCCTCGACGACGAGCGAGTCGGTGGCCTTTAGGTCGTCGATGTTCTGGAACGGCACGCCGTAGATGAGCTGGACGTCATCCGACTTCAGCTGCTGGATCTGCGTCGAGAGCTCGGGGATGAAGCGCATCGTGACGTTCTCGATCGTCGGGACCTCGCCCCAGTAGTCGGGGTTCACGTGCAGCTTCGCCTCGGTCGAGGAGTCCCAGGAGTCGAGGATGTAGGGCCCGGAGCCGATGCTGTTCGTCGCGAGGAAGGCCGCCTGCGCATCGGCGTCGCCGGCCTTCTCGGCCTCGACCTTGTCGATGATGGCGAAGCCGCTCTGGGCGAGGTAGCCGAGAAGCGAGGGGTTCGGCTCCACGAGGTGGACGGCGACGGCGTGGTCGTCGATCACCTCGGTGTCGTCGTAGTTCGCGACGTTCCAGAGCGTCGCCTCGACGCCGCGGTCGAAGGAGTACTCGACGTCGGCGGCGGTGAGCGGGTTGCCGCTGTGGAAGACGACGTCGTCGCGGAGCTGGAAGGTCCAGGTGAGGCCGTCCTCCGAGGTCTCCCAGCTCGTGGCCACGGAGGGGACGTACTCGCCGTCGACGAACTCGCCGTTCTCGGTCTTGTAGTCCACGAGCATGTCGTAGCTGTACAGCAGGATCGACAGGCCGGTGCCGCCGTAGGTGGCGGGCGGGTCGATCGAGGTGCCGCCGTCCGCGTAGGCGACCGTGATCACGTCGTTCTCGGCGTCGGCTGATGTGCCGTCAGCGCCTCCGGTGGAGCCGCCGGAGCACGCGGCGAGGACGAGCGCGGCCGCCGTGATGCCGCCTACCACGCCCGCACGCATTGCTGTGCGCATGTCATTCTTCCTTTTCTGGTCAGTGCTGCAGGTGGGTGGTGCAGGTCAGGCCGGGGACGTCGCGTCCCACCACCGATGCGACGCCGCGCGGTGGCTCGACGGGAGCAGATCGCCCTGTCCGAAGAACTTCTGCCGGACCGTGCCGGGTGTGTATTCGCGCTGCATGAGCCCTCGCTCCTGGAGGACCGGCACGACGTGATCGACGAAGTCCTCGTACATGCCGTGAAACGCGTAGTCGCCGAGATTGACCCCGCCGATGCCGTGGTCCCGCCACACCGTGAGCTCGTCCGCGATCTCCTCCGGCGTGCCGGCGAAGCCCACCTTCGGCGTCCCGAAGCCGGTGAGCTCGCGGATCGTGATCGTCTCCGGGCTTCCTATGGCGGCGATCCGCGGGCCGAAGTGCGCCTGGAACGCCGCCGGCGCATCCGTGACCTTGAACCGCTCGTCGACATCCCACATGCCGAGGTCGAGGTTGGCGATGCCGCCGCTCATGAGCAGACCGCCGATGGGGTCGATGTACTCGGCGATCTCCGCGGCCTTCCGCTCGGCCTCCTCGTGCGTCGAGCCCACCACGAAGTGCATGTTCTGGAAGAGGACCGCGTCCTCCGGACTGCGACCGTACTCGATGAGCTTCTGGTCGAGCGCCTTGCGCATGTCGCGCGCCTCGGCGGGGTTCCGCGGGGCGGAGAGCATCATCTCGGCGTGCCTCGCCGCCATGTCCACGGCGAACGCCGAGCCGCCCGCCGTCGCCATGAGCGGGGTGCGCTGCGGCGTCGGCTCGGAGGCGTGAGGGCCGGCGGAGGTGTAGTAATGCCCGCTGTGGTCGATCCGGCGCACCTGCGACGGATCGGCGTAGCGGCCGCTCTCGACCTCGAACAGCACGGAGGTGTCGCTCCACGACCCCTCCCAGGCCTTGTAGCAGACCCCCATGAACTCGTCGACGCGGGCGTAGCGCTCCTCGCGGCTCGGAACGTCGTCCCAGCCGACGTTCCGGTATGAGCTCGACAGCGCGGACGTGACCGCGTTCCAGCCGGCGCGTCCGTTCGTCATCTGATCGACCGCGGAGGCGAGCCTCGCGAACTCGAAGGGGTGGTTCTGGATCATCGAGCTGGTGAAGAAGATCCCGAGATCCTCGGTCGTGGCGCCGATGAGCGTGGCGACGATGATCGCGTCAGTGTGCGGGAACTCGACCGCGTGCTCGATCTGGTAGTCGTGGTTCCCCCGGAAGGTGCCGAGCAGGCCGATGGTGTCGGCGACGAAGACACCGTCGAACTTCGCCTTCTCCAGCGTCGCGCCCAGCTGGCGCCAGGTCTTCGGATCGTTGTAGCGGTGCTCTCGCACGCTTGGCAGCGCCCACGTCCCGGCGTAGTGGTGCCCCGGGGTGGCCTGCACGAATGCGTTGAAGTACAGCTGTCCATCGCGATGCCCGTTCACCAGGACTCGACCTCCGTCTCCTCGATGACGCGCAGGATGTTCCCGGACGTCAGTTTCTTCAGGTCGTTGGCCGACCAGCCCCTGTCCTCGAGCGCCTCGAGGAGGCGCGGGTAGTCGGACACGCGCCGGAGACCCTCGGGACCGGCGGGGACGCCGTCGAAGTCGCTGCCGATGCCGATGTGGTCGATGCCGGCGACCTCGCGGGCGTGCTCGACGTGCGTGACGACGTCGCCGATGCCGACCACCGGCGCCGGGTGCGCGGCCGCCCATGCGTCGAAGGCCGCCACCGCAGCAGGATCGGGCTCGGGGGCCGGCCTCCCTGGCTGCGCGATCGCCGTGTCGAGCCCCAGTTCCTCGCGCTTCGCGCGCGCGATGCGGACATGCTCGGCCGCGGCTTCGTTGACAAAGCTGGGGACGAAAGTGATCATGATGACGCCACCGTTGCCGGCGAGGCTGGTCAGGACGTCGTCGGGCGCGTTCCGCACGTGGTCGGCGACACCGCGGCACGACGAGTGGGAGAAGATCACCGGCCTCGACGAGGCGTCGATCGCGTCCCTCATCGTCGACGGTGCGACGTGCGAGATGTCGACGAGCATGCCGATGCGGTTCATCTCCGCGACGATCGCGCGGCCGTGGTCGGTGAGCCCGTACTCGACGGGCTCACCGGTGGCCGACGCGGCCCAGGCCGTGTTGTCGTTGTGGGTGAGGGTCAGATACCCGACCCCGAGGCGGCGGAGCATCCTGAGCACGCCGAGCGACTCGCGGATCGCATGGCCGCCCTCCGCGCCCATCAGCGAGGCGACCTTCCCCTCCGCCCACGCGGCACGGATGTCGGCCGCGGTGCGGGCGAGCCGGAAGGTGTCGGGATAGGTCTTCACCAAGCGGTAGACGAAGTCGATCTGCTCGAGGAGCTGGCAGGTCGCCTCCGCCTCCGGGAGCGTCGAGTCGGTGTACACCGACCAGAACTGCGCACCCACGCCGCCGGCGCGCAGGCTCGGGATGTCGGTGTGAAGCCTCGGATTGCCCTGATCGATCCGGGTCGCCTCGACACTGAGGCCGTATTGAACTCCCGCGGCGTAAGGCAGGTCGTTGTGACCGTCGAAGATCGGGAAATCGGCGAGCACCTCCCGGACGACACTGCTGCTGGTGGCCGCTGCCGGAAAGCTCACGCGATGATCCGTTCGATGTCTGAGAACTGCTCCACACTGCGCGGGTAGTCGTCGCAGCCGAGCTTTACGTTACGGATCTCCCATTTCCGACAGGTAACCGCCACGAATCGTCCTGTTACAAACACGCCCGTAGCTGGGGATTGGTCTCCGGCAATTCCGCGAGGATGTGTCTCGGATCCCGAAGCGGCAAGCGCGAGCGTCACGGCTCCGAGGATGGCATGAGAAGTGCGGGACGGAGGTGCCTGGTTGATGCCACGGATGGACGATGGCGCTCTGCCCGAGCATGGCCGCGCGATGGCGGCTCACCTGGAGCACGTGCTGAGCGACTGGAAGGGCACGCCTGCAGCCTCCTGACCGACGCCGCAGCGGTGCCGTCAGAACTCGGTGGTGAGCTCGCCGATGATCGCGCCGTCGTCGTCGAGCACCGGGATGCGGCGCCAGCGGTCGAACGCACCGCACGGGGTGGCTGATGCCGAGCCGGATCACGGTCCCGGGTGCCGGCGCCACGCCCGCGGGGACGCTGACGAACGCGTGGTGGTCATTGACCGCTTAGACCGTCCACCCGCTCGTGGACGCCCCCGGAGCATCCAGCACGCCGAGCACCACCGGGAGGCGGTCGTCCGTCGGGACCTCTCGGCGCCCGAACCCCAGGATCAGGCGTCCTGGTTCCGGCGCCGAGAGCACGCGGGCGCGCAGCTCGAGCGCCGCGCGGAGCTCGCCGCCACCGCGCACCGACCCGAACGGCGAGATCCGGTCATAGAGGCCGTGGTCGTGGATGTGCGCACAGCCGGCGCGGAGGACGACCGTCACCGGCGCCGACCATCCGGAGCCCTCGCCCAGATCTCTGGCGACGAGATCCGGGTACGCGCTTCCGCCCGCGGAGACGATCGGGACGTCCGCGAAGCGCCCGGCGGCGAGCCCCCACTCGACCGTCTCGCGGACTCCCCTCAGCAGGTGCACCGCGCCGATCGGGTATCGGTCCTCGTCGATCTCGCCGCCCACGAGGCCCTCGTACGCCGTGACGCCGGCCCACTGCAGGGTGGACGTCGCGGTGATCGCCTCGGCGACGGCCCGCGCGTCGGAGACCGACCGCGCACCGGTTCGGCCACCCGAGTATCCCAGCTCCACGAGCACGTCGAGACGCCGCGACGGACGCAGCCGGGAGAGCTCGGGGTCCAGCAGCTCGACCGCCGCCACGGAGCCCGCCTGACAAAGGTACCGGAAGGCCGGATCGTCCACGAGCGCCGTCTCTGCGACCCAGGCGATCGCCGCGGGATCGACGAGGAGATTGGCGTGCAGGATCCGTGGGGCGCCCCAGGATGCGAGCGTCATCGCCTGCCGAGGCGTCGCGACGGTGAATCCCCACACCGACGTGCCCTCGCCGGCAGACGGGCTGCGGAGCTGCTCGTCGCCGGCATCGAGACCGGGGCAGCCGGGTCCGGCATCGAGCAGCATGATTGCCGCCTGATCGTGCGAGGATCGACGCTCCCCGGGCGCGGCACCGCATGAGGTCCCGCCGGGAAGCTCGGCATGTTACGGGCAATCGACAATCGGCGACCAGCTGTTGACTCTGACAACGCGCCATATCACGCTGGCACGATGATCGACGCAGAGCGCGACGGCATCCACACAAACGACAGGGCGCGTGTATGCGGATCGGATGAAGCGCACGGCTCGTGAGTCACAGAAACCAGAGAGCAACAGAGACACGGCCCGCACGGCCATCACCCTCCGCGCTCGGATACGCCTGGCGCGCGTTGCGCGCGCTGTTCTCGAATCCTCCCGACGACGACGTCGCGGTCTGGATGCGCCACTCACGATCCGCGCGCTGACCACCGCCGAGGGGACTCGCAGCCAGCTCACCATGACTCGCCGAGTGGACACATCGTGAGCTACACGAGCGAGACCGCACCGGCGCCGGCCTCGGCTCCTCGGAGCGATCCGCGCCCGCATCCCCGAGCGCTGTGGAAGTGCATCGACGTAGGTCCAGGCGGGTTCCCGGCTCGGCCGCACAGCGGCCCGCCAGAGTTCCGCACGAGATGGCATATGCGCCATCTCCATGCCATCTCACCGCCGAGAACGCCACCTTGACGCGGGACCTACACGTCACTGGAAGTCGTTGACCGGCGCCATGTCCGCGAAGCGCGAGAAGTGCCCCTGGAAGGCGACCTCGATGGTCGCGGTGGGGCCGTTTCGGTGCTTCGCGACGATCAGGTCGGCCTCGCCGGGGCGGGTGTCCTTGTCGTAGACCGAGTCGCGGTGAAGCAGGATCACCATGTCGGCGTCCTGCTCGATCGATCCAGACTCACGCAGGTCGCTGACCTGGGGGCGCTTGTCTGTGCGCTGCTCGGAGCCACGGTTCAGCTGCGACAGCGCGATGACCGGCACCTGCAGCTCCTTCGCGAGCAGCTTCAGCGCGCGCGAGAACTCGCTGACCTCCTGCTGACGCGACTCGACCTTCTTGCCGCTCGTCATGAGCTGGAGGTAGTCGATGATGACCATCTTCAGGCCGGCGCGCTGCTTGAGCCGGCGGCACTTCGCGCGGATCTCCACCAGGGTCATGTTCGGGCTGTCGTCGATGAACAGCGGCGCCTCATGGATGCGGCCGCGCGTCTGGGCGATGTTCGTCCAGTCACGGGAGTCGAGGGTTCCCTTGCGGATGTTCTGCAGCGGGATCGCCCCCTCGGCGCTGAGGAGACGCATCGCGATCTCGGCCTTGCCCATCTCGAGCGAGAAGAACACGGCGGGCATGTTGTGCTTGATCGCGGCGGCGCGCGCGAAGTCGAGCGCGAGAGTCGACTTTCCCATGGCGGGTCGGGCGGCGACGACGATCATCTGCCCGCCGTGAAGGCCGTTCGTGAGTTCGTCGAGCTCGCCGAAGCCGGTGGGAACGCCGGTCATGCCGCCGTCTCGGCCGCCCGCGGCCTCGATCTCCTCCATCGCCGCGTCGACCGCGATCGACAGCGGCACGTAGTCCTCGGTGCGCTCGCTGCCCGTGACGCTGTAGATCTCGGCCTGCGCGTTGTTGACGAGATCGACCGCCTCGCCCTCGCCCGAATACCCCATCTGCACGATGCGCGTGCCGGCCTCGACAAGGCGGCGCAGCAGGGCACGCTCGGCGACGATGTTGGCGTAGTAGCCCGCGTTCGCGGCCGTGGGGACGATCGACGTGAGCGAGTGAAGGTAGTCGGCGCCGCCGGCCCGCTGCAGGTCGCCGGTCTTGATCAGCTCGTCGGTGACGGCGACGACGTCGGTCGGCTCGCCGTGGGAGTACAGCGACAGCACGGCCTCGAAGATGAGCTCGTGCTTGGGGATGTAGAAGTCATTTCCCCGCAGCGACTCGATGACATCGGCGACGGCGTCCTTCGACAGCAGCATGCCGCCGAGCGTCGACTGCTCGGCGAGGAGGTCGTGAGGGGGCGTGCGCTCGTGCTCGCGGCGGCCGCCCATCCGCTCGTCGGTGATATCGGCGATCGACACGTGGACTTCCTTCCTGCTGCTCGGGACACGGGGTCGGGCACGCATCCGCGCTGGCGATCCGGCCTGAACGGGAAACGGGGTGGGCCGGATCCGGGCCCGCACGGCAAGGTAAGCAGGGGCCTCCGACATCCGCCCGTTCACCGTAGGGTCGCCATTCTCCCCAAGCAAACGCACCTGTGGATAACTCTGTGGAGAGATTGCGGAAACCGCCGACACGGGTGTGGAAACCGACTGTGGAGAAACGCGACGCGCCCGGCGGCGTGAATGTTTTATTTCGCAGCTGACCGGGGCTTCCTGATTCCCACAGCCTGTGGATGGCGTTGTGATTAAACACGGGCTTGAAGGTTCGCGCGACGCGCCGTGGGTGTGAAGAACTCCGGGGGGCGCCGGCACCCCCGGGACCCGATATGTCAAGGGTTGGTGAACGGCATATGACCACAAAGAATGTCCGGGTCCCCCTGTGCCGGAGCACATCCCCGGGTACCCGCCCGCCACCGACGAGCGGCTCGCCGCTCAGGAGCCCCCGGCGTTCGGATCAGCTGTCGCCGAGCCGTCCAGCGACACCCCGTAGGCGCGGGCGAACGCGACGACCACATGATCCGGGATGACCCGGAGCGCCTCGCCCTGGATGTCGCTCGTGGCGATGTGATTGGACTGGATCCCCTCCAGCTGTTCCGCGAACATGCGCGCTGTCCGGCCGTTCGCGCGCTCGGCCGGCGGGAGCGCGTCATACACGGCGACGACGGCGTCGTGCAGCAGGCCGGCGTCGACGATCCACGACGCGGCGAGCGTGCGGGCGACGATCTCGGCGACCTCCTCTGACGAGTAGTCGGCGAAATGGACGGCGTGCGGAACCCGCGAGCGCAGGCCGGGGTTCGCCTGGAAGAACTGATCCATCTCGTCCGTGTAGCCCGCGAGGATCGCCACGAACTTGTCCCGATCGTTCTCGAGCCGAGGCAGCAGCGTGGCGATCACCTGCGCGCCGAAGTCGCCGCCCACACCGCCGGGCCGGTACAGGTCGTACGCCTCGTCGATGAAGAGCACTCCGCCCATTGCCTCGTCGAGCGCCTGCGAGGTCTTCGCCTCGCTTTCGCCGATCCAGCGCCCTACGAGCGCCGCGCGGTCGACTTCCTTGACGGTCGGCGTGGACAGCACTCCGAGCGCGTGGAACAGCTGCGCGACGAGACGGGCGACCGTGGTCTTGCCCGTTCCGGGGTTTCCCGTGAACGTCACGTGATAGGTCGGCCTCGACAGCGTCGCGTCGATCTGGAGTCGCCGCTGGTCGGCCGTGACGCGGTTGGCCAGCATCCGCACCCAGTCCTTCACCTCCGCGAGCCCGACCATCTCGTCGAGCTTCGCCAGCAGTGCCTCCACGTTGTCGACCTGCGCCTCGGCACCTCCGCTCGCGAGTGCTCGGATGTCCTCCGTCTTGATGAGCACATAGTCGTCCGCGGTGCGGCTGGCGAGCTCGTGCACGCGCTCCACCTGATGCTCGATCAGGCGCTGGTTGAAATTGCGCACCCAGCGCCCGTTGCTCCTATCGGCGCTCTGCGCATAGCTGCGGCCCACGATGCGCCGATACAGTTCCTCGTCCTCGAGACGGTAGTCGCTCGCCGCGAGCGCGCTCGTGCCGATCGCCGAGATCTCGTCGGCCGAGTAGTCCTCGAAATCGAACCTGTTGGGGATCCGCGACGCCAGCCCCGGGTTCATCGCAAGGAACTGCTGCATCCTGTCGGTGTACCCCGCGAAGATGATGACCAGATCGTCCCGGTGGTTCTCCATGTAGGCGAGGATCGTGTCGATCGCCTCCTGCGCGAACTCGGTGTTGCCTTCCTGCGCCAGGGCGTACGCCTCGTCGATGAACAGCACCCCACCCCGCGCCCCCTCGAGAACCTGCAGCGTCTGCTTCGCGGTGCCGCCGATGACGCTCGCGACGAGGTCGCCGCGGCCCACCTCCACGAAACGGTCCGAGGCGACCACTCCCGCACGATGGAGGGCCCTGCCGAGCAGGCGCGCGACCGTGGTCTTGCCCGTGCCCGGGTTGCCGAGGAACAGACTGTGGAGAGTGACGCCCGCGGTCTTCAGACCGAGCTGCTCCCGCTCACGGTTGATCACCGCGAGCTTCACGAACCGATCGACCTGCTTCTTCACGGTCGCCAGGCCGGTCAGCGCATGGATCTCGGCCAGCGGGTCCTCCTGTTCCGCGGCACCGTGACCGGCCGGGCCGCCCGTCGGCTCGGCGATGCCGGGCTCGTCCGGCGCGTTCGACGCGGGCACGCTGACGCTCGCGCTGCCCTCGTCCACGAGGGCGAACGAGACTCCGTCCGCCGCCTCCGCGACGGTCAGCGACGCGTCCTCGGAGGTGAAGGCGTCCACCGCCGGCGCTTCGGACGGCTCGACGACGAGGCGCGAGACGGACACCTTCGCGCGGGTGGTCGCGTAGATACCGTAGACATCCGCCGCATTCGCGCGCAGCGTGTGCGTCGTCGCCGTCACGGTCGCCCCCTCGATCGCGAACAGCTGCAACGACGAGCAGTCGTCGAGCCTCGCCGCGCTCGCCTCGCAGCGCAGCCAGCCGAGGTCGCTTCGCTCCGCCGTCAGACGTGCATCCGGCGCCACCATGACGAGGCCGCTCAGCGCCGCGTCGGACGCGAGGATCGCGCTGTCGCGCAGGGTCAGAGTGCCGTCGACGTACACCGAGGGATACGCCGCCTCCGCGGGCGGGATGACGGTGACCTGCTCGAGCGTGAGCGACGCCGACGCGGGCACCGAGACGGCGTTGTGCTCCTCCGGCTGAGCCACCGTGAGGTTCGCGATCGTGACCGACGCATCGTCCATCACGCCGAGGCATCCGTACACCACGATGCGCCGCGGATCCCCCTCACCGACGACGTCGACCGCGAAGGCGCGGAACGGGTCATCGCCGAAGAAGTAGTCCCCCTCCTCGAGCACCAGCGTGTCACCCGCATTCAGCTGCGGCTCGACGAACGTCGCGAACTCCCGCGCGCGGGCCGCCGGCCACCGAACCCGCTTCGGCCGCGCCGGCGCGGGCGCGTCCTGGTCGACGACCGTGACGCGATCCGAATCGCAGATCACCCGCCCCAGGTCCTTCGTGATCACCAGCAGCGAACCTTCGTCGGCGACCTGCACAGCCCCGAGCTTGAGATACGCCTCTTCGACGTAGCCTTCGAACTCGTCGGCCCCGGCAAGGCGGAGGTGTGCGATCTCCGCCGACGCCTCGCGGACGACCTGGAACGCTCTCTTGCCCGGCAGCGGATGCAGCGTGAGCGCCCCGTAGGCCATCACGCGCGACCGATCCAGCGCCGCGACCGTGTGCGCCGCGCAGTCGATGAGATCGGCATGGGTCTGCTGCAGCTCCACCCCGCCGAGCTCCGATGCCGTCGCGTGAAGCCTGGCGCCCTCGGTCAGGCTCATCGTGAACAGCGAGCCCTCCTGCTCGATCGTCACGCGGTCAAGGATGAGCGTGCCGCCTCCCGCCCACACGGCGGGGTACTTCAGGCCCTGCTCGCCGACGATCGTGCTGCGCTCGACCTTCACGTGGGCTCCGGCGTCCGCGAGCTGCAGCGCGTTGTCATACAGCGGCGCCTGCAGGACCACATCGCGGAGCACGCAGCGACCGTGCGGGCGGAGCTTTCCGGTCAGCCGCACCGCGCCGGGGCCGTCCTCGCCGACGATCGTCAGCCCGGAGATCTCGAGGATCCCGAGCTCGTACGCGCCCGGACTGAGCGAGAGCACGTCGCCCGGCGCGGCGCGCCGGATTGCGGTCTCCAGGCTGAGCTTCATGAAGCCGGATCCGACGCGCAACGTCGCCATGCATCCTCCGAGTCTCGCTCTGCGGCGGTCGGCTCCGCCCCCCACGTCTACGCTAGCCGCCCGCGGATCCTCTCAGCGCGGGCTGCCGCGCGAGATCCGCCACGCACGACGAAAGCGGGGCGGATCCCGAAGGATCCGCCCCGCTTCTGTCGACGCAGGTTCAGCCGGCGAGCCCGAGCCCCTGCAACTCGGATGCGGTGAGCATCCGCGACCTGGTGAGGAATCGATTGCCGGTCGGGGCCTCGACAGAGAAGCCCGCGCCCCTTCCCGGCACCACATCGATCGTGAGGTGCGTGTACTTCCAGTACTCGTACTGCGACTGAGACATGTACACGGGCACCGGATCATCGAGGCCGACGTCCACTCCCCCCAGAGCGACATCGCCCGGCCCGATGAGGTACATGCCCACGGGGAAGCACATCGGGGCGCTGCCATCGCAGCATCCACCCGACTGATGGAACATCAGCGGCCCATGCTGCGCGGTCAGCGTGCGCAGCAACGCTGCGGCCGCCTCCGTGACCGCCACGCGCTCGACCTCGGTCATCGCCGTCCCCTTGCCGTCCGGCCGCTCATCGGGCTCAGAAGAAGCCCATCGCCCCCTCTGCGTACGACACCAGCAGGTTCTTCGTCTGCTGGTAGTGGTCGAGCATCTTGAGGTGGTTCTCGCGGCCGATGCCCGACTGCTTGTACCCGCCGAACGCCGCGTGCGCGGGGTACTGGTGATAGGTGTTCGTCCAGACGCGACCTGCCTCGATGCCGCGGCCAGCGCGGTAACAGGTGCCGGCTGAGCGGCTCCACACGCCGGCCCCGAGGCCGTAGAGGGTGTCGTTGGCGATCGACAGCGCGTCGTCCAGATCGGTGAACGACGTCACCGACACCACGGGACCGAAGATCTCCTCCTGGAAGATCCGCATGTCGTTGGTGCCCTCGAACACCGTCGGGGCGACGTAGTAGCCGCCGCTCAACTCGCCTCCGAGGTCGACCCGCTCCCCGCCTGTCAGCAGCTTGGCGCCGCCCTCCTTGCCGATCTGGATGTACGACAGGATCTTCTCGAGCTGATCGTTCGATGCCTGCGCGCCGATCATGGTGGCAGGATCCAGGGGGTTTCCCTGCACGATCTTGCTGACGCGGTCGAGTCCGTCGGCAAGGAACCGATCGTAGATCGACGTCTGGATGAGTGCGCGCGAGGGACACGTGCACACCTCGCCCTGATTGAGGGCGAAGAACGTGAAGCCCTCGAGCGCCTTGTCGTAGTACGCGTCACGCTCGCGGGCGACATCTTCGAAGAACACGTTGGCGCTCTTGCCGCCGAGCTCGAGGGTCACCGGGATGAGGTTCTGCGAGGCGTACTGCATGATCAGGCGGCCGGTCGTCGTCTCGCCGGTGAATGCCACCTTGCGGATTCGCGGGTGCTGCGCGAGCGGGGCCCCCGCTTCGATGCCGAAGCCGTTGACGACGTTGACCACGCCGGCCGGCAGGAGGTCGCCGATGATCTCGAACAGGAACAGGATCGACGCCGGCGTCTGCTCCGCGGGCTTGAGCACGACGCAGTTGCCGGCGGCCAGCGCGGGTGCGAGCTTCCACGTCGCCATCAGGATGGGGAAGTTCCACGGGATGATCTGGCCGACCACTCCCAGCGGCTCGTGGAAGTGGTAGGCGACCGTGTCCTCGTCCAACTGGCTGAGCGAGCCCTCCTGAGCGCGCAGCACTCCCGCGAAGTAGCGGAAGTGGTCGACAGCGAGCGGGATGTCTGCCGCGAGCGTCTCGCGCACTGGCTTGCCGTTCTCCCACGTCTCCGCCACGGCGATCCGCTCGAGGTTCTGCTCGATCCGGTCCGCGATCTTGTTCAGGATGACCGAGCGCTGCGCGGGGGTCGTGCGCTTCCATGAGTCGAACGCCTTCCACGCGACGTCGACCGCGCGGTCGATGTCCTCGGCGGTGCCTCGGCCGACCTCGGTGAACGGCTTGCCCGTGACCGGCGTGATGTTCTCGAAGTACTGGCCCTTGACGGGCTCGACGAACTCGCCTCCGATGTAATGGCCGTAGCGGCTGCGGTATTCGGCCACCGAGCCGCGTTCTCCGGGTGCGGCGTAGACGTTCGAGACGCCCTCTTCCACGATCGTCATTGCTGTCTCCTTCGACTGCATGTCTGTTCGACGGGATGACCACGCGGATCGCCGGTGCCGACGGGACGGGCAACGGGGGTGCGCGATCGCCGCCACGCTACGTCGACGCAGGTTGCACGGAGTTGCACGGGCGCGGGAGACGGCTGAGGCACATCCGACGACTGAACCGCCGATCCGACGCTGCGTCGCTCAGGCGACGCTCCTGAGGCGCTCGATCCGCGCCACGATTCCGGTGCGACGTGGCGAGCGCGGCGGCAGCATCGCGAGGCACTGGCGGAGCGCCTCCTCGTCCGCGGCGCCGACGTCGGCGTCGATGTACGCGAGCAGGACGTCGAGCCCTGCCTCGGTGAGGATCGCGTCGCGCAGAGTGGCGCGGAGCGTGTCGCGCACCTCCTCGACGCCGGGCGAGGTGGAGTCGGGAAGCACGTCGCCACGGAATGCCGCCAGTGCCAGGCGGTGGGCGCCGCGGTCGATCAGCGCGATCACGTGCTGCACATCCGTCTCGATCTCGCCCGTCAGGCGGTACGGACGGGACTCGAGGTCGATGCCGGGCGCCTCAGCGAGCAGGCGACGCCGAAGCCGCACCATCTCGGGGCGCAGCGTCCCGACGGCCGGAGCGCCATACACGAGCTCGGCGAGCCGCTCGGCGGTGAGACCTTGCCGGTGGATCGTCAGCATCAACAGGATCTCGGCGTGCCGCTGACCCAGTTCCAGCCGCGGAGCCATTCCGCCACGGTCGAGCAGCGCGCGGTCGCGCCCCAGCACGCTGAGGGTCGGCCTGGTCGCGGGGCGCGCGACCCTGCGCTTCGGCCGCGGGGCCTCGTGCCGGGCGCGCAACCGGGCAACGAGCAGTTCGCTCTCCACGGCGCGCACGGTGGCTTCGACGAGCATCTGGGCGTGCGAGGACGCGGCTTCGTCGCCGCCCGTGACGTCAAGGATCCCGAGCACCCGACCGGTCTCGAGATCCCGCACCGGCGCCGCCGTGCACGACCATGGATGCACAAGCCGGTTGAAGTGCTCCGCCCCTGCGATCTGCACCGTGCGCTCGAGCGCGAGGGCCGTGCCGGGGGCCGACGTGCCGACGTGGTCCTCGGCCCAGTTGGCGCCGGGCACGAAGCCCATGTCGCCGGTGAGGCTGCGTACTCCCGAATCGCCGTCGACCCAGAGCAGCCGCCCGGCGGCGTCGCCGACCGCGACGACGACTCCCGCGCGGGCGGCATCCCCGGGAAGCAGCAGGTGGCGGATGGTCTCGGCCGTTCCCGCGAGCGGATGCTCGGCGCGGTAGCGCTCGAGCTCATCGCCCATCAGTTCGAGTCGGGGAACCCCCTCTGCGCCGACAAGGCTCGCAATCGAGCGCTCCCACGAGGCGCGTACGAGGGGACGGACCAGATCGAGCCGGGGATCGGTGGCGTTTCCTGCGATCCGCTCGTCGTGCGCCCGCTCGATCAGCGCACGCGGCGCCTCGCGCACGGGCGCAGGCCGCACGCCCCAGGTGGATGTCATGTCCCCCTCCGATCGACGGTGATTCAGGCGGGTTCGGGCTCAGTGTAGGCGGGCGCGTGGGACCGGGCCAGACGCACGACGAAAGCGGGGCGGATCCAGAAGGATCCGCCCCGCTTCGACAGCGTCGGGGAGACGCTTACTTCTTGAGCGCGACGACCTGCAGCGCGATGACTGCGGTGACGTCGTCGTGCAGACGCACGACGGCCTCGTGGTCGCCCACCGTCTTGATGGCGGCGGGGATGGTGATCTTGCGCTTGTCCAGCGAGCCGAGGCCGGCAGCGGACACCGCGTCGGCGATGTCCCCGGTCTTGACCGAGCCGAAGAGGCGACCCTCGGCGCCCGCCTTGACGGCGAGCTTGACCTTGGCGGCCTCGATGGTGTTCTTCAGGGCGACGGCCTCGTCGTGCGTCGCGATGGCGCGAGCCTCGCGAGCGGCACGGATCGACGCGACCTGCTTCTCGCCGCCGCGCGTCCACGCGGTGGCGAAGCCCTGGGGGATGAGGTAGTTGCGGGCGTACCCGTCCTTGACCTCGACGACGTCACCGGCGGAACCCAGGCCGTCGACCTCAGAAGTGAGAATCAGCTTTGCCATGAGTGCTCCTTAGCGGCCAGCGCCGGCGTAGGGCAGGAGCGCCATCTCGCGCGCGTTCTTGATCGCCTTCGCGATCAGACGCTGCTCCTGCACCGACACACCGGTGATACGACGGGCGCGGATCTTGCCGCGCTCCGAGATGAACTTGCGAAGGGTGGCGACATCCTTGTAATCGATGAGGCCGACCCGGATCGACTTCGCGGGAGCGGCGTTCTTCGCGCCCTTCCGCGGCTTGCGGCGGTCGCCGCTCGACTTTCCAGCCATTGTGCTTCCTTTGATGGTTTCTGCGTTTCGACTCGCTTCGCTCGCTCAACGACCGAGTGAGCGGAGAGCGGGTCGGCAACGCAAGAGATTCAGAACGGGGTGTCGTCTCCGAACGACCCCGGGGTGCTCCATGCGTCGGCGCTCGTCTGCGACCCGGGGGTCGACCACGGCTCCTCCGAGACCTGCTGGCGCGGCTGTCCGCCGCCGCCGAACTGGCCCTGGCCACCGCCGCCGCCCTGGCCGCCCGCGGCGCGGGTGACCTGTGCGGTGGCGTAACGCAGCGACGGCCCGATCTCATCGATCTCGAGCTCGATCGAGGTGCGCTTCTGGCCCTCACGGTCCTCGTAGGAGCGCTGACGGAGACGGCCCTGCGCGATGACGCGCATGCCCTTCGTCAGCGAGCCCGCGACGTGCTCGGCGAACTCGCGCCACACGCTGGCCCGCAGGAAGAGAGCCTCGCCGTCCTTCCACTCGCCGGACGCGCGATCGAAATTGCGCGGCGTCGAGGCGATCGTGAAGTTCGCCACGGGCAGCCCGTTCTGCGTGTAACGCAGCTCGGGGTCGGCCGTGAGGTTCCCCACAACGGTGATGACGGTTTCGCCGGCCATGGGACTTAGGCCTTCGCCGCCGTCTTGCGAGCCGCGCGAGCCTCGGCGCGCTTCGCCTCCGAAGCGACCATCGCGATGGCCTCCTCGGCGCGCAGCACCTTGGTGCGCATGATCTGCTCGTTGAGGCCGAGCTGGCGGTCCAGCTCCTGGGTGGCCTCGCTGGTCGCGGTGAAGTTGACGACGGCGTAGATGCCCTCGTTCTTCTTCTGGATCTCGTAGGCGAGACGGCGCTTGCCCCAGATGTCGATGTTCTCGATGGTGCCACCGTTGTCGGTGATCACCGTGAGGAACTTGTCGACGATCGCGGGAACCTGGCGCTCGTCGATCTCCGGCTGCAGGATGGCCATGAGCTCGTACTGGTGCGTCACTTACCCACCTCCTTCGGACTTGATCGGCTGCCGGGCATTTCCCGACAGCAGGAGGGTGTGTTGCACGTCATGCGGGCGAGCGCGAGCGCGCGCGGATCCGCACAACCTGGACAGCATAGCGGATCAGGCTGGCACGCCCCCTCAGCCGGATCGACGCCGGCGATGCGCGGCTCTCGGACGATCCGGCCTCCCGCGCTACCGTGACAGCGTGAGCATCCAGTCGAGCCCGCCCCCGCGCACGTTCCCGTTCGAGGCGCGCCCGCTTCTCGAGCCGGTGGACAAGCGCGAGGCGCAGCGCTTCCACGAGGAGCTGAAGCGACGCTTCCCCGCGGCGCGGATGAGCGCGGTCGCGATCGTCTTCCTGGTGATCGCCGGAGTCGTCTTCCTCGGCGCGCTGCTCCCGATCGTGATCTCGGTCGCGGCGATCGCGGTGACGACCTCGGCCGACGGCGGCGGGTTCGGTCTGCTTCCGCTGCTGCCGGTCCTGTTCATCGTCGGGGTGGTCGGGCTGCTCGTGTTCGTCCTCGTGCGCGCGAACCTCGCCAGGACGAAGGAGCGACGGTACCGCCTCGACCGGTTCGCGCGCGCGAACGCGATGACGTATCGCCCGACGCTTCCCGCGCCGAAGCTGCCCGGCATGATCTTCGACCGCGGAAGCGGACGGACAGCGAGCGACCTGCTGCGCGGCGAGCATCCGCGGTTCGTCGAGTTCGCGAACTACGAGTACACGACGGGCTCGGGCAAGGAGCAGACGACGCACCGCTGGGGCTACGTGGCGATCCACATCGGCACGCCCCTGCCGCACATCGTGCTCGACGCGGTGGGCAACAACGCGGTGTTCGGATCGAACCTGCCCGCGCAGTTCGCCAAGGCCCAGCGCCTGAGCCTGGAAGGCGACTTCGACCGCTACTTCACGCTGTACTGCCCCGAGGGGTACGAGCGCGACGCACTCTATCTCTTCACCCCGGATGTGATGGCGCGCTTCATCGACCACGCCGCGCAGCTGGACGTCGAGATCGTCGACGAGTGGCTGTTCCTCTACACGGGGCGCCCCGTCGTCACGCTGCATCCCGGCACCTGGGCGTGGCTGTTCTCCGCCGTGTCGGCGCTGATGGACAAGCTCGCCCAGTGGCAGCGCTGGCGCGACGACCGGCTCGCCGCGGAGGCTCAGGCGTGGGCGCAGCGCGATGCCCGGGCCGTCGCTCCGGCCGCGGCCGCGGCGGGCGCGGCGCCGGTTTCGGCACCCTTCCCGTTCCACACGACGGCGAGCGCCGCGCCTCCCCCGCCGACCGACTGGCTCGGCCCGAAGGGGGTCGCCCAGCCGGGGCGCCGGCTGAAGGGCGGGGTTCCCTGGGCCCTGATCATCGGCGGCGGCATCCTGCTGCTCGTCCTCGTCGGCCCGATGCTCCTCGGCCTCGCCGGGATGCTCGTCTCCCTCGCGTCGTAAGGGTCTGCGCGGAGCGAAGCGTCGGGGCCCGGACGTCCTCCCCCGAGGCATCCGGACCCCGCGCGGTCGGAACGGGCTCCGTTAACCGCACAGCCTGACGCGGAAACCCCCCGGTGACCACGCCTGGCGACGTCTTCACTAGAAGAGACGCGGAAGGGCCGGATCGGTTACGCGACTTCCGGAAGTTTTCTCAGATCTCTTCCGGATCCGGCCCGGGATGCCCCTCGAACGGGCGCAGGATGCGGTCGAGGAAGCGGCGGGTGCGCTCGTTCTGCGGGTTGCGGAAGATCTGCTCCGCCGGCCCGCGCTCGGCGACGACGCCGCCGTCGAGGAACAGCACCTCGTCGGCGACCTCGCGCGCGAACTGCAGCTCGTGTGTGACGACGACCATGGTCCAGCCCTCGTCGGCGAGCTCCTTCATCACGACGAGCACCTCGCCGACCAGCTCGGGGTCGAGCGCCGAAGTCGGCTCGTCGAACAGCAGCAGGTCGGGCCGCAGCGCCAGGGCGCGGACGATGCCGACCCGCTGCTGCTGACCGCCGGAGAGCTCGTGCGGGTAGGCGTCGCGCTTCGCAGCGAGGCCGACGCGGTCGAGCAGCTCCTCGGCGCGGGCGATCGCCTCCGCGCGCGGCTCGCGCTGAACCGTCACGGGCCCCTCGATCACGTTCTGGATGACCGTGCGGTGCGGGAAGAGGTTGTGGTGCTGGAACACCATGGCGGAGCGATCCCGGATGGCGAAGCGCTCGGGCTTGGCGAGGCCGCGCGCGAAGTCGACCTCGGGCCCGCCGTCGAACGCGAGCGTCCCGGCATCCGGGGTCTCGAGGCCGTTGAGCGAGCGCAGCACGGTGGTCTTGCCGGATCCGCTCGCGCCGATCACGGCGACCACTTCGCCCCGGCGCACCTCGAGGTCGATCCCCTTCAGCACCTCGTGGTCGCCGAATCGCTTGCGCAGGCCGCGCGCCGTCAGCAGCCTGTCGCCGATCGTGTGCTCAGTGCGCGACATAGCGATCCAGCCTCTTCTCGATCCGATCCTGCGCGAACGCCAGCACCGTGCAGAACATCCAGTAGATGAGCGCCGCCTCGATGTAGATCGTCATGAACTCGCTCGAGAAGGTCGCGATCCGCTGCGCCTCTTTGAACATCTCGGTGACGAGGATCATCGACGCGAGCGACGTGTCCTTCACCAGCGAGATGAACGTGTTCGACAGCGGCGGCACGCTCACGCGGGCGGCCTGCGGCAGGATGATCCGGCGCAGGGTCGTGACGTTCGACATGCCGATCGTGTAGCCGGCCTCCCACTGCCCCTTGGGGACCGAGAGGATGGCCGCGCGGATGATCTCGGCCGCGTAGCCGCCGACGTTCAGCGAGAACGCGATGATCGCGCTCGGCCACGGGTCGAGCGTCACACCGATCGACGGCAGGCCGTAGAAGATCACGAACAGCTGCACAAGCAGCGGCGTGCCGCGGATGATCGACACGTACGCCCGGCCGATCCATGACAGCACGGCATTGGGCGAGAGCCGCAGCAGCGCGATGCCGAGGGCGATCACGAGACCCAGCGCGAACGACGCGAGGGTCAGCGGGATCGTGCCCCGCAGGCCGCCCAGCAGCAGCGGCCAGAACGAGTCGACGATCAGCTGCCAGTCCATCTGTTCAGAAACCTCTCGCGCGCTGCGGGGCCGCAAGCGGCTCCCTTCCTCCCCCGAGCATGTCCCACTTCGCGCCGCTTACAGAACGACCGTGTCCCACTTGATGCCGGAATCACGCGCGGATTCCGGCACGAAGTGGGACACGGCCCGCGGCGGGAGGATTACTTCGAGACGTCCTCGCCGAAGAACTGCTCGCCCAGCTCGGCGAGCGTGCCGTCCTCGGCCAGCTCGGCCAGGGCGCCGTCGATCGCCTCGGCGAGCTCGGCGTTCTCCTTCGTGAACACGAAGGCCATCTCGCCGGCCTCGGGCGTCTCGGCCGCGATCTTGATCGGCGCGTCGGGGTGCTGCTTGGCGTAGTCGAGGAACGTCAGCTTGTCGTTGATCGTCGCGTCGATGCGGCCCTGCTCGAGCAGCGCGATCGACTGCGCCCAGCCCTCGACCGCCTGCACGTCCGCGCCCGACTCCTCGGCAAGCGCGCCCCAGTTGCTCGACATCGACTGGGCGGTGGTCTTGCCCTCGAGGTCGTCGAACGACGTGATGTCGGTGTTGTCCTCGGGCACCACGATGACGCCGGGCGACACCGTGTACGGCGTCGAGAACGTGTACTTCGCCTTGCGCTCGTCGTTGATCGTGACCTGGTTCGCGATCGTCTCGAAGCGACCGGCGTCGAGGCCCGCGAAGATCGCGTCCCACTGCGTCTCCTCGAACTGCACCTCGACGCCCAGCTTCTCGCCGACGGCCTTGGCGACCTCGACGTCGTAGCCGGTGAGCTCGCCCGCGCCGTCCTCGTGGTAGCTGAAGGGAGGGTAGGTGCCCTCGGTCGCGACGATCAGCGTGCCGTCGGCGAGCGCGGCGGGTCCCTCGACGGCCGGGCCCTCGGCGGCGGGCTGCGAGCAGCCGGCGAGCGCGAGAAGCGCGACGGATGCGGCGGCGACGGTGGTGATGCGGGTGAGGCGCATGGATGGATCCTTCGTGAGGAGAGAGGTCGGGCGACAGGCCCGATCATCTAGCTCAGCACGCGGGCCCAGGAGTTGTCGAACCCGGGAGACGCCGTGTTTCTTCCCCCGGCGGGAAACCCTCGGCCGGAACTCAGGCGGTGGCGAGCGGCCCTCACGGCCGAGGGAAGGGGCCGGACCGCACCGAAGAGCGGTGCGGCGCTACGCGGTCGGAGCCGCGCGTGCCTCGTCGCGACGGCGGATGATCTCGCGGCGCACGCGAGAGGTCAGCAGCGACGGATCGCCGAGGACGGGCAGCGACGCCCAGTCGTCGGGGTCGTCGACGCCGAGCGCCGCGAGGTACGCGCCCGCGCGCGCGGCGGGGGTGCCGCCGCGCAGCCCGAGCGCCGCCATCAGCGCCGAGGGCTGCGCCGCGCCGGCCGGAGCGAACGCGTCGTTGGCGGTGCCGGCGATCCACACGATCGCGGCCGCGGCCAGCTCGGGCTTGCCCTTCGCGAACAGCCGAGGGTCGGTCTCCACCAGCAGGTCGGCGATCCGCGTGGCCGCGATCGCGAGCTCGGGATCCTCGAACAGCTCGGCGGACGCGCGCTCGATGTGGCCGCGCACAGCCTCGAGGCCGCGACGCACCCGCTCGTCCAGCCCGCGGTGATCCGCCACAACGCGCGTCATCGGCACGGCATCCAGGGCGTCGAGGTGCCGGCGCCCGCCGACCCGGGCCGCGAGCACCGAGAGCGCGCCGCCGTCCTCGGCCGGGGCCTCGTCGTCGAACTCGAGCAGGTCGAGCAGGGTGTCGGCGAGTTCGTCGACCGTCTCGAGCGATCGCGCGGTCAGCCCGGCCGGCACCCCCGCGCGGGCGTGGCCCTCATCGATCAGCGCGCGCAGCGCCGCAAGCACGCCCTCCGGATCGGCCTCGGTGGCGTCGTCGAACGGCAGGATCTCGATCAGCAGCGCCTCGACGAACGTGTCGCTCCAGATCCGCGGATCCCCGGCGCCGCTGTGCTCGCGGTTGAGCGAGATCAGAAGGCGGGCGTGGCCCTCGCCCTCGGGAAGCCGCTCGGCGACGGCCGCGGTGAGCTCGTCGTCCAGGGCGGCATCCGCACCGGCCCTGGGGAAGCCGGATCCGCCCTCGGGCAGCGTCCGCAGCAGCCACGCGAGCAGCGGGCGCGACGCGGGCCAGGTCGCGGTGACAAGCGGCGGCTCGAGTGCCAGATCCTCGGCCATCGCCTGCTCGACGCGCGCGCGGGCGTCGGCGGCGGACACCTCAACCCTCGGGTACTCGTCGGCGTCGACGCCCTTGCTTCCCGCGGCGAGCGCGGCAGGGAGGGTCTCGGGCGCGATGAACGCGTCGCCGAGAACGCCGCCGCCGTCGCGGTCGATGAAGACCGTCGCGGTCGCGGGCGTGCCATCCGCGAGTGTCGCGCCGATGAGGATCGTCGCGTCGGCGCCGAGCACGTGGTCGAACGCGGCGACGCTCGTGACGTCCGCCGCGTCCGGGGAGTCAAGCCACGCCGGCAGGTTGCGCCAGCGGCCGCCCGCCTCCGCGCGGATGCGCTCCGCGAGCGCGGTGTCGCCCGATCCCGCGCCGTCGAGCAGGATCGCCATCGCCAGCAGCAGCGCGTCGCTCTGCCGCACGCTGTCGGCAAGGGTGCGGTCGACCATCTCGGCGAGCGTCGGCATCCCGCTGACAGGGTTCCCCTCGCCGTCGAGCGGACGTCGCAGCATCTCGAGCACGGTGCTCGCGTAGGCGAGCAGGTCGAACGCGTCTCCCCGGAGCGCCTCGTCGACGTTGCGGATGAGATCGAGGTCGCGGCGGGGCATTGTTCGAGGGTATCCGGCGGCTCCTGAGTGGCCGGGCGATATGCCGCGCGCGGATAGACTTGGTTCCCGTCCGGCCAGCCGCCTGAGGAGCCACCGCGTGACCACCCCCACGATCGACACCGTCGCCAACGCGGCCGCAACGCCCGAGCGCGAGCAGCCTTTCGAGGCGCTGGGTCTGAAGCCCGACGAGTACGCGAAGATCCGCGAGATCCTCGGCCGCCGCCCCACCTCGGGCGAGCTGGCGATGTACTCCGTGATGTGGTCGGAGCACTGCTCCTACAAGTCGAGCAAGATCTACCTGCGCCGCTTCGGCGAGAAGGTCTCCGACGAGATGAAGAAGCGCCTTATGGTCGGCATGGGCCAGAACGCGGGCGTCGTCGACGTGGGCGAGGGCTGGGCGGTGACCTTCAAGGTCGAGTCGCACAACCACCCGTCCTACATCGAGCCGTTCCAGGGCGCCGCGACCGGCGTCGGCGGCATCGTCCGCGACATCATCTCGATGGGCGCCCGTCCGGTCGCCGTCATGGACCAGCTGCGCTTCGGCGCCATCGACCACCCCGACACCGCGCGCGTCGTGCACGGCGTCGTGTCGGGAATCTCGTCGTACGGAAACTGCCTCGGCCTGCCGAACATCGGCGGCGAGACCGTCTTCGACTCGGTCTACCAGGCCAACCCGCTCGTCAACGCGCTCGCGGTCGGCGTGATGCGTCACGAGGACATCCGCCTCGCCAACGCCACCGGCGCCGGCAACAAGGTCGTCCTGTTCGGCGCCCGCACCGGCGGAGACGGCATCGGCGGCGCGTCCATCCTTGCCTCCGACACCTTCGCCGACGGCGGCCCCACGAAGCGGCCCGCGGTGCAGGTCGGAGACCCGTTCGCCGAGAAGGTGCTCATCGAGTGCTGCCTCGAGCTGTACAAGGGCGACCTCGTCGAGGCGATCCAGGACCTCGGCGCCGCCGGCATCTCCTGCGCGACGAGCGAGCTCGCCGCCAACGGCGGATCCGGGATGAACGTCGAGCTCACGAACGTGCTGCTGCGCGACCCCTCGCTCACCGCCGAGGAGATCCTCATGAGCGAGTCGCAGGAGCGCATGATGGCCATCGTCTCTCCCGAGAAGCTCGACGCGTTCCTCGAGGTCGTGAAGAAGTGGGATGTCGAGACCAGCGTGCTCGGCGAGGTCACCGGCGACGGCCGCCTCGTCATCACCTGGAACGGCGAGACCATCGTCGACGTCGACCCCTCGACCGTCGCGGTCGACGGCCCGGTCTACGAGCGCCCCGTCGCGTACCCGACCTGGATCGACGCGCTGCAGGCAGACTCGGCCGCCTCGCTCGCTCGCCCGACCGAGGGTGGCGAGATCCTGGATCAGCTGAAGAAGCTCACCGCGTCGCCGAACCTCGCCGATGCAAGCTGGATCACCAACCAGTACGACTACTACGTGCTCGGCAACACCGCCCTCGCCTTCCCCGACGACGCCGGAATGATCCGCGTCGACGAGGAGTCGGGCCTCGGCGTCTCGATCGCCACCGACGCGAACGGCCGCTACTGCCAGCTCGACCCGTACGCGGGAGCGCAGCTCGCCCTGGCCGAGGCCTACCGCAACGTCGCCGTCACCGGCGCGATGCCCACGGCGGTCACCGACTGCCTGAACTTCGGCTCGCCCGAGAACCCAGAGGTCATGTGGCAGTTCTCGCAGGCCGTCGACGGCCTGTCGGACGCCTGCCTCGAGCTCGGCGTGCCGGTCACGGGCGGCAACGTGTCGTTCTACAACCAGACGGGCGACACCCCGATCCACCCGACCCCGGTCGTCGGCGTGCTCGGCATCATCGACGACGTCTCGCGCCGCATCCCGAGCGGATGGCAGGACGCGGGCGAGAACATCTACCTGCTGGGCACCACGGCCCTGGAGCTCGACGGATCGGCGTGGGCCGGCACCATCCACGGTCACCTCGGCGGACGCCCGCCGAAGGTCGACCTCGCCGCCGAGCGCCGCCTCGCGGGGCTCATCCAGGCCGCGAAGGACGAGATGCTCGTCTCGAGCGCGCACGACCTGTCGGAGGGCGGCCTCGCCCAGTCGCTCGTCGACGCGGTGCTGCGCTTCGGCGTCGGCGCCCGCGTGTGGCTGCGCGAACTCATGGAGCGCGACGGCGTCGACGCCGCGACCGCCCTGTTCTCGGAGTCGACGGGCCGCGTCATCGTGACGGTTCCCCGCGAGGAGGACGTGAAGTTCCGCGGCCTGTGCGCGGGCCGCGGCTACCCCGTGCTGCGCATCGGCGTGACCGACTCCGGATCGGTCGAGGATGGACCCGCGCTCGAGGTGACCGACCTGTTCACGGTGCCGGTCGCCGAGCTCCGCGCCCTGTCGACGGGCACGCTTCCCGCCGCCTTCGGGCCGACCGTCGCCGAGCCGGTCGCGGTCTGAGATGACGGATCCCGGCGTGCGCATCAACCACTCGGAGCTCGAGCCCGACGGCGAGGCCTCGGACCACTGGAACGAGCGCCGCAACCGCCGGATCCGCGCGGTCGCGTGGGTCGTCATCGGCGCGCTGCTCGTCACGGGCGGCGGGGCGACAGTGCTCGCCCTGCTGTTCGGCTGATGTTCGGCCGCCGCGCGGAGCCCCCGCTGCCGACGCAGCCCTGGGCAGGCGCGGGCACGACGGCCGAGGCCGTCACGGTCGAGCTGCCGGTGCTGTTCGGCCGCAAGCCGGTCGGCTGCGTGCGCTTCGCCGAGGGCGAGACCTTCCGCGCCGATGACCTCCGCGAGGCGGCCGCCGGGCGCGCGCTCGTCCTCGAGAGCGTGGGCCGTGATCCGCTCGCGTTCCTCTTCCGCGCCGACGCCCCGTCCCCGGGTTCCGCGATCGCTCCGCTCGCGGCCGGGCGGGATCCCGAGTCGTGGCTGCTCGCGCACACGACGGGGTATGACGGGGCCGCCGCATTGAGCACGGTGCTCAGCCCGACGGAGTTCGCGGCCCTCGGCGCCTGGCTCGGCACGCGATAGCGCAGGGCCCTAGAGTCTCAGCGTGGAAGAGTTCTTCAGGTTTCTCGGGAACTACTTCTGGCTGTGGTTCGTCTTCGGCGGCGCCATCGTCGGCGGCGTCCGAGGCATCCAGTCGTGGTCCGCGCGCGCGGCGAAGCGCCGTCACAAGCGCCGCCTCGAGATCATCCGCGCGAAGGCCGAGGCGAAGGCGCTTGCGGCGGCCGCGCTTCCGGCCGGTGTGGAGGAGGCGGACAAGCGCACGCGCGCCGACCGCCTCCAACGACTTATGGACGCGCACGACGACGTCACGCGGCGCTGGCTCGAATACGAACTCGACGTCGCGAAGCTCATCGCGTTCCCGACGATGAGCGACGGGCGCGAGGCCCTCACGGCGGCGTTCCTGCGCGCGAAGAAGGTCGCCGACGGGCTGCGTCCCGCATCCCCCGACGCCAGGATCGACGCCGAGGAGCTCGCCGAGTACCGCGACGCCGTTCACGACTACGAGGTGGCCTTCGACGTCGCCGAGCAGGATGCGCGCCGCGTGCGCGACAGCGGATTCACCGAGGCTGAGCGCAAGCGGCTCGAGCGCGCACGGCAGCTGCTGCAGGTCGCGGTCGACCGGTCGGCCACCGCCGCCGAGCGCCAGGTGGCGTATCGGCGCGTGCGCGACGAGCTCGACGGGCTCATCGCCGTCTCGGACGAAGCGATCGAGGTGCTCGAGCAGAAGGTCGCCGCCCCGCTCGAGCAGCGCCGCCCGCCCGAGCCCACCTGACCCGCCGCTGCGGGTCGCCGAGCAGGCATCTGTGCCGCGAGCGGGCATGCGCGCGCATACCTGATCCCGGTGGCGATGCCTGCTCGGCGACGGAGTGTCGGATGTTCCCCCTAGCGTTGACCTGATGTCCGAGATGCTGCCTCCCGATCCCTTCCTCCCCGACGATCGGGCGGGAGCGCGGACGAGCGCATCCGGGCTTCCCGCGTGGCGCCGGCTCGACTGGCGGCGCCTGCGGGGCGTCGCGTCGTTCCTGGCGATCGTGCTGCTTGTCGCCGGCGCGACCGGGCAGGCGGCCGGAACCGTCATCGCGGGCCGCCTCTCGGGAGACCCCACGGTCGACGCGCTGATCCTCTTCGCCCTGTGCGTGGTCGGCGGCGCGATCGTCGACAGCGTCGGCCAGGTGCTGTGGGCCGGCGTCGTCGACCGCGCCGAGGGACGCCTGCGCGGCGACCTGCTGACGGCGGCGATGAGCCAGCCGCTCGCGGTGCTGTCGGAGCAGGCGGTCGGCGAGGTCATGGACCGGGTGGATGACGACACCCGCGCGGTCGGATCCCTCGTGCGGCGCCAGCTCTGGGGAGTCGGGCGCACCCTCGCGGGCGTCCTGCCGCTGTGGATCGTCGCGAGCATCACCTGGTGGCCCGCCTGGTTTATGTTCCCGGTGCTCGGCGTTGTGGTCGCGCTGGTGTCGCGGCCGCTGCTGCGCGAGATCGCGCGGCGCAAGGTCGTCGAGGAGGAGGCCTGGACGGATCACGCCGCCGCGTTCGAGGAGGCCGTCGCGGCGCGCAACGACCTGCGCACGAGCCTCGGCCAGGCGTTCGCGGTGCGTCGCCTCGCGCAGATCTCCGCGGTCGTCCACGCCCGGCTGCGGGCCCTCACGGGGCTCGAGATGCGCCTCATCTACCGGGCCGAGGTGCTGCTCCACGCACTGCTGGGCGGCGTCGCCGTCACGGGCGCCGTGCTCGCGTTCGGCGGCAGCCTGCCCGTGCAGCAGCTCGTCACGCTGTTCCTGGCGACCGCGCTGCTCGTCGGATCCGTGTCGAACCTCGTCCACCACCTTCCCGACATCCAGGAGGGGATCGGCGCGCTGATCCGCATCCGGCAGATGCTCGAGGTCGAGCCCGAGCCTGTCGGCGGCCTCGACGTTCCCGCGGGCCCCGTCGCCCTCGAGGTGCGCGGGCTCGACTTCGCGTACGAGGAGGGCGCGTTCGCCCTGGCGGACGTGTCGCTCGAGGTCCCCGCCGGGCAGACAGTGGCGCTCGTCGGGCGCACTGGATCGGGCAAGTCGACGCTCGCGGCGCTCGTCTCGCGCGCCCAGGAGCCCCCGCCCGGCACCGTGTTCCTCGGCGGCGTGGATGTGCGCGACCTCGACCTGCAGAAGCTGCGCGCGACGGTCGGCGTCGTGACGCAGCGCACCGAGATCCTCTCGGGAACCCTTGCCGAGAACATCGCCCTGTTCTCGCCCGTCGACCGGGGCGAGATCGAGGCCGCGGTCGTCGAGCTCGGCATCGCCGACTGGGTCGCAGGCCTGCCCGACGGCCTCGACACGCCGCTGGGGCCCGGCGGCACCGCGCTGTCCGCGGGCGAGGAGCAGCTCGTCGCCTTCGCGCGGCTGCTCGTGCGGCACGTCCAGGTCGTTGTGCTGGACGAGGCGACCGCGCGCATGGATCCGCTCACCGAGGCGCGCGTCGTCGCCGCCTCCGAACGCCTGCTCACCGGCCGGACGGGAGTGCTCGTCGCCCACCGCCTCACGACGATCGAGCGGGCCGACCTCGTCGCCGTGCTCGACCACGGGCGGGTCGTGCAGCAGGGACCGCGGACGGCGCTCGCGGTGGCCGACGGGCCGTTCCGCCGCCTCCAGGAGGCCGCCGCCTCGGACGGCGTGATCGACGACGCGGTGCCTTCCGACGCGGTGCCATCCGGCGACGCGGATGAACCCGGCCAGGCGTCCCCCGCGCAGGAGGCGCCGGCGGACGACCCCGTGGCCGACGGCGCCGCGGGCGTCGGCACGCGCCGGCGCACCGGCACCCCGCCCGACCTCCCCGAGCCGGGCGACGGACCGTCGCTCGCGCGCGGCATCCTGCACGTGCTGTTCGTGCGGCCGCAGTGGGGCGTCGTGGGCGCCGCGCTGTTCCTGGTGGCCTCGCTCGCCTCGGCGCAGGGAGCGCTGACCGGGTTCCTCTGGGGCCGGACGGTGGAGGCGCTCCAGGCGGGCGACCTGCCCTGGGGCCTGCTCGCCGCGCTTGTGCTGCTTGTGCTGATCAGCCCGCTGGCGCTGGGCCGGGCGATCTACCTCTACCCGAGCTGGTGGATCGAGAACCTGCTGCGGGTGCGCATGCGGGTCATGTACGGCCAGACCCGACAGCACCGGCTGCCGACCACGCCGGCGGGCGAGATCGTCGCCCGCGCGATGGATGCCGACCGCTACGTCATGTACGCCGACCGCTGGGTCGACTTCGTCAACGGCCTGATCATCGCGGCGGTCACCGCGCTCGTCTCGCGGTCCTGGCTCGCGGGCGGCGTGCTGCTCGCGGTCATGGTCGTCTCGGCGCTCGCGGCCGCGCTCGGCCGGCCGATCGCCGGCCGGTCGGCGACGCGCTCCTCTGCCGCCCGCGCGCGGTTCGGCCGTTCGCTCGTCTCCGCGCTCGATGCGGCCCGCACCGTCAAGCTCGCCGCCCGCACCCCCGAGGTGCACAGGCACCTGCAGGAGGTCGACAGCGGCCGCGTGCGCGCGGCGATCTTCGAGCACCGCGTCCAGGCGGTGCTCGACGGCGTGCCCATCGTCACGCTTCACCTCGGCGCCGTGGCCGCGTGGGCGGCGTTCCTCACGGACATCTGGAACCTCGCGACCACCCTCCTCGTCGCGAACGCCGTGACCGGCTTCGGCTGGTTCGGCGTCGTCGCGGGCGCCGTCGTCACCGAGGCACCGGGCACGCGCAGCTGGCAGCAGGCCACCGCGCGCTTCGCGGGCGGCGTGGATCTCGTCGACCCGGTCCCGGGCGTCGACCTCGTCGCCGGCACCGCGCCCGAGCCTCCCGCCGTGCGACGGGAGCCGCTCGAGGCCCTCGAACTCGCCGGCGTCACCGCCGTGCACGACGACGGAACCCTCGGAGTCAGCGGCGTCGACCTCACGGTCCGGCGGGGCGAGCTCATCCTGCTGCTCGGGCAGGTCGGGTCCGGCAAGTCGAGCCTGCTCGCCGCGCTCGCGGGACTCATGGAGCACACGGGCCGGATCCGGTGGAACGGCACCGACATCGCCGACGCGCAGGCGTTCCTGCGCCCCGGTCAGGTGGCGCACGTCGCCCAGGTCCCCCGGGTGCTCAGCGGCACCTTCGCCGACAACGTGCGCCTCGACCACGAGCGCGACGTCGAGGGACCGATCGACGGCGCCCGGCTCGGTCAGGATGTGTCGGAGGCGGGCGGCGCGCACGCGCTCGTCGGGCACCGCGGCGTGCGACTCTCGGGCGGCCAGGTGCAGCGCCTCGCGCTCGCGCGGGCGCTCGCCACCGACGCCGAGCTGCTGCTCGCCGACGACGTCTCCTCGGCGCTCGACGCCCGCACCGAGATCGAGCTCTGGCAGGCGCTGCGCGACCGCGGCACGACCGTCATCGGCGCCACCTCGAAGCGGGCGGCGCTCGCCCGCGCGGATCGGGTGGTCGTGCTGTCCGACGGAGCGGTCGCGGCCGTAGGACCCTGGCGCGACCTCGCCCCGCGGTGGAGCCACCTCGCCGGCTGACCCCGAACCCGCTCCTTCTCGCCCACCCCGCAGCCGTTGTCGTGCGAGCCCGGCGACTTCGACATCCGGGCGCCTCTTGAGATTTCTTGGCCGCGGGCTGTCGAATCGACGGGAGCGCGTTCGTCGCTCTGATGAGGATCGCCACCGGGGCGACCGACGGGAGGCAGGATCATGGCGCAGTACGCGATCGTCGTGTGGGGCCCGAGCGAGAGCCGCCCTCACGGCGGCTACGGCGACGAGCAGACCCAGCGCGACACGATGGCGGCGATCCGGGCGTTCAACGACCGGCTCCGCGAGGCGGGCTCGCTCGTCTTCGTCGGCGGGCTCGAGGGATCCGAGGCGACGACGGTCGCGGATGCGCGCGGCTCGGAGCCCGTGATCTCCGACGGGCCCTACGTCGATGCGAAGGAGGGGATGAACGGCCTCTGGATCATCGAGGCGTCCGACCTCGACGAGGCGCTCGGCATCGCGACCGAGGCGTCGCGCGCGTGCGACAGGCCGCTCGAGGTCCGTCCGTTCGCGGGCGCATGAGCGACGCCGCCGCCGAGGTCGCCCGCATCCATCGCGAGGAGTGGGCGCGGATCGTGGCGGGCCTCGCGCGGCGCTACGGAGACCTCGACCTCGCCGAGGAGACGGCCGCCGAGGCCTTTGCCACGGCCGTCGAGCACTGGCCCGTCGACGGCGTGCCGCCGAACCCGGGCGCGTGGATCACCACCACGGCCCACCGCAAGGCGATCGACCGGCTGCGCCGCGAGGCGCGTCGCCACGACAAGCACCACGAGGCCCTCATGCTCCAGGACAACTCCCCGCCCGACCCGGTCGGCGCCGTCGAGGACGACCGGCTGCGCCTCGTGTTCACGTGCTGCCATCCCGCCCTGTCGACGGAGGCCCACGTGGCGCTGACGCTCCGGATCGTCGGCGGACTCACGGTCCAGGAGATCGCGCACGCCTTCCTCGTCCAGGAGACGACGATGGGCCAGCGGATCAGCCGCGCCAAGGCGAAGATCAAGGCAGCCCGGATCCCGTATCGCGTTCCCGAGCGGGAGGACCTCCCCGGTCGCGTGGCGGGGGTGCTCGCGGTGCTCTATCTGATCTTCAACGAGGGGTACCTCGCGTCCGGCCAGCAGTCGGATCCGATCCGGCGCGACCTGACCGGCGAGGCGATCCGGCTCACCCGGCTGATGCGGGAGCTGCTTCCGGAGGGATCCGACGAGCACGGCGAGACGACGGGGCTGCTGGCGCTCATGCTGCTGACCGAGGCGCGCGCCACGGCGCGGGTCTCGGCCGACGGGGAGCTCGTGCGCCTCGACGAGCAGGATCGCGGCGCCTGGGACCGCGCGCTCCTCCAGGAGGGCCTGGCGCTGGTCCGCGACCGGATGAACGCCGCGCGCGGCGCGCACAGCCTCGGCCGGTACGAGCTGCTCGCGGCGATCAACGCCGTGCACGTGTCGGCGCCGGACGCCCGCGACACCGACTGGTCGCAGATCGTGGCGCTCTACGGCCTGCTCGAGCGGATCGATCCCAACCCGATCGTGACGCTCAACAAGGCGATCGCGGTCGCCGAATTCGACTCCCCCGAGGTCGGCCTGGCGCTCGTCGAGCGTCTCGCCGACCGGCTCGAGGGCTACCACGCGTTCCACACGACGCGCGCCGAGCTGCTGCGCCGGCTGGGCCGCTCCGGCGACGCGCGCGCCGCCTACGACCGAGCGATCGAACTGGCGGGCAACACCGCCGAGGTCTCCCACCTCATCCGCCGCCGCGGTCAGCTCGCGGCGCAGCACGACACCCCCACGAAAGGAGAAGCATCATGACCAGCAAGTACCTCGTGCTCCACATGACCGACTCGACCGGATCGCGCCTCGAGCGCGATGAGGACAAGCGCATGCTCGAGAGCTGGGCCGGCGAGGGAGAGGCCGCGGGCATCCTCGGCCCAGGGGCTCCGGTCGCCGGGCCCGAGCAGGCGAAGTCCGTCGCCGTGCGCGACGGGCGGACGCTGATCACCGACGGCCCGTTCCCCGAGTTCAAGGAGTGGTTCGCCGGCTACGACCTCATCGAGGCCGACTCGATCGACGAGGCCGCGGCCTACATGTCGAAGCACCCGACGGCGGTCTCGGGCCGGATGTACATCCTTCCCGTCGTCCGCCTCCCCTGGGAGGAGGAGTCGTGAGCACCGGGATGCCGCCGGTCGCCGATCAGGCGACCTGGCAGCGGGCGCGCGACGAGCTGCTGCTGCGCGAGAAGGCCCACACCCGCGAGGGCGATGCGATCGCGGCCGCCCGCCGGCGCCTGCCGATGGTCGAGATCGACGCCTCGGTCGAGGTCACCGGGCCCGATGGCCCGGTCCCGTTCGTCTCGCTGTTCGACGGCAGGGAGGAGCTCGTCGTCTACAAGCACATGTGGCACGACGGCGCCCCGCATCAGGGCCAGTGCGAGGGGTGCACGGTGTCGGCCTGGCACCTGCGCGACGCGGTCTACCTGAACGCGCGGGGAGTGTCCTTCGCCATCCTGTGCGAGGGCCCGTGGGACGAGATCGCGCCGTTCCTGCGGTTCATGGGCTACACGCAGCCCTGGTACTCGGTGCGTGGGCTCGGCTGGCCGATCGGCGGTGAGATGGGCCACTTCACCGTGTTCCTCCGGCGGGGCGATCGGGTGTTCCTGACGTACGACACGACGGGGAGGGGCACGGAGATCGCGGATGGCCAGCTGCAGCTTCTCGACCTGACCCCGTACGGGCGCGGCGAGGCGTGGCAGGAGGTGCCGGACGGGTGGCCCGAGGGACGCGAGGCCTGCTGGTACTGGCGCACCGACGACACCGGAGCGGGCGGTGGCACCCCGACGAGCCGGCCCGCGCCGCAGTGGACGCGGCCGGGCGCGGATCCGGTGACGACGCTCGGTCGGCACGCGCATCACCACTGACGCGATGCACCGCGGAGGGGAAGGGCCGCCCATCCGCGGTGCTAGCGTGTGGCCGTGACGAACGCCGCCATCGAGGTGAAGGGGCTGCGGAAGAACTACGGCCGCACCCCGGCGCTGCGCGGCATCGACCTCCGGCTCGAGCCTGGCACGGTGCTCGGCCTCATCGGCCCGAACGGCGCGGGCAAGACCACGACGCTGCGCATCCTGCTCGATCTGCTGCGCCCCTCGAGCGGCGCGGTGCGCGTGCTCGGCGAGGATCCGCGGCGCGGCGGGCCCGCCCTGCGACGCCGGATCGGCTACCTCCCCGGCGACCTGCGGCTCGACGGGCGCACCACCGGGAAGCGGATGCTGTCGTTCTACCGCAGCGTCTCGGGCCCCGTCGCGCGCGGCAGGGAGGACCAGCTCGCCGAGCGGCTCGGCCTCGACCTGTCCCGCCCGATCGGCACGCTGTCGAAGGGGAACCGGCAGAAGCTCGGCCTCATCCAGGCGTTTATGCACGACCCCGATCTGCTGATCCTCGACGAGCCCACGAGCGGTCTGGACCCGCTCGTGCAGCGGACGTTCCTCGAGCTGGTGCGCGAGGCGCGGCACGAGGGCGCGGCGGTGCTGCTCAGCTCGCACGTGCTGAGCGAGATCCAGCACGTCGCCGACGACGTGGCGGTGCTCGCCGAGGGCCGCATCATCGCGACGGGAGACGTCGCGGCGCTGCGCCGCGGGGCCGCGCGGCGCATCCGGGCCGTCTTCGGCGGCACCGACTCCGACGCCGTGTGGGACCAGATATGGCAGCTGCCGCTGCGCGAAACAGCCCTCAGCGACGAGAGCGACGGCGTGCACCTCGAGGCGCTCTACGACGGGGACCTGGATCCCTTCATCAAGACGATCTCGTGGCTCACGACCCTCGAGCTCGACATCCAGGAACCCGACCTCGAGGACGCGGTGCTGCAGCTCTACAGCGGATCGCACGCCCCCGCGGAGGGCGAGGCGCCGCTCGACCTCGCGACCCTGTACGGCCAGGCCGGGCGCACCGAGGGCGAGGCCGGCGCATGATGCCCGTCCTGCTGCGCGAGCTCGCCGGATCCTGGCGCTCGACGGCGCTGTGGGCGCTCGCGATCGTGGCGATCCTGACCCTCTACCTGCCGCTGTACCCGAGCCTGACCGGCGGCGACATGCAGCAGCTGCTCGACTCCCTGCCGCCCGACCTCGTCACCACGCTCGGGTACGACGACATCACCTCCGGCGCCGGCTACGCGCAGGCGACGTACTTCGGGCTGATGGGCTTCTTCCTGATCACCGCGGCCTCGGTCACGTGGGCCTCGCAGGCGATCGCGGGCCACGAGCAGTCGGGCCGCCTCGAGCTCGACCTCGCGCACGGCGTCGGCCGGGCGCAGTATGTGGCGGCGCAGTCGCTCGCCCTGATCATCCGGGTGCTGATCCTCGTCGCCGTCGGCGCGGTCACCGTGCTCGCGTTCAACGACTCGGCCGAGCTCGGTCTCGATCCCGGGCCGGTGCTGGTGGCGAGCGCCGCGCTCGCAGGGCTCGCCCTGTTCTGCGGCGTGTGGTCGCTGCTGGCGGGCGCGGCGATCGGCGGGCGCGCGCTGTCGGCGGGGATCGGCGCGCTCGTCGCGGTCGCGGGATACGCGCTCAACGCCGTCTCGCGACAGAACCCCGACACCGAGTGGCTGGGCGACGCGTCGCCCTACACCTGGGCCTTCGGCGACGACCCGCTGAAGGGCGGCGGGACGATCGCCGACCAGTGGCAGCTGTGGATCTTCGTCCTCGTCTTCCCGCTCACCGCGATGCTCGCCCTGCGCGAGCGCGACCTGCGCGGCTGATGAGCGCGCGCAGGGTCATCCTGTTCCACGGCACGGGAGCCACGCCTGAGGCGTGCTGGTATCCCTGGATCTCCGAGCGCCTCCGCGCCCGCGGCTACCTCGTCGAGGTTCCCCACCACCCGGGCATCAATGTGGAGCCCATCGCCGAGTTCCTCCCCGGTCTGCTCGCAGCGCACGCGTTCGACGACGAGACGATCCTGATCGGGCACTCGGGCGGCGCGGCTCTGCTGCTCGCCGTGCTCGAGCACCTCGACGTCGTCGTGCCGCAGGCGATCCTCGTGGCGGGCTACGCGACGCCGCCCAACGACGAGGACGAGCCGGTGCTGCAGGAGACTTACGACTGGCACCGCATCCGCTCCCACGTGCAGGATCTGTGGTTCCTCAACTCCGTGACCGACATGTTCGGCTGCGATGCGGATCACGGCCGGGCGATGTTCGACCGCCTCGGTGGCACGCTGGTGATCCGCGACGACGACCACTTCGTCGACGACACGCTGCCGCTGCTCGACCGGATCATCCCCGACCCCGCCTGACCGGCGACCGACCTGCCGCATGTCGGTGGCCGGTGGAGCGTTGATGCATGGACACCATTCAACGCATCCGGCCGGACGGCCTCGTCGTCAGCCCGGCCTTCAGCCACGTCGCGGTCGTCCCTCCCGGAGCCACGACGATCTACGTCGGCGGCCAGAACGCCGTCGACGCGGATGGCGCACTCGTCGGGGGCGACGACGTCGCGGCCCAGGCGATCCGGGCGATCGAGAACGCCACGACCGCCCTCGCCGCCGTCAGCGCGACGCCGGCCGACGTCATCCAGTGGACCGTGCTGTTCGTCGACGGCGTCGACCTCGGCGCGGCCTACGGAGCCATCGCGGGCCGCCTCGCCTCCCCGGAGCCGCCCCTCGTCACCGCCGCCCGGGTCGCCGGTCTCGGCGTGCCCGGCGCACTGATCGAGGTGAGCGCGATCGCGGCCGTCATGCGCTGACCGCGACGCGGGTCACTCCCCCGCGACGGCGCGGCGGGCGCGGGCGGCGGCCTCACGGGCGATCTGCGGCGCCAGGCCCACGTGTCCGGAGGGATCGAGCAGCTGGCGGATCCGCATCGGCGGCAGCGCGGCGGTGACGCGCGGATCGGACACAAGCAGGCCCTCGAAGTCCTCGCCCTCGGTGGCGCAGCGCATCGCCGCCTCGTAGACGATGCGGTGAGCCTCGTCGCGGCCGATCTCCTCGCCGAGGGCGAGCATCACGGCCTCCGAGCCGATCAGGTTGCCGCTCAGCTCGAGGTTGCGGCGCATCCGCTTGGGGAACAGCTCGAGCCCCTCGAGGATGACCTTCACCCGCATCAGCAGGTCGCCCATCGCGATGAGGGTCTTCTGCATCGCGGCGTCGAGCTTCGCGGTCGCGCCGCCGTCCGCCTCGTGCGGATGGATGACCGCCGCGACCGCCTCGGGCGCCGTCGAGCGCACGAGCGCGGCGAGGTCGAGCACATCCGCCGACAGCTTCGGGTTGCGCTTGTGCGGCATCGTCGAGCTGCCGACGGATCCCTCGGGGACGGGCTCCGAGACCTCGCCGAACTCGGTCTGCATCATCGTCTCGACCTCGATCGCGATGCGGGCGCAGGACGCCGCCACGATCGCGAGGTCGGAGATGTAGCCGGACTGCGGCGAGAGCAGGGCGCGGGAGGCGACGGGCATCGGCTCGAGGCCGAGCAGGTCGGCAACCCGGCGCTGCACCTTCGGCCCGACGTCGCCGAGCGAGGCGAAGCTCCCCACGGCGCCGGCCATCATCACGCGCAGGCACGGCCGCACGCCGTGCTCGATGCGGTCGAGCCCGCGCAGCAGGTCGTCGATCCAGGTCGCCACCTTCAGGCCGAACGTGATCGGCACCGCGTGCTGGCCGTGCGTGCGGCCGGGCATGATCATGGTCGCCGAGCGCTCGGCGAGGTCGGCGAGCGCGGCGAGGCATTCGATGATGAGCCGGCTGACGATCGCGTGGGCGCGGCCGATCAGGATGGCGTGCCCCGACTGCATGATGTTCTGGCTCGTGGCGCCCCAGTGCACCCATCCGCCGGCGCCCTCCCCCGCCGCCTCGGCGAGCTCCTCGATCAGGGGCACGAGCGGGTGGCCCTGAACGCGCATCCCCTCGATGACCTTCTCGGGGTCGAGGTGCGAGAGCCGGCCGACGTGCGCGATCCGGCGCGCGGCCTCCTCGGGGACGATGCCGACCTCGGCCTCCGCCCGCGCGAGGGCGACCTCGACGTCCAGCCACGACTGCCACACGCTCTCGGTCGTGTACAGCGCGCGGATGCCCGCATCCGGCACCGAGTAGTCGGTGAACCGCCCCGCATCCCCCGCGACCTCGGCGATGGTCAGGTCGCTCGCGAGGGTGCTGAGCGACGAGATGGCCGGATACGGCGGGATCGGGGTCGGTGCGGTATCGGGCATGGCGTCATGCTACGGCGGTGCCCGGCTCGGCGGCGGCCGGAAGCGCCGCCCGCGGATGCTTGCGCCGGGGATCTCGCACACGGTGTTGACACCCGCCCGGTTTAGTGGTTCATTACTCAAGTAAGTAACCAGACCACCGGAGGATCGGATTGATCGAAGAAGGCAGACCGCTGTTCGTGCAGATCGCCGAGCAGATCGAGGACTCCATCGTCGACGGGAGCCTCGCCGAGGAGGCGCAGGCGCCGTCGACGAACGAGCTCGCGGCCTTCTACCGGATCAATCCGGCCACCGCAGCGAAGGGAGTGGCGATGCTCGTCGACAAGGGCGTGCTGATCAAGCGCCGCGGCATCGGCATGTTCGTCGCCGACGGCGCCCGCGAGCTGCTGCTGCGCGAACGGCGCCAGGCGTTCGCCGACCGCTACGTCACCCCCCTCCTCGCCGAGGCCCGCAAGATCGGCCTCGGCACCGACGACCTCGCCGCGCTCATCCGCGAGCACGGCGCAACGACCACCACCGAAAGGCGATCATGACCGCGGTCATCGAGGTGAGGAACCTCACCAAGCGATACAGGGACACGCTCGCGCTCGACGACGTCAGCTTCGACATCGAGCGCGACACGATCTACGGCTTCCTCGGGCGAAACGGCGCGGGAAAGACGACGGCGATGTCCATCCTGACGGCTCAGAACTTCGCGACCTCCGGCACCGTGCGCGTGTTCGGCGAGCACCCGTACGAGAACGCGCGCGTGCTGAGCCGCCTCTGCTTCGTGCGGGAGAGCCAGAAGTACCCCGACGACGCGACGCCCCTTCACGCGTTCGCCGCCGCGCGGCTGTTCTTCCCGAACTGGGACCAGGACTTCGCCAACGCGCTGATCGCCGACTTCCAGCTGCCGGTCAAGACGCGCATCAAGAAGCTCTCACGCGGCCAGCTCTCCGCCGTGGGCGTCATCATCGGCCTGGCGGCCCGCGCCGAGGTCACGTTCTTCGACGAGCCGTACCTCGGCCTGGACGCGGTCGCGCGGCAGATCTTCTACGACCGCCTGCTCGCCGACTACGCCGAGCACCCCCGCACCGTGCTGCTGTCGAGCCACCTGATCGACGAGGTCGCCAACCTCATCGAGCGGGTGCTCGTGATCGACCAGGGCCGGATCGTCATGGACGAGACGACCGAGGATGCGCGCGACAAGGCCACGAACCTGGTCGGCGATGCCGAGGCGGTCGAGCCGTTCATCAGCGGACGCGAGGTCATCCACCGCGAGAGCCTCGGCCGGGTCACGTCCGTCACGTTCCTCGGCGCCCTGTCGGCCGCCGAGCGCGCCGAGGCGCAGGCCGCCGGCCTCGACCTCGCCCCCGTCTCGCTGCAGCAGCTCATCGTGCGCAGCACCCAGCACAGCCCGGCGTCCGCGCCGGCTTCGACCGAGGAGGTGGCGCGATGAACAGCCGCGTGCTGAACGTCGTCCGTCTGCAGTTCGTGAACAAGGTGACCTACCTGTGGATGCCGCTGATCGTCCTGGGCGGCTCGTTCCTCATCTCGTTCCTGATCTTCGCGATGATCCCGATCGACGAGCCGAAGTACGGCGGGGGAAGCCAGGCGCCGCTGTGGGCGTTCCTCGCCGTGGGCATCCAGGCGATGACGCTGTCGTTCCCGTTCTCGCAGGCGATGAGCCTGACGCGCCGGGAGTTCTACCTCGGCACCCTCGTGGCGGCCGCGATCACGGGCGTCATCCTGTCGACGGTCTTCGTCCTGATCGGTCTGCTCGAGCAGGCGACCGAGGGCCTCGGCGTCAACGGCTACTTCTCCTACCTTCCCGCGGTGTGGGAGGCCGGATGGTGGGGCGCCTGGATCACGTACTTCGTGATCACGATGTTCTTCTTCGTGATCGGGTTCTGGTCGGCGACCATCTACAAGCGCTGGGGCACGATCATGGTCACGGTCGTCCTTGTCGGGCTCGGCCTGCTGCTGGTGGGCGCGGTGTTCCTGATCACGCACCTCGAGGCGTGGCCGGCGACGTGGACGTGGCTCGTCGAGACCGGGCCGCTCGGCCTGGCGCTGTGGGCGGTGCCCGCCATCGCTCTGATGGCCGCCGGCTCGTACCTCACCCTGCGGCGGACGATCGCCTGACCGCTATTCGGTTCGGAAGGCTTCGTGGTGGCGGATGACCTCCGCCACCACGAAGTTGAACCATTTCTCGGCGAACTCGGGATCGAGGTGGGCGGCCTCGGCGAGCGCGCGCAGGCGCGCGACCTGCTGCTCCTCGCGGCTCGGGTCGGACGGCGGCATCGCGTGCCGGGCCTTCAGGCGGCCCACCTGCTGCGTGGCCCGGAACCGCTCCGCCAGCAGATAGACGAGAGCGGCGTCGATGTTGTCGATGCTCGCGCGCAGGCGCAGCAGGGTCTCCTGGGGGTCTTCGGCGGGCACGTCCGTCATGGACACGAGGCTACCGGTGCCCCGGATCCGAGGGACCACCGAAGCCCCTTGCGAGCAAAGGGAGCAAGACCCACCGCCCTGACGCGCGGCGCGCGCTCCCACGCCCCGGTCGTTGAGCGGAGCGAAGCGGAGTCGAAACGGATCGAGCGAGCGCAGCGAGTCGAGATCGGTGCGCAGTCTCAGCGCGCCAGCAGGATGTGCTGGGGCGACGGCACCGCGAGCCGGTGCCGCACCCTGCCCGGCACTCCGGTGCGCTCGTCGATGCCGAGCGAGGCGATCTCGTGCGAGTCCTGGCCGGCGACGAGCAGAGTGTCGCGCAGCACGACGTGGTGACGCGGCTTGCGGATGCCCGACTCGGCGAGCGCGACGTGCTCGATCCGGTCGCCCTGGTCGCGCACGCGCAGCACGGCGATCGTGTCGCTGCCCCGCAGGCCCGCGTAGAGGAACTGGCCGTCGCGCGAGCGGGTGAGCTCGGCGGCGCTGTCGCCGGGCAGCGATCCCGGGGATGCGGCGATGCCGGAGCGCAGCGCCCAGCGTCCGTCGGGGCCGGCCGAGAGCACGAAGATCTCGCAGGTGTGCTCGGTCACCACGTAGAGGTGCCCGCTGGGGTGAAGGCTCATGTGGCGCGGACCGGTGCCGAGGGGGAGCGCGACCTCGTGGTCGAGCGTCATCCCGCGCGGCGAGGTGCGCCAGATGCGCACGAGGTCGTAGCCGAGGTCGGTCGTGGCGACGAGGCCGCGGGGAAGGAACACCGTGCAGTGCGCGCGCGGGGTGCGCGGCTCGGTCGGCTCGGCGGTGGCTCCGCCGAGATCGACGCCGCCGGCGAGCGCGGCGGCCGGGGTGTCCCGCGCGCCGCGAAGGATGCCGCGCACCGCGGGATCGTCGAACGGGTTCTTGGACTGCCCGAGCAGGGCCAGGATGTCGTCGAGTCCGGCATCCGCGCCGATGGCCGGCGTCGGGGTGGCGCCGGCGAGCATCGCCGCGAGCTGCGACGCGTCGGCACCGCGCTCGACGAGGCTGCGCAGGTCGGCGACCCCCGGCTGCTCGTCCAGCAGCGCGGACGTGTCGGGGGCGGACGTCCCGCCCGCGTTCTCGCGGTCGTACGGATCGGCCGACGGCTCGGCTTCGGTGCGGGTGCCGAGGCGGCCGGATGCGTCGAGAGCCACGTGGGTCACGACCCCGTTGCCCCAGGCGGTGGCGATCAGGTGCGAGCCGTCGGGCGCGACGGCCACGTGACACGTGGTCTCGCCGGCCTCGACGGGCGAACCGAGGGGCGCGAGGGTCGCCTCACCGGTGCGGCGGAACGCGGCCACGCGGCCCTGCGCCTCCAGCGCGGCGTACACGACGTCGAGCTTCGGATGCGCCGCGAGCCACGTCGGCGACGGCGCCTCGACCGCGTCTCCGACGAGAGAGAGGGGTCCCCCGGCCAGCGGCGAATCGGGCTCTCCGGCCGTGGCGGCCATGATTCCGCGCGCCTCTTTGCCCATGTCCGCGCCGCGCGCCCCGATCCAGAGTCTCATGGGTCGATCCTCGCAGAGCGGTGAGTCCTCGCAGATCCGGTCCTCGACGAGGGGCGGACTCAGACGAGGCGTGAGCTCAGACGAGGTGCGGCTCAGACGAGGTCGTGGCGCACGATCACCGCGTCGCGGCCCGGGCCGACGCCGATGACCGAGATGCGCGTGCCGCTCATCTTCTCGAGCGCGAGCACGTAGTCCTGCGCGTTCTGGGGAAGATCCTCGAACGTGCGGGCGCCCGTGATGTCTTCCTTCCAGCCGGGGAAGACCTCGTAGATCGGCTTCGCGTGGTGGAAGTCGGTCTGGTTCACGGGCACCTCGTCGAAGCGCACTCCGTCGACGTCGTACGCGACGCACACCGGGATCTCATCCAGGCCGGTCAGGACGTCGAGCTTCGTCATCACGAGGTCGGTGATGCCGTTGACGCGCGTCGCGTAGCGGGTGATGGGTGCGTCGTACCAGCCGGTGCGACGCAGGCGCCCGGTGGTGGTGCCGTACTCGAAGCCGGTCTTGCGCAGCCACTCGCCGCTCTCGTCGAACAGCTCGGTCGGGAAGGGGCCGGCGCCGACGCGTGTTGTGTACGCCTTGACGATCCCGACGATGCGGTCGAGGCGGCCGGGGCCGACGCCCGAGCCGGTGGATGCGCCGCCGGCGGTCGCCGACGACGACGTGACGAACGGGTACGTGCCGTGGTCGACGTCGAGCATGGTCGCCTGGCCGCCCTCGAACACGACGACATCGCCCTTGTCGAGGGCCTGGTTCAGCAGCAGGCCGGTGTCGCACACCATCGGCTTCAGCCGCTCGGCGTACGACAGCAGGTCCTCGACGATCTCCTCGGGCGTGATCGCACGGCGGTTGAAGATCTTCACCAGCAGGTGGTTCTTCTGGTCGAGGGCCGCCTCGACCTTCTGACGCAGGATCGACTCGTCGAACAGATCCTGGATGCGGATGCCCACGCGGTTGATCTTGTCGGCGTAGGCGGGGCCGATGCCGCGACCGGTGGTGCCGATCTGGCGCTTGCCGAGGAAGCGCTCGGTGACCTTGTCGAGCGTGCGGTGGTAGTGGGTGATGACGTGCGCGTTCGCGCTGACCTTTAGGCGCGACACGTCGATGCCGCGGGCCGACAGCGCATCCAGCTCGGCGAACAGCACCTCGAGGTCGATCACAACGCCGTTGCCGATGACGGCGTTCACGCCGGGCGACAGGATGCCCGAGGGCAGCAGGTGCAGCGCGTACTTCTCGCCGCCGATCACGACGGTGTGGCCGGCGTTGTTGCCGCCGTTGAACTTGACGACCCAGTCGGTGCGGTCGCCGAGCAGGTCGGTGGCCTTTCCCTTGCCCTCGTCGCCCCACTGGACTCCGACGATCACGATTCCCGGCATGGGTTTCCCCCTGTCTGTGCACGAGCCTTCGGCTCGGTGTGCCCAAGACCTCTCTCCCGCTCTTCGGGCTGCGTTCTGGGCCGGGGCAAGTCTACCGACGGGGCAGGACAGACAGAGGAGACGCCACTTCGGCTCGGTCCGGTCGTTCAGCGGAGTGAGCGCCCGGGGTTGTTAGGCGACGAATCGACCGTCGTGCCCGCTTCGGCGGCTCAGGCCGGGAGCCGGGACGCTGCACGTCACTCAACAGCGAGGACGTAGTGCGCCGCCCTGCGTTCTCCCACCAGCCGCAGAAAACCCCGGTCACGCAGTGAACGGAGCAGGTGCTTCGCAGCGTCCGAGGGAAGTGCGCACAGGTCTGCTGCCTGGGCCCGCGTGATGCTCCCGTGCGAGCGAACGTACGTCAGCACCATCTGCTCCTGCTGGGCGGTATCGAACGAGCGAACACGCACGTACCCCGCGGGGCTGCTGATCTCGCGATAGGTCGCTGCGCTCATGGTGTAGCGACGCCCTCGCCCATTCCCTCGCATCTCGATGAGCCCCTCCTCGACCATGCGCGTCAGCACGGTGCGCGTCGCGATCTGAGATCGCTGTACGAGGTCGGCGAGCTCGCCGACCGTGAGGCGCGGGTCATCCTGAAGCGCATGCAGGACGAGCAGCTCCTCCAATGAGAAGGGCCTCCCCCGTCGCTCCGTATGCGCGACGAGGAAGCGCACGACAGCGAGATCCGCACGGCCCGTCGGCACCGTGACGACGACGTGATGCGCGTCCGTGCGCGAGAAATCAGGAGCCGCTCGGCCGGCGCGAAGGGTCGACTCGAACACGCGATTGATACCGCGCCCCGTCCGCTCGACGATGCCGGCACGGAAGAACGCCTCCGACAGGATGCGACTGCGCGGCTGCGACGTCGACAGCAGGTTGTCCAGAGTGACGCCACGCGGCAGTCCGCCCGGATTCGCGATGGTGAGTTCTTCCTCTGTCAACTGGAGGGAGACCGGGCCCTGCATCGTGTAGTCACGATGCACAAGCGCATTGGCGATGAGCTCACGCGCGGCGACGGCAGGGATCCGTGGAACTGAAACTCGTGTCAGCCCGATGTCGAGTTCGTCCTCCTCGTCGTAGCGCATGAGCTGCGTGTAGAGATCCTCAGCAGCGCGGAACAGTGGCGCGTTACTGAAGACGTTCTGCCGGACGGCCGTGCCCGACAGAACTTGGAAGGCCGTCTCGTGGGTGGGGATGAACTGGCGCAGACGCTCGTCCCGTCCGAAGAGAAGGAGGGCTCCGCGCCGGATGATCGGCGACTCCTCGCTGCCGTCGATGACGCCGAGCGCTTTGCCGATCTCGACGTCGCTCAACGATGCGAGCACCGAGCCCCCGCCGGTCGGCGACACGAGCCGTCGCAAGCGCTCGAACTCGGATGGATCGAGATCGTCCACTTTGGCATCCGGTTCGACGATCGAGGCGTAGTCCACCTCCCCCCGTTCGATCCGCGAAGAGAGCATCTCGTGAGCGAGCAGCGGAAGGCAGGCAGGCCTGCCGTCACCTCCGAGACCACGGCGCGAGTACTGACCAGCGGACGTGCCGGTGATCGAGGCCGCCCGCGGGATCTCGATCACGATCACCGCAGCCCCATCGATCTCGACGACGTCCACGTCGGTCACCACAGGCGGGACAGTCTTGTTCGAGATCAGGGCCTGCAGTCGCAGGGGGTTCGTGACCTCCCCGTGTCGCGCCTGCGCGCCCGTGATCGTGCCGTCGTCCTCGACGCCGATCAGCAGGATGCCGCCTTCGGCGTTCGCCAGGCAGGCGACGACCTCCGCGATCCGGTCATCGCCGAACTTCGGCCGGTCAGACTTGAACTCGACCGCGATCGTTTCACCGCGGCTCGTCAAGTCGCGGAGCTCGTTTTGGTTCACCCCCAAAGTCTTCCAAAGTTTGTGGGCATTAGCAATCCGTTTTGGAAGTCGCCCAAACTTTGGAACGCCTCGCGCTCCCGATATGTATCACCCGCCGCGTTTCGACTCCTCACTGCGCTCGTCGCTCAACGACCGGGGATCGATATCCCGACGGAGGTAGGCTGACCGCGGGGGATGGGCGCGACGCGTGCCGTGGCGCCTCCCCGGTCCAGCGAGGGGAGAGCAGGATGAACCAGGCCGCTGCGTCGAACACCGGGCAGAAGACCGCGCCGACGAGCGAGGAGATGGCGCGGGCCGTCGAGGTCATCCGGATCGTCTCCGACTCCTACTCGGCGAAGATGGTGGGCCAGGAGCGGCTGCGCACGAGCCTGCTGATCGGCCTGATCGCGGGCGGGCACATCCTGCTCGAGAGCGTGCCTGGCCTCGCGAAGACGACCGCCGCCTCCACGCTGGCCGACACGGTCGACGCGCAGTTCAAGCGCATCCAGTGCACCCCCGACCTGCTGCCGAGCGACATCACCGGCAACCAGGTCTACGACGCGAGCACCGGATCGTTCCGCACCGTGCTCGGCCCGGTGCACGCGAACTTCGTGCTGCTCGACGAGATCAACCGCTCGAGCGCCAAGACGCAGAGCGCGATGCTCGAGGCGATGCAGGAGCACCAGACCACGATCGGCGGCGAGGTTCACCGCCTGCCGAAGCCCTTCCTCGTGATCGCGACGCAGAACCCGATCGAGCAGGAGGGGACGTACGAGCTCCCTGAGGCGCAGATGGACCGCTTCCTCCTCAAGGAGATCGTCGAGTACCCCAGCCCCCAGGAGGAGTTCGAGATCCTCGAGCGGATCGACTCGGGCGTGCTGGATCCCGAACGCCATGCCCGCAGCTCGGTGACCCTCGCGGACGTGCACCTCCTGCAGGATGTCGCGAGCCGCATCCACGTCTCCCCCGCGATCCGCAACTACATCGTCGGCATCGCCTATGTCACCCGGAACCCTGCCCCGTACATCGGCGAGGAGCAGGCCCGCTACATCAAGTACGGCGCGAGCCCGCGCGCCTCCATCGCCTTCCTGCAGGCCTCCCGCGCGCTCGCGCTGCTGAACGGCCGCGCGCACGTGCTGCCCGAGGACATCCGGGCCCTGCGCCACCTCGTGCTGCGGCACCGCGTGCTGCTGAACTTCGAGGCCGATGCCGACGGCGTGCGCAGCGAGGAGATCATCGACGCGATCTTCGCCGCCGTCCCGACCCCCTGATCCGGTCCGATCGGCCGCTGCCATGCCCAGCCTCATCACGCGGGTGAAGAGCAAGCTCTTCATCCATTCGTCCAAGAAGTCGCTGCACGCGCTCGACGGCGCGTACGCGTCGCTGCTGCGCGGCCGCAGCAACGACTTCGAGGACCTGCGCGAGTACCAGGCGGGCGACGAGGTGCGCGACATCGACTGGCGGGCCACCGCGCGGCTGAGCACCCCGATGATCAAGCGGATGCGCGCGTCCCGGATGCACACGGTGCTGTTCGTTGTCGACACGGGCCGCGGGATGGCGGCGCTGGCCGCCGACGACCGGCCCAAGCGCGAGCTCGCCGTGCTGGCGGTCGGGGCGCTCGGCGTGCTGACGCTGCGGCACGACGACGACTTCTCGCTCGTCTTCGGCGACGCCGAGCGCGTCCGCCGGCTGCCTCCCAAGCGCTCCGAGGGCGCGCTCGAGCACGCGCTGCGCGCGATCGACGGCGCCTGCGCGCCCGACGGCCCGCACAGCGCCCGCGAGCGGCTGCTCGACTTCGTTGCCCGCACGATCTCGCGCCGGATGATCGTGGTCGTCGTCACCGACGAGGCGCCGATCACCGACGAGACCGAGCGGCTCGTGCGCCGCCTGCGCACCCAGCACGACGTGCTGTGGGTCACGCTGCGCGACGCGGATCCGGTGCTCACGACGGCGGACGGATCGTCGCGCCGCGACGTGGACACCGGATGGACGGTGCCGGGGTTCCTTCACGGCGATGAGGCCGTCGTGCGCGAGGTCGAGGAGCAGCACCGCGCGGAGGAGACCCGGCGCGACGCCCTGCTCACCGCGCTCGAGATCACCCACGTCGAGCTGCGCACCCAGGACGATGCGGTGCCCGAGCTGCTGCGGATGCTGAACCGGAGGGCCCATGTCGGAGCCTGACGAGTTCTACCCGCCGGTGCAGTACGCGCCGTGGTGGATGCTGCTGGCGCTCGGGATCATCGTGCTCGCGATCCTGTCGGTCTGGCTCATCCTGCTGTTCACGAGGCCGCGCCGCGCCACCACCGCCGCGGCGCCCGTCGCATCAGACGCGCTCACGATGCTGCGCCACGAGTATCTCGACGGCATCGGCAGGATCGAGCATGCCTGGCGGGCGCGCGAGCTGACGGCGCGGCAGGCGAACCTCGAGCTCAGCCGCACGACCCGCCAGTTCGTCAACGAGTACAGCGGCCTTGAGGCCCCCGTGCTGACGCTCGCCGACTTGCAGGCGCGCGGCGTGCATCCTGCGCTCGTCGATGCGCTGCGCCGCCACTATTATCCGAGCATCTTCGGCCGCGGTCCCGCCGTCGACCCGGCCGCGGGCGCCGAGGCGGCGCGCAGGGTGGTGAGCGAATGGCACTGATCGAGCTCGCGAACCCATGGATCATTGTGCTCGCCCTGGCGGCGGTCGTCCTGGCGGTGACGGTCGGCGTGCTCGCGGTCCGTCGCGCCGCTCGTGCGTCGGCCGGGGCCGCGCCGGTGTCGCGGGCCGAGCGGCTGCGCAGCCTGCCGGCAGTGCGCCGGGCGACCCGTCGCCGCGCGGCTGCGGTCGCCGGAGCCGTGGCGCTGCTCGCCGGATCGGCCGTCGTGGCCGGCGTCGTCGGCGCGCGGCCGATGGCGGCCCAGACCATCCAACCGGTCGACACGAGCCGCGACATCATGCTGTGCCTCGACGTCTCGGGCTCGATGAGCGAGGTCGACATCGAGGTGCTCGAAGTGTTCGAGGAACTGCTCGAGGGCTTCGAGGGAGAGCGGATCGGACTGACGATCTTCAACAGCTCGCCCGTGCAGATCTTCCCCCTCACCGACGACTACGATTTCATCCGCGGGCACCTGCAGTCGATCAAGGCCGCCTTCGACGACTACTCGAGCGACATCCCCGAGCACTGGGTCGGCACGCTCAACGGCACCGGATCCTCGCTGATCGGCGACGGCCTCGCCGCGTGCACCATGCGCTTCGACCACCTCGACGAGGACCGGTCGCGCTCGATCATCCTCGCCACCGACAACGAGGCCTTCGGCGCCGGCATCGTCACGCTCGAGGAGGCGAGCGTCTACGCGCGCGACGCGGGCGTGCGGGTGTTCGCGCTGAACCCGGTGGAGGGCAAGGACGACGAGATCAGCGCGCAGCTGACCGGCGCCGCCGAGACCACCGGCGGGCAGGCGTACGCCCTGCGGGGCGACACCACCGTCGGCGAGATCATCGACGAGGTGCAGGAGCAGGAGGCCCGCGCGCTGCAGGGTGAGGCGCGCGTGGTGTGGCGCGACGTGCCGGACGTGTGGATCGCCGTGCTGCTGGCCCTGGTGCTGGCCGGGATCGTGCTGCTGTGGCGGGTGAGACTGTGATCTTCCAGCCCGTCCTTCACCCGCTGCTGCTCGCGCTGCTGTGCGCGCCGGTGGCGTTCGTCGCGGTGCGCTCGCTGCTGCGGGCCCGCGGCGCCCGGGAGCGGACGTCCTGGGCACTGCGGATCGCGGCGCTGCTCGCGTGCGCGGTGCTCGCGCTGCGCCCCGGCATCCCCGGCGGGGAGACCCAGACCCTGACGACCGACACGGATGTCGTCATCCTCGTCGACTCGACGGCGAGCATCGTCGCGGAGGACTGGGGCGACGGCGCCCCGCGCCTCGACGGGGTCCGATCCGACGTCGACGCCATCGTCGCCGCCTACCCCGGGGCGCGGTTCGCGCTGCTGACGTTCGACGCCTCGGCCGAGATGCGCCTGCCGCTGACGACCGACACCGCCGCGCTCCACTCGGCGCTGGAGGTGCTGACCCCCGAGGTCACCCAGCGCTCGCAGGGAAGTTCGATCGGCATCGCCAACCGCCTGCTCGCGCAGACGCTGCAGGCGGCGGCGGAGAGCTCGCCCGAGCGGTCGCGCATGGTGTTCTACCTCGGCGACGGTGAGCAGACCGCCGCCAGCGAGCCCGAGTCGTTCGAGTCGAGCGCGGCGCTGCTCGACGGGGGCGCCGTGCTCGGCTACGGCACGCCGGAGGGCGGCCGGATGAAGGTGCAGACCGGCGAGGTCGGCGGCGCGTCCGACGAGTACATCCTGGACGGATCCGAAGCCGCGCTGTCGAAGATCGACGAGGCCGCGCTGCAGACGATCGCCGCCGACCTCGGCGTCGAATACCAGCACCGCACGGCCGACAGTCAGCCCGAGCTCCCGGAGGCCCCGACGTCGACCACCACGCGCGCCGCGGGCACGACCGGCGACGTGACCGAGCTCGGCTGGATGCTCGCGCTGCTGATCGTCGCGCTGCTGGCGGCGGACGCCGCACTGGTCGCGACGGCGATCCCGGGCGTGCTGCAGCTGATGCGACCGCGGCCCTCCGGGCAGGGAGGTGAGGCATGAGCGCCCCCGCCGACTCCGCCGCGGCCGAGCTGATCGCCGGCAACCGGCGCCGCGCCCGGCTGCGGCGCATCCTGCTGCTGATCGCCGTGCCGCTCTGCGTCATCGCGATGCTGCTGCCGGTGAAGATCGCGTCGATGTACGCCTTCGCGCACCGCGCGATCACGTCGTACGTCGCCGGGGACTTCGCGGGCTCGGCCGCCGCCGCGCAGGGGCAGGGCGTCGTCAACTGGTTCGAGCCGTACAAGGCGCCGTACAACCTCGGCGACGCCCTCGCCGGGGCGGGCGACCTCGCCGGCGCGCGGGCGCGGTTCGAGGAGGCCCTGCCCCTCGCCCCCGGGCTCGAGGCCTGTGCCGTGCACATCAACCTCGGCATCACGATCGAGCGGATGGGCGATCAGGCGAGGGAGGCCGGCGACCCCGTCGCCGCCGAACAGCTGTACGGCGAGGCCCTGCAGGTGGTCGCCGACACCCCCGACGAGTGCCACTCGGAGGAGGCGGATGAGCAGTCGCCGGATCCGGAGCGCAGCGCGGGACAGAGCATCGACGACCTCGAGGAGCGGCTGAAGCAGAAGCAGCAGCCCCCGCAGCCACAGCCGTCGCCCTCCCCGTCGGAGGACCCGCAGGAGGGGCAGGAGCCGAAGCCGTCGGACGAGCAGCTGGAGGACCTCGAGGAGAAGCTGCAGCAGGGCGACGGCGAGCGCCAGCAGTATCAGGGCGACGACGGGCAGTCGGGCTCGGGAACGGACAAGCCATGGTGACCCCCGAGCCTGTGACCCCCGAGCCTGTGAGCCCCGACCCACAGCAGACC
>NZ_JADGLL010000018.1 GCF_015235415.1 Microbacterium paludicola | reverse complement strand
GATCGGGGCTTCGCCGACCCGCTGCTGCAGTGGCCGACCGCGAAGGCGAGCCCGAGCGGCATGGCGATCATCGATGACGTCATCCTGATCGCGAACCTCCGCGGTGAGCGGCTGCGGGCGATGTCGGTCGCCGCGCCCGAGCACAGCGCCGACCTTCACGCCGGGGAATTCGGGCGGCTGCGGGATGTCGCGGCGGCGCCACACGGCGGCGTCTGGATCCTCACGAACAACACCGACGGCCGGGGTTCGCCCGGCCCGGACGACGACCGCCTGATCCGCATCGACCTGCCGAGCGGCTGAGGCGCGGAGACCCTGGCCGCGCGGTGCCGACGCTAGCCTGCCGCGATCGCCGTCAGCGCCCGGCGGTCGGGCTTGCCCGAAGCCAGGCGGGGCAGCTCGTCGAGCAGCAGGATGCGCGACGGCCGTGCGGGCTTGCCGAGCTGGGCGGCGACCGCCTCGCGCGCGGCAGCGAGCGCGGCATCCGGATCGGGCACGCCCGCCCGGGCGGCCACGATCACCGGCGTCTCGCCCCAGCGCTCGTCCGGAGCACCGACCACGACCGCGTCGAGCAGCTCGCGCACGATCCGCTCGACCCGGTCGAGCGAGACGTTGACGCCGCCCGACACGATGACGTTGTCGATCCGGCCGGTCACCCGCACGATGCCGTCGTCGACCTGGCCGGCGTCCCCCGTGCGGTACCAGCGCGTGCCGGCGTCGTCCCGCACGAAGATGCGCTCGGTGAGCTCGTCGTCGCCGAGGTATCCGTCGGCCAGCGTCGGGCCGCTGATCCGCAGCTCGCCGTCCACCGCCGCCACCGTGACGCCGTCGAGCGGCACGCCGTCGTAGACGCACCCGCCCGCGGTCTCGCTGGATCCGTAGGTGCGGACGATCCGCGCCCCCAGCTCCGCCGCCCGCTCCCGCAGGGCGACCGGAAGCGCCTGACCGCCGATCAGGATGGCCTCGAACGACCTCAGGGCACGGGCCACGTCGGCGTCATCGTCCGCCGCGTCGACAAGCGTCTGCAGCTGCGCGGGCACGAGTGACGTGTAGGTCGGCACGCGCTCGCCCCCGCGCGAGGAGTGCATGCCCGAGACGACATGTGCGAAGGCCGCGGGCGAGAACCGACCGGCGAGGACCGCGGGCTCGGTTCCCTGCACCAGCGAGCGCACAAGCACCTGCACCCCCGCGACGTACGAGGCGGGCAGCGCCAGCAGCCACTGGCCGGCGCCGATCCGCTCGGCCGTCGCGAGCGCGCTGGAGGTGAGTGCCGCACGCGACAGCATCACGCTCTTCGGCACGCCGCTGGATCCCGAGGTCGTCACAACGACCGCGGTGCCGGAGGAAACCTCGTCGGGAAGCGCCGCGGATGAGCCGAGCGCGACCGCCGGGCCCGCGCCGAGCGCGGCGCGAAGCGCGCGCAGCACATCGCGCGGGTCGTCTGAGCCGAGCCGGTCGAGCCTCATGAGCTCAGTAATGCCAGGGGTACGGCGACCAGTCGGGCTCGCGCTTCTCGAGGAACGAGTCGCGGCCCTCGACGGCCTCGTCGGTGCCGTAGGCGAGGCGGGTGGTCTCGCCCGCGAAGATCTGCAGGCCGGGAAGGCCGTCGTCCACCGCGTTGAACGCGAACTTCAGCATCCGGATCGCCGTGGGCGACTTGGTCAGGATGACCCGCGCCATCGCGATCGCCTCGCGCTCGAGCTCGGCGTGCGGGACGACGCGGTTCACGGCGCCCATCTCGTACATGCGCTGCGCGGAATGCTCCTCGGCGAGGAAGAAGACCTCGCGCGCGAACTTCTGGCCGATCTGGCGCGCGAAGTACGCCGACCCGTAGCCCGCGTCGAAGGATCCGACATCCGCATCCGTCTGCTTGAAGCGGCCGTGCTCGGCCGAAGCGATCGTGAGGTCGCACACGACGTGAAGCGAGTGCCCACCGCCCGCGGCCCAGCCGGGCACAACGGCGATGACCACCTTGGGCATGAACCGGATGAGCCGCTGCACCTCGAGGATGTGCAGCCGCCCGGCGCGCGCGGCGTCGGTGACCGAGGTCTCGTCCTCGCTGTACTTGTACCCGTCGCGGCCGCGGATGCGCTGGTCTCCGCCCGAGCAGAACGCCCAGCCGCCGTCCTTCGGGCTCGGCCCGTTACCCGTCAGCAGCACCACGCCGATCCGCGGATCCTGTCGGGCGGCGTCGAGCGCGCGGTACAGCTCGTCGACCGTCGCGGGCCGGAACGCGTTGCGCACCTCGGGGCGGTCGAACGCGATGCGCGCGATCCGGCCGTCCTTCGACACATGGGCGGTGATGTCCTGGTACGCCTCGGATCCGGGCGCGGCGTCCCACTGGGACGCGTCGAACAGATCGGAGACGAAGGTGTCGGTCACGCGCTCCAGCCTATTCTCGACGTCCTGACCGCCGAGCAGGCATCCGCGCCGCCAGACAGCATGCGGGCGCATGCCCGCTCGGCGCGCCGATGCCTGCTCGGCGCTCGGTCGTCGACCCGGGGCTCAGCCGTTGAGGCCGTCGCGCCAGGCGAGCCAGCGCCCGACGCCGTCGAAGTCGATGTCGGGGCCCGAGACGCCGATCGTGAAGAGCCGCACGCCGGCGTCGAACAGCGCTTGCGCGTCGGACTCGTCGCGCCCCTTCAGCTCGTTCGAGATGACGAGCGACGCGGTGTCGCGCTGCTCCTTCTCGGCCCAGGTCTCGATGATGCCGAGCTTGCGGGGCAGGTCCTCGGGCGAGACGAAGCTGTGCCAGATGTCCGCGTGACGCGCGACGAGGCGAAGGGTCTTCTGCTCCCCCGCGCCGCCGATCAGGATCGGGATGTCGCGCGTGGGCTCGGGGTTCAGCTGCGCCCAGCGCGACTCGATGCGGGGAAGCGCCTCGGCGAGGTCGTCCAGGCGGGAGCCCGCCGTTCCGAACTCGTAGCCGTACTCGGTGTAGTCGCGCTCGAACCATCCCGATCCGGTGCCGAAGATGAAGCGACCGGTGTCGCCGCCCTTCTTCGAGATGTGGTCGATCGTGCGGGCCATGTCGGCCTGCAGGTCGGGGTTGCGGTACGAGTTGCAGTTGACGAGGGCGCCGAACTCCACGCGCTCGGTCTGCTCGGCCCACGCGGCCAGCATGCTCCAGCCCTCGAAGTGGGTGCCGTCGGGATCGCCCGACAGCGGGAAGAAGTGATCCCAGTTGAGCAGGATGTCGACGCCCATGTCCTCGAGACGCGTCACCGCGTCTCGGATCACGGCGTACGACGCGTGGTGCTGGGGGGCGATCTGCACGCCGAGGCGCACGGGGATGTCAGTCGCGAAGTCAGGCATGGCGCCAGATTAGTGGCGCCGCGAAGGCCCCGGGGCGGGATGCGGGATCCCGGCCCGGGGCCTCGTCGTCAGCGGGCCGAGACCCGCAGCCGGCGGAAGGCGTCCCACACCGACCAGACGCCGATGCCCACGATCACCACCCCGAGGAAGACGGTGAGCACCTGCAGCGCCGTCGCCGGGATGGGCAGGACGGTCTCGATGAACGCGGGGTGGATGAGCCGGCCCTGCACGAAGAGGATCATCGCCAGGATCGTGCCGACCGCGGTCACGACCGCGCTCGCGATCGCGAGGCCCCGCGTCCATCGACGGCGGATGTAGCCGAGGAGCCCGATCAGCGCGGAGGCGGCGGTGAGGGCGAGGCCGACGGCGATCCACCACGGCCACAGGTCGTCGTGCAGGAAGGGGATGCGCCGCCCCTCGGCGACCGGCCCGAACACCACGCCGAAGGCGCGGTCCCAGAACACGAAGCCCGTCGCGAGTGCGAGCCAGACGAACGAGGCGACGACGTCGCCGAGCGACTCGCGCCGCTGCGCGGTGAGCGGCAGCAGATCCGGGTTCCACGGGCCGATCCCCTTCGCGCGCTTCGGGCGGATGGCCGCATCGCGCTCGAGGATCGCGAACACGAGCGTCACCCAGAAGGCGACGTGCACGGCAACGGAGAGCGCCAGCCCGATGGCGCCGCCGATGATGCCGCCGATCCGGTCGCCGAGGTCGCCGGTCGCACCGTCGGCGAAGGCTCCGGAGAGCGCGCCGCCGAGCGCCGCGAAGGGAACGACGATCCAGAGCAGCAGGATGAGCAGCCGCTTCCAGTCGGCGAAGTACTTGGGGCCGATGAGGTGAAGCGGCCGGTCGCTGTACTTCGCGGCGAGGATCTCGGGGTCGCCGAGCTCGGTGAGCACGGCGCGCTCGGCGGCTGCATCCGGCTCGCCGCCGGCGAGGCGGTCGTCGAGCTGATCGGCGATGGAGGCGCGCAGCTCGGAGGCGATGTCGTCACGCGAGGCCTGCGGGACGGAGCGCGTGGCGGCCTCGACGTAGCGGTCGATGAGTTCGGACATTCGTGTTCCTCCTTGGAACGGGTTCAGTCGGAGAGTCCGCCGAGCGCGCCGGAGATCGCGCGCCAGTCGGAGAAGAGGATGTCGGCGAGGGCGGTGCCCTCGGTGGACGTGCGGTAGAACTTGCGGGGCCGCGCCTCGTCGGTGTTCCACTCGCTCGTGAGGTACCCCTGCTTCTCGAGCCGGCGCAGCAGCGGGTACAGCGTGTTGGCATCGGCGGGGAAGCCCGCCGCGTCGAGCTGCTCGAGCAGGCCGTAGCCGTAGCCGGGCGAGCGCAGCATGCTCAGGCAGGCAAGGACGAGCGTGCCCCGGCGCAGCTCCTGCCGGTGGGTCTCGATGTCGTCGCGTTCGCTCATGTCCATCACATTACTGTGTGGCACACACTATTGCAACGGCAACATTGTTAGTCGTTGCGATCTGGATAGCCTGACCGCATGCAGACCCTCGACGACGGCGCCGTCCTGCGCCGCGCCACCCCCGCCGACGTGCCGGGGATCTTCGCGCTCATCACCGAACTCGCCGTCTACGAACGCGAACCGGACGCGGTCGAGAGCACCCCCGAGCTGATCCACGAGGCGATGTTCGGCGAGCGGCCGACCGTCTACGGGCACGTCGTCGAGCGCGATGGCGAGATCGCCGGCATCGCGATCTGGTTCCTGAACTTCTCGACGTGGACGGGGCGCAACGGCATCTACCTCGAGGACCTGATCGTCAGCGAACGCCACCGCGGGCGCGGCTACGGCCTGGCGCTGATGCGGGCGCTCGCGCGCGAGTGCGTCGAGCAGGGCTACACCCGCTTCGAGTGGGTGGTGCTCGACTGGAACGAGCCGGCCATCCGGTTCTACCGGGCGATCGGCGCGGTGGGCATGGACCAGTGGAGGGTGCAGCGTCTCGACGGCGCGGCGCTCGCGGCGCTCGCGGCAGGCCGAGCCGGGCGGGGCAGGATGAGAGCATGCACCGCATCGACAGCCCCGAGCCTGCCGCGATGACGCCGCAGCTCTCCGACATCCTCGCCTCGCTGCGGGTGGTGTCGCTGCCGCTCGTGACGCGCTTCCGCGGGGTGGATCATCGCGAGGCCGCGCTCATCGAGGGGCCGGAGGGATGGGCGGAGTTCTCACCCTTCCTCGAGTACGGCGACGAGGAGGCGGCGACCTGGCTCTCCGCGGCGGTCGACTTCGCCTGGCAGCCGCAGCCCGAGGCGCGGCGCACCGCCATCCCCGTCAACGCGACGATGCCGGCCGTGGCCGCCGACCGGGTCCCCGACGTGCTCGCCCGATACGACGGCTGCCGCACGGTGAAGGTGAAGGTCGCCGAGCCCGGACAGTCGCTGGATGAGGATGTCGCGCGCGTGCGGGCGGTGCGCGCCGCGATGGGGCCCGAGGGGCGCATCCGGGTCGATGCGAACGGCGGCTGGAACGTCGACGAGGCCGAGCACGCCGCGCACGCGCTTTCCGAGTTCGACCTCGAGTACCTCGAGCAGCCGTGCGCCACGGTGGACGAGCTCGCCGAGCTGCGCGAGCGCCTTCACCGCTGGGATCTGCCGATCGCCGCGGACGAGAGCGTGCGCAAGGCGCAGGATCCGATCGCGGTCGCGCGCGCGGGAGCGGCCGACCTGATCGTCGTGAAGGCGCAGCCGCTGGGCGGCGTGCGGAGGGCCCTCGAGATCGTCGCGGAGGCCGGGCTGCCCGCGGTGGTCTCCAGCGCGCTGGACACGTCGATCGGCCTGTCGCAGGGCGCCGCACTCGCGGCCGCCCTGCCCGAGCTCGACTTCGACTGCGGCCTCGGCACCGCGTCGCTGCTCGCCGCCGACGTGGTGCGGGATCCACTCCTCCCCCGCGGCGGGGTGATCCCTGTCGGGCGACTCACGCCCGATCCGGCACTGCTCGACCAGCACGCCGCGTCGCCGGAGCGCCGACAGTGGTGGCTCGAGCGGATCGAGCGGTGCTACGCGGTGCTCGCAGGTCGCGGGGAGCCTGAGGTCCCGGCTTCGACTCGCTGACGCTCGCTCAGCCCGTTTCGACGTTCGTTCGCTGGCGCTCACTTCCGCTCAACGAGCGGGGGAAGGCTCAGCGATCTCGCTCGTTGAGCGGGGCGTCGGCGCGAGCGTGCGAGCCGAGAAAGACTGCGAGCGAGCCGAAGCCGCCCGGCACCTGCCGCGGTTTCAGTCCCGCGCGATGATGAGGTGGGCGATGCGGCCGACCTCCTGCGCGCGCGCCTCAAGAAGCTCCTTCTCCGGGAGGCCGGCCATGATCGCGCGGGTCGCCGCGCCCTCCCAGGCGGTGAGCACCGTGCGGGCGGCCTCGTGGGCGGGCAGCGCGAGGTGCAGGCCCTTCGCGTGTGCGATCTCCTCGAGCAGCTGCGCGATCTCGCCGAGCAGCTGCGCATCCTGAGCGAGGTACGCCTCCGCGGTCTTGGCGTCGCGCATCGCGCGGCCCTTGATCTCGCTCATCAGCAGCACCGCGAGCCGGACGTCGCCGGGGACGTCGAGCGCCTCGACGAGCCCGACCATGCCGGCCTCGTCGCCGTCGACCTCGGGGCCGCACTCGATCAGGGCGGCGACGCGTCGGCGCACGCCGTCGACCTGCTGGCTGGCGAATCGGCCGGCGAGCTCGACGAACAGCTCATCCTTCGATTCGAAGTTCGAGTAGAACGCGCCGCGGGTGAATCCGGCGCGCTCGCAGATGGCCTCGACCGAGGCCTCGCCGAGGCCGACCTCGGCGAACACCTGCGCGGCGGCGTCGAGCAGGCGCGCGCGGGTGTTCTCGCGGCTGCGGGTCTGCGGTCTCGCCGCCGCATCCTGCTCGCTCACTTCGTCCTGCTCTGCGTGCTGCATCCCGCTCCCCGGTTCATACCGAACGCTCAGCCCGGTTTGCCTCTCGGGCTATTACGATACACACTTGTATCGGATACAGCGCTGTATCGAAATCCCCTGTCAGTGCTCTTCCGGAGGCGCCCTGTGTCCACCCTGCTCTACTCGCTCGGTCGCTGGTCATACCGTCACCCGTGGCGCGTGCTGCTCGGTTGGCTGCTCATCCTCGCCGCCGTCGGCGGGGCCGCGGCCGGGCTGAACAAGGGGTTCGACAACGCCTTCTCGATCCCCGGGACCGAGGCGCAGGAGGGCCTGTCGCAGCTCAGCCGCACCTTCCCGCAGGTGTCGGGCACGAGCGCGCAGTTCATCGTCGTGGCCGCGGACGGTGACGACGTGACGGACGCCGCCTACCGCGATCCGATCGAGGACACGGTCGCCGCCCTCGAGGACGTCCCGGGCGTCAGCAGCGTCACCTCGCCGTTCGACGAGATGGTCACCGGCATGGTGTCGGACGACGACTCGGCCGCGATCGTGCGGCTGCAGTTCGAGGGGACGATGACCGACGTCACGGCCGACGACAAGGAGTCGCTCCACGTCGTCGTCGACGACCTCGCGGAGCAGCTCCCCGAGGGCGCGCAGACGGCGCTCGGCGGCGAGCTGTTCGCGACCGAGCTTCCCACCATCACGCTCACCGAGGCGGTCGGCGTGATCATCGCGCTGCTCGTGCTGATCATCACCTTCCGCTCCTTCGTGCTCGCCGGCCTCCCCCTCGGCATCGCGCTGATCGGCGTCGGCGTCTCCCTCCTCGGCCTCGTCGCCTCCACCCAGTGGGCGACGGTCTCGGCGACGACCCCGATGCTCGCCCTCATGCTGGGCCTCGCCGTCGGCATCGACTACTCGCTGTTCATCGCCGCGCGCCATCAGGATCAGCTCCGCGAGGGGATGGATCCGGAGGAATCGGCCGGGCGCGCGACGGGCACCGCGGGGTCGGCGGTCGTCTTCGCCGGCGTGACGGTGCTGATCGCCCTGATCGGCCTTGGCTTCGCGAACATCCCGTTCCTCACCACGATGGGCATCGCGGCGGCCGTGGCGGTCGCGATCGCCGTGATGATCGCCGTGACCCTCACCCCGGCGGTGCTCGGCTTCGTCAAGCACCGCGCCATCGGCCGGATGCCCAAGCCGAAGAAGGAGCGCGCCCCGCGCACGGGGTTCGCTGCCCGCTGGGTCGGCATGGTCACACGCCACCCCGTCGTCACGACCGTCGCCGTCGTCCTGGGTCTGGGTCTCATGGCCGCCCCCGTCGGCAGCCTCGCGCTGTCGCTCCCCAACGCGGGAGTGCTGCCCAAGGACAACGAGGCGCGCATCGGCTTCGACCTCACGTCCGAGCACTTCGGCGCCGGCTTCAACGGCCCGCTCATCCTCACCGGCACGATCGTGACGTCCACGGATCCGCTCGGGCTGATGAACGACCTGAAGGACGAGGTCGAGGCGATCGACGGCGTCAAGGAGGTCGCGCTCGCGACCCCGAACGAGACGGCCGACACCGGCATCGTGCAGATCGTGCCCGAGACCGGACCGGACGACCCGGCCACGAGCGAGCTCGTGCGCGAGCTGCGCGCCCACCACGACGAATGGCTCGACGAGTACGGGATCGACCTGAAGGTGACCGGATCCACCGCGGTCGGCATCGACATCTCCGACCGCCTCGGCGGGGCCCTGGTGCCGTTCGGGATCTTCGTTGTCGGGTTGTCGTTCATCCTGCTGATGATCGTGTTCCGATCGGTCTGGGTGCCGCTCAAAGCCGCCCTGACCTACCTGCTGTCGATCCTCGCCGCGTTCGGCGTGGTGGCCGCGGTGTTCTCGTGGGGCTGGGGCGCCGACCTGCTCCACGTCGCCCGCACGGGCCCGATCATCGCGTTCATGCCGATCGTCGTGATGGGCGTGCTGTTCGGCCTCGCCATGGATTACGAGGTGTTCCTCGTATCCCGGATGCGCGAGGACTACGTGCACGCCGGCCGCAAGAAGGGCTTCACACGGGACGTCGCGGTCGACGCGGTGCGCACCGGATTCGCTGCCTCGGCCCGGGTCGTCACGGCCGCCGCGGTCATCATGTTCGCGGTGTTCGCGGCCTTCGTCCCCGAGGGCGACTCGAACCTGAAGCCAATCGCGCTCGCGCTGGCGGTCGGCATCGCGATCGACGCGTTCCTCGTCCGGATGACGCTCGTCCCCGCCGTCATGGCGCTGCTGGGCGAGAAGGCGTGGTGGATGCCGCGCTGGCTCGACCGCATCCTGCCGCACTTCGACATCGAGGGCGAGGCGGTGGAGCGCGAGCGCGCCCTCGCCGACTGGCCGGAGCCCGGATCCACCGCGGTCATCGCCGCCGACGACCTCGAGGTCGCGGCCGAGGACACCGTGCTCGCGTCCGGCGTGACCCTGCGCGCCGAGCCGGGCGAAGCGCTCGTGCTCACCTCGGCCGATCCTCGCTCGGCGCGTGCCGTGGGCCTCGCGATCGCCGGGCGTGCGATCCCGTCCGACGGCCTGCTGCGCGTGTCGGGGCATCTGCTGCCGGGACGCGCCGCCTGGGTGCGCGCGCATGTCGGCCTGGCGCTCCTCGGCGCCGAGTCGGCGACCGCGGCGCGCGCCGTGCGCGACGCGCTCCGCGGCGGCACGCGCCTCGTCGTCGTCCACGGCGCCGACGCGCTCGAGCCCGCCGCGCGCGACCAGGTCGCGGCCGTGCTGCGCGATGCGCGCCACGCGCTCTCCCCCACCGAACTGACGGTGGTGCTGACCGGATCCGATCCGCGCGCCGCCCAGATCCTCCTCTCCGACGCAGGCTGGGACGCCGTGCAGCTGCACGACGTCGCGGCCGCTCCCACTCACTTCGAGGTGAACGTATGAGCCCCCTCCGCCGTCTCGCCGCCACCGGCATCGAGCGCGCCCGCAGCACAAAGCCCGTCTCGTGGCTGACGCTTGTCGGCGTGCTGCTGCTTCCCGCCCTGATCGGCGGCGTGCTGGTCGCCGCGCTGTACAACCCGACCGAGCGTCTCGAGAACATGACCGCGGCCATCGTGAACAACGACGAACCCGTCACGGTCCAGGATCAGGTCACCCCTCTCGGCCGCCAGCTCGCGGCCGGCCTCGTCGAGGGATCCGACGACACCCCCAGCAACCTCACGTGGGTGCTGTCCAACGAGGAGGACGCCGCGGAGGGGCTCGCTGACGGCACCTACCAGGCCGTCATCACGATCCCCGAGGAGTTCTCGGCCGCCGCGACCTCGGCCGGGCAGCGGATGTCGGGTGAGGACGCCGAGCCCGAGCAGGCGCGCATCGAGGTCACCACGGCACCGGACTCGCGACTCGCCGACGAGGCGATCACCAACCAGGTCGCCACGGTCGCCGCATCGTCGATGGGGCAGATGCTCTCGGAGGCGACGCTGTCGAACGTCTTCATCGGCTTCACGACGCTCGGCGACCAGCTCAGCGAGGCCGCCGACGGCGCCTCGCAGCTCGCGGACGGCGCCGGCGAGGCCCAGGAGGGCGCGACCGCGCTCGCCGACGGGGCGACCCAGCTCGGCAACGGAGCGGGCGAGCTCGCGACGGGCGCCACGCAGCTGGCCGACGGCGCCGGCGAGCTCGCGGGAGGTGCCGGGGGCATCTCCGGCGGCGCGGCCGAGCTGTCGAACGGCGTCGCCGGCATCGCCGACGGCGCAACCGGTCTCGCGGACGGCGCAAGCCAGCTCTCCACCGGCGCGAGCACGCTCTCGGAGGGCCTGAACGGTCTCGCGGCAGGGATGACCGGCGACGGCACGGCCGAGAACCCGGGCCTCGTCGGCGGGGCCGACAACCTGGTGGACGGCGCGCAGCAGCTCGCCACCGGCCTCGCCGGCGACGGCACCGCGCAGAACCCGGGCCTCGCGCCGAGCCTGCGCCAGCTCGCGGACACCGCAGCCCCCATCGGGTCGGGGCTCACCGCGGGCGCCGACGCCATCGAGCAGAACGGCCTCATCCCGGTGGAGATCACCGAGGGAGCGGCGGGAGTCGCGACGGGCCTGACCGCCCTGAGCGAGGAATGCGCCGCCACCGGCGCGTCCGCGGACTTCTGCGAGCGGCTTGCGGGGTACGCGACGGGCGCCAGCACGGCCTCGACCGCCCTCGGTCAGGTCGCGGCGGAATCCCCCGCCACGCTGGTCGCGCAGCTGCGCGGCGCCGCCGCGCTCACGGAGCAGTTCGAGCTGCTCGCGACCGGCGCCGAGAGCGCCGCCACGGGAGCCGGCGACCTCGCACAGGGCCTGCGCGAGTACGCCGCCGGCGTCGCCACGACCGCGGAGGGCGCGACCGCCCTCGCCGGCGGCGCGAGCGAGCTGTCGACGGGCGCGAGCCAGCTGTCGAGCGGCGCGTCCGAGCTCACCACCGGAGCGGGCCAGGCGGCCGAGGGCGCCGGCACGCTGTCGACGGGAGCCGCGCAGCTGGCGACCGGGGCCAACGGCCTCGCCGACGGCTCGTCGCAGCTCGCAGGCGGCGCCGGTGAGCTCTCCACGGGAGCCGGCCAGCTCGCCACCGGCACCGCCGATCTCGGCGACGGCATCGGCGAGCTCGCCGGGGGAACGCGATCGCTCGCGGACGGCCTCGGCACCGCGACCGAGCAGATCCCGTCGTACACCGACGACGAGGCGGACGACCTCGCGACGGTCGTCGCCGATCCGGTGTCGTCGTCGGCTGGCGGCGAGGTCTCGCTGTTCGGCGCGGCGGCCGTGCCGCTGCTCGCGGCGATCGTGCTGTGGTTCGGCGGGCTCGCGACCTTCCTCGTGATGCGTTCGGTCACCGGGCGGGCGCTCACCTCGCGCCGCGCCTCGGTGTCGCTCGCGGGCGGAGCGCTGCTCCCCGCGGCGATCGTCGGAGCGGTGCAGGGAGTGCTCGTCGCGGCCGTCGTGCAGGTGGTCAGCGGCTACGAAGCGGGAACTGCCGCGGCGCTGTTCGGCCTCTGCGCCCTGATCGGCGTCGCGTTCGCCGCGGTGCACCAGGCGCTCGTCGCCGTGTTCGGCGGCGCGGGGCATTGGATCGGCGCGCTGGTCGGCGCGATCGGGATCGCCACCGGCATCGTCTCGACGCTTCCCGAGTGGCTCGCGGGCATCTCGGCCGCCCTGCCGACGGCCCCGGCCTACCGCGCGCTCCTCGGCGCCGTGACCGACGCGGGCGGCACGGGCGGTGCCATCGTGGCGCTGCTTGTGTGGGCGGTGCTCGCCTTCATCGCCACCACGATCGCGGTGGGCCGCAAGCGCACGCTGCCGGCCCGGGCGCTGCTGGAGGCCGCGCCGGCCTGATCCGCCCGCCGGAGTCCCGGCGCCGCCCGCCGGGTTCTACGGAGATGCCGGGTTCTCAGGATGCGATCCGCGAAGGATCTCCGGAGAAGCCGGCATCTCCGTAAAAGAGGGCGGCTAGAAGGGCGGCGTCAGGCGGCGACGGCCTCCACCCGACGGCGGGCGAGGCGCTTGAGCCCGACGACGGCGAACCCACCGACCAGCACACCGGCGAGCAGGGCGATCGCGAAGCCCCACAGCGGGTCGATCGCGAAGAACACGAACGCTCCACCGTGCGGGGCGCGCGAGCCGACCTCGAACAGCATGCTCAGGAACCCGGTGACAGCACCACCCAGCATCGACGCCGGGATGACTCGCAGCGGATCGGCGGCGGCGAACGGGATCGCCCCCTCCGAGATGAACGACAGGCCGAGCAGCCACGCGGCCTTTCCGTTCTCGCGCTCAGGCTCGCTGAATGCGCCCCGGTCGAGCACCGTCGAGGCGAAGGCCATCATCAGCGGCGGCACCATTCCCGCGGCCATCGCCGCGCCCATGATGTAGAACGGCACGGGGTTCTCGGCCGAGCCCGCGCCCAGCCCCGCGACCGCGAAGGCGTAGGCGACCTTGTTGATCGGTCCGCCGAGGTCGAAGCACATCATGAGCCCGAGGATGATGCCGACCACCGGCAGCAGGCCCGACGTGGCGAGGCCGTTGAGCCCGCCGGTGAGGGCGGTCATCAGCGCCGCGATGGGCGCCGCGAGGAACAGGATGAGCAGTCCGCTCGCGAAGATCGAGCCGAGCAGCGGAATGATCACGACCGGCATCAGGCCCCGCAGCCACCGCGGCACGGTGAGGGATCCGAGCCACATCGCGGCGAGGCCCGCGAGGACGCCGCCGACGATTCCGCCGATGAAGCCCGCGTTCATCAGCACCGCGACGGATCCGGCGACGAAGCCGGGCGCGATCCCCGGCCGGTCGGCGAGCGCGTACGCGATGTAGCCGGCGAGCGCCGGCACCAGGAAGCTCATCGAGATGTTGCCGATCGCGAACGCGACGGCGCCGAGGTACTGAAGCAGCCCGCCGTCCGGCAGGTTCCACAGCGCGTTCTCGACGGCGATCTTGTTCGCGACCTCGTTGATCTGGTAGCCGCCCAGCAGGAAGCCGAGCGCCATGAGCAGGCCGCCGCCGGCGACGAACGGGATCATGTACGACACGCCCGTCAGCAGCACGCGCTTGATGCGCGCTCCGATCGACTCGGCAGGTCGCTCGTTCTCCTCGGCCGCGCCGGCGGTGCCGGGAACGCGCTCGGCCGACGGGTCCTCCGCCGCGTGCGCTGCCTGTGTCAGCAGCTCGGTCGCGTGCTCGATGCCGGCCTTCACAGGGCGGCGGATCACGGGCTTGCCGGCGAACCGCTGCGGCTCGCGGACGTCGACGTCGACCGCGAACACCACCGCGTCGGCGGCCGCGATGACGGCCGGGTCGATCGCCGTGTAGCCGCTCGACCCCTGCGGCTCGACCTGGAACTCGACGCCGGCCTTCTTCGCCGCGGCGGTCAGCGCGTCGGCGGCCATGTAGGTGTGCGCGATGCCGGTCGCGCAGGCGGTGACGGCGACGATGCGGGCGGGGCGCCCGTCGACGACGATGGCGCCGTCCCCCGCGGCGGTCGGCACGGCGGCCGCGGCCGGCGCGGGGGCGGCCGCCGTCTCGCTCGCGGCCTCCTCGCCGATCGCCGCCCGCACGATCCGGACCGCCTCGTCGGCGTCCGCCGCGCCGCGGAGCGCGGCGAGGAAGTCCTCATCCATGAGGTTGCGCGCGAGCTTCGACAGCACGGCGAGGTGCTCCTCGGCCGCCGTGTCGGGCGCCGCGATCATGAACACGATGTCGCTGGGCTCGTCCTCGGCGCCGAAGTCGACGCCGGGCTTCAGGCGCGCGAAGGCGAGGGACGCCTGCGTCACCACGGCGCTCTTGGCGTGCGGGATCGCGATGCCGCCGGGCAGACCGGTCGCATCCTGCTCCTCGCGCTTCCAGGCTGCGGCGAACAGCGCGTCGGCGTCGGTCGCGCGGCCCTGCGCGACGAAGCGGGCGGACAGGGCGCGCAGCACGCTCTGCTTGTCGGGCCCGAGATCCTCGTCGAGGCTCACGAGCTGCGGGGTGATGGTGGACACTTCTCCTCCTCGAGGGAATGCGGCGCGGCGGGGGCCGCGACGACGATGCGGTGGATCAGGCGAGCTCGCGGACGGGGATGTCCGCGGTCGACAGGTCGGCGGGGGTGGCGAGGCGCGTGCCGGGAAGAGCGGCGGTGCCGGAGCCGTATCGGATGGCGGAGCGCAGGCGGCCGGCGCCGTCCTCGCCCGCGACGGCTGCGAGCAGGTACCCGGCGAGCGCGCTGTCGCCGGCGCCGACGGTGCTGCGGACATCCGTCTCGGGCGGCGTGGCGAACCACGCGCCGTCGCCGTGGACGAGCATCGCCCCCTCGCCGCCGAGCGTCACGAGCACCGCCCGCACCTGGTGGGGAACGAGCACGCGGGCGTACGCGAGCGCCGCCGTGGGGTCGGCGCGAAGGTTCTTCTGCATCTCGCTGAAGAACTCCATCGATTCGCGCGTCGTCGCGAAGCCGGAGTCGCGGGCGGTGCGCGCGAGCAGATCCATCAGCTCGACGTCGTTCGGCTTGATCAGGTCGACAGCGCCGCTGGCGACGGCCTCGGCGAGGGCCCGCCCGGAGGCGTCGACGGCGATCTTCGGCGGGCGCGCGCACCGCGCGCGCACGGCGAGGGCGACATCCACATAGAAGTCGGGGGCGAGGCCCGGCGGGAGCGAGCCGCACAGCGCGAGCCAGTCGGCCCCATCCACCTCCGTCACGACGGCGTCGATCAGCGCCCGCGCGGCGTCCTCACCGAGAACCGGACCGGGCAGGTTGATCTTGGTGGTCTCGCCGTCCGGATCCGTCAGGGTCAGATTCGCGCGGGCGTGCCCGGCGATCGGCACGGTCCGGACGGGGAGGTCGCCGAGCAGGGAGCGGTACGGGTCGTCCTCCGCGAGCGGCAGGACGGCGGTGACGGGCGCGCCCGATCCGGCGAGCACCCGGGCGACGTTGATCCCCTTGCCACCGGGGTCCTCCCGCGCCGCCAGCGCCTGCTGCACCTGGCCGCTCTCGAGCGCGGAGGCGAGCTCGACCGTCCGGTCGAGCGCCGGGTTCATCGTGAGCGTCACGATCATGCGACCCACACCTCCACATCCGCGGCGTCCAGCGCCTCACCCAGGGCTCCGGCGGGAGCCTCGTCGGTCACGAGCACGTCGAGTTCGTCCAGAGCGGCGAACCGGCGCAGCGACTCGACCTCGAACTTGGTGCGGTCGGCGAGCAGGATGACGCGGCGCGCGGCGCGCACGATCGCGCGCTTGACGTCCGCCTCCTCGGGGTCGGGCGTGCTCGCCCCGAACGCGGCCGAGAGCCCATTCGCGCCGACGAAGGCGACATCCGGCCGGAGGGACTCGATCGCGCCGACGGTGCCGGCGCCCACGGCGGCGCCCGTGATGCCGCGGATCCGGCCGCCGATCGTCGTGAGCTCGGTGTAGCCGGCGCCGGTGAGGCCCGCGGCGAGCACCACCGAGTGCGTCACAACGTGCACGTCGCTGCGGCCGGGCAGCAGGTCGGCGAGCGCGCCGGTCGTGGTGCCGGCGTCGAGCAGGACGGATCCGGTGAACCCCGTGCCGAGACCCTCGAGCGCGCGCCGGGCGATGGCGCTCTTCGCGGGCCCGCCGCGGCGGAGACGCTCGCGCAGATCCACCTCGGCCGCGCTCCCCCGGTCGGCCGCGACGGCGCCGCCGTGGACGCGCCGCAGCACGCCGTGCTCCTCGAGCACCGCGAGGTCGCGGCGCACCGTCTCGGTCGTGACGCCGAGCCGCTCGGCGAGCTCCGCCACCGACACCCGCGCCTCGTCGAGCAGCACCCGCTCGATCAGCTCCCTGCGCTCCGTCGCGTACATCGTCCTCCTTCGGATGCGATCGAGAATACAATCGAATCCCACAGAGAACAACACAAACGCAGATCGGATGCCACACCCTCGCGAGTGCCGTCGGTCGACGAGACAGCACTCCGCGGCCGACACAGCGATGCGCGTCCGAGACAGCAGCGCACACCCGCAGTCTCAGCCGCAGGATGCGCCCTCAGTCGCGGGGCGCAGTCTCAGCGGACGGATGCGACGCCCCTGACTCGTACCCCCGCGAGCGAAGCGAGCCGCTAGGACAACCCGCTGTACGCGTGGAGGCCCTCGAAGAACATGTTCACGATCGTGAAGTTGAAGATCACGGCGACGAAGCCGACGATCGACAGCCAGGCCGAGCGCGTTCCGCGCCAGCCGCGCGTCGCGCGGGCGTGGATGTAGCCGGCGTAGAGGACCCAGATGATGAAGGTCCACACTTCCTTGGTGTCGAAGCCCCAGTAGCGGCCCCATGCGTCCTGCGCCCAGATCGAGCCGGCGATGAGGGTGAAGGTCCAGAAGATGAAGCCGATGATCGCGAAGCGGTACGCGAGGCCCTCGAGCGCCTCGGAGCTCGGCAGCGTCCGCAGGAACGACCGCTTCGGCTCGGTCTCCTCGACGGCGATCCGCTCGCGCCGGGCCTGCAGCAGCTGCAGCACCGACAGACCGAAACCGAGGGCGAGGAACGCCGTCGCGAGCGAGGCGACGAACACGTGCACGACGAGCCAGATCGACTTGAGCGGATCCATCAGCGGCACGACGTCGACGTGATAGAGCGTCGCCCCACCCATCAGCACGGTGACGAGGCCGATCATGAACGTGCCGAGGAACCGCAGGTCGCGCCAGAACAGCACGCCGAGGTACACCGCCGTGATCAGCAGGGTGCCGGTCATGGCGAACTCGTACATGTTCGACCACGGCACGCGTCCGGCGGCGACGCCGCGCAGCACCGTTCCCGCGAGGTGGAACAGGAAGCCGAGCACCGTGAGCGACGTGCCGATCCGGCCCATCACGAGACGCGGCTTCTCGGCCGGCGCGGCATCCTGCGGCGCGCCGTTCAGCACCGTGCCGCGCCCCGCCGATCCGGATCCAACGCCGACGAGCTCGCGCGCCGCATCCTGCCGCTCGAGCGAGAGCTGCGAGCGCTTGGCGAGGTCGGCCCCGTACGCGACGAACGCCAGGGCGTAGATCACGATCGCCGTCCAGATCAGCAGCAGCGAGATCGCGTCGAGGGAGAGGGCGTCGGGATGCATGGGGGGATCCTACTTCTACAGGCTGTCGAGGTGCTTGGCGCGCAGCTGCTCGATCGCGGTCGCGAGCGTGGGGTCATCGCCGCGCGCGAGGGCGGCGTATTCGAGCCGGATGCCGGTCTCATCCGGCGTCGCCTTCACCCACACGCGGCGGCGCGGCACGAACAGGGCGGTGAGCAGGCCGAGCACCGCGAGGACGGCGAAGACGAGCACGAAGATCGAGGAGTCGTCGCGGTGGGTCTGCAGCGACGCGAATCGCTTGACCGACTCGGTCATCCCGACCTGGTCGCGGTCGGCGCCCTCGGGCGTCTCGTCCTCGAACGTCACGGTGCCGAGGCCGTTCGGCAGGTCCGCGGTCTCGCCGGGGGCGAGCTTGATCGACTCGACGCCGGTGTCGCCGCCCGTGAGCTGCTCCATCCCGCTGGGGTCGAGCTCGTACACGCTGCGCGGGACTCCCCCGTCGATGCCGAGGTCGCCCGAGTACACGTTGAGCGTGAGGATCGGGTCGAGCAGGTCGCCGTACACGGAGGTCAACGCGCCGGTCTCGAGCGTGGCCTGCGTCGGGTAGAGGAAGCCGAGCATGCCGATCTGCTCGGGAAGGCCGTCGGCGATCTTCAGCACGCCGAGGGACGTGAGGTTCGCGTCCTGCGGCAGGAACGGCACCGTCTCGCTGTACACCGGCGTGCCCTCGGCGTCGCGCACCGTGATGGTCGGGGCGTAGCCGTTGCCGAGCAGGTAGATGCGCTCCCCCGCCACCTCGAGGGGGTGGTTGACCCGCACGGTTCCCTTGGTCTCGTCGCCGCCCGGCTCGCGCACGGTGACGTTCGCGGCGAAGTCGCCCGCCTGCCCCGCGCCGCTCGTGAGGGGCGGCTGGTACGTGACGTCGAACGAGTCGAGGCGGATCGCGTAGGGCGTCAGCGCGTCGTCGCCGACGAAGCGGCCGCGGTTCATCGACGAGTAGTCGACGAGCGCGTTCACCACTGCCTGGCCCTCGTAGATCACCCGCTGGCCGGTGTACGCGAAGCCCCCGCCGATCCCGACCGCGAGCAGCACGCCGACGAGCGAGGCGTGGAACACGAGGTTGCCCGTCTCGCGCAGGTAGCCGCGCTCAGCGGAGACCGAGAAGCTCCCGCGCCCGTCGTACCGCTCGACGCGGTAGCCGGCAGAGCGCAGCTGCGCCTCGGCGAGGTCGACCGCGTGCTTCGCGTCATCCTGGTCGCCGTCGATCCGCTGCTCGAGGTGGTCGTCGAGGCGCGACAGCCGGGCGGGGGTGCGCGGCGGCCGGGAGCGCAGGGCCTTCCAGTGGTGCTTCGTGCGCGGCAGGATGCAGCCGACGAGCGAGATGAACAGCAGGATGTAGATCGCCGAGAACCAGGCCGACATGTAGACGTCGAACATCTGGATCGCATCCAGGATCGGGAACAGGTCGGGATTGTCCCGCTCCCACTGCGTCACGCCGTTCGGGTTCGCCATCCGCTGCGGGAAGATCGACCCGGGAACGGCGGCGATCGCGAGCAGCAGCAGCAGGATCAGCGCGGTGCGCATGCTGGTGAGCTGTCGCCATCCCCAGCGCAGCCATCCCACGATCCCGAGCGCGGGCGAGTTCACGCCGCTGTCGGCCTCGCCGTCGACGTGGTCGGAGGGCCGCAGCGGCTCGGATCCGTCGCGCTGCTGCACGGAGGCGTCCTCAGAGGAGAGTCGGGACACTGGCGAACACCCCCTGCAGGCGAGACATGATCATGGTCCAGATGCCGGTCACCATGAGCGCACCCAGGATGACGAGCAGCACGCCGCCGCCGATGTTCACCACGCGGATGTGGCGGCGCAGGAAGGCGATCGAGCGGGTGGCCCAGCCGAAGCCGAGCGCGACGAGCAGGAACGGGATGCCGAGGCCCAGCGAATACGCGAGGCCCAGCAGGCCGGCACGGGCGGGGTCGCCCTGCTGCCAGGCGATGGCGAGGATCGCGCTGAGCGTCGGGCCGATGCAGGGCGCCCAGCCGAGGCCGAGCGCGATGCCGAGCAGCGGGGCGCCGATGAGGCCGAGGTCACCCTTGAGCTGCAGCTTCGCCGTGCGCTGGGCGAAGCCGAAGAACCCGATGAAGACGAGCCCGAGCAGGATGATCAGCGCGCCGAGGATGCGGGTCACGAGGTCGCCGTACTGCAGCGAGAACCGCTGCATCGCGCCGCCCGCGAGCCCGCCGAGCACAACGATCGTGACGAACACGAGCGTGAAGCCCGCGATGAACAGCAGCACGCCGCCGACGAGCCGCCCGCGCCCGGCGAGCACGCCCGATCCGGCCTGCCTCGGCGAGACGGCGCCGCTGATGAACCCGAGGTAGCCGGGAACGAGCGGCAGCACGCACGGTGAGAGGAAGGAGATCAGCCCCGCGAGAAGGGCGACGGGGATCGCCGCCCACAGGGCGCCGTCGAGGACAAGGGCGCCGGGATTCACGCGCCGGTCACGCCTTCTCCTCGAGCGTGTCCGCGACGAGCGTGGACAGGATGGACGGGCTGTCGATCGCGCCGATGATGCGTGCGGCGACCCGACCCTCTCGGTCGAGCACGAGCGTGACGGGGGTCGCCTGGATCGGCGTCGCCGCCGCGAACGCGAGCTTCACAGCCGCGTCGTTCGCGTCGATCACGCTCGGGTAGGTGACGCCCCACTTCTCCGCGAACGACCGTGCCTGATCCGGCTGGTCGAACGTGTTCACACCGACGAACGAGACACCCTCGTCGCGGTACTCCTGCCACACGTCCTCGAGGTGGGCGGCCTCGACGCGGCAGGGGGCGCATCCGGCGTACCAGAAGTTGACGACGACGACATCGCCGAGGACATCCTCGCTCGAGAGCGGCTCGCCCGTGTCGGTCGTGCTCTCCCAGACGACGGGCTCACCGCGGTCGGCGAGGTCGATCTCGTCGACCTGGAACTCGCCGGCGATGTACCCGGTCTCGCTTCCCTGGCGGTACTGCTCGGTGACCGGATCGGGCGTGCACGCCGCGAGGGTCAGCGCGAGCGCCGCGGCGCCGATCACCGCGGTCAGACGACGGGGGGATCGAGCGGCTCGAGACACGCCACAATCCTACGTTTCCGCTTATGGCCGGGCTGTGTGCGAGCCGAAAGCAGGAGGGAAGCGGGCGCACGGAGCATCGTCAACCGGTGGGGCGTGGAGATTTCTTCTCGGACGCGCCCACCGCGTGCGAACGAAGTGAGCGTGGAGCGGAGCGACTGCCGACCATCTCGCAAACGCGACGTGCGTCATCGATGGAGCGGAGCGACAGCGCGCGATCGCGAGTCCCGGCGCTTGCGTCGGGCGAGTGATCGCGGTCGGGAGCTGCACTGCCCCGCGAAGCGGGAATTAAACCGCGCCGACGTCCACCGCGTCGTCCACGGCCGCCGGCTCGGCGTACGACACCTCGCGCCACACGTCGCCCACGCGCTCGAACGACGTGACGCTCGAGAGGGCGCAGCGCCGCGTGCGCGGGTCGTGCGGCAGGGGAAGGCCGGCCACCGACAGGTGCGTCAGCCAGATCGGCGCCTGGTGCGACACGATCACCACGTCCCCGCCCGGCGTGCTGTGCCAGGCCTCGTCGAGCGCTGAGCGCATCCGGTCCACAACGTGTGTGTAGGGCTCGCCCCAGCTGGGCACCGACGGGCGACGCAGGTGGTGCCACTTCCAGGGCTTGCGAAGCGCGCGGCTCATCCGCAGCCCGGCGAAGACGTTCGTCGGCTCGATCACGCGCTCCTCGAGCCGCGGCTCCAGGTCGAACAGCTCGGCGAAGGGCTCGGATGACTCCTGCGTGCGCTGCAGCGGCGAGCACAGCAGCGCGCTCACCGGACGCTCGAGGCCCCGGACGTGCTCGGCCGCGGCGCGTGCCATGCGGCGTCCGTCGTCGCTCAGCCGGAAGCCGGGAAGCCGCTCGTAGAGGACGCGGTCGGGGTTGTGCACCTCGCCGTGACGCACGAGATGGATGAGTTCGGCCGGCATGTGATCTCCTGCTGTTCAGCCCTCGGGCGGTCGCGCTCCCATCCTACGGAGCGCCGCCCCGGCCGCGGCGGGAAGCGCCGTTACCGTTGCCGGGTGAGGATCGAAGCGCGCCGCCCGGCCATCGCGGTCGCCGTTGCCGCCGCCCTCGTGCTCGGCCTCACCGCCTGCGTTCCCGAGCCGTCCGCCGGCGAGGCGCGGCGCGATCCGCTCCCCTCCTTCGCGGACGTCCGCACCACGCAGGTGGATCGCGACGGGGATCACTGGACGGCCTCCGGCGTGACGATCGACGTGCCGGCGGATGCCGTGACCGCGAATGTCGCGAACGTGGCGGTCGGCGCGCCGATCGGCGAGGCCGACTCGGGGATCGCCCTCGAGGTCTTCGGCGCCCCGGTGCGGTTCGAGTCGCCCGCGTCGTTCGCCGATCCGGTGACGGTCTCGTGGGACGTCGCGGGTCTTCCGGCCGAGGCGGCGGCCGCCGCGTCGCTCGTGCGCTGGGACGATCGCCGGCGCGTGTGGGTGCCGCAGCCCGATGCCCCGACCGTCGCCGACGGCGCCCTGACGGCCGAGCTGACCGACACCGGCATCGTGACGTGGGCGACGGTCGCGCTGGACGAGACGCCCGCCGAGCTGGCCGAGGCGACGCCTCCCACCTGCACGGATGCGGCCCTTCCCGACTGGCTCGCGACCGCGACGGATCCGGATCGCGCTCGTCCGGAGGCGACGATCGCGACGTGCGTCGAGGGCCACCAGTCGGATGTCCTCACGGTCAAGACGCGCAGCCAGGACGGCGTGACCCGCGCTCTCGAGCTCGACGGCGACGCCGAGTTCGCCTGGAAGACGCGCTCGGACACGGCGGGCGGCGACCGCTTCTGGCGCATCGCCGCGGGGCTCGTCGACGGGCCCGGCACCGCGCTGCTGCCGCCGCGCACGGGCGTCGACGTGGGTCTCGCCGCGCCGACCGATCCGGCCGTCCCCTATCGCGCGGTCGCCGGGGTGGATCCGCGAACGGCGACCGTCGACCTGCTCGCCGCGTTCACGCGCCGCGTCTCGTTCGGCGACGTGCCGGACCCCTCGGTCACGGCGCTCGTCTCGACCCTGTATGCGTGCGGATCGGCCGGTGCCGACGACGTCTCGGATGCGACCGACGTCGCCGACATCGGCCGCGCCCTCACCGGCTGCGTCGCCCATCCCGAGTCGGCGCTCGCGACCCGCCTGTCCGAGGCGGCGGGAGGCTCGGCCGAGGCGACGGAGGTCCAGGGGGCGCGGGCAGTGGCCTCCGCGATGCGGATCGCCGCGGGCGGCGCGTTCGACGCGCTGGCAGCCTCGGCGGCCGAGGGCCTCGTCGCCGCGGCGGCGACGCCTGCCGGCGGCGGCTCGTGGACCGTGCTCGCCGCCCGGGACGCCCCCGCGCCGGGATCGTGGCGCCCGACGTGCGACGACGCGGAGGCGGATGCCACCGCCCTGTTCGCCGAGCTTGCACTGCAGCCGGCGTACGCCTCGGGATCGCGCGAGCTCGCCTCCGACCCGCGCTGGCGCACCGCGGCCGCCGCATCCGTGAAGCCGCTCGCCGACTGCACACCGGAGGAGCGCGCCCGGTTCGCGGCGATCCTGCCGGACGAGTGGGCGGATCCGGCCGCCGCGCGTGTGGTGGTGGACGAGATCGCGGGCCTGGGCCTCGCGATGCTGTCGTGCGACGACCTGTTCGCGCTCGCGCAGCCGCTTGCCGCGGGGTTCCATCCGCTGCGCGGCATCGCGGCGCCCGGCACCGGCCGCGTCGCCTGCGGCTGGGCGGCGGAGAAGGGGAAGGCGGCGGACGACGCGACCGTGAAGTCCCGCGTGCAGGTGTGGGTCTCCCGAGAGGTCGCGGACGCGGACGAGGTCGCCCGCCGCCGCGTCGAGGCCGGCAAGGCCGAGCTCGGCGGCGTCCAGGACTCCCCCGCGCTCGACGCGGCGGGCGGCTTCGCCGTCGGCGCCTACGTCCCCAGCGGCGTGGAGCTGGAGTCGTGGCTTCCCGGCTACCGCATCGTCATCACGGCGGCGAGCGCCGACGACCCCACGCAGTGGCAGCTGCCCGAGGGCCTCGCCACGGTCGAGAACATCGCCGAGGCCCTCACCGCCGGCTGACGGCAGCCCCTTGCCCCGAACCGTCGCTTCGAAGCGGCCGGATGGGGCAAGAGCCCGCGCCGGTTGCCCCAAACCGCCGCCTCACACCTGCGGATCGGGGCAAGAGCGTTCCACCGGGGCACGGGCCATACGCTCGACCCGTGGCCGACTTCTTGATCGTGGTGAACGGGATCCCCGGCGCCGGTAAGACCACCCTCGCCGCGCCGCTCGCGCGTGAGCTCGGTGTCACCCTCGTTGCGAAGGATGCGCTGAAGGAAGCGCTCGCGGATGCCGTCGACGCTCCGCTCCCGACATCCCGGATCGGCGCGGTGGCCACGGATGCGCTCTGGGCGATCGCCGGGATGTTGGACGGCGTCGTGATGATCGAGTCCTTCTGGGCCTCTGGTCGGGATGAGCGGTGGTTCCGACGCGGGCATGAGAGCATCGGCGCCCCGGCGGGAATCGAGCTCTGGTGCGACGTGCCGCGGGACGTCGCCCGCCAGCGTGCGCGCGACCGGCCCCGCCACAAGGCGCACGCCGACGCGGGCCGCCGCGAGGAGTGGGAGGTGCTGACGGAGGGGGCCGCACCGATCTCGGGACTGCCGACGCTGCGAGTCGACACGTCTGCCCCTGTCGACCTTGCCCAGCTGATCCAGGACATCCGAAAGTCGTTGCCGGTCTGATACGGGATCGGCCACCCGCACGAGTGCGCGTCCCTGACCCCGAAGTGCCGCTCACAACCGGCAACTCGGGGACACGGCGCCGATCCGGTCCCCGACATGCCGGTCAGAACCGGCACCTCGGGGACACGAACCCTCAGCTGTCGCGCTTGTCGGCCCGGATCGAGCGGACGCGCGCGACGACGAACCAGATCACGGCGATCGCGACGACCGCAATCACGATGTTCTGGAAGACGTCCATGTACTGCTCGACGATGTGCCACGACTCGCCGAGGTACCAGCCGATGAGCACGAAGATCGTGTTCCAGATCAGGCTGCCGACCCCCGTGAGCAGCACGAACTTCCAGACCGGCATGTGCACGACGCCGGCCGGGATCGAGATCAGGCTGCGGAAGATGGGGATGAACCGGCCGAAGAACACCGCCGCGGAGCCGTGCTTGTGGAACCACGCGACGGTGCGGTCGACGTCCTCGACCTTCACCAGCGGCATCTTGTCGGCGATCCGGCGCAGGCGATCGATGCCGAACCAGGCGCCGATGCCGTACAGCACGAGTGCGCCCACGATCGATCCGACCGTGGTCCACAGGATCGCCTCCCACAGCGTGAAGGCACCCCGCGAGGCGGCGAGACCCGCGAGCGGCAGAATCGCCTCGCTCGGCAGCGGCGGGAACAGGTTCTCGGCCGCGATGCCGATGCCGGCTCCGTACGGGCCGATCACGTCCATCAACCCGACGACCCAGTCGACGAGTGCTCCGAGCCAGGATCCGTCGGTGTCGGCGGAAGCGGTCGTCATGCGTCTGGCCCTTCGGTCGTCGTGCGGTACTCGGTCGACGCTACCGGCGCCGCCTTTCCCCCGCCTGGGTGGCAACCGCCGATCCGGATCCGGTTATCCCCCTTCCGTTCCCCGGTCGGCACAGACTCCAGCCCGTAGAATCGACGGGTTGCCCATCCTGCTCCGGGCACCGCAACAGGAGGAATCCCCGTGCTTCGCACCCACACCGCCGGCTCCCTGCGCGCCGAGCACATCGGTCAGACCGTCACCCTCACGGGCTGGGTCGACCGCCGACGCGATCACGGCGGCGTGGCGTTCATCGACCTGCGCGACGCCTCGGGCATCGCTCAGGTCGTCATCCGCGACGAGGCCGTGGCGCATCCGCTGCGCAGCGAGTTCGTGCTGAAGGTCACGGGCGAGGTCGGCCGTCGCCCCGCGGGCAACGAGAACCCGAACCTCCCGACGGGCGAGATCGAGCTGGTCGCGACCGACGTCGAGGTGCTGAACGAGTCGGCTCCGCTGCCGTTCCAGGTCTCGGGCGGCGAGGGCGCCGACCCGATCGGCGAGGAGGTGCGCCTCAAGCACCGCTACCTCGACCTGCGCCGCCAGGGGCCGGCGAACGCGATCCGCCTTCGCTCGCAGGTGTACAAGGCGATCCGCGACGTCCTGCACGGGCGCGAGTTCGTCGAGGTCGAGACCCCGACCCTCACCCGCTCGACGCCCGAGGGCGCCCGCGACTTCCTCGTCCCCGCCCGCCTCCACCCGGGCAGCTGGTACGCCCTGCCGCAGAGCCCGCAGCTGTTCAAGCAGCTGCTGATGGTCGGCGGCGTGGAGAAGTACTTCCAGATCGCGCGCTGCTACCGCGACGAGGACTTCCGCGCCGACCGCCAGCCCGAGTTCACGCAGCTCGACATCGAGATGAGCTTCGTCGAGCAGGAGGACGTCATCGAGATGATGGAGGACGTCATCACGGCGATGTGGAAGACCATCGACGTCGACGTGAAGACGCCGCTCCCCCGCATCACGTACGCCGACGCGATGGCGAAGTACGGCTCGGACAAGCCCGACCTGCGCTTCGGCCTGGAGCTCGTCGAGGCGACCGAGTACTTTGCGGACACCCCGTTCCGCGTGTTCCAGTCGGAGTACGTCGGCGCGGTGCTCATGCCGGGCGGCGCGAGCCAGCCGCGCAAGACCCTCGACGCGTGGCAGGAGTGGGCCAAGCAGCGCGGTGCCCGCGGACTCGCCTACGTCCTGTTCAACGAGGACGGCACGCTCGGCGGCCCGGTCGCCAAGAACCTGTCCGAGACCGAGCAGGCGGGCCTGATGGAGCTCGTCGGCGCGAAGCCCGGCGACTGCGCGTTCTTCGCCGCGGGCGACACCAAGGCCTCGCGCGCCCTCCTCGGAGCCGCCCGCGTCGAGATCGGCAAGCGCCTCGGCCTGCTCGACCCCGACACGTTCGCCTTCACGTGGGTCGTCGACGCCCCGATGTTCGAGCCCGCGTCCGACGCCGTCGCCTCCGGCGACGTCGCGGTGGGCGCCGGTGCCTGGACGGCCGTGCACCACGCCTTCACCGGCCCGAAGCCCGAGTTCGAGGACACCTTCGACACCGACCCCGGATCGGCCCTCGCCTACGCGTACGACATCGTCTGCAACGGATCCGAGCTGGGCGGCGGATCCATCCGCATCCATCGCGAGGACATCCAGAAGCGCGTCTTCAAGATCATGGGCATCGACGAGGAGCAGGCGCAGGAGAAGTTCGGCTTCCTGCTCGACGCGTTCAAGTTCGGCGCCCCGCCGCACGGCGGCATCGCGCTCGGCATGGACCGCGTGCTGCAGCACCTGACCAAGACGGAGTCGATCCGCGAGGTCATCGCGTTCCCGAAGTCGGGCGGCGGCTTCGACCCGCTGACCGAGGCCCCCGCCCCGATCACGCCGCAGCAGCGCGCCGAGGCGGGCGTCGACGCCGAGCCGGAGGCCGTCGAGGCCTGAGCCCTTGTCGAACCCGTGAGGGCTCATCCATCGGGTGGGCCCTCACGGGTTTTCTGTGCCGCGTGCGAGCGGAGCGAGCGATGCTTCTATGTGTGTCAACTGGCTTCGAGGAGTCGGTAGAGGGTGCGGGCGAGGTAGCGCTTGAGGATGCGGCGGATGTCGCGGTCGGTGCGGCCTTCGGCTCGGCGGCGTTGGGCGTAGGCGAGGGTTTCGGGGTGTGAGCGCCAGCGGGTGATGATCACCCGGTGCAGGGCGGCGTTGAGGTGTCGGTCACCGCCGCGGTCGAGGCGGTGGCGGGAGTGATCGCCGCTGGAGGCGGGTTTGGGGGCGGTGCCGGCCAGGCGGGCGAAGGCCGCTTCGGAGCGGACCCGGCCGGGGTGGGACCAGGAGGCGAACACCTGAGCTGCGGTGACGGGGCCGATGCCGGGCTGGGTCAGCAGTTGCGGGGCGAGCTGCTCGGTGAGGTGGCGCAGGGTCGTCAGGTTGCGGGTGATGTCGGTGCGCAACGCGAGGATGCGAGCGGCCAGGCGGATGGTCTCCGTGCGGGCGACGTGAGTGTCGACGGGCTCGGTCTTGCGTGGGCGCCAGGCGGCGACCTGCCGGATCTGCGCGGCGGTCAGCGACCGGCGGGCGTCAATGCCGAGGTCGAACCGGCGAGCCAGGGCGGTGAGCCGGTTGATGGCCTGAGTGCGCTCCCGGGTCATCTCCGCCCGCGCGGTCAGGAGGATCTGGATCGCGTCGCGTTCGGCGCCGCTCTTGCGGTCGTTGAGAGCCGTGTCCTCAAGGGGCAGAACCGCAGCAGCCGCGGCGCGCGCGTCGAGACGGTCGTCCTTGCCGGAAGGGCGGTAGCGGATCTTGGGGGCTTCGACGACGCGGATCCCCGCCCCGCCCAGAGCCTCGGCCAGGGGGCGCCCGTAGGAGCCGGCGCCGTCGATGGCGACCAGCATCTCGGCCGCGCCGCTGAGCCCTGCAAGCCAGGTGCGAGCGCGGGTGATCCCCGCCGGGTCGGTCGGGAAGGACCGCTCCTGAAGGAGCCGGCCGGTGGGATCGACGACGGCGTACTGGTGCTTCTTTGAATGGGTATCGACCCCGGTGATGAACCGGTAACGGTCTGCGACGATGGTCACTGCGATCACTTCCTTCTTCAGCGGTTGGACGGTCGTAGCCGACGTCCGGGCACTGAGAAAGTCGTCGCGGGACGGAACTGTCATGAGCCACTGCGAATGGCCGTGCTTCTATCAAGTCACCGCGGCGGGCAGCGCCCGGCGTCGGCACCCCCACCGGGCGGACGAATCGCTTCGCAGGACACACACGCACGCGTGGTCAGTGGAGCGGTGAGTCACACCCGGCAGGAGCACCAGCACCGACCCTGCCAGCAAGGCACGGCCAGCCACCATCACACTGACAGTGGAGCGGAGCGACTGCCGACCCCGCTCGCGACGCGACGTCCGTCGTCGGATGGATCGCAGCGACAGCCCGCGAACGTGAGCGCCGGCCCGAAGGGTCGGCGCGAGCGTTCCCGAACGCGACCGCCTGTTCCTGTAAGAAAAGAACATGACCGACATCGTCGTCGTAGGGGCCGGGCTCGCGGGACTCGTGGCGGCGGCCGAGGCCGCCGACCGCGGCAAGAGCGTCGTGCTTGTCGATCAGGAGGGCGAGCAGAGCCTGGGCGGCCAGGCCTTCTGGAGCCTGGGCGGGCTGTTCCTCGTGAACAGCCCCGAGCAGCGGCGCCTCGGTGTGCGCGACTCGCTCGAGCTCGCGCGGCAGGACTGGTTCGGCAGCGCGCAGTTCGACCGGCCCGAGGACCGCTGGCCGCGCGCGTGGGCCGACGCGTACCTTCACTTCGCGGCGGGCGAGAAGCGCGCGTGGCTGCGCGAGATGGGGCTGCGGATCTTCCCGGTCGTCGGCTGGGCCGAGCGCGGCGACGGCCGCGCGGGCGGGCACGGAAACTCGGTGCCGCGGTTCCACATCACCTGGGGCACGGGGCCGGGCGTCGTCGGGCCGTTCGAGCGGCGCGTGCGCGCGCATGCCGAGGCGGGGCGCATCCGGTTCGCGTTCCGGCATCGCGTCGACGGCCTGATCCTCGAGGCGGGCGCGGTGGTGGGCGTTCACGGCGCGATCCTCGAGCCGTCGGACGTCGATCGCGGGCGCCCCTCGAGCCGCATCAGCGTCGGCGAGTTCGACCTGCGGGCGCAGGCCGTCATCGTCACGGCGGGCGGCATCGGCGGCGACCACGATCTTGTGCGCGCCGCCTGGCCCGAGCGCCTCGGCACTCCCCCGCGCAGCATGGTCAGCGGGGTGCCCGCGCACGTGGACGGCAGGATGCTGCGCATCACGCAGGACGCGGGCGCCAGCGTCATCAATCCCGACCGGATGTGGCACTACGTCGAGGGCATCCGCAACTGGGACCCGATCTGGGCCGATCACGGCATCCGGATCCTTCCCGGCCCGTCCTCGCTCTGGCTCGACGCGACCGGCAGGCGACTCCCCGCGCCGCTGTACCCCGGCTTCGACACGCTCGGCACGCTCAAGCACCTGCGCGCGACCGGGCACGACTACTCGTGGTTCGTGCTGACGCAGAAGATCATCGAGAAGGAGCTCGCCCTCTCGGGCTCCGAGCAGAACCCCGACCTCACCGGTCGCGATCTGAAGCTGCTCGCGAAGCGGATCGGCAAGGGCGCGCCCGGGCCCGTCGAGGCGTTCAAGGAGCACGGCGAGGACTTCGTCGTCGCCGACACCCTCGCCGAGCTCGTGGCGGGCATGAACCGGCTCGCCGGTGCGGATCCGACCGGGCCCGCGATCGACGAGCAGGATCTCCGCCGGATCATCGAGGAGCGGGACCGGGAGATCGCCAACCCATTCTCGAAGGACGCGCAGGTCACCGCCCTGCGGGGCGCCCGCAACTACCTGGGCGACAAGCTCATCCGCGTCGCGTCCCCGCACCGGATCCTCGATCCGAAGGCCGGGCCGCTCATCGCGGTGAAGCTCCACATCCTGTCGCGCAAGACGCTCGGCGGTCTCGAGACCGACCTGCAGGGACGGTGCCTGCAGCCCTCGCCCGACGGGACGGGCGCGCCGATCCCCGGCCTGTTCGCCGCAGGCGAGGTGGCCGGGTTCGGCGGCGGCGGGATGATGGGCTACAACGCGCTCGAGGGGACGTTCCTCGGCGGCTGCCTGTTCTCGGGCCGGGTCGCCGGCCGGGCGGCGGCCGCCGCGGTCTGACTCAGACCGCGAAGTCGATCGCGGCGCGGGCGTCCGTGCGGATCGTGGAGACGTAGTCGATCACCTCGAGGTGAGCGGGGTGCGTCGCGTAGCCCTCCACAGCGGCGATGTCGTCGAAGTCGCCGACGACCGCGAAGTCGTAGTTGCGCTCGTCTGCCAGCACGTTCTCGACGAGGTCGAGCTCGCGCACGCCGGGGACCACGCCGACGAGACCGCGGATGCGGCGGCGCGCCTCGGCGAGCTGCTCGGCGCGCTCGGCGGGGTCGGTGGAGGCGAGCTTGAACAGCACGACATGGCGGATCATCCGGGTTCTCCTTCGGGTCAGGCGCGCGTGTCCGCGGCCTCGGTCAGGGCGGCGCTCAGCCGCTCGGGCGCGATGCGCCAGTGTCCGTGCAGGCGGTCGTCGATGAGGACGACCGGGATCTTCTCCCACCACAGGTCGTAGAGCGCGGGGTCATCCTGGATGGACGCCTCGCGCACCTCGACATGGTCGGCGACGTCGTCGGGCAGGTCGGCGAGCACCTGGTCGACGACCTCGCGCGCGACGTCGCAGAGGTGGCAGTCGGGCTTGCCGATCAGCGTGAGGGTGGTCACGCGCGTCAGAGGTCGACGGGGTAGCCGGCTTCGCGCCAGGCGCTGGTGCCACCGGCCACGTTCGTCACCTCGTAGCCGCGCTGGCTGAGCGCCTCGACGACGCGGCCCGAGCGTCCGCCGAGCTCGCAGATCACGTCGAACGGCTCGGCCGGCAGCTCGCCGACCCGCTCGTTCAGCTCGGACATCGGGATGTTGATCGCTCCCGGCACGTGCCCGGCCTCGTATTCGTGCACCTCGCGCACGTCGACGAGCGGGACGTCCTTGCGCGCGTGCAGGTCCTGGACGGAGATCTCGTTCATATGCCAAGTATCGCCGCTGCGGGGCGGGTCAGGCCGCGACGAATCGACGCGTGTGCCATCCGGTGGCGCCGTCCGGCGCCGGAGGGGCGGTGTCGGACGTCTGCGTCGTGCCGTCGGCGCTCAGCGCCCGGCAGCGAAGCACATGCTCCCCCGGGGCCAGCACTGCGCGCAGCGACCACTGCACCCAGGTGTCGGCGGAGATCGCCGTGGCGAGGCGCGCGGGCATCCACGGTCCGTCGTCGACCTGCACCTCCACGCCGGCCACGCCGACGTGCTGGTGCCAGGCGACACCGGCGACCGTGACCTCACCGGCGGGGATGTCGTGTGCGCGCGGCACGTCGATGCGCGACTGCAGCTTGATCGGGCCACGCTCCGACCAGCCGCGGTCGCTCCAATAGGCGCGGGCGCGGTCGAAGCGGGTCACCTCGAGGTCGACGACCCACTTTGTCGCCGACACGTAGCCGTAGAGCCCCGGCACGACCATCCGCACGGGGAAGCCGTGCTGGATCGGCAGCGGCTCGCCGTTCATCCCCACGGCGAGCAGCGCATCCCGGTCGTCGGTCAGGGCCTCCAGCGGTGTACCGGCCGTGAACCCGTCCTGCGACCGCGAGAGCACCATGTCGGCTTCGGGAAGGGGCCGGGCCCGGGCGAGCAGCTCGCGGATCGGATAGCCGAGCCAGCGCGCGTTGCCGATGAGGGCTCCCCCGACCTCGTTCGAGACGCAGGCGAGCGTGACGATGTGCTCGCTCAGTGGCAGGGACAGCAGCTCGTCCCACGTGATCTCGATCTCGTTCTCGACGAGTCCGTGGATGCGCAGGCGCCACGCGGCGGGATCGATCTCGGGGACGATCAGCGCGGTGTCGATCCGGTAGAACTCGTCGTTCGGCGTGATGACGGGCGCGAGATCGGGGATCCCGAGATCGGCGCCGCCGGGCACCGGCTGGGTCGAGCGCGGCGCGGGAAGCCGCAGGGCCGCGCGGATCGCCGCGACCGAGCGCTCCCCGGTGGCCCGGGTCGTCGCCCAGACGGCGGCGGCGATCCCCACCACGGTCGCCGCACCTCCCGCGATCAGGAGCGACCGGCGCGACATCCCGGCGTCCGTCCCGGGGCCGGCCGCCGCCCTCCGCCGCAGCAGAAGGGTCAGGGTCACGGCCGCCACTGCGCCCGCGATGATCGAGGGTACGGGGGTGAACACGCCGGCGTCGGCGCGGGTGACGGCCGCGATCGCGCCGAGCACGCCGAGGGCCGCCGCGAGCACGGCTCCCCACGGTGCCCGGCGCCGCTCGAGCAGCCCCGCCACGGCAGCGACCCCGAGCAGCACCGCCCCGATCAGCACAAGCAGCGCGATCTTGTCGGCAGTGCCGAACAGGGCGATCGCGGCGTCCTTCGCCCAGGCAGGCGCGAGGTCGATGAGGGCCGAGCCGATCGCCGCGAACGGGCTCGCCCGCGGGGCCAGCAGCGCGGCGAGCGCCTCGCCGACGCCGGCGCCGAGCACGACCGCGGCGACGCCCGCGCCCGCCGCGAGACCGCGGTCCGTCCGGCCGGCGGCGCCGGTGCCCGAGGCGATCCGCGATCCGGCCTCAGCGGGAGGTGTCATCCTCGCAGTCGTCCTTCATCGCCTCGTCGTCCATCGGCTCCTCGGTCATCGAGTCGTCATCCATCGACTCGTCATCCATCGACTCGTCATCCATCGATTCGCCGCCCATCGGCTCCTCGCTCATCGACTCGTCCATCGGCTCTTCCGTCTCGGACATCATCTCGCTCGGCGAGCACGAGGGCATCGGCTCCTCCATGTCGTCCGACGGTGCGGCGCCGGCGCAGCCGGCGAGCAGCAGCGCGAGGGCGGCGAGGGCGGTGACGGCGGGCGTTGACTTTCGCATCGGCTTCTCCAGTGCTCGGGCCGCGGGATTCGCGACGATTCGAGGCAACCAGAGCCGACGTCGCCTCCCGCGAGTGCTTTCGGAACCGTAAGGAAGTCCGCGCGGGCGGCGGCGCTGGCTATCGTCGGGACATGGACGGTGCGCCTCGCGTGATGGTCGTCGAGGACGATCACACCGTGCGCACCGTGATCGGCGAGTACCTCCGCTCCGCCGGCTACGCCGTCGAGCTTCACGGTGACGGCGCGACCGCCGCGGCGGCGCTCGGCCGAGAGATCCCCGACCTCGTGGTGCTCGACCGCATGCTTCCCGGCGTGAGCGGCGACGAGCTGTGCCGGCAGGTGCGCGCGGCGTCCGACGCCCCGGTCCTCATGCTCACCGCGCTCGGCACCGTGGAGGACCGCATCGCCGGGCTCGAGCACGGCGCGGACGACTACCTCGCCAAGCCGTTCTCGATGCGCGAGCTTCAGCTGCGCGTTGCCGCGCTGCTGCGGCGGCGGCGGGCCGCGGATCCGGTCGCCGTCATCTCCGCCGGACGGTTCCGCATCGATCCGGCGCGGCGCCGCGCCTGGGTGGACGGCCGCGAGGTCGGCATGACGACGCGCGAGTACGACCTGCTTCTGCACCTCGCCCGGCACGCCGGCGAGCTGATCCCGCGGGACGCGCTCCTGCGCGAGGTGTGGGGCTGGGCGGGAAGCGACGCGTCGACGGTCACCGTCCACGTGCGGCGGCTGCGCGAGAAGATCGAGCCGGATCCGGCCATCCCCGTCTATCTGCGGACGGAATGGGGACGCGGATACCGCTTCACACCGGACGGGGACGCCGGCGCATGGACCTGATGATGCTCGGCGTGGCCGACGTGCTGCTCATCGTCGCCACGGCCGCGGCCTGCACGGCGGGCGTCGTCCTGCTCACGTTGCTCGCGCTGCGCGCCAACCGGCGCGGCCCCATCTCGTCGCAGTTCGCCATCGTGCTGCTCGGCGCGGTCGCCGCGATGGTGGTGTCGACCTCCGCCGTGATGGGCCAGATGTTCGTGTCCCCGCACGACCTCGCGGTGTTCGTGTGGGTGGTCGGCGTCTCCGCGACGCTCAGCCTCGCCGTCGGGTTGTTCATCACCCGCCGCACCGCCCGTGCGGCGACCGCGGCCCTCGTCTCGTCCGCGCGCGAGGTGGGAGGCGGCGCCGTCGTGACCGCCCGCTCGGGATGGCGCGAGTTCGAGCAGGTCTCCGCGCAGCTGGCCGAGGCGTCCGAGCGGCTCTCGGAGGCACGCGCCGAGATCGCCCGGCTGGATGCCGCCCGCCGGACGTTCCTCGCCGGGGTCTCGCACGACCTCCGCACGCCGCTCACGGCGATCCGGGCGACCGCCGAGTCGCTCGAGGACGGGATGTCGGACGATCCGGAGGCGGCGGGCCGGCTGATCCGGGCGAAGACGGATGCGATCGCGCGCATGGTGGACGATCTCCTGCAGCTGTCGCGCATCGAGACCGGCGGCCTGGAGCTTCGCCGCGAGCGCATCGATCTGCTCGACGTGATCTCCGACGCGGTCGCCGATGTGATGCCGCAGGCGGGGCCCCGGGAGGTCCGCCTGGTGCCGGATTGCCCGGCCTCTCACATGCTCTGGGCCGACCCCGCGGAGCTCGGGAGGGCGATCGGCAACCTGCTCGCCAACGCGGTGCGGCACGCGCCCCGCGACAGCGAGGTCACGGTCTCGGCGACACCGACCGAGGACGGACGGATCGCCGTGACCGTCCGCGACCGCGGCGACGGGGTCGCGGAGGCGGACCTCGAGCGGATCTTCGAGGTGGGCTGGCGCGGTTCGCACTCGCGCGGCAGCGACGGCGCCGGCTTCGGGCTCGCGATCGTCCGCGGCATCGCGCACGCGCACGGCGGCGAGGTGCGGGCGGCGAACCGGGCCGACGGCTTCGAGGTCACGCTGCTGCTATCCGCCACTGGCTGACCCCCGGGAACCAGAAACGCCGGCCCGAGAACGGGACCGGCGTCAGTGGTTGCAGCCGCTTACTTCTTGTTGCGGCGCTGGTGGCGAGTCTTGCGAAGCAGCTTGCGGTGCTTCTTCTTCGCCATGCGCTTGCGGCGCTTCTTGATGACAGAACCCATGGAAACCTCACGATGTCAGGGGGTTGGACGCCGAGCCTGCGGCGTCCGGGATCGGGCACGGCGGAAGCGTGCCTTCGGGACAGTCTACTCTATGCGGCGCCTGTCCCTTGCGGGCGCCTGTCAGCCGACGTCGGCGATCGGGCGCTGCAGCGCGGCGGTGACCGCCGACTCGGGGACGCGGTAGCTGCGTCCGAAGCGCACGGCGGGGAGCTCGCCCGAGTGGACGAGGCGGTACACGGTCATCTTGGACACGCGCATGATCTCGGCGACCTCTGCGACGGTCAGAAACCGCACGTCCGGCATCTCAGGCACTGGGCCTCCCTCTTCCCACTATTCGCTTCACTGTAGGGGTTGCGCGGGTCGGATGTAAACCCGAGTGGCCAGTGGTACCCATGTGACTGGCGCCACGGAAAACCGCGTGATCCCGCGGCGATCCGGCAACAGCCAGCCGTTGCGCTGCGCGGCCCGGGCGGCCTCGACCCGGGTAGCGGTGCCCGTCTTCGCGATCGTCACACTGAGGTAGTTGCGCACCGTCCCCGGCGACAGGTGCACGCTCGCCGCGACCGCCGCGACGGGACGCCCGTCGAGACACTCGCGCAGGATCTGCCGCTCCCGTTCGCTCAGCGGGTTCGCGCCGCCGCGATCGGCCTCGCATCCGGCAGCCCCGACGCGGCGAGCATGTACGGGTTCATCCTGCTGTTCCTGCCCTACGTGTCGAGCGCGTTCGTCCCCGTCGAGAGCATGCCCGACTGGCTCGAGCCGATCGCGGCGCACCAGCCGCTCACCCCGGTGGTCGACACGCTGCGGGCCCTGCTCACCGGCGGAGATGCGGGATCGGATCCCGCGTGGGCCGTCGGATGGTGCCTCGCGATCCTCGCGGTCGCCGTCGCGGCGGGCGCCTGGCTGTTCGCGGCGAAGGCGGGCCGCCGCTGATCCTGCTCCGAGCCGAGAGCACGTCGCCGCACGGCGGCGTGCTCTCGCGGAATACGCGGAGCGGCGTCTATGCCCCGAGGCGCTTGAGGGCCGACTGCACGACGTTCTTCGCCGAGGCGGCGGCGCGCCCGACGGCATCGGCGGCGCGTGCGGCGGGCTCGGGCAGGGTCGCACCGAGCTCGGCGATCTCCTCGAAATCGCCCTCGGCCACGAAGAAGGGGACGAGCCAGTCGTCGACCTGCTCGAGCGGCTCGGGCGACAGGCTGTAGTAGCGGTGCTGGCCCTCCTCGCGCACCGAGACGAGCCCCGCCTCGCGCAGCACCTTCAGGTGCTTCGAGACGGTCGGCTGGCTCACGCCGAGCGCGGCGACGATCTGCGAGACGCTCGTTCCGGTGTCCGCCTCCGACGCTCGCCGCAACAGCAGCTGCAGGATCTCGCGCCTCGTGCCGTCCGCGATCACGTCGAAGATGTCCGCCATGGGGACAGGGTAGCCGGGCGCCCGGCGGAGTACCATGTCACGGGCCCGGGTTCATGCCCGCCGCGACGTATCTCGGATCGCAGAAGGGGGAGCGATGACGCCGACCGCGTCGTCCGTGCCCCGCGCGGCATGGAACCGCATAGGCGACGCCCTTGGCGACTTCTTCCGCGACCTGACGACCTCGTCGCCCGCACGGTTCGCGATCCTCGTCTTCATCTCGCTGATCCTCATCTTCACCGCGCTGCTGTCGCTGCCGATCGCGTCGGCGGATCGCACTGTCACGCCGATCGCGGACGCGCTGTTCACGGCGGTCTCGGCGGTGTGCGTGACGGGCCTCGCGACCGTGGACATGTCGACCCACTGGTCGTTCTTCGGCGAGGCGCTGATCTTCCTCGCCGCCAACATCGGCGGCCTCGGTGCGCTGACGCTCGCGTCGGTGCTCGGCCTTGTCGTCTCGCGCCGGCTCGGCCTGCGCGCGAAGCTGATCGCCGCCGGCGACACGAATCCGCTCCGCTCCCACGGCGGCCCGGTCAACGAGTCGCAGACGGTGCGCCTCGGCGAGATCGGCCAGCTGCTGCGCATCGTGGCGCTGTCGACCGTGATCATCGAGGCGGCCGTCGCGATCCTGCTGTATCCCTCGATCGTGATCGCCGGCCACAGCTGGCTCGAGTCGCTGTGGCTCGCGCCGCTCTACGCCGTGATGTCGTTCACGAACACCGGGTTCTCGTTCAACCCGGGTGGGCTCGAGGCCTTCCAGTACGACTACTACTTCCTCACGGTGCTGATGGCGAGCGTGTTCCTCGGCAGCATCGGCTTCCCCGTGATCTACGCGCTCTCCAAGCAGCTGCTCACGCCGCGGCGCTGGAACCTGCACGTGAAGCTCACGCTGATCACCACGGTGATCCTGTTCTTCGTCGGCTCCGGCGCCTTCCTCGCCCTCGAGTTCCTCAACCCCGGCACGTTCGGCACGCGCGATGCGTGGGACACGACCTTCCAGGCGTTCTTCCTGTCGGCGATGACCCGCTCCGGCGGGTTCTCGGTCGTCGACATCGGCGAGCTCAACGGATCGTCGCTGCTCGTCGGCTCCATGCTCATGTTCGTCGGCGGCGGATCCGCGTCGACGGCGGGCGGCATCAAGGTGACGACGCTCGCCGTCCTCGCCCTGGCCGTGTGGTCGGAGGCGCGCGGCCGCGCGAGCGTCGAGGCGTTCGGCCGCCGCATCCCGAGCGACGTGCAGCGCGTGTCGGTCGCGGTCCTCGCCTGGGGCGCCACGATCGTCGCGCTGGCGACGATCGTCATCGCCCAGATCACGCTGGCGCCCGTCGACAAGGTGCTGTTCGACGTCATCTCCGGATTCGCGACCGTCGGCCTGTCGACGGGCCTGACCGAGGACCTCCCGGACCCCGCGGTGTACGTGATGGCCGTGACGATCTTCATGGGCCGCGTTGGTACAGTGACGCTGGCCGCCGCCGTCGCGGCATCCTCCCGTTCGCAGCTCTACTCGCTGCCCGTCGAAAGGCCGATCGTTGGTTGAGCAGATCCGCAGCGACGCTCCCGTCCTCGTGATCGGACTCGGCCGCTTCGGCGCCGCGTGCGCCGGCGAGCTCGACCGTCTCGAGCGCGATGTCCTCGCGATCGACGAGGACCTCGGCCTCGTGCAGAAGTGGTCGGAGCGCGTCACCCACACGGTGCAGGCGGATGCCCGGAACATCGAGGCGCTCAAGCAGATCGGCGCGCAGGACTTCCAGGTCGCCGTGGTCGCCGTCGGCTCCAGCATCGAGGCCTCGGTGCTGATCACCGCGAACCTCGTCGACCTCAAGGTGCCGCAGATCTGGGCGAAGGCGGTCTCGCAGTCGCACGGGAAGATCCTCGCCCGAGTCGGCGCCAACCACGTGATCTACCCCGAGCGCGAGGCCGGCGAGCGCGTCGCCCACCTCGTGAGCGGCCGCATGCTCGACTTCATCCGGTTCGACGACGACTTCGTGCTGGCGAAGATGTACCCGCCGAAGTTCGTGCGGGGCGTCGGGCTCAACGAGTCGGGCGTGCGCACCAAGTACAACGTCACGGTCGTCGGCATCAAGAGCCCCGGCAAGCCGTTCCGCTACGCCGAGGCCAACACTGTCGTCACGAACCACGACCTGATCATCGTGTCGGGAACGAACGTCGACGTCGAGCGCTTCGCCGCCCTCGACCGCTGAGCTCCTGCGGCGTCAGGGGCGCTGCCGCGGAAGCATGCCGCGCATCAGCTCGGTCAGCTGGGCGCGGGTGAGCGCCGTCATGGCCGGAAGCCGCAGCACGTAGCGGGCGAACACGACCCCGACGACCGCCACGGCCACGCGCCGCGCCGGCCCGGTGCCGATCACGGCGCCGAGCGCGTCGAACACCGAGTGCTGCAGGTACTCGACGAGCACGGCCGAGCGCGCGGATCCGGATGCGGCCTCCCGCGCGAACGCGACGAGCGGCTCGCGAGACTCCGGTCTCTCCCACACCTCGACGAACCCGCGGGCGAGGCGGTCGAGATCGAGCACGCCCCGGGCGTCGGTGCTCGCGGCGATCACGTCGTGCGGGGCGATCCGCAGCGCGATGGCCGCGGCGACGAGCCCGTCCCGCCCGCCGAAGTGGTAATTGACCAGCGTGTGGCTCAGGCCTGCCTCCGCGGCGAGCGCGCGGGTGCTCGTCTCCTCGAGATCCCCCGCCTCCAGGTGCGCCCGCGCGGACGACAGGAGTCGCTGACGCGCGTCGGACCCGCCCACCGGCCTGCCCCGGTTATTGACCATGCTCGCATCCTGTCACGGCGGGGAGCATCGTGACAGGCATGGACGACACCACTCGACGCCCCGAGCGCCTCACCGCCGACTGCGTCATCGCGGGCGGCGGCCCGGCCGGGCTCATGCTCGGGCTGCTGCTCGCCCGCGCCGGCGTGGACACGATCGTGCTCGAGAAGCATGCCGACTTCCTGCGCGACTTCCGCGGGGACACCATCCACCCGTCGACCCAGGACGCGCTCGCCGAGCTCGGCCTGCTCGACGAGTTCCTGCGCCTTCCGCACGCGGACATGAGCCAGGTCGGCCTTCGCTACCGCGGGCAGGATGTGGTGCTCGCCGACTTCTCGCGCCTTCCCACCCGGCGTCACGCGATCGCGTTTATGCCCCAGCACCATTTCCTGGATCTCCTCGCGAGTGCGTCCGCCCGCGAGCCGCGGCACCGGCTGCTGCGCCGCACGCGCGTGACCGGGCTGATCCACGACGGCGAGCGCGTCGCGGGCGTGCGGGCCGAGGGCCCGGACGGCCCGGTCGAGGTGCGCGCTCGGCTCGTCGTCGGCTGCGACGGCCGCGACTCCGATGTGCGCCGGGCCGCCGGGCTCGTGCCGCGGCGCACCCGCAACGCGATGGACGTGCTGTGGTTCCGGCTGCCGCGGATCGGGGACGAGCGGCTGCCGCTGTTCCACGCCGGCGACGGCGCGCTCGTTGTGATCGACCGCGGCGACTTCTTCCAGGTCGCCCACATCATCCGGGCGGGCACGTGGGATCCGACCCCCGACGCCCTCGACCGGATGCGCGAGCGGGTGGCCCGGCTGACGCCGACGCTCGCCGAGCGGATGGCCGCGCTCACCCTCAACGACGTCAAGCTGCTGACGGTGCGGATCGAGCGCCTGCGCCGGTGGTACCGCGACGGGCTGCTGTGCATCGGCGACGCCGCGCACGCGATGTCACCCGCCGGCGGCGTGGGCGTGAACCTCGCGATCCAGGATGCGATCGCCACGGCGAACCTGCTCGCTCCCCTGCTGCGGCGTGGCCGCCCGACTCCCGCCGCCCTCGCCCGCGTGCAGCGCCGGCGCGCGTTTCCCGCGGCCGCGGTGCAGCTCGTCCAGAGCGCGATGCAGCGGCCGATGCTCTCCCACCTCGACCGGGGGCCCGGATCGCGCGCCGGGCTGCCGCTCGCGCTGCGCATCCTGCGCCGGGTGCCGTTGCCGCGGCACGTGCTCGGGCGCCTGATCGGCCTGGGACTGCGCCCGGAGCACGTCCGCCAGCGCTGACTCCCCACCGGTTGCTGAGCGAGCGAAGCGAGCCGAAGCCACCCGCCCCACCGCTCGCTGAGCGAGCGCCAGCGAGCCGAAGCCACCCGCCCGACCGCTCGCTGAGCGAACGCCAGCGAGCCGAAGCGACCCGCCCCACCGGTTGCTGAGCGAGCGAAGCGAGCCGAAGCGACCCGCCCCGAACCTACTCCCCGCTCTGCGGAATGGCGTCGGTGACCGGCGCCGACTCCCCCGCGAGCTCCTTGGCGCGGGCGAGGGCCGCGGCCGTCGCCTCTCGGAAGATGCCGCCGAGATCGGCGCGCTCGAGCACCGCGATGGCGCGCTCGGTCGTGCCCTTGGGGCTCGTGACCCTGCGGCGCAGCTCGGCGGGCTCCTCACCCGTCGCCTCGAGCAGCGCGGTGGCGCCGATGAACGTCCCCTCCGCCATGGTGCGGGCGTCGGCCTCGTCGAAGCCGCGGTCGACCGCCGCGCGCGTCAGCTCCTCGATCAGCAGGTAGACGTAGGCGGGGCCGGATCCGGAGATCGTCGACAGCGCGTCGATCCGGTGCTCGGGCACCTCGATGACCGTGCCGACGGTCTCGAACAGGCGCCGCGCGATCCCGATCGCCGCGGTCGAGGCCCCCTCGCCGGCGGCGAGGCCCGTGACCCCCTTGCCGACGAGGGAGGGAGTGTTCGGCATCGACCGCAGCACGGTGACGCCGGTGCCGAGGATCGACGTGAAGGTACGCAGGGTGACGCCGGCGGCGAGGCTGATCACGATGGCGTCCTCGCGGAGGTGCGGGGCGATCTCGCGCAGCAGATCGGGCACCATGGCGGGCTTCACCCCCACCAGCACGACCTGTGCCTCGGCGGCCGCGCGGGCGTTTCCGTCGGGCTCGTCCTCGAGCGCGATGCTCTGCACGCCGGCGAGGGAGGCGAGCTCGGCGGCCTTCTGCGCCGTCCGGTTCGTCGCGAGGATCCCGCCGTCGACCGGGATGCCGCTCGCGATGACGCCGCGCAGGATCGCGCCGCCCATCGAACCGGCACCGAGGAACGCGAGCGAGGGCAGCGTGTCGACCATGCTTCGAGCTTATTCCTCGGCGGTCGTGGCGGGTCTGGCCAGACGGGCGATCCGTCTCCGCCGCCTCGGGTCGGTTCAATAGAGTGGTGCCATGAGCGGACATGGCGGCGGCAAGGCGATCCTCGCGGCGTTCCTGGCGAACATGGGCATCGCGATCGCGAAGTTCATCGGCTGGGCCCTGTCGGGCTCGGCCTCGATGCTCGCGGAGGCGATCCACTCGGTCGCCGACTCCGGCAATCAGCTGCTGCTGATGCTCGGCGGCCGCAAGGCGAGGCGCGCGGCCGACCGCGAGCACCCGTTCGGCTACGGCCGCGAGCGCTACGTGTACGCCTTCGTGGTGTCGATCATCCTGTTCTCGGTCGGCGGCCTGTTCTCGATCTACGAGGGCGTCGAGAAGCTCACGCACCCGCACGCGCTCGACGCGCAGTGGCAGTACCTGCCCGTCGCGATCCTCGTCGTCGCGATCGCCCTCGAGTCGTTCTCGCTGCGCACCGCGGTCAAGGAGAGCAACCTCGTGCGGGCCAAGGGCCAGTCGTGGGTGTCTTTCATCCGCCACTCGAAGGCGCCCGAGCTTCCCGTTGTGCTGCTCGAGGACCTCGCCGCTCTGCTCGGCCTCGTGTTCGCCCTGTTCGGCGTGGGGATGACGATCATCACCCACAACTCGTTCTTCGATGCGCTCGGCACCCTCATGATCGGCGCGCTGCTGATCATCGTGGCGATCGTCCTCGGCATCGAGACGAAGAGCCTGCTCGTGGGCGAGGGCGCGACGATGGCCGACTTCGACAAGATCGTCCACGCGATCGAGAAGGGCCCCGAGGTCGACAAGCTCATCCACATCAAGACGCTCTACGTCGGGCCCGAGGAGCTGCTCGTGGCCGCGAAGGTCGGCGTCCCGAAGGACAAGCTGCTCGCCGACGTCGCGTCCGACATCAACGTGGTCGAGAAGCGGATCCGCGAGGCGGTGCCGATCGCCCGCGTCATCTACCTCGAGCCGGATGTCTTCCGCCCCGCCGACGCCGAGAACCTGCCGACCGAGTCGGTCATCCTGAAGTCCTCCGACTGACGGCGCGCCACCGGCCGGCCTGATCATGTGGATCGGATGGATCGAGTTCGACCTGCTGCTGGGCGACGTCCACTCCCTCAAGGAGAAGCGGTCGGTGATCCGGCCGATCCTCGCCGAGCTGAGCCGTCGCACGGAGGCCTCGGCCGCGGAGGTCGGCGACCACGACCTTCACCGTCGCGCCCGGATCGGCGTCTCCGTCGTCGGAGCCGAGCCCGGCCACGTGCGGGATGTGCTCGACCGGGCTGACCGACTGATGGCCGAGCGCCCGGAGATCACGCTGCTGTCGGCCCGCCAGGGACTGGCGTCGAGCGACGACTGAGCCTCGGCGGCCGCCCGCCGACAGGCCGGATGTGACGCGAGTGACCCACCGGGGCCAGAGAGCCTGCATCCCGGCCCGCCGGCCTGTGCGCGGGCGGGTTCAGCCCGCGCGACGGCGCGCGATGTCCGCCAGCGCCTCGCCCAGCTCGGGCCACGCGAACGCGAACCCCGCGGCCTCGAGCCGCTCGGGGACGACCCAGCGGCTCTTGAGCACAAGCTCGGTCTCGGTCCGGATGAGGATCGCCCCGATCTCGAGCATCCACCGCGGCATCGGGAACGAGACGCGTGCGCCGACGGCCCGGCGCACGGCCGCCATGAACGCGACGTTGTCGACGGGGTTCGGCGCCGACGCGTTGACGGGGCCCTCGAGCTCCGGATGCTCCTCGAGGAAGTCGATGATGCGGGCGACGTCCTCGATGTGCACCCAGCTGAACCGCTGCTGACCCCGACGCGCACCCGGGTGATGAGCCGTGCCGGCCGCGCGCCGTGCGCGCGTCACCGGCCACCAGCCGTCGTACTGCGGGCCCGCGAGGCCCAGCCGCGCGAGCCGGCGCAGGGTGCCGAACACCCCGCCGTCGCCGAGCACGATCGCGCTGCGCAGGGCTACGCGGCGCGTTCCCGGCAGGTCGTCGGCGAACAGGGCCCGTTCCCACGCCTTCGCCACCTCGACGGAGAATCCCGTGCCGAGCTCGCCGCCGCTCTCCGTCATCGGGCGGTCCTCGGCGTGGCGGTAGATCGTGGCGGTCGACGAGTTGACCCACAGCGGCGGAGGCGTCTCGGCTCTGGCGATCGCGCGGCTGAGGGCCGCGGTGGTCACCTCGCGCGAGCGGAAGATCTCGGCCCGGTTCTCGGGGGTGTACCGGCAGTTCACGCTCTTGCCGGCGAGGCCGATCACGAGGGCGGCGCCGTCGACGGCCGCGGCGATCCCTTCCTCGTCGTCCCACGTGAGGTCGGCTCCCGACCGCGAGATCGTCACGACCTCGCGCCCGGCCGCGCGGTATCGCCGCGCGAGATAGGTGCCCATGAAGCCGGATGCCCCGCCGATCACCACACGTCCGCCGGTCATGATTCCTCCTCGATGCGGTAGGCGAACGAGCCGCCGTACTGGTAGATCCGACCGACCAGCGGTGCGTCCACCGTCAACCGGATGCGCTGCCGGCCCGAAGCCGCGTCGAACCCCTCGTTCACGGTCACGACGGGCGAGACGAACCTCGGCAGGCGCATCCGCACTCGTCCGATCCGGATGCCGACAGCGCGGCTGGTGAGGCGGAGGCCGCCGTCTCGCACGTCGAGATCGAAGCTCGCGACGACGCCGATCGGGGCGCCGACCTCGTCGACCAGGCGCCCGTGCGCGTTCAGCCCGACGCTGTCGCGCATCGTCCACTCGCCGCGCGGGAACCCGAAGAGGCGCTCGCTGACGGCCCTGCCACCCTCGAGGCGGTTCGTGATCCGGAACGGGACGTCCCGGCCCCACCCGCCGTAGACCGCGCCGAAGGGCTGAAGCAGGGCGAGCAGCGGCCGCGTCCACGGGCGCGGTGCTCCGGTAGCGTCGAACACCCCCTCGCCGCGGCCGACGTGGCCCTCCGGCACCGAGGAGAAGTAGCGCCGCAGCGTCGGATGAAGCTGGTCGATCCGCTCGCCGAGCGCGCGTTCGTAGGGCGAGATCCGGCTCATCCGACGACGAGGGCGACCAGCGTGAGCACCACCGCGATCAGCGGGAACACACCCTGCGTGGTCGCCGCCCGGAGCTTCGTGCGGTCGGAGGCGGCGAGGTAGAGCGCGGCGCCGAGCATCGATCCGGTGCCGGCGAGGATCAGCGCGATGCCGGCCGCGGGGACAGCGAAGACGAGTGCGATGCCGACGGCCGTGACGATCGCGAGCATCAGGTTGTAGACGCCCTGGTTCGCCGCGAGCGGCCGCGTGATGCGGGCATCCTGCTCGCTCGTGCCGAAGATCTGCCGCGTGCGCGGCGCCTCCCAGCGCAGGGTCTCGAGCACGAAGATGTAGACGTGGACGAGCGCGGCGAGGCCCGCGAGCACGACGGCGGCGATGAGCATGCGCTCACGCTATCGCCGGATGTCGCCGCCGGCTCAGCGGCGGGCGGCGAAGAACTCCCGCAGCTGCGCCTGCGCCTCGGCTTCCCGCACGCCGCCGACGACCTCGGCGCGTACCGGAAGGCGACGATCGCGCACGACGTCGTACACCGATCCTGCGGCCCCGGCCTTGTCGTCCCAGGCCCCGAACACGACGCGCGAGATGTGGGCCTGCAGCAGCGTGCCCGCGCACATCAGGCACGGCTCGAGGGTGACGACGAGCGTGCAGCCCTCGAGGTTCCAGGACCCGATCGCGCGGGCGGCCTGGCGCATCGCGACGACCTCGGCATGAGCGGAGGGATCGTGGTCGCGCTCGCGCCGGTTGCGGCCGGTGCCGATCACCTCGCCCGCCGGGTCGAGGACGAGCGCGCCGACGGGCACCTCGCCCTCCCGCGCGGCCTCGGCGCCGAGCGCGAGCGCGCGCTGCATCGCCGCGTCGTCGCGCTCGCTCGGGACCATGCCCCGAGCCTAGTTATCCGGCGGCCGCGCCCGGAGCGCAGCCTACGGTTTGCCTTGAGTCCGCGGCGATCGTCGCCGCTAGCCTTGACCCATGCGCCTGCACGTCGCCGACCACCCGCTCATCACGCACAAGCTCACCGTGCTGCGCGACAAGAACACCCCGTCGCCGGTGTTCCGTCAGCTCACCGAGGAGCTCATGACGCTCCTCGCGTACGAGGCGACGCGCAACGTGCGGGTCGAGCCGTTCGAGATCGAGACGCCGGTCACCACGACGACGGGTGTGAAGATCGGCGACCCGAAGCCGCTCGTGGTTCCCATCCTGCGTGCGGGCCTCGGCATGCTCGAGGGAATGGTCAAGCTCATTCCCACCGCCGAGGTCGGCTTCCTCGGCATGGCCCGCGATGAGGTGACGTTCGAGCCGGTCACCTACGCCGAGCGCCTTCCCGACGACCTCAGCGACCGCCAGTGCTTCGTGCTCGACCCGATGCTCGCGACCGGTGGATCGCTCGGCGCGGCGATCGAGTTCCTCTTCAAGCGCGGTGCGCAGGATGTCACGGCCGTCTGCCTGCTCGGCTCCCCCGAGGGCGTCAACGCGATCCAGAAGCAGGTGAACGGCCGCGACGTCACGCTCGTGCTCGGTGCGCTGGACGAGCGCCTGAACGAGAAGGGCTACATCGTGCCCGGTCTCGGCGACGCGGGCGACCGCCTCTACGGCACCGTCTGATCCGCTTCCCCTCCCTTGCTCGTTGAGCGAGGGAGCGGAGCGACCGAGTCGAGACGCCCGCGAGCTCCCCTGGAGTTCCGGTGTCGTCCGGCCCCTCCCCTGGACCGTAGGGCCGATCCGCACCGGATCCCGCGCGTCAGACGTGCGTCGCGGCTCGCGCATGCGCGCCGCGCCGGTGCGAGCTCTGGATCAGGCGGGGCAGATGCCCGGACGGTGGATGACCGAGGTTCAGGTGACGGGCGCGCCCACGGCGGCCTGCTCGGCCACGTCGGCGCCGACGAGCCGCGCGAACGCGCTCATCCGGGCGACGCCGTCGGCGTGCCGGGGCAGGTCGTCGAGCAGCGCCGGCGAGTGGATCAGGTACGCCGCGACCATCGCGCGCGACACGGCCACGTTGAGCCGGTTCTGCAGCAGCAGGAAGTCGGATCCGCGGGGCGCGTCCCGGCCGCTCGAGGCCGCAAGCGTGACGATCGACACGGCCGCCTCCTGACCCTGGAACCGGTCGACGGTGCCGACCCGCACGTCGCCGAAGCCCGCCTCGGCGAGGGCCTGCTCGACGCACTGCACCTGCGCGTTGTAGGGCGCGACGACGATCACATCGGCCGGGGTGAGCGCGCGCGGCGGGCACGGGGACGCGGTGCCACCGTCGCCGATTGTGATGTCGGTGAACGCCCGACCGACGACCTCGCGCACGATCCGGACGACCTCCGCCGCCTCCTCGGGCGACTCTGTCGCGTTGCCGTGGTGCCGGATGGGCAGGACGTGCAGGCCGGGTTCGACGCCCTCGATCGCCCGCAGTGCCGCAGGTTCGTGCGAGGCGAGCCTGCCGGCGTACGAGAGGCCGGACACCGCGGCGGACACGGCGGGGTGCATGCGCCACGAGCGAGCGAGGAAGTAGCCGTGCGTGGCTGGGATGACCTGCTCGCCGTCCATCACCCAGCCGAGCGCCGACGTGTCGACCGGCTCGGGGTGGGTGCCCTGGCTCACCTGCGGCAGCTGCTGCGGGTCGCCGAGCAGCAGCAGGCGGGTGGCGGCGAGCGAGACGGCGATGGTCGAGGCGAGGGAGAACTGGCCTGCCTCGTCGATCACGAGGAGGTCGAGGCTGCCGCGGGGAACCCGCGCCTCGTGGGCGAAGTCCCACGCGGTGCCGCCGATCACGTAGCCGCCGGGCCGCTCGGCCGCGAAGCCGGGGACGCCGTTCTTCTGGATCACCGTGAAGGACGGCTCGGCCCCCGCGGCGCCCGACTTCAGCGCCTTGCCGACGAGCGAGGCGGGAACCCCGGCGCCGACGACCCGGTCGAGCATGTTCTCGACGACCGCGTGCGACTGCGCGACGACGCCCACCTTGAAGCCGTGCTCGGTCACCAGCTTCGCGATCACGTGCGAGCCGACGTAGGTCTTGCCCGTGCCGGGAGGGCCCTGCACGGCGAGGTAGCTGCGGTCGAGGTCGCGGACGGCCGCGACGATCGCGGCGACGTCGTCGCCCTCCGGCGCGGGCAGAGCGCCGCCGCGGGTGCGGGGCGGGCGTCGTCGCAGGATGTCGGTTGCCGGGTCGGCGGGGAAGCCGCCGCTCGCGAGCAGCGCCTCGGCCCAGGCGTCGATCGACTTCTGCTGGTTTCCCGCCTGCGGCGGCGCTGCGGGGGTGACGGCAAGCGGCAGCGCATCCCACGTCATCCCGCCGATCGAGGTCTCCGACACCACGACGCCGTCGTCGAGCTCGGCGACGACCTCGACGCTGCGGGCGACGTGGATCCACCGCGAGGAGGCGTCCGCCTGGAAGGGCGCCGGTCGTCCGTAGAGCACGAACGGCTGCGCGCCCTCCTTCAGCCGCGTTCCGGGGGCGACGTCACCGCGCAGCTCGACGATGCGGCGCACCGCGCGGCCGCCCTCGGGCACGTCCCAGTCGTGAAGCACGCGGGCGCGGGCGGCGTCGATCGCGATCACGTCGCGGGTGTCCGCCCACAGCGACAGCGGCTCGCGCAGACGCTGGAAGTGCCCCTGCCAGAAGCTCTTGCGCTCGCGCGGGTAGTAGTCGATCGCCGCGGCGCCGAGGCGCAGCGCCACCGCGTCGGGATGATCCGGATCGCCGTCGGCCGCCCGCGCGGTCAGAGCGAGAGCGAGGGGCGACGGCTCGTAGGTGAAGGCCTCGAGCTCGTCGGGGCGGGCCGGGAGCATCCGCGTCTCGCGGGCGCGCTCGACGAGCCAGTCGCGCAGGCGCCGCGTCGAGACGCAGTCGTAGCGGTTGTAGTCGGCCAGGTCGTCGAGGATCGCCCGCGCCGCCGGCTCGTCGCCCGCGGCCAGCAGCTCGCGCGCCTCCACGTAGCGGAGGATCGAGTCGCCGCCCTGCTTGACGTCCTGCGTGCGCACCTCCTCGCCCATGTACAGCGGCTCGAGCTTCTTGATCGAGTACGACCGCGAGCCGACCCGCAGGGCCCGCCGCACGATCGGGTACAGATCGACGAACAGCTCGTCGCGCAGCATCCGGTCGACGTCCGCCTCGCGCACGCCGTGTCGCGCGGCCATGGCGGCGAGATGCGTCGGCTCGTACGGCGCGTAGTGGTAGATGTGCATCCCCGGGTGGGCGGCCCGGCGGGCGGCGACGAAGTCGCAGAAGCGCTCGAGCGCCTCCTTCTCCTCGGCGAACGTGTGCGCCCACAGCGGCGTGTACTGCTCCTGCAGGTCGGTCCAGCCGAACAGGTAGTCGATCCCCCACCGGTCGGCGCCGGCGCCGGGCTCGGTGTAGAGCGGGTCGCCCTCGAAGTCGAAGAAGATGTCGCCGAGATCGGGTCGCGGCATCGTCGCCAGGGCCTCGGGCAGCACCACCTCGTACAGCGGCGCGGCCGTCTCGGACTCGCCGGACGGATCCGGGACCCCGGCCGGGGACGCGAGCTGCAGCCGGGCCTGCGTGCGCAGGCCGGCGAACGTGTCGGGGTTCATCCCCTGGGGCCCGTGCTCGGCGGCGGCGAGGTCGTCGATCGTCCGGATGCCCGCGGCCCGGAGCCGCTCGCGCTGGACGGGACGCATCCCCGCGACGAGCAGCACATCGCGCGTGGCGACGACCTCCTGCTCGCACGTCGCGCAGCGCCCGCACGCGACAACGCCGAGGTCGCCGCGCGGGTCTGCCCACGCGATGGGGTCGCCGACGACGCCGAGGTCGAGGCGGCGGTCGGCGATGAGGGCCCGCAGTCGCGCGCGGCGCACGAAGAAGAGCGGCATGAGGTCGGCCACGAGGTGCGTCGAGGTCGTGCCGTCGCCGAGCAGCAGGTCGACCTCATCGGAGCGCGGGATGCCGAGCCGATCGAGCTGATCGACGTACGCGGCGAGCTGCATGAGCGCGGTGACCTTCGCCCGCCGCGCGAGCTTCGAGTCCTGCACGCGCCAGCGCCCGTCGTCGTCGCGCTTGAGGAAGTCGGCGAACCCGACGAACTCGTGCGTCGAGAACGCCGCCTGGAAGACGATCCGGGCATCCGGATCCTGCAGCCCGGCGATCGTCGCCTCGAGCGCGACGGCCATCGCGTCGGCGTCCGACGACGACGCCCGGGCGATCTCGACCACGCGGGGGCCGAACTCCTCGCGGTACCGCTCGAGCACCTGCTCCTCGTGCCGGTCGCCGAGGCGGGCCGCCCGCTCGAGCATCTCGTCCTCGGGCTCCTCGACCGCGGGGATGCGGCCGAGCTTCGCATCGAGCGCCCGCAGCCACGCGAATTCGCACTCGGCGGCCGCCTTGAGGTCGCTGGCGCTCCAGACGACGCGGGCTTCGGACTCGATGTATCTCACGTTCCGAGGCTAGATGGGGGTTCTGACATTGACGCGCGTGTGCCCAACCCCGCTCAGCCGACGCTGCGCGGATCCCGCCCCCGCGCCCGATGCCGGCGCTCAGGCGTCCTGCGCCGCGTCCGCCTCGACGGCCGCGGCAGGCGCCGGTCGCCCTCGTTCGCGCCGCACGACGAAGTACACGCCGAGCGCGATGACGAGCGCGCCGATGGTGAGGGGCACAACCGCGCCGAACCACTCGGGCCGCAGACCGAACAGCATCGGCCGGATCCAGCCGGCGACTGCATCCGGATCCGGGACGGCAAGGATCAGGATGCCCGCCCCCGCGGCGAGCGCGAAGAGGGCACCCCAGACGATTCCGGCCCAGCGGGTCCCCGGCTGAGTCTTCGTGTCGCTCATCGTTCCGCCCTCTGCACCTCGATGTTGACCTGGACCTCCTGCTGATCCAGCACGATCGTCCGGGTGCGGGACGTGTCCTCGTCGTTGTACGACCAGGTGAAGGCGCCGTCGCGCGCCTGCACGATCTCGTCCCGCACGAGTTCCATTCCGTTGCCGCTCCAGTAGTTCACGGTGACGGACCCGCGATCGCCGGTTGTCCTGAACTCGACGTCGATTCCGGGGTACACAACGATCGTGATCGCCCCCGTGCCCTTCTCGATGCGGCTGATCCCCGGATCGTCGTAGTTGCCTCCCGCCTCGAGCGTGAGATAGCCGAAGGGCTGAGCGATCGATTCGTCCGGTTGGTTCAGTGGAACATACCGATCCGGCCCCGTCAGGTCGCGGAGGAGATACGGCACCGACCCTGAGCCGCCGATGACAAGCAGCACCGCCGCCACCGCCGCGAGGAACCCGCTGCGCCGCCGGAGGATCCCGGCGACGACCATCGCCAGGCCGGCGACCGCCGCCGCCCCGAGCACCGCGGCCGGCAGGGCGCGCTCGGGCGCCTCCGGCTGGAACGCGAGCCACACGATCGTCGCCGCCACGAGCGCCGCGCCCAACGCGATCGCCACGAATGCCACGGACGTCCGCGGCTTCGACGCCCGCCGCTCTGCCCGCACGCGCGCGGCCTCGGCCCGGAACGCGGCCCGCTCGGCGGCGCGGCGCGCGCGCTCCTCGGCGTAGGCGGCCTGCTCGCCGCCCGCCTGCTGCCGGCGCCACTGCTCGTGCTGCTCGCGCCAGGCGGCGTGCTGCTGGCGCCACGTCTCGAGGTCCGCCTCGGTTGCCAGCTCGGTGGCGAGCGGCTCGGGCGGCTCGGGAAGGAATGGGGGCGGGGTGGCGCGATTCTCTGACCCGACAGAGAAGGCCACCCCGCCCGAGACGGCGGCTGTGCCCGACACCGCGCCGTCGGCCCCCGGGTGGGGGAGCGGATGTTCCGACCTGCGCCGGAAGATGAGGATGAGGACAACGGCGATCGCGCCGAGCGCCGCGAGCCAGAGGCCCGCCTCGATCGCCGAGCGGAACCAGCCGTCCGAACCCGAGTACAGGATCGCCTCGAACAGGGTGTTGCCGAGCCACAGCGCGAGCAGGCCCACCGCGAAGGTGGCGGCGACGCCGAGCAGCGCGGGAGCGGATCCGGCGCGCATCTGCAGCGGGATCCGGCCGGACCCGTCGGGAAGGAGCGCCCAGGCGAGGGCGTACAGCCACAGGCCGGGGAAGCCGAGCACGGTGACCGCGACGACGATGCCGCGCACGATCAGCGGATCGATCCCGGTCCGCTCGGCGATCGCGGCGCACACTCCGCCGAGCCAGCCGCCGTCGCGCACGAGGCCGAGGTCGCGCAGCCAGGTGAAGAACCTGCCCTCGGCGTCCTGCGCGGGCGTCGCCGGCGCGGCGGGCGGACGCTGCGGCGTCTCGGGCTCCGCGGCGGGAACGGTGTTCTGGGTCATGAGTCAATCGTGCGGCCCGGGGGCACCTCAGCGACATGAGGGACATCCCTGACCGCACCCCCAAAGCCCCGTCAGGCGGGCGACGGCGGTGGTTACATGAGGACATGACGGTTCTCTCGAGTGCGGTGGGCGCGCGATCCGGCGTCCCGCTTGTGCGGCCACACGACGTCGTGCTCTCCGGTGTCAGCACGGGCGTGGCGCGGCACCTCGGCTGGCCCGTGGGCACCGTGCGGGCGCTGTTCATCGCGACCACCGCGGTCTGGGGCGTCGGCGCCCTCCTCTACCTCTGGCTGTGGGCGCTCGTGCCCGCCGAGCCGGCGCCCACGAGCGCCACGCGGCGCGTTCCCGTCGCGGCGCTGCTGCTCGGGGCCTCGGCGCTGCTGCTGTTCCTCTCGATCGGCCGCTACCACAACGGCATGGGGCCCGCGTGGGTTCCGCCGGCGACGCTGATCCCCGTCTACCTGGGCGTCGGGCTCGCCCTCGCCGCCGGGATCTGGTCGGCCCTCGTCGACCGCCGGGATCCGGCGCGTGGCGCGCGGCACGACATCGCCGTGCGGATCGTCGCGACGGCGCTGGCCCTCGCCGCCGTGCCGCTGTTCCTCGGCGCGGCCGACAACGGACGCGGCAACTTCCAGTTCATGATGCTCGTCAGCTCCCTCGGCGCGATGGTCTGCGCGGCAGCGGTCTGGACGCCGAACCTCGTCGCCCGGCTCCGCGAGCTGCAGACCGCGCGGGTGAAGTCGATCCGCGACGAGCACCGCGCCGAGATGGCCGCGCACCTCCACGACTCCGTCCTGCAGACGCTCGCGCTCATCCAGAACCGCGCGGGCGCGTCGAGCGAGGTCGGCCGCCTCGCCCGCGCACAGGAGCGCGAGCTGCGCGCCTGGCTGTACGACGGCGACACCCCCGCCGACAGCGACCTGGCGACCGACCTTCGCGACTACGGGTCGGCCCTCGAGCTCGACTACGAGGTCGTCATGACGGTCGTCTCCGCCGGCACGTCCACCGAGCGCGCGAGCGGCGAGGTCGCCGCGGCGGCGCGCGAGGCGATGCTCAACGCCGCGCGTCACGCGGGCGGCGAGGTCTCGGTCTACATCGAGGGCTCCCCCGGCTCGGTCGACGTCTACGTCCGCGACCGCGGGCCGGGCTTCGACCCGCAGGAGGTTCCCGCCGACCGCCTCGGCGTGCGCGAGTCGATCATCGGGCGGCTGCGCAGGATCGGCGGATCGGCGACGGTCACGCCCGGCGCCGGGGACACCGGCACGCAGGTGCACATCCGCTACCCGGCGGGAGGCGCCCGTGGCTGACCTGCGCGTGGTGATCGTCGACGACCACTCGATCTTCCGCTCCGGCCTGCGCCACGACCTGGATCCGGGGATCGAGGTCGTCGGTGAGGCGGCGGATGTCGCCGAGGCCGTCGCCGTGATCGCCGAGTGGCAGCCGGACGTCGTGCTGCTCGACGTCCACATGCCGGGCGCCGAGAACGAGGCGACGGGCGGCGAGGCGGTGCTTCGCCGGGCGGCGCCCCTCTCCCCCGCGACCCGCTTCCTGGCGCTCAGCGTGTCGGATGCGGCCGAGGATGTCGTGCGCGTGATCCGCGCCGGCGCCCGCGGCTACATCACAAAGGGCGCATCCGGATCGGAGGTGTCGCGCGCCGTGCGGACCGTCGCCGACGGCGACGCGGTGTTCTCGCCGCGGCTTGCGGGCTTCGTGATCGACGCGTTCGGCGCCGCCGCGGGAGAGACGGCCGCGACGGATGACGAGCTCGACCGGCTCTCGGCACGCGAGCAGGAGGTGATGCGCCTCATCGCCCGCGGCTACGCCTACAAGGAGGTCGCGACCGACCTGTTCATCTCGATCAAGACCGTCGAGTCGCACGTGTCGGCGGTGCTGCGGAAGCTTCAGCTGTCGTCCCGCCACGAGCTCACCGCCTGGGCGAGCGCGCGCCGCCTGCTCTGACCGGGAGCGACCGTCGCCCGTCCGACCCCGCGTGCCAGACTGGACGCGTGAGCGACTTCGACTTCGGCAGCGCCTACCGCCACGGCTTCGCCCGCGTCGCGGCGTGCACGATCCCGCTGGCCATCGCCGACCCCGCGACCAACGCGCAGCACGTGCTCGACAGCGCGCGCGAGTGCCACGACGACGCCGTCGCCGTCGCGGTCTTCCCCGAGCTGTGCCTGTCGGGCTACGCGATCGACGACCTCGTGATGCAGGATGCGCTGCTCGACGCGGTGCAGGAGGCGATCGCCCGCATCGCGCGCGAGTCGGCCGAGCTGCTGCCGGTCATCGTCGTGGGAGCCCCGCTCGCCCACCGCAACCGCATCTACAACTGCGCGGTGATCATCCACCGCGGCGTCGTGCTGGGGGTCGCGCCGAAGTCGTACCTGCCGACGTACCGCGAGTTCTACGAGCGCCGCTGGTACGCCCCGGGCGACGACCAGCGCGGAACGATCGCCGTTGCCGGTGCGGAGGTGCCGTTCGGCCCGGATCTGCTCTTCGAGGCGACGGACATCCCGGGTCTCACGGTGCACGCCGAGGTGTGCGAGGACGTCTGGGTTCCCATCCCGCCGTCCGCCCACGCCGCCCTCGCGGGCGCGACCGTGCTGCTGAACCTCTCGGGAAGCCCGATCACGATCGCCCGCGCCGAGGACCGCAAGGACCTGTGCAAGTCGCAGTCGCTGCGCTGCCTCGCCGCCTACGTCTATGCCGCCGCCGGCATGGGCGAGTCGACGAACGACCTGTCGTGGGACGGCCAGACCATGATCTACGAGGGCGGCAACCTACTCGCCGAGACCGAGCGGTTCCCGGATGGCCCCCGCCGCTCGGTCGCCGACGTCGACCTCGACCACCTGCGCCAGGACAGGATCCGGCAGGGCACGTTCGACGACAACCGCCGGGCCGAGGACGCGCAGTTCCGCACGATCGCCTTCACGCTGAACCCCCCGACCGGCGACGTCGGCCTGAAGCGACACCTCGACCGCTTCCCGTTCGTGCCGGACGACCCCGCCCGCCTCGCGCAGGACTGCTACGAGGCGTTCAACATCCAGGTCGCGGGGCTCATGCAGCGCATGCGGGCGATCGGCGACCCGAAGCCAGTGATCGGCGTGAGCGGCGGCCTCGACTCGACGCACGCGCTGCTCGTGATCGCGCGGGCGATGGATCGGATGGGCCGGCCGCGCAGCGACATCCTGGCGTACACGATGCCCGGCTTCGCGACCAGCGACCACACGAAGTCGAACGCGATCCGGCTCGCCGAGTCGGTCGGCGCGTCGATCGAGACCATCGACATCCGGCCGGCGGCGACCGAGATGCTCGCGCAGCTGGGGCATCCGTTCGGCAGGGGCGAGCCCGTGTACGACGTCACGTTCGAGAACGTGCAGGCGGGGATGCGCACCGATTACCTCTTCCGCCTGGCGAACCACCACGGTGGCATCGTGGTCGGCACGTCCGACCTGTCCGAGCTGTCGCTCGGCTGGGCGACGTACGGCGTCGGCGACCACATGAGCCACTACGCCGTGAACTCGGGCGTGCCGAAGACGCTGATGCAGCACCTGATCCGGTGGGTCGTCGCCGAGGGCGAGGCGCAGGGTGTCTCGCCCGAGGAGGCGGAGGTGCTGCAGTCGGTGCTCGACACCGAGATCAGCCCCGAGCTCGTCCCCGCCGGCCAGGACGGCGAGGTGCAGTCGACCGAGTCGACGATCGGCCCGTACGCGCTCCACGACTTCTCGCTCCACCACATCCTGCGCTTCGGCTACCGGCCGTCGAAGATCGCATTCCTCGCGATGCATGCGTGGTCGGATCCGGATGCCGGCGAGTGGCCCGTGGGCTTCCCGCGGGATGCGCGCTTCGGCTACGACCTCGAGACGATCGTGAAGTGGGAGAAGGTCTTCCTGAAGCGCTTCTTCGGCTTCGCGCAGTTCAAGCGCTCGGCGATCCCGAACGGCCCGAAGGTCGCCCCGTCGGGTTCGCTCTCGCCGCGCGGCGACTGGCGCGCACCGTCTGACGGCAACGCCCGCGCCTGGCTCGCCGAGCTTGACGAGGCCCTCCCCCAGTTCGCCGGCTGACCCGCCGCACGCCGCCGCACCCCGCGCGTCAACCCCCGCGCGCCCCTCGCGCGCCCCGCCCTAGCCTTCTGCCATGGAAGGCTTCGCGGCCCCCGACTTCGCGCTCGCGCGCGAGGTGCTGCAGCGCGGCATCGCGGCGCTGTTCTTCGTCGCGTTCCTCTCCAGCCTGAACCAGTTCCGCGTGCTGCTCGGCGAGCGCGGTCTCCTCCCCGCGCCCGAGCTGCTCGACTGGGCAGCGTCGTCGCCGCACGCGGCGAAGCTCATCCGCCCGACGCTGTTCCGCCTGATCCGGTACACGGATCGCCGCCTCGCCGCGCTCTGCGTGGGCGGCATCCTGATCTCGTCGCTCCTCGTCGCGGGTGTGCCGCAGCTCGGCCCGCCGTGGGTGCCGATGCTGTGCTTCCTCGCGCTGTGGGGCGGATACATGTCGATCGTGTCGATCGGCCAGACGTTCTACGGCTTCGGCTGGGAGATGCTGCTGCTCGAGGCGGGGTTCCTCGCGGCGTTCCTCGGATCGGCCGATCAGCCGCCCACCGTGCACGTCCTCGTGCTGTTCTGGTGGCTTGTGTTCCGGCTCGAGTTCGGCGCGGGGATGATCAAGATGCGCGGCGGGCGCGAGTGGCGCGATCTCACCGCCCTGACCTACCACCACGAAACGCAGCCGATGCCGGGGCCGTTCAGCCGCCAGGCACACCTGCTTCCGCGCTGGGTGCACAAGGGCGAGGTGCTCGGCAATCACTTCGCGCAGCTCGTCGTGCCGTGGCTGCTGTTCGCGCCGGTCCTGGGGCTGTGGATTCCGGATCGGGTCCCGCAGGTAATCGGCACGGTGGCGGCGGCGATCCTGATCCTGTCGCAGCTGTGGCTTGTGGTGACCGGCAACTTCGCCTGGCTGAACTGGTCGACGATCGTGCTGGCGTTCGCGGCTGTCGCGGCGCCCGGCGTCCTGCGCCCGAGCGGGGACATCCCGCTGTACTGGCTCGTCATCACCGGCGCGGTGACGGTGCTGTACGTGGTGCTGAGCGTGCCCGCGGTGCGCAACCTGTTCTCGTCGAACCAGCAGATGAACGCGGCGTTCAACCGCTGGAACCTCGCCAACGCCTATGGCGCGTTCGGCACGGTGACGAAGCAGCGGATCGAGTGGATCATCCAGGGCACGGTGAGCGAGGATCCCACGCGCGCCGAGTGGCGGGAGTACGAGTTCAAGGGGAAGCCGGGCGACGAGCGGCGGATCCCGCGCCAGTTCGCGCCATACCACCTGCGGCTCGACTGGCTGATGTGGTTCCTGCCGCTAGGGCGGCGCCTCGAGGACTGGTTCCGCGCGCTGATCGTGAAGCTGCTGCAGGCGGATCGCGCGACGCTGCGGCTGCTGCGCGTCGACCCGTTCGGCGGTGAGCGTCCGCGGTGGATCCGCGTCGTCGCCTACCGCTACCGCTTCGCGACGCGCGCCGAGCGCCGCGAGCACGGCGTCGTCTGGATGCGCGACCACCGCCGCGTCATCCTGGACCCGGTGACCCTCTCGGACCGGGACTCCCGCGGTCGTTGAGCGAGCGAAGCGAGTCGAAACGCGCAACACCCCCGCGGGCGCAACCCGCCTGGCTCTCAGTCCTCCTCGACCCGATCCCGCAACCCGACCCGATCCGGGATCTCGAACGGAAGCCCCGGCAGCCAGCTCGCCGGCTCGGGCCACGGGCGCGACGCCGGCAGGGCCCGCAGCAGCTGCCGGATCGCCCGGTCGCGGGGAGAGTCGGGTGCCCGCGAGGGCAGGATGCGCCGCGGGGCGCGGTGTCCGAGCGCGCCGCACCACCAGTGACGCCAGGTGTCGGATGCCTCTTCGGGCTCCAGCACGATGTAGTAGTCGGGCATCACCGCGGTGCCGCCGGCGAAGTGCTCGAGTGCCTGCTGCACTTCGAGTTCGAGTGTGCCGAGGGTCGAGCGCTCCTCGAACAGTTCGACCCAGGCGGCCGCGACGTGTTCGAGGGGGTCGGCGTTGTGGACGATCCACGGGCGCGTGGCGGCGGCGATGCGGCGGGTGGCGAGTGCGGGCTCGGTGTCGCGCAGCGACAGGGTCTCGATCCCGTCTACGCCGTCGAGGCTGTCAAGCACCTCATCGGAGGCGGATCCGACGACGGCGACCATGGTTCCGGTCCGTGACATCGAAAGCGAAGGCTCCATGCCTCACTCTAAGACGCCGTCCCCCACGGGCGGGAGCCCCTCGCTGACCGGTTACTCCCCAGATCGCGCGTTGTACACCGTCACCGTGCCGCCATCGACGGCGTCCCGGTAGGCGCGGAACACGTCCACCGCCTCCTCACGCCGGATCCCCTCGATGACCCGGATGCCGCGATCCTCGAACGCGGCGGCCCAGTCGTCGATCATGGGGCCTTCGTCGAAGGTGGTGAGCTCCTCGCATTCGGGGCCGGAGCCGGCGAGGACGAGGGTGCGGATGCCCGACCACATGGCGGCGCCGTAGCACTGCACGCAGGGGCGCCAGTTGACGAGCAGTTCGTGCGCGGGCTGCGGGGTGCCGTCGGCGCGGACGCCGCCGAGGTCCCACGCGCCGAGCCGGGTCTGGGCCATGCCGATCGCGGTGACCTCGGCGTGACCGAGGGAGATGTTCGTGGCGAGCACGACATTCACGCCGACCGACACGATGCGTCCGGTGTCGGTCTCGGCGATGAGTGCGGCGAACGGTCCGCCGTTCCCCTCGCGCCAGTTGCGGTCGGCGAGGCGGTTGACGAGCGCCATCCGCTCGTCCCGGTCCGGGATCACGTCGGGCACGTTCGCGAGTTCGTCGCGGATCCACTCGGGAAGCGAGACGGTGAAGCTGTTCGACAGCGGCGGGAAGTCCATCCGGATCAGTCCCCGTTCCGGTTGCCGACGAGCGAGCGCAGGGCGAAGAACACAAGTGCGGCGATGATCGCGACGGCCACGAGCTTCGCGACGAACCACATGACCGAGAACAGCACCTCGATCAGGAACCACGCGATGACGACGGCGATGATGACGCCGAGGATCGTCCAGACCGAACCGGTTTTCATGCGACCGAGCCTACCGGCGCGGTGTTGCCGGCTTGTTGCGCCCCTCCCCGCCCTCGCTCAACGAGCGGGGTGGGGCGGTGGGCGAGGG
>NZ_JADGLL010000017.1 GCF_015235415.1 Microbacterium paludicola | reverse complement strand
CGGGGCACCGGGTGCGTCGGCGGGGTCCGGCGCGGGGAGGGTGACGATGAAGGTCGCGCCCTCTCCGACGGCGCTGCGCAGCTGGATGTCCCCGCCGTGGGCGCGCACGATGTCGCGACTGATCGACAGCCCGAGGCCCGACCCGTGGGTGCTCGAGCGCCGCACGGCGTCGGCACGGTAGAAGCGCTCGAACAGGCGTTGCTGCTCGGCGGGGGCGATGCCGGGGCCGTCGTCGCGCACGGCGATGATCGCACGCGCGCCCTCGTTCGTGCAGCCGACCCAGACCCGGCCGCCGTGGTGCGCGTACTTGATCGCGTTCGAGAGCAGGTTGTCGACGACCTGGCGGATCCGCGCGGCGTCGGCGATCGCCGTGGCGGGTTCGAGGCCCTCGTCCTCGATCACGATCCCGCGCTCGGCGGCGCGGGGGATCGCGGCCTCCACCGCCTGGCGCACAACGGCCGCCGCGTCGATGGGGGTCAGGCGCAGGCGCGCGTCGACGCCACCGGCGCGCGCCGAGGCCGACAGCATGTCGGTCACGAGGGCGAGCAGGCGCTGCGTGTTGCGCTCGGCGACCTCGAGGTTCCGCTGCGCGGACGGCGGCAGGCCGGGGTCGTCGAGGGCGAGATCGAGATAGCCCATGATCGAGGTCAGCGGGGTGCGCAGCTCGTGCGAGACCGACGCCACCAGGTCATCGCGGGCCCGGAGGGCGGTTCGCTCGGCCGTCACATCGCGCGAGACGAGCAGGATGCCCGAATCGCCGTCGGCGCGCACCTCGCGTGCGGTCACCTCCAGCGCGCGGCGCCCGCTGCCGAGCTCGCCATGCCACAGCTCGAGCGCCTCGAACGTCTCGCCGCGCATCACCCTCGCGAGGGGACGCTCCGCCGGCATCAGGGGCGTGACCCCGTCCGCGCGGAACAGCGGGGCATCCGGATCGCCGTGGAGGCGGGTGTGGGCGGGGTTCGTGACCGCGATCCGTCCGTCGTGCGCGACGCGCATCACCCCGAAGTCGACCGTGTGCAGCACTTCGCTGACGAGCGTCTCCTGGCTGCGGGCCCGCTCGAACGCGCCCTGCAGGATGCGCGACTGTCGCGCCAGGAGGGTCCGCTGGGCAGTGGTGCGCCGCGAGAGGACCTGCCCGAAGGCCGTGAGGGCGACGAGCGTGAGCGGCAGCATCACGCCGCGCAGCTGTGAGTCGGCGCCGTGCACCGCCAGCAGGACCCAGTAGATCGCGACCACGAGCAGGGTCACCGACCAGGAGATCAGCGGCCCGAAGACCACCGCCACCCACAGCACCGGGAACACCCACAGCAGACCGATGCCCGCGAGCGGATAGGCGATCTCGAGGAACATGACGGCGATCACGTCCGCGACCGGGATCGCGACGACGGCCAGAGGCGGCAGCCGATCCCAGCGCACGACCACGGCGCACGCGCTGGTGACGAACACGATCGTGATCCCGATGGTGAGCGAGCCGAGATCCGTGTACCGGCCGGACAGCAGGACGATCACGCCCGCGAGCAGCGCCACAAGACCCAGCAGCAGCTGGTTCAGGATGATCGTGCGCTCCCGCGACGGGTCGCGGGACGAGCCGAGCTCGGGGGACATGGAGCGACGTTACCGCGGGCCGCGGACCCGCTCGGTCCGGCTCCCGGGGAGCGGGTCCGACCCCGCGGATTCCGCCTTCAGCGGACAGCGGGCCCCCGCAGTGGAGGAATGTCGGATGGGGGTGGCAGAGTCGAGCCGTCCTCGCGCGCGCCCCAGCGCGCGATCCCGTCCCTGGAGGCCCCGTGCTCGGCAAGCTCCTTTTCCGTTATCTCCTGCGCTACCGATGGCTCCTCGCCGGCGTGCTCGTGTTCCAGTTCGCCGCGGCCCTCGCCGCGCTCTACCTTCCGTCCCTCAACGCCGACATCATCGACGAGGGAGTCGCCAACGGCGACACCGGCTTCATCATCCGCACCGGGCTCGCGATGCTCGCCGTCTCGTTCGGCCAGATCGTGGCCTCGATCATCGCCACCGCCTGCGCGGCACGCTCGGCGATGGCCACCGGTCGCGACATCCGCCGCGACGTGTTCACCAAGGTCAGCTCGTTCTCCGAGCGCGAGGTGTCGCAGTTCGGATCCGGATCCCTCATCACCCGCAACACGAACGACGTGCAGCAGATCCAGATGCTCGCGATGATGGGCGCCACGATGCTGGTGCAGGCGCCGATGCTCGCGATCGGCGGCATCATCATGGCGATCCGCCAGGACGTCGGCCTCAGCTGGATCATCGGCGTCGCCGTGCCTGTGCTGCTCGTCGTCGCCGGCCTCATCATCTCCCGCATGGTTCCGCTGTTCCGCAGCATGCAGGCGAAGCTCGACGGCGTGAACCGCATCCTGCGCGAGCAGCTCACCGGCGTGCGCGTTGTCCGCGCGTTCGTCCGCGAGGACATCGAGGAGGAGCGCTTCCGCGAGGCGAACGACGGGATCACCCTCGTCGGCCGCAAGGTCGGCTCGCTGTTCGTGCTGCTGTTCCCGCTCGTGATGCTCGTGCTGAACGTCACGGTCGTGGGAGTGGTGTGGTTCGGCGCGTTCGAGGTGAACGACGGCAACACCGAGATCGGCACCCTGTTCGCCTTCATGCAGTACGTCGGTCAGATCCTCGGCGGCGTGATGATGGCGACGTTCATGACGATCATGATCCCGCGCGCGGCCGTGTCGGCCGACCGCGTGGGCGAGGTCCTGGCGGTCGACAGCTCGCTGAAGCGCCCCGCGCAGCCGGTCACGACGATGCCGAGCCCCGGCTCGGTGGAGCTCGAGAACGTGTCGTTCACGTACCCCGGGGCCGACGAGCCCGTCATCGACGGAGTGAGCTTCCGCGCCGCACCGGGCGAGACCGTGGCGATCATCGGGTCGACCGGCGCTGGCAAGACGACGCTCGTCAACCTGATCCCGCGACTGTTCGACGCGACGGGCGGCACCGTGCGGGTGCACGGCGTCGACGTGCGCGAGGCCGACCTCGAGACGCTGTGGAACGGCATCGGGCTCGTGCCGCAGCGGCCGTTCCTGTTCACGGGCACGATCGCCTCGAACCTCCGGTTCGGGCGCGAGGACGCCACCGATGAGGAGCTGTGGGAGGCGCTCGAGATCGCGCAGGCGGCAGACTTCGTGCGCGAGAAGCCGAAGGGGCTGGACGAGCCGATCGTGCAGGGCGGCACCAACGTGTCGGGCGGTCAGCGCCAGCGCCTCGCGATCGCGCGGGCGATCGTGAGCCGGCCGGACATCCTCGTGTTCGACGACTCGTTCTCGGCGCTCGACCTCACCACCGACGCCCGTCTGCGGCAGGCGCTGTGGCGTGAGCTTCCGCACATCACCAAGATCGTCGTGGCGCAGCGCGTCTCGACGATCACCGACGCCGACCGCATCCTCGTGCTCGAGGACGGCCGCGTGGCGGGCATCGGCACCCATCAGGAGCTGTTCGAGAGCAGCGAGACATACCGCGAGATCGTCGACTCGCAGCTGGGGGCGAAGGCATGAGCGCCGTGACCGACCGCACGCCGGACGAGGCGGCAGACGACGAGCAGGCCCGCATCGAGGCCGAGCTCGCCGAGAAGGCGCGGCAGGACGGCGGCGGATGGGATGCCCCGCCGCCCGGCAAGCCGAAGGATCTCGGGCGCAGCTTCGCCCGGTTCATCGGACTGCTGGGGCCGTACAAGTGGGTCTTCGGCCTGGTGATGCTGCTCGGCGCCGTCGGCGTCGTGCTGTCGATCATCGCGCCGCGGGTGCTCGGCGAGGCGACGAACCTCGTGTTCGAGGGCGTCATGTCGCTGACGGTGGGATCGCAGTTCCCCGCCGGCACGACGCAGGAGCAGGTCGTCGAGGCGCTGCGCGCCGCGGGGCAGGCCGACCTCGCCAACACGATCGCGGCGATGCACCACTTCGAGGTCGGCGCCGGCATCGACTTCATGGCGCTGCGCGGCGTCATCGTGTGGGTGCTCGCCCTGTACGTCGTCTCCTCGCTGCTGCAGTGGGTGCAGGGCTACGTGATCAACGTGATCATGGTCCGCACCATGTGGCGCGTGCGCGAGCGCGTCGAGGCGAAGATCAACCGCCTTCCCCTGTCGTACTTCGACAAGGTGCAGCGCGGCGACCTGATCTCGCGCGTCACGAACGACATCGACAACATGACGAACACCCTGCAGCAGTCGCTGTCGGGCGCGGTCACGTCGATCCTCACCGTGGTCGGCGTGCTGATCATGATGTTCACGATCTCCTGGCAGCTGGCGCTTGTCGCCCTCGTCGCGCTGCCGCTGATGGGCGTCATCTTCGGCGTCATCGGCCCGCGCTCGCAGAAGGCGTTCCAGCTTCAGTGGGCGAAGGTCGGCCGCCTCAACGCGCGCGTCGAGGAGGCGTTCTCCGGCCACGCCCTGGTGAAGGTCTACGGCCGCGAGAAGGCCAACGAGCAGGCGTTCGACGCCGAGAACGACGAGCTGTTCGACGCGGCGTTCCGGGCGCAGTTCTTCTCGGGCCTGATGATGCCGGGCGTGCAGTTCATCGGATCGCTCACCTATGCCGGCATCGCCGTGCTCGGCGGCGTGATGGTGGCGAGCGGGCAGCTGCGCATCGGCGACGTGCAGGCGTTCGTGCAGTACTCGCAGCAGTTCACCCAGCCCCTCATGGAGCTCGGCGGCATGACCAGCGCGGTCATGTCGGGAACCGCGTCGGCCGAGCGGGTGTTCGAGCTGCTCGACGAGGACGAGCAGGATCCGGATGCCGAGGACGCACCGACCGCGCCAGACGGGCGCGGCGTGATCGAGTTCCGCAACGTCTCGTTCTCGTACACGCCGGAGCAGCCGCTGATCCGCGACCTGTCGTTCCGGGTCGAGCCGGGGCAGACGGTCGCGATCGTCGGCCCGACCGGTGCCGGCAAGACGACGCTCGTGAACCTCATCATGCGGTTCTACGAGCTCGACGGCGGTCAGATCCTGCTCGACGGGCAGGACATCTCGAAGATGACAAGGCACGACGTGCGCGAGCGCGCCGGCATGGTGCTGCAGGACCCGTGGCTGTTCTCGGGCACGATCCGCGAGAACATCCGCTACGGCCGCCAGTCGGCGACGGACGACGAGGTGATGGAGGCCGCGAAGGCGACCTACGTCGACCGCTTCGTCCACACCCTGCCGGAGGGCTACGACACGGTGCTCGAGGAGGACGCGGCGAACGTGTCGGCGGGCGAGCGCCAGCTGATCACGATCGCGCGCGCGTTCGTCTCCCGGCCGAGCGTGCTCATCCTGGACGAGGCGACGAGCTCGGTCGACACCCGCACCGAGCAGCTGCTGCAGCACGCGATGGCGGCGCTGCGTCAGGGGCGCACCTCGTTTGTGATCGCGCACCGTCTGTCGACGATCCGCGACGCCGACCTCATCCTGGTGATGGAGCACGGCGACATCGTCGAGCAGGGAACGCACGACGAGCTGATCGGCCGCGAGGGCGCCTACTGGCGCCTGTACCAGTCGCAGTTCGAGCACGCCGCGGTCGACCTCGACGCCGTCGAGGCGCAGGAGGTCTCCACGGCGACGGGCGCGGTCGACGTCCCGGCCGCCGCCGGTGCGCCCGCCGACGCGGCTTCCGTCGGTCCCGACACGGCTTGACGCCGCACAGCGAAGGGGCGACTCCGGATGGAGTCGCCCCTTCGTCGTTCCCGGTCCTACTGGAGCCCGAACAGCTCCAGAGGGTGGGTGAGGCGCCAGATCAGGTCGGGGCCGGCGATGTCGCCCTCGAGCGCGAGCGGGATGCTCGTCGAGTCGAACGGGCCCGTGGCGGTGAACTCGCCCACGTTGGCACCGTCGGCGAGGCCGACCTCGATGTCGTACTCCGACTCGATCGCGGGAAGACCGCCGTCCCACAGGATGACCGAGGCGTCCCGGGTCGTGACGACCTCGGCGCTTTCGCCCCACTCGGTGGTGACGGTCGCGATCGTGGTGCCGGCCGTGACCGACGGGCTCGTCTGCAGCGACTGTTCCGCCTGATCCAGCAGCGTGCGGCTCACGACCTCGCGGCCCTCCTCATCCGGCTGCCCGAGCACGGCCGCGTAGACGCGCACCGTGGTCTGGCCGAGGGTGATGTCCTTCGCGGTGAGCAGGTTCCACTGCTCCTGCCAGCCGTCCAGAAGCGTGCCGGTCTTGATGCCGGCGACGCCCGGCTCGCCGAGCAGGGGGTTCGTGTTCTCGACCTTGCCCGCGCCGGGGAGATCGATCTCGGGCATGGCGACGATGTCGGCGATGATCGGATCGGCCATCGCCGCGCTCGCGAGCTTGATCAGCGCCGCGGGGGTGGCGGTGTTCTCGGGGTCGATGCCGCTCGGATCCACCATCGTGATCCCGGAGAGCCCGTGCGCCTCGAGCCACTCCGGCACGGCCAGCACGAACGCGTCCTTCGAGCCCCACAGCTCGGTCGTGAGCCGGTCGACGTAGTTGTTGGCGGAGCCGACAAGGATGCCCTCGAGCAGCTGGCGCTCGGTGAGCGTGCCGTCGATCGGCACATCCAGCGCTGACTCGTTCTGGTACCGGTACTGCCAGTAGAGCTGGCTGTCCTCGGCCGTGAACGAGTAGGACGGGCCGTCCTCGCCGACGCCGAGCGGCGCCTTCTCGAGGATCATCATCGCGGTGACGAGCTTCGTGATGCTCGCCATGGGAGCTGCCGCCTCACCCGAGGCGGCGACGGTGCCGAGGCCTTCGGCGCCGAGGGCGGCCGAGCCGTCGACGGGCCACGTCACGCCCAGCGGCTTGCCCGCGGCGGGCTGCACGGTCGCCTCGGCCACGGTGGGCTCCACCGCGCCGAGCGGCCACAGCGCGCAGCCGGCGACGTAGGCGATCGCCAGCGCGCCTGCCGTCAGCAGCGGCGCGGCCACCGATGCGCGGCGGCCGTCGCGCACGGGCGGCAGCAGGTCGGCGGTGGCGGGAACGTGCGGCGAGGTGCTGAGGGCCGCCGGCGCGGGGCGCGCCGCGATCGCGGCCGGATCGACCCACGCGAGCGCGGCGGTCGTCAGCGCGACCGGCTCGGGCCGTGGCGCGGGGGATCCGGATGCCTTCGGGGCCGGGTTCTCGAGGCCGAGCGCCTCGATCACGATCGCCGTCTCGCGGCGCGCGCGACGTCCGCCGGGCATGGGCTGGGGCTGCGGGTCGAGCTCGTCGGCCGACACCGCCCGCCGGATCGCGCGCTTCTCGAGCTCGATCAGCCCGGCGACATCGAGCGCCTGGGTCGCGCCGAGGGCGTCATCCGGTGCTGCCGGCTCGCGGCGCGCGGTCGCATCGTCGGCGGTCTCCGCGGCGCGCGTGGGCGCCGCGTCGCCTGCGGCGCTCGCATCGAGCGCGCCGCGCGGGGGGAGTTCGTCGGGGGCCACCCGATTACGGTACCTGCGGATGCCCGGGAGTTGCCGGAGATCCGCTGGTCAGCGAGCGCGCCGCGCTGGTCATAGAATCTCCACCAACACCACGGGAGTCCGGCGAGCCGGGCTGAGAGGAAGCGAACCGCGCTTCGACCGTCGAACCTGACCCGGATCATGCCGGCGCAGGGAGGAGAGAGATGAACACGTCCACGTCTGCGTCCATCGCCAAGGACACCACAAAGCCGTCGGGCCGCCGCACCTGGCGCGTCGTCGACATCGTCGTCGCCAGCGTCATCGGCGTCGCCGCCGGTGTCGTCTTCTGGCTGTGGGGCCTCGCCTGGCCGGGCCTCGACAGTCTGCTCGCATTCACCCCGGGGCTCTCGGGCCTCCTCGCCGGCGGCTGGCTCTTCGCCGGCGTGCTCGGCGGGCTCGTCATCCGCAAGCCCGGCGCCGCGCTCTTCACCGAGGTCGTGGCCGCCGTGGTGTCGATGGCGCTCGGCACCCAGTGGGCCTTCCTGACCTTGGTCTGGGGCCTCGTCCAGGGTGTCGCGGCCGAGCTCGGCTTCGCGCTGCTGCTCTACGCCAACTGGCGTCTGCTCGGCGCGCTCACCTCGGGGGCGCTCGCCGGCGTCGCGGTCGCCGTGCTCGACACGAACTTCTCCTCGGTCGCCGCGCTGGCGTTCGAGGCGCGCGCGGTCTACTTCGTGTCCGCCATCGTGTCGGGCGTCGTCATCGCCGGTCTGCTGTCGTGGGTGATCGTCCGCGCCCTCGCCGCGACCGGCGCGCTCGATCGCTTCGCGGCGGGGCGGGAAGCCCGCGCTGTCGGATCCGACGCCGCGTGACCGCACGTGACGTCACCCCCGCCCGCGTCGAGGCGCGCGGCTGGGGGTGGCGGCACGCGGGGCGCTCGCGCTGGGCGCTGCGCGGGGTGGACCTGCGGATCGAGCCGGGCGAGCGCATCCTGCTGCTCGGGGCGAGCGGATCCGGGAAGTCCACGCTGCTCCGCGGCCTCGCCGGCGTGCTCGGCGACGAGGAGGACGGCGAGAGCACCGGCGCGCTGACGATCGACGGCCTCGCCGCGGCGGAGGCCCGCGGGCGTGCGGGGCTTGTGCTGCAGGACCCCGACGCCCAGGTAGTCCTCGCGCGCGTCGGCGACGACGTCGCCTTCGGGTGCGAGAACCTCGGCGTCCCGCGCGAGGAGATCTGGCGGCGGGTACCGGCAGCGCTCGAGGCGGTCGGGCTCGACGTGCCGCTCGACCGGTCGACGACCGCGCTCTCGGGCGGTCAGAAGCAGCGCCTCGCGCTCGCCGGGGCCCTCGCGATGCGGCCCGGACTGCTGCTTCTCGACGAGCCGACCGCGAATCTGGATCCGGAGGGCGTGACCGAGGTGCGCGACGCGGTCGTGCGCTCGGCCGCGGCCACGGGCGCGACGCTCGTGGTGGTCGAGCACCGCGTCGACGCCTGGGCGCCGCACGTCGACCGGGTCATCGTGCTCGGCGCGGGCGGCGAGGTCGTCGCCGACGGGCGGCCGGACGACGTCTTCCGCGGGCACGCGGCATCCCTCACAGAGGCGGGGGTGTGGGTTCCGGGTGTCACGCCGCGCGTTTCGCGCACCCCGGTGGCCGGCGAGGCGGAAGACCTGCTGACCCTCGACGACCTCGCCGTCGGCCGCCGCCCGTTCGGTGCGCGCGAGGCCGTCGTCGCCGCGTCGGGAATCGAGGCCGCTGTCCGCAGCGGCAGGCTGCTCGCGATCACCGGGCCCAACGGCGCGGGAAAGTCGACCCTCGCGCTCACGCTCGCGGGCCTGCTCGCCCCGGTGGCGGGCGAGGTCGCGGCCACGGCCGCGCTGGCGGCATCCGGGGATCCGGGTGCCCGCCGACGCCGTGGGCGGCAGCCGACGGCCGGCGACTCGCCCCATGCCTGGTCGTCGCGCGACCTGCTCACGCGGATCGGGATGGTCTTCCAGTCGCCCGAGCATCAGCTGCTCACCGCGACCGTCCGCGACGAGCTCGCCGTCGGGCCGCGCGCGCTGGGCCTCGACGACGCCGCTGTCGCCGCGCGCATCGAGCCGCTGCTCGAGCGCCTCGGGCTCGCGCGGCTGGCCGCGGTGAACCCGTTCACGCTCTCGGGCGGCGAGAAGCGCCGGCTGACGGTCGCCGCGATGCTCGCGACCCGGCCGCGGATGCTGGTGCTCGACGAGCCGACCTACGGGCAGGACGCCCGCACCTGGCGCGAGCTCGCGTCACTGCTGGACGACGTCCGCGCGAGCGGGGCCGCGGTGGTGTGTGTGACGCATGACCGTCCCCTCGTCGATGCGCTGGCGGACGACATCCTGTCGCTCGCGGCGCCCGCGCAGACGGGGGCGGTGTCATGAGCCTGGTCGCCATCGACGCCCGGCACAGCCCGCTCGCGCGCGTGAACGCGCTCGCGAAGCTCGCCGCCACGCTCGTGCTCGGCGTCGCGCTCATCCTGTCCATCGACTGGGTCTCGGCGGGTGTCTCCCTCGCGCTGACCGCGATCCTGCTGCCGTTCGCGCGCCTGCCGTGGCGGCAGCTGTGGCCGCGGATGTGGCCGATCCTGCTCGCGGCGGCGATCGCGGCGGCCGCGACCGTGCTCTACGGTCGCCCCGACGGGCAGATGCATGTCGAGTGGGGTCTGCTGCGGATCAGCGACGGGTCGATCGCGCTCGCCCTCGCCATCCTGCTGCGCGTGATGGCGATCGCGCTGCCGAGCGTTGTGCTGTTCGCGACGACGGATCCGACGGATCTCGCGGATGCGCTCGCGCAGCTGGCCCGCCTTCCCTCGCGGTTCGTGCTGGGGGCGCTCGCGGGGCTGCGGCTCGTCGGGCTGCTGATCGACGACTGGCGCGAGCTCGGTCACGCCCGCCGGGCGCGCGGCGTCGCCGATACCGGGCGGCTGCGCCGCCTCGCGGGGCAGACCTTCGCGCTGTTTGTGCTCGCCATCCGGCGCGGCACCAAGCTCGCCACGGCGATGGAGGCCCGCGGCTTCGGAGCCCCGGGCCAGCGCACCTGGGCGCGCCAGTCCCGACTCAGCCCGGCGGACGCCGTCCTCGTCGCGATCTCCGTCGTGATCGCGGGCGCCGCGATCGCCACGTCGATGTGGGCGGGCACCTGGACCTGGATCCTCGGCCTCTAGCCCATCGCCTGTTCGTTGAGCGAGCGAAGCGAGTCGAAACGGTGGAAACGAGCCTCGGCACGGTCTGGGCCGTTTCGACTCCTCGCTGCGCTCGTCGCTCAACGAGCGAGGGGGGATGGGGCGCAGCATTCCCGGTCGTTGAGCGAGCGAAGCGAGTCGAGACGGGGGAACGAGCCTCGGCACGGTCTGGGCCGTTTCGACTCCTCGCTGCGCTCGTCGCTCAACGAGCGAGGGGGGATGGGGCGCAGCATCCCCGGTCGTTGAGCGAGCGAAGCGAGTCGAAACGGTGGAAACGAGCCTCGGCACGGTCTGGGCCGTTTCGACTCCTCGCTGTGCGCGTCGCTCAACGAGCGAGGGGAGCGTCAGCGAGGCGAGTCAGCGAGGCGGAGGGGGTCTCGGTCGTCGGGAGGGGGTGAGCGAGGAACGAGCGAGCCGGGCCCCCGCTGGCGAACGAGATCCCCCGCAGCCGAGCGGAAGGCACTCACGGCCCTGCAGGCTCAGCCCAACTCCCGCACAAGCCGAAGACGGAACAGCCGCACCTGCCTGCCCGAGTCGCGCTCGTAGGTGCGGTAGCCGGGCCACTGGCGCTCGATCCGCTTCCACGCGGCCTCGCGGGCGTCCGGATCCGTGTCGATCCGCTCGGCGACGACGGCGTAGCGGCGCCCGCGGACGGTGATCTGTTCCTCCGGGTGCGCGATGAGGTTGTGGGTCCAGGCGGGGTGGCGCCCGCGCGCGAAGTTCGTGCCGGCGACGATGGCGCATCCGGTGCCGTCGGGCGTGTACATCAGCTCGCTCGCGCGGAGCTCGCCCGTGCGTGCACCGACCGTGTGGAGTGTCAGCGAGGGGACGAGCACGCCCGACACCTGCGCGCGTCCCCCGGTCAGCGCGCGCACGACCCGCTCGGCGACGGGAAGCAGGATGGGCCCGGCCCCGCGGAACAGGCGCGTGCGCGTCAGCGGCGCCAGCGCCGCCCGCACGACTCGCACGACTCGCGACATGCCTTGATCCTCCCCCCGGATCAGGTCGCGTTCCAGAGGGCGCGGTAGTACGTCGTGCGGAGCGGATCCGGATCGATGCCGTACGCCTCGAGGAACAGGTCGTCCCACCCGGGGCCGTAGTTCCATTCGAGGCTCATCGTCGCGACCGCGATGTCCGCCCATCGGTCGGCGACGCCGAGTGAGCCGAGGTCGACGTGGGCGGCCCAGCGGCCGTCCTCGCCGAGCAGCGTGTTCGGCGCGCACGCGTCGCCGTGGCACACGACGAGCCGGTCGGTCGGCGGCGGATCGCGCAGCTCGTCGGGCAGGACGATCCCGCGCCCGGCGGCACGGGAGGCCCGCGCGGGCACCGACCAGTCGAACGGGCAGTCGTCGACGGGCAGTGCGTCGTGCAGCGCGCGCAGCCCCTCGGCGATCGCCTGCACGGCCACCTCCGGCCGGGCGACCCAGTGCGGGGCCACGGCCGACTCGCCCGCGAGAGCCTCGGTGACGAGCCACTCCTCGGCCTCGGTCTCGCCGTGCGCGCGCACGCGCGGCACCGGCGTGAACGGCGCCGCCCAGCGAAGCCGCTCCGCTTCCTCCGCCATCGACGCCTCGCCGTGCCGCGGCCCGTGCTTGATGTACGTGTCGCCGGCCCGCCACGTCACCCCGCCCAGTTGGTTGCGCCACACGGGCGCGAGCTCGGCGCCGCCCGCCAGCGCCCGCACGCGCGCAGGCGCCTCGATCGCCTCGAGTGGGATGCGGCCGAGCGGGGAAGGTGCGGACATGCGCCCATCCTGCCCGCTCGCTGCGGCCTCGACTCGCTCCGCTCGCTCGGCCCGTTTCGACTCGCTCCGCTCGCTCAACGACCGAATGGTGTCAGCCGCCGAAGGCCTTCACGATCGCCTGCACCGCCTGGTAGACGCCGAGCACGATGAACAGCAGCGCCGTGATGCCGAGGGCGACGTTTGAGTACCACTTGTTCCGGTAGTCGACGGGGATGCGATCCGTGTTCAGGATCGGCAGCAGCGTGATCGCGAGGAACGGCATGAACAGCGCGCCGAGGAATCCGTACAGCAGGATCAGGAAGATCGGCTGGTCGAGCAGGAGCAGCAGCATCGGCGGGAACGTCAGCCACACGAGGTAGACCTTGAACCACTTGCCGCCGGCCTGGGAGTCGGGGTGCGCCGATCCCTTCCCGGTGACATTGCCCATGAAGTCGGCGAACATCAGCGAGACGCCGTTCCACACGCCGAGCACCGACGAGAAGCCCGCGGCCCAGAACCCGACAAGGAACCACACGCCGATGAAGTCGCCGTACCGCTCGCGCAGCACGCCGTCGAGCGCGAGCAGGCTCTGGTCGCCGCCCTCGAGGGTGACACCCGCGGCGCGCACCACCTCGGCGCCGACGATCAGCATCGAGATGACGAAGATGCCGGTCATGACGTACGCGACCGTGTTGTCGATCCGCATGACGCGCAGGAACCTGGGCTTGTCCCAGCCCTTCTCGCGCAGCCAGTAGCCGTACGCGGCGAGGGTGATGGTGCCGCCGACGCCACCCGCGAGGGCGAGGGTGTTGAACACGCCGCCCTCGGGCATCATCGGCACGAGGCCGGAGATCGTCTCCAGGAAGTTCGGTGCCGCGATGACGGCGAGGATCACGATCGTGACGAACATCAGTCCGACGAGCACGGCGGTGATCCGCTCGAAGACCTTGTACTTGCTGAACCAGATCATCGCGAAGCCGAGGAGGCCGGTCAGGACGGCCCAGAACCAGGTCTGGGCGCCGAAGCTCCCCTCGGGGAACAGGGCGGCGATCGGAAGCGCCGTCGAGCTCATCGCCGACGCGCCGTAGACGAAGCCCCAGATGACGATGTAGGGAGCGAAGTACCAGACGGGCCAGCGGCCGAGCGAGCGCCAGCCCTCGAAGATCGTCCTGCCCGTCGCGACCGTGTAGCGTCCGGCACCCTCGACGAGGACGATCTTCAGGATGACGCCGACGACCACCGCCCACAGCAGCATGTAGCCGTAGTTCGATCCGGCCACCAGCGTCGCGACCATGTCGGCCGATCCGACGCCCGTCGCGGCCACCACGAGGCCGGGGCCGATCACCCGCCAGCGGGGCGTGTCGGTTGTGTCGTCGGGTGTCGTCTGCGTGCTCATGGCACTCCTCACCTCATCGTGCGGACAGGGTTACTGGACACATCCTTTCGCGGCGCGCGGGCGCAGAAGCGCGAAGCGCCGCGGAAGTGGGCAGAAGTGCCCGCGGAGGACCGCTGGCTCAGGGAGTGACCGCGAGCGCGGCGACGTCCGCCGGGTCGGCCGCATCGGGCGCGTTCACGCACACCGTGTCGGCGAGCCCGGCGAAGCGGGCGCGCAGGCCCTCGTGCACCTCGGCGGGAGTGCCGGCGACGGCGAACGCGTCGAGCATGTCGTCGTCGACGAGTGCGGCCATCTCGCGCCACTCGCCCCGGCGGGACGCGTCGTGCAGGCGGTCGGCGATCTCGTCCCAGCCGTGCAGCTCCATCACGGGGCGGTATGCGGGCGTGGACGCGTAGAACGCGATCTGCTGCCGCACCGCGGCCTCCTGCTTCGCGCGCGCGGCGGCATCCGACGCGACGATCACGAACGGCAGCGCGATCAGCTTCACCGGCTCGGTGAGCGCCGAGCGGGTGCGGCCCTTCGCGAGCGCCGGCACGCTGACCTCGGCGAGGTATTCGCGCGTGGTGAAGGCGTGCGCCACGAACCCGTCGGCCGCCTCGCCGGCGAGGCGGGTCATCGCGGCACCGACGCCCGCGAGCCAGATCGGCGGGTTGCCGTGCGGGTTGGGGCCGGGGTCGAACACCGGAGACATCAGCGTGTGCTGGTAGTGCTCGCCGCGCACCTGCAGCCGCTCACCGGTCTCCCACGCGTGCCAGATGGCGCGCAGGGCGGCGATGAACTCGCGCATGCGCGGCACGGGCGCCGACCACGGCATCGAGAAGCGCTTCTCGATGTGCGCCTGCACCTGCGACCCGAGGCCCAGGGCGAAGCGCCCCTCGGCCGCGAGGTGCACGTCGTTCGCCGCCATCGCCACGGTCATCGGGTTGCGGGCGAACGCCACGGCGATCGCTGTCGATACCCGGATGTCGCGTCCCGCGCGCTTCGCCTCGCGCGCCGCGAGGGCGCAGCCGATGAACGGGTCGTGCTGCGTCTCGGTCAGCTGGAGGCCGCTGAAGCCCGCCTCCGCCGCGAACCGCGCCGCCTTCTCCGCGCCGTCGGGGCTCGCGTCGCGCGTGCCGATCTCGATGTGGAACTCCGTCGTCTCACTCACCCGGCCATTCTGCGGGGAGGCGACGGCGACGGAGGCATCCGTTGTCGGATCCCCACGAGAAGGATCCGGACTCGACCACGGGCCCCGATGCGCCTACTATCGATCCTATAGGATTTTGGATCGCGGGCGATGAGGCCCAGAGAGGAAGCGGCGCGATGACGCGACTGTTCAATGACCCGGCGGCGTTCGCCGACGAGATGACCCAGGGCTTCGCGGACGCGGCATCCCGCTGGGTGCAGCGCATCCCGGGCGGCGTCGTGCGCTCGACCCGCTCCGAGGACCAGCAGGTCGCCCTCGTCATCGGCGGCGGCAGCGGTCACTACCCGGCCTTCGGCGGGCTCGTCGGCCCGGGCATCGCGCACGGCGCGGCGATGGGCAACCTCTTCGCCTCGCCTTCGGCACACCAGGTGTACTCGGTGGCGAAGGCCGCCGACCAGGGCCGCGGCGTGCTGTTGAGCTACGGGAATTACGCCGGCGACGTGCTCCACTTCACGCAGGCGCAGGACCGCCTGAACGCCGAGGGCCACGACGTGCGCACCGTGCTGGTGACCGACGACATCTGGAGCGCGCCGCGCGAGCGCATCGATCAGCGCCGCGGGATCGCGGGCGACCTCGCCGTGTTCAAGGTCGCGGGCGCCGCGGCCGAGGCGGGCTACGACCTCGACGGCGTCGAGCGGGTCGCCCGGTTGGCGAACGCCCGCACCCGGTCGTTCGGCGTTGCCTTCTCGGGCTGCACGCTGCCCGGCGCCGACGCGCCGCTCTTCGAGGTGCCCGAGGGTCGGATGGCCGTCGGCCTCGGCATCCACGGCGAGCCCGGCATCGACGAGGTCGACATCCCGACCGCCGCGGGCCTTGCCGAGATGTTCGTGACGAAGCTGCTCGAGGAGCTTCCCGACGGCGTGAGCCTCGGCGGCGCGCGCGTTGTGCCGATCCTGAACGGCCTCGGCAGCGTGAAGTACGAGGAGCTCTTCGTCGTCTACCGCACCGTTCACCGCCTGCTCGCCGAGCGCGGCGCCGTTGTGGTCGAGCCCGAGGTCGGCGAGCTGTGCACCAGCTTCGACATGGCGGGCTGCTCTCTCACGCTGCTGTGGCTCGACGAGGAGCTCGAGACGCTCTGGACGGCACCCGCCGACACCCCCGGTTACCGCAAGGGATCGGTCGCGCCGCAGCGGCACGTGGAGGTGCACGTCGACGCGGCCGACGAGGAGCAGCCGATCGGGCCCGCGAGCGACGAGTCCCGCGCCCTTGGCCGCGCGATCGCCGACGGCCTCGACGCCGTGGCAGGCGCCCTGGACGATGCGGCCGACGACCTGGGCCGGATGGATCAGGTCGCCGGCGACGGCGACCACGGCATCGGGATGCAGCGCGGATCCCGCGCCGCCCGGGACGCCGCGCACCGGGCGGTGGACGGCGGCGCCGGGGCGCGCACAGTGCTCGCCCACGCCGCGGAGGCCTGGAGCGACAAGGCGGGCGGCACCTCGGGCGCCATCTGGGCCGAGATCCTCCGGACCGTCGGCGAGGCGCTCGGCGACGAGTCGACGGCGGATGCCGCGGCGGTCGCCACCGGCGTGACGGCTGCGAAGGACGCCGTGATGGCCTTCGGCAAGGCGAAGGTCGGGGACAAGACGATGGTCGACGCGATGGTGCCCTTCGCCGACGCGCTAGCCGCGGCGGTCGCCGGCGGTCGAGGGCTCGCCGACGCGTGGGACCGCGCGACCACGGGGGCGGAGGGAGCCGCGCAGGGCACCGCCGACCTCGTCGCCACGCTCGGCCGGGCCCGCTCGCACGGCGAGAAGTCGATCGGCACTCCCGACCCGGGGGCGGTCTCGTTCGCCCTCGTGTGCCGCACCATCCACCGCACCCTCGGATAACGAACCGCGACACCGCGATCCCGCGGAGCTAAGGAGCAAGGAACATGGCACTTCGTCTCATCGTCGGCAGCGACGACGCCGGCTACCAGTACAAGGAGGCGCTGAAGGCGGACCTCGAGCAGAACGACCTCGTGGCGAGCGTCGTCGACGTCGGCGTCGACGCCGACGGGCACACCTCGTACCCGAAGATCGCGATCGAGGCCGCCGAGCGCGTCGCGCGCGGCGAGGCGGATCGCGCCCTGCTGATCTGCGGCACCGGCCTCGGCGTCGCGATCGCGGCGAACAAGGTCACGGGCATCCGCGCCGTCACGGCCCACGACTCGTACTCGGTGGAGCGTTCGGTGCTCTCCAACAACGCGCAGGTGCTGTGCATGGGGCAGCGGGTGGTCGGGCTCGAGCTCGCCCGGCGCCTCGCGCGCGAGTGGCTCACCTACGAGTTCGACGAGACCAGCCCCTCGAACGAGAAGGTCCAGGACATCTGCTCCTACAAGGGCGTCTGATCCCGTGTTCGTCATCGGCGCGAGCCTGAAGCTGTACTTCGGGCGCGAGCGGACGATGACGTGGGCGCGCGCGGTCGCCGAGCTGTGCGCCGCACACCCGGCGGTCTCGTCGGGAGTCGTGGAGCCCTTCGTCATCCCGAGCTTCCTGTCGATCCCGGAGGTCGTGTCGCTCGTGGGCGACGGACCTGTGCGTGTGGGGGCGCAGGATGTGTTCTGGGACGAGGGCGCGTACACGGGCGAGGTGTCGGCGCGGCAGCTGGCGGAGTTCGGCGTGAGCTTCGTCGAGATCGGCCACGCCGAGCGGCGCCGGATGTTCGGCGAGACGGATGAGACCGTCGCCCGCAAGGTGGACGCGGCGCTCGCCGCGGGCCTCGTGCCGCTCGTCTGCGTGGGCGAGGAGGTGCGCGGTTCGCCGGCCGCCGCCGCAGACGCCTGCGTGGCCCAGCTGGAGGCGTCGATCGGGCCCGCGCTCGCCGCGGGCCGGACGGGGCGGGTGCTCGTCGCGTACGAGCCGGTGTGGGCGATCGGCGCGGCCGAGCCGGCGCCGGATGAGCACATCCGGGCGGTCTGCCTCCGGCTTCGGGAGGCGCTCGGGGACTCGGGGGCCGGTGACGGCTCGGCGGTGCTGTACGGGGGGAGCGCGGGCCCCGGGCTGCTGTCGCGGATTCCGGATGCCGTCGACGGGCTGTTCCTCGGGCGGTACGCGCATGATCCCGCGGCGTTCGGCCGTATTCTCGATGAAGCTCTCGCCTGCGCGAGTGCGGGCGGTCAGCGTTCGGCGGCCGGGGATGAGGGGCGCGGCGGCGACGTCGCGGAGAGGAGTGGGCGATGAGCAGTCTGCCGCTCGGACGCGTCGTCGAGATCGAGCGTCGCGGTCTGCGCGACCGCGTCTACGACATGATCCTCGAGATGCTCCTCACGGGTGAGGTGGAGCCCGGGTCGCGCCTCTCGATCGATTCGATGGCGAGGCTGCTCGACGTGTCGCCCACGCCCGTCCGGGAGGCGATGGTGCAGCTGGAGCGCACGGGCCTCGTGACGCGCGAAGCGCTGCGCGGGTACCGCGTGGCCCCGCCGCTCGGGGCGGACGAGCTTGCGCAGCTGTTCGACGCGCGCCTGGTGATCGAGCCGGCCGCGGCCGCGGGCGCTGTGGCCGCGCGGGAGGAGCACGGCGAGTCCCTGCGAGCGGCTCACGCCGCGCACGTCGCCGCCGCGCAGCACGTGATCGACGAGCACACGGATGCAGGCGTCCCGCTCGAGGTGACGAAGAGCTATTTCGCGGCGGACGGCGAGTTTCACCGGCAGCTGTTCCTCGCGGCGGGCAACCATTACCTGCTCGAGATGTACGACGGGCTCGGCGCCCTCGTCCACCGGATGCGGCAGGCGGTGCTGGGGGGCCCGGATGACGTGCGCGAGGCGGTGGCCGAGCACGAGGCGGTGTTGCACGCCGTCGAGCGCGGCGACGCGGAGGCGGCGGTCGTGTGCATGCGCAGCCACATCCAGAACGTGCGCGGCCGTTCGCTGCGCGACACCGAGCGCGCGTAGTTCCGGCGCTGGATGCGCACCCGGCGGCAGGTGCGCACGGACCCGGCGCCGGGGGTGCCTAAGCAACCCGGGCGAAGTGCGCTCAGCCAGTGACGCTGAGCGCGTTGCCTGCGACGCGGCCGGTGGAGCCCGTGCGGCTGCGCGGGCCCGTCATCTCGACTCGCTTCGCTCGCTCGATAACCGATTTGGCTGGCTCTCGCCTGGCATGTGCGCTGTTGCCTGCGAGGCGACCGGGGCGGGGCCGGTGCGGCTGTGCGGGTCTGTCATCTCGTCTCGCTTCGCTCGCTCGATAATCGGATTGGCGCGACCGGCACGCGGCCCGTGTGGCTGTGCGGGTCTGTCATCTCGTCTCGCTTCGCTCGCTCGATAATCGGATTGGCGCGACCGGCACGCGGCCCGTGTGGCTGTGCGGGTCTGTCATCTCGTCTCGCTTCGCTCGCTCGATAACCGGATTGGCGCGACCGGCGCGGAGCCCGCGCGGCAGTGCGGGCCCGTCATCTCGACTCGCTTCGCTCGCTCGATATCCGAGCTGGCTGCCCGCGCGCGTCAGGCGGCGCGCGGGGGTGGGTCCCAGAGCCAGCGCAGTGGGGACTTCGAGCGCAGCTCTCTCGGCGGGCCGTCCGGCGGGTGGAGCATGTGCGGGCCCGTGCCGTCGCGGCGGATGCGATGACCGCGGTGGTGAAGGTTCATGTGGTGATATCGGCAGAGCAGCACGCCGCGGTCGACGTCGGTGCGCCCGCCGTGGGCCGCCCACTCGTCGATGTGGTGCGCCTCGCAGTACGAGGCCGGCATCGTACAGCCGGGCCACACGCAGCCGCCGTCCCTCACCGCCAGCGCGAGGCGCTGCTTCGGCGTGAACAGGCGCTGCTCCCGCCCCACGTCGAGCGGGTTTCCGCACGAGTCGACCGTGACCTCGACCGTGCCGGTGGTGCAGATCGCCTGCTCCACCGCCGCCGCGGGGAGGGCGTCTCCGCCGTCCTCGAGGTGCCCGACCGGATCGTCCTTCACGACGACGACGCGCACCCCCGGCTGCCGGGCGCCGAACACCTTCTCGGCGTCGGCTGTCGCGCCCGCACGGAGCACATCCATCAGGAGGTCGTATGCAAGCTGCTCGTTCGTGCGCGGATCGTCCACCAGCTGCTGCGCCCGATCGGCCTCGGCCGGGTCGACGAACCGGGGACCGCCGCGGCGGGGTCGCAGTGCGGCGTCGATCATCGCCTGCACCCAGGCCGAGCCGTGGTCGTCGTACCGGATGCGGGCGTGGCGCACCCCGTCGGCGTCGGTCCACATCCGGAACGACCGCGCCTCGTGCCGGGCGAGGTATCGCGCCTCGGCCCCGGTGGGATCGAGCCGGTCGCGGATCTGCCGCGCCACCGCCGCCAGGTCTTCCACCGTGCGCACCGCCACCTCGGCGAGCAGCTGCTCGGCGGCAAGACGCCAGGCCTCGACCGCATCGGCGTCCGGCCCATCCGCTCCCGGCTCGACCGGAGGCGCACCCAACCCGCGCAGGATCGCATCGGCCTGCGCCGTCGTCGCCCGTCCGTCGAGCACGGCCGCGTCGACGGGCTCGTGCCACGGCACCTCCCGCCCGGCGCCCGGTTCCCGTTCCGAGGCCTGCCCCGGCAACGCCGCCTCGACCAGCGACTCCCCGAGCCGCACGTGCCTCACCGCCTCCGCCCGCGACGATCCGGACAGCTCCTGCACCAGATCGACGGCATTGCGGTGCCCGCGCGCCTGCGCAAGGCCACCGTGCCCGGCCTCCCGGGTGGATCGCGTGGCGACGACTCCCGCCCCGATCGACTGCATCCGCTGCCCGGCCTTCACGAGGGCCGCCCCCAGCCCCGTGAACCGCACGACGTCCTCGTCCGAGAGGGCCGAGACGGAGTCCACGCCGACCGCGGCGAACGACGCGAGTGCGTCGATCCGCTGCTGCAGCTCGGTGAGGAAGTCCATGCCCCCAGTCTTCCCGGGGCCACCGACATTCAGGCCCGAAATCCCCAGTTCAGCGGCCACATCCGCAAACCGGTGGATAACTCGCCACGGAGGCATCCTGTGGACGAGAGGCAAACCGCCGAGGCGCCCGCCGAACGCCGGCAACCAGCCCGAGACCACACCCCAGATCGACCCCCGCGACCAAGCCCCCTTGACTTCCCGCTCCCTCGATCCTATAGGATCTTCGGTGGCGCCACGATGGCGCACGGAATGCAACGGAGCACACCTATGGCGACTGCCTCGTACGAGTACACCCGGGAAGCCTGGCCCATCGCGACCTGCCTGCACGGGTTCCCGACCGTCGGCAAGGACGGCACGGCCCTGCATGACGCGTCCCCCGAGGTCTGGGACGACATGTTCGAGCAGATCGAGGACGTCGGCTTCACGCTCGCCGAGCTCGCCGACAGCCACGTGCGCCCCGCCGACCTCGACGCGAGCCGCACCGACGAGTTCCTGTCGATCGCCAAGGCACACGGGGTGCGGATCCCGAGCGTTCACCTTCAGCGTCAGAGCGTGATCTGGCCGGGCCGCGAGGAGCAGAACCTCGCCTACGCCCACCGCACGATCGACGCCGCGGCCGAGTGGGGGATGGACGTCTTCTCCACCGGCCTTCACCAGCCCTTCACCGAGGCGCAGCGCAAGGCCCTGTGGTTCTGGACCGCGCAGGGGCCGAAGGACCCGGATGACCCCGAGGTCTGGAACGCCGCCGTCACGCGCCTGCGCGAGCTCGGCCGTCACGCCGCCGAGGTCGGACTGCAGATGTCGCTCGAGATGTACGAGGACACGTACGTCGGCACGGCCGACAGCGCCGTGCGCCTGATCGAGGACATCGGCCTCGACAACGTCGGCATCAACCCCGACATCGCCAACCTCATCCGCCTTCACCGGCCGATCGAGGACTGGCGCGAGATGTTCGCGAAGACCCTGCCGTACACCAACTACTGGCACGTGAAGAACTACACGCGCGACGAGGCGGCCGACGGCTCGTGGGCGACCTCGGTTCCCACGTCGATGGAGCTCGGCCTCATCAACTACCGCCAGGTCGTCCGCGACGCCATCCAGGACCATGGCTTCCGCGGCATCTTCCTCATGGAGCAGTACGGCGGCGATTCGCTCGGCGTCTGCGCCACGAACGCGGCGTACCTGCGCACGCTCATCCCCCGCACCGTCACCGACATCAAGGAGTGACCGAATGACCACCATCGCCATCGTCGGCTCGGGCTACATGGGCGGCGGCATCGCCCAGGTGCTGGCCCTCGCGGGCTACGACGTCCGCATCGCGGACGTGTCCGCCGAGATCGCCGCAGCCAACCTCGAGCGCCTGATCACCGAGGCCGGCCAGTTCGTCGCCGACGGTCTGTTCCCGGATGACGCGGTGCAGCGGATCCAGGATCGGATCAGCGCGGCCGAGTCGATCGAGGACGCCGTCGCCGACGCCGACTTCATCGAGGAGGCAGTGCCCGAGAAGATCGAGATCAAGCACGCGACCCTCTCGCGGATCTCGCAGGCGGCCCGTCCGGATGCGGTCATCGGATCCAACACGTCGACGATCCTGATCGCCTCCCTCGCGACCGCGGTGGAGCGCCCGGAGCGCTTCCTCGGTGTTCACTTCTCGAACCCGGCGCCGTTCATCCCGGGCGTGGAGATCATCCCCCACGAGGGGACGGACGAGGCGCTCCTGCCGTTCGTCGAGGAGATCGTGCGGGCGACCGGCAAGCAGACGGCGCGGGTCAAGGACTCGACGGGGTTCGTGCTGAACCGCCTGCAGTACGCGCTGTTCGCGGAGGCCTCGCAGCTCGTCGAGGAGGGCGTCGCGTCGGCGACCGACATCGACACGATCGTCCGCACCACGTTCGGATTCCGGCTGCCGTTCTTCGGCCCGTTCGCGATCGCCGACATGGCCGGGCTCGACGTCTACGCGTTCTGCTACGAGTCGCTGCAGACCCGCTGGCCCGAGCGCTTCGCCACCCCGGCCGCGCTCAAGGAGCTCGTCGACGCCGGCAAGCTCGGCACGAAGTCGGGCGGCGGCTTCCTCGACCTGCCCACCGAGCGCACGCCCGAGCTGATCGCGTACCGCAACAAGGCGTACGTCGCGATGCAGAAGCTGCTCGACGAGCTCGGGCCGGCCCCGATCCACGCGCCCGCCGACGAGGCTCGGGAGGCGACCGCATGACGACGTTCCCCGAACAGTGCAGCGTGATCCTCACCGGCGCGGCCTCCTCCCGCGGCATCGGCCGCGCCACCGCGCACTACCTGGCGGAGCGGGGCTGGAGCGTCGGGATCATCGACCTCGACGAGTCCGCCGCTCAGGCCGTCGCGGCCGAGGTCGCCGAGGCCCACGGTGTCACGGCGGCCGGCGCCGGCGCGAACGTCGCCGACGAAGCCCAGGTGCGCGCCGCGTTCGACGCGCTCGAGCCGCAGCTGCCCCAGCTCGTCGCGCTCGTGAACCTGGCGGGGGTCTCCTCGGCCGACCCGTACCTCGAGGTCACACCGGACGAGTGGAACCGCGTGATCGGCGTGAACCTCAACGGCGTCCACTACGCAACCCGTCGCGCCGTCGAGACGATGACCGCGAACGGCGTCGGCCGCGTCGTCAGCATGTCGTCGATCTCGGCGCAACGGGGCGGCGGCACGTTCTCCAAGACCGCCTACTCGGCCGCGAAGGCCGGCGTGATCGGCTTCACACGGTCGGTGGCGCGCGAGCTCGGCCGCCACGGCGTCACGGTCAACGCCATCGCGCCCGGCCCGATCGACACCGACATCATGGGCGGCACGCTCACCGAGGAGCGCAAGAGCACCATGGCGGCCGACGGCGTGCTCGGCCGGATCGGCACCCCGCGCGACGTCGCGGCGGGCATCGCCTACCTCATCAGCGAAGACGCCGGCTATGTGACGGGCCAGACCCTGAACATCGACGGCGGCACCTACATGCACTGACGGGACATCCATGAATTTGCGCAGCTGGTCGAAGAGCCGCCTGATCTTCCTGGGCCTGGGCATCGTCCTGGTCGCGATCGGCATCTGGCTGATCGTCCCGGAGATGCTCGCCGGCTGATCGGCCCGACAACCGCGGCCAGCCACCGCGATCGGGCCGGCCCCCGCGATCGGGCCGGCCCCCGCGGCCGGCCCATCCGGTCCTCATCCCAAAGACACTCAAAGGAGAGTTCACTCATGGCAGACACCGCGACACTGCGGACGGAGCCTCTCGCCAGTGCGGTCCGCAAGGCGACACGGCACCTCATGCCGATGCTCGTCATCCTGTACTTCGTCGCCTTCCTCGATCGCACGAACGTCGGCTTCGCGGAGGATGCGCTGCAGATGGAGCGAGGGATCTCGGCGGGCGCCTTCGCGCTCGGCGCGGGCATCTTCTTCATCGGCTACGCGATCTTCGAGATCCCCAGCAACCTGCTGCTGAAGAAGTTCGGCGCCCGCTGGTGGCTCGCCCGCATCGCGATCACGTGGGGCATCGTCGCGGCGGCGTTCGCGTTCACGACGAACGACACGATGTTCATCATCCTGCGGTTCCTGCTCGGTGTGACCGAGGCGGGCCTGTTCCCGGGCGTGATCATGTTCCTCGCCGAGTGGTTCCCGAACAAGGTGCGCGTGCGCATGTTCGCGATCTTCTACCTCGCGCAGCCCTTCTCGCAGATGCTCGGCGCCCCGCTCTCGGGCGGCCTGATCAGCTTCGGCGACCAGTACACCCCGTGGGCCGGCTGGCAGGTGATGTTCTTCAGCGAGGGGATGCTCGCGGTCATCGCCGGAATCGCGGCGATCTTCCTCCTGATCGACAGCCCGCAGAAGGCGAAGTGGCTGGATCCGGATGAGAAGGCCGAGCTGATCGACGTCATGGAGCGCGAGGACTCGGTGCGGCAGGAGGACGGCCCAACAGGCGTCTGGCGCGCGATGTCGAACTGGAAGGTCTGGTACTTCACCGTCATCTACTTCTGCCTGCAGATCGCGGTGTACGGCACGACGTTCTACCTGCCGCAGCAGGTGTCGGGGCTCATCGGGCAGGAGGTCGGCTGGCAGGTCGGCCTGGTCACCGCCATTCCGTGGCTCGTCGGCCTGTTCGCCTGCTACTACTTCGGCAACAAGGCGAACACGATCAAGCGCCGGCGCAACTGGGGGACGATCTTCTACATCCTCACGGGAGTGTTCATCCTCGGCTCCGCGTGGGCGGGCGCCGCGAACCAGCCGGTGCTCGGCATCCTGTGCATCACGATCGCCGTGGCGAGCTTCCTCTCGGTCGGCCCGATCACCTGGTCGTTCCCCACGGCGTTCCTCACGGGAACCGCCGCGGCGGCCGGTATCGGCCTGATCAACTCGCTCGGAAACCTCGGCGGCTTCGTCGCGCCGCTGATGCGCACCGCCTTCAACGAGGCGATGCCGACCGACAGCGGCGCGTGGGGAGTCGTCTCGCTCGGTGTGTTCGCGTTCCTCGCCGCCGCGATGATCGCCGGCACCCGGTTCTTCCGGGCGAAGGCGGACGACCTGCTGGAGGAGGAGGCGCTGAAGGCGCCCGCCCACTGATCGCCTCACGCCGATCATCGGCGGTGACGACGGGCTGGTGCGGGTGGTGGACCGGCTCGTTGCGGCTCAGCCGGCGCCGCGGCCGCGCATCCCGGCTCACAGATAGATTGGCGACGGTGCGCCCCTCGGCGCGCCGATCCCCTCAGCAACAGCGTCGTCGATGAAGGAGAACCCGATGTCCGAACCCGCCAGGCAGCGCCAGGCCCTCGTCGTGCGCGGCGGATGGGACGGGCATCACCCCGTCGAGGCGACCGAGCTGTTCATCCCGTTCCTGCGGGAGAACGGCTTCGACGTGCGGATCGAGGAGAGCCCCGCGGTGTACGCCGACGCCGAGGTCATGGCGGCGACCGACCTCATCGTCCAGTGCAACACGATGAATTCGATCGAGAAGGACGAGCTGCTCGGGCTCCGCGCGGCGATCGAAGCCGGCACCGGGATGGCCGGATGGCACGGCGGCATCGCCGACTCGTATCGCAACAGCTCCGACTATCTGCAGCTCATCGGCGGGCAGTTCGCGACGCATCCGGGACGGCACCCCGACGAGCGGCCGGGGAACGAAGAGGACAACTACCTTCCCTACACGGTCGAGATCACCGACCTCGGTCGCACGCACGAGATCACCGCCGGGATCGACGACTTCGAGCTGAACACCGAGCAGTACTGGGTGCTGCACGACGACCTGATCGACGTGCTGGCGACCACAACGCACCCCACGCAGCCGTACCACCCGTGGCACCGCCCCATCACATCGCCGGCGGTCTGGACGCGCCTGTGGGGGAAGGGGCGGATCTTCGTCGCCACGCCGGGCCACTCGGTCGACGTGCTTGAGGACCCGAACGTCCGCACGATCATCGAGCGGGGGATGCTGTGGGCGAGCCGGTGACGCGCGGGGCCTGGACCCCGGGATCCGGTCCCCTCCGGGTCGGCGTCGTCGGATGCGGCAACATCGTCGAGCAGTACCTGCAGACGTTGCCGCGCCTTCCCGACGTGCGGCTCGTCGCCGCGGCCGACCTCGACCGGTCGCGCGCGGAGGCGGTGGCGGCCCGCGTCGACGGCGCCCGGGCGCTGACCGTCGACGAGCTCATCGCCGACCCCGACGTCGATCTCGTGCTGAACCTCACGATCCCCGCCGCGCACGACGCCATCGCGCTCGCCGCGATCCGCGCCGGCAAGCACGTGCACGGCGAGAAGCCGCTCGCGGCCGTGACCTCGGCGGCGCGCGCCGTGCTGGATGCCGCCGCCGAGGCGGGCCTCGTCGCGAGCTGCGCGCCCGACACGGTGCTCGGCACCGGCACGCAGACCGCGCGCGCGGCCATCGACGAGGGCCTCATCGGGCGCCCGATCGCCGCCACCGCGGTCATGCTGACCCCGGGCCACGAGCGCTGGCACCCGAATCCCGACTTCTACTATCAGCCGGGCGGCGGCCCGCTGTTCGACATGGGGCCGTACTACATCTCCGCGCTCGTCACGCTGCTCGGACCGGTGGTCTCGGTCGTCGGCGCCGCGAGCAGCTTGAGGACTGAGCGGACCATCGGATCCGGATCCCGCGCGGGCGAGGTCATCCCGGTCGACGTGGACACCCACGTCACGGGCGTGCTCGTCCACGAGTCGGGTGCACTGTCGACCCTCGTGATGTCGTTCGACGCGGTCGCGACCCGCTCGTCGAGCATCGAGATCCACGGCACCGCCGGATCGATGATCGTGCCCGACCCGAACCACTTCGCCGGCGACGTCGAGGTCAACGTCCTCGACGGCGACGGGTGGCAGACGCTGCCGCCCTCCGGAGGGTACGTCGACGCCGGTCGCGGCATCGCGCTGCAGGACTTCGTGGCCACGGGCGCCGCGCCGCGCGCGTCCGGCGCGCTCGCCTTCCACGTGCTCGATGTCATGGAGTCGTTCATCCGCGCCGCCCACGAGGGCCGCGCGATCGAGGTCGCCAGCACGTGCGACCGCCCCGCCCCCGTCCCGCTCACGGAACTGGATTGATCCGATGCATCACAAGCCCGCCCTCCGCGTCGCCCTGATCGGCTACTCCTTCATGGGGAAGATCCACGCCCAGGCGTGGCAGACCGCCCCGCGCTTCTTCGACGTCGAGGCCCGCGTCGACCTCGTCGTCGGCCGCGACGAGGCCGCCGTTGCCGACTTCGCCCACCGCTTCGACATCCCGCGATGGACGACCGACTGGCGCGACGCCGTGAACGACCCGGACATCGACGCGATCGACATCTGCGTGCCGGGCGACCTTCACGCCGAGATCTCGGACGCCGCGCTCGCCGCGGGAAAGCACGTGCTGTGCGAGAAGCCGCTCGCCAACTCGGTCGCCGACGCCGAGCGGATGACCCGCATCGCCGCCGACGCCCGCGCGAAGGGTGTGCAGTCGATGGTCGGCTTCAGCTACCGCGGCACCCCCGCGCTCGGGGCGATGAAGAAGCTCATCGAGGAGGGCCGGATCGGCACCATCCGCCACATCCGCGCCACGTACCTGCAGGACTGGATCGTCGACGAGGACTTCCCGCTCGTCTGGCGCCTGCAGCGCGACAAGGCGGGATCCGGATCGCTCGGTGACATCGGCGCGCACATCGTCGACATGGCGACGTTCCTCACCGGCCAGCGCCTGACGGGAGTCAGCGCCCTGACCGAGACCTTCGTGAAGGAGCGGCCGATGGTCGCCTCCTCCGGTTCGCTCGCCGCGACGGCCGGCGAGGGGACGGGCGTCGTGGACGTCGACGACGCCGCGGTCTTCATCGCCCGCACCGACGGCGGCGCGCTCGCCACGTTCGAGGCGACGCGCTTCGCCGCGGGGCGCAAGAACGCGATCCGGATCGAGATCAACGGATCCAAGGGATCCGTCGCCTTCGACTTCGAGCGGATGAACGAGTTCGAGTTCCACGACCACACGCTTCCGGGCGCCGAGGCGGGCTTCCGCCGCATCCTGGCGACCGAGCCCGAGCATCCCCACCTCGAGGCGTGGTGGCCCGCGGGCCACGGCCTCGGCTACGAGCACACGTTCACGCACGAGGTGGTGGAGTTCGCCCGCGCCGTCGCCGCCGGCACCGCGCCGAGCCCCTCGTACGAGGACGGCCTGTACGTGCAGCGGGTGCTCGACGCGGTGGAGCGCTCGGCGGCCGCCGGCGCGGGGTGGGTCGCGCTGGAGGGCTGATCCCGGGCCGGCCGCACCAGCGTGATCCCAGCCGCTCTCCCGTAGCCTTGACCCCATGACCGACACGCCCGCGCGCACTCCTTCCGACAGGCCTGTGAACACGCCCGTCCGTGCGACCGGCGTGCGGCAGGTGCGCCCCAAGACCGAGGGGTGGCAGCAGGCGAAGGACGAGACGGGTCGCCCGCTGCTCCAGTTCGCGAGCCCGAAGCGCGGCAAGCCGCCCGTGCACCTCGCCGACCTCACGCCCGAGCAGCGCGTCGAGAAGGCGAAGGAGCTCGGCCTGCCGGGCTTCCGGGCCAAGCAGCTGGCGAAGCACTACTTCCAGCACTGGACGAGCGACCCCGCCGACATGACCGACCTTCCGGCCGCCGGCCGCGAGGAGCTCGTCGCCGGCATGCTGCCGAACCTCCTCACCGAGGTGCGTCGTCTGCAGACCGACAACGGCGACACCATCAAGTTCCTGTGGCGCCTGCACGACGGCGCGCTCGTCGAGTCGGTGCTGATGCGCTATCCCGGCCGCATCACCCTGTGCGTCTCGTCGCAGGCGGGCTGCGGCATGAACTGCCCGTTCTGCGCCACCGGCCAGGCGGGCCTGACGCGCAACATGTCGTCGGCCGAGATCATCGAGCAGATCGTGCGCGCGAACCGCGCCATCGCGAACGGCGAGCTCGGCAAGCGCGAGCACGCCGACGAGCGCGTCACCAACATCGTCTTCATGGGGATGGGCGAGCCGCTCGCGAACTACGCCCGCGTGATGCACGCCGTCCGCACGATGGTCGACAAGAAGGACGGCCTCGGGATGAGCGCCCGCGGTATCACCGTCTCGACCGTCGGTCTCGCGCCCGCCATTCGGAAGCTGGCGGACGAGGACATCCCCGTCACCTTCGCCCTCTCGCTCCACGCGCCCGACGACGAGCTGCGCGACGAGCTGATCCCGGTCAACTCGCGCTGGAAGGTCGACGAGGTCCTGGATGCCGCGCGCGGCTACTTCGAGAAGACCGGTCGCCGCGTGTCGATCGAGTACGCGCTCATCCGCGACATGAACGACCACCCGTGGCGCGCCGACCTGCTCGCCGAGAAGCTCAACGCCCGCGGCCGCGGCTGGGTGCACGTCAACCCGATCCCGCTGAACCCGACCCCCGGATCCGTCTGGGATGCGTCGGAGCGCTCGGTGCAGCGTGAGTTCGTGCGCCGCCTCAACGACGCCGGCGTACCGACAACCATCCGCGACACCCGCGGCAAGGAGATCGACGGCGCCTGCGGCCAGCTTGTGGCGACGGAAGAGGACCAGGCCGCCGCGACAGCCTCGGTCTGAGGCCTGCCGCCGCTCGCACCCCGCCTGCCGCCGAGCAGGCATCCCCACGCCCAGCAGGCATGTGCGCGCATGCCTTCTCGCGGCGGAGATACCTGCTCGCGACATCGGATGTGCTCCCGGCGAGGTCGGTCGATCTGCCCCGGCTCTGAATCCAAGAGCTGCGACAGATTAATCGTCTGATCAGGCGAATTCGCGCCGTCGCACTCCCCGGTGCGCGATAGCGTTAGGCCATGGTCAACTATCGCTATCTCGGCAACAGCGGCTTCAAGGTCTCGGAGATCACCTACGGCAATTGGGTGACCCACGCGTCGCAGGTCGAGAACGACGCCGCGATCGCCACGGTCCACGCCGCGCTCGACGCCGGCATCACCACATTCGACACCGCCGACACCTACGCCAACACCGCCGCCGAGGAGGTGCTCGCCGAGGCGCTGAAGGGCCAGCGTCGCGAGGGCCTCGAGATCTTCACGAAGGTCTACTTCCCGATCGGCCCGATGGGCCCGAACGACACCGGCCTGTCGCGCAAGCACATCATGGACGGGATCCACGGATCGCTGCGCCGCCTGAACGTCGAGTACGTCGACCTGTTCCAGGCGCACCGCTACGACTACGAGACGCCGCTCGAGGAGACGATGCAGGCCTTCGCCGACATCGTGCGCCAGGGCAAGGCGCTCTACATCGGCGTCTCGGAGTGGACCGCCGAGCAGCTGCGCGAGGGCCACGCCCTGGCGAAGCAGCTGGGCTTCCAGCTCGTCTCGAACCAGCCGCAGTACTCGATGCTCCACCGCGTGATCGAGGGCAAAGTCGTCCCCGCCTCCGAGGAGCTCGGGATCTCGCAGATCGTCTGGTCACCAATGGCGCAGGGCGTGCTGAGCGGCAAGTACCTCCCCGGTCAGCCGGTGCCCGAGGGAAGCCGCGCCACCGACGAGAAGAGCGGCGCGAACTTCATCCAGGGCTGGCTGCGCGACGAGGTGCTCACCGCCGTGCAGAAGCTCAAGCCGATCGCCGAGCAGGCCGGCCTCACGATGCCGCAGCTCGCGATCGCGTGGGTGCTGCAGAACCCGAACGTCGCCGCGGCGCTCGTCGGCGCCTCGCGTCCCGAGCAGCTCGCCGACACGGTCAAGGCGTCGGGCGTGAAGCTCGAGGCCGACGTGATGACCGCGATCGACGAGGCCCTCGCCGGTGTCGTGAACGACGACGCCGAGGGCACGTACAGCGTGTCGCCGAAGTCGCGCCTCGTCTGACGTCGTGTTACCGCCGGGAGGGCGCCGGACGGCGTCCTCCCGGCGAACCTTGGCATGATCTACTCGTGACCTCTGCCCGCCTCCCGACGCCGCTGCGTGTCGTCTACGGGCTCTTCGGCATCGCCGCGCTCACGGCGCTCGCCTTCACGGTTGTGTTCTTCACGCGCTGGGTCTCGTCGCTCGGCCCGGTCGAGGCGTTCCTCGCCGCGTATCCCGGCACGGCCCCGCTCCCCGAGGGACGGGGCGTCGGCATCCCACCCTGGCTGTCGTGGACGCACTTCCTTAACGCGTTCTTCCTGCTGCTGATCATCCGGTCGGGCATCCGGATCCGCGGCGAGAAGACCCCGAGCGGGCTCTGGACCTCGCGACGCGTCAAGAAGCGCAGGATGAGCCTCACGATCTGGTTCCACCTCGCGATCGACGCGCTCTGGATGCTCAACGGTGTCGCGTACGTCGTGCTGCTGTTCGCCACCGGGTACTGGGTGCGGATCGTGCCGACGAGTCTTGACGTGTTCCCGCACGCGCTCTCGGCGCTGATCCAGTACGTCTCGCTCGACTGGCCGACCCACGGCGGCTGGACCGGATACAACGGCCTGCAGCAGCTGTTCTACTTCGCGATCGTGTTCCTCGCGACGCCCCTCGCCATCCTGACCGGCGCGCGGCTGAGCGCGTTCTGGCCCCGCGGCGACTCGCGCCTCAACCGCGCGTTCCCGGTCGACCTGGCGAAGGCCATCCACTTCCCGACGATGCTGTTCTTCGTCGGCTTCGTGATCGTCCACGTCGGTCTTGTGCTCGCGACGGGCGCGCTGCGCAACCTGAACGCGATGTACGGCGGGCAGGATGCCGTCAACTGGACGGGCTTCTGGATCTTCGTCGCCTCGCTCGTCGCGATGGCCGGCGGATGGATCGCGGCACGCGACCGCGTCATCGCGCCGATCGCGCAGCTCTTCGGCGACGTCCGGATGCGCCCGACCCGCTGAGCCTCACTCGACGGTGAACGTCGCGGGCTCCGAGCTGACGTGCAGGCCGTCGCCCGCCATCAGCTCGGCCTCGCCGGGACCGGCGTCCTCCGGGACGGTGAAGGATCCGCTGAGCGTGCCGTCCTCGGCGACGCTCGCCTCGCCGAGGTCCACGGTCTCGCCGTCCTGGATCCAGTGGACGTCGACGACCGAGACGGCGTCGGCGCTCGTCGGCTGGCCTGTGTCCCCGCACACCACGTAGCCCTCGCCGGCGACGTCGAACCGGGTGCCCGGCGTGCCGCGATCCGGGGACATGGTCAGCGTCGCCGCGGCGCACGCGGAGGAGGACGAGACGCCGCCGGAGTTCTCGGCGGGCGCCGGCGCGGGGGCGGACGCGCAGGCGGTGAGCATCAGTGCGAGCCCGAGGAGGGACGCGCTGGCCGCGGACGGACGAGCCATCGCGATCACGCCGCCGGGTAGGGCCGCAGCTTCTCGACGCCGGGCGGGCAGGATGCCGGGCGGGCAGGATGAGGCAGCGTTCGCCGCGGGGGCGACGGTGACGCTGGCCGTGACGGCGAGGACGAGCGCACCAAGCAGCGCAGGGATTCGCATCGGTCGGCTCCGATCGTCGAGGGATTCGCGGCGCTGTTTCACTGTGCGCGCCGCACACGATGATCCACCACCCTCGTGGCGGGCAGAGCTCCCCATCCTGTTCAGCGGGCGTCCCGATCGCGGGGACACGGACGGCGGGAAAGAGTGAGGCCCCTGACGTCACCCGATAGACGGCAGGGGCCTCGATCCGCCGGGCAGAGAGCCGGCGGATGCGTCGTCATCGTGCCATCGGCACGCCCCCGCGACGACGCAGGATCAGGAGAAGACCACCGGCGGCGATGAGGCCGGCCGCGGCGAGGGCGAGGCCCCACGGCGACTGCTGCGCGCCGGTTGCCGCGAGTGCGCCCGAGGCGACGACGGAGAGCTGCGCCGTCACCGGGTCGAGGCCCTCTGACGTGATCTCGAGCGTGTGCGGGCCCACCTCGAAGTCGGCCGGGATGGCGATGTCGAACGCGATCGCACCGTTCGCGTCGGCGGCCGGGAGACCCTCGACGACGATCGGGTCGCTGAACAGCGTGGCGCCGACGACCTGGCCGGGCTCGAGGCCCGTCAGCTCGACGCCGAGCGTTCCGCCCTGCTCGACCGTGGTCGAGCTCAGCTCGATCTCGACCCACGCACCGGCCGGATCCTGCGGCTCCGGCGTCTCGGTCGGCGCCGGCGTCGGGGTCGGCTGCGGCTCGGTCCAGACGCTGGCGCGGCCGAGCGGGGCGGGGTCGACGACGTCGACGGCCTCGAAGTAGTCGACCGTGGCCGCGAGGTCCACGAGGCCCGAGTCGGCGGTACCGGTGCCCTCGGCGAGCGTGGTGAACCCGTCGCCGCCCGACGCGAGGAACGAGTTCGTCACGACGACGAACTCATCCGTCGGCGCGATCTCCTCGCCCTGGTAGGTCATGTTCACGATGTGCTCGCCCGCGGGAGCGTCCTCGACGTACTCGTACGCGAAGCCCTCCGAGACGCCCAGGTGCAGCTTGGGACGCTCGGCCCCGGGCTGCCACTGCTCCTCGAGCACCTGTGCGAGCTGCTCACCGGTCAGGGTCAACGTCACGAGCGTGTTGCCGAACGGCTGGACCGCCGCGACGTCGGCGTAGGTGACGGTGCCGTCGCCCTCGAAGAGCAGGTCGTCGCGCAGGCCGCCGGGGTTCATCAGCGCGATCTGCGCATCCTGCTCCCCGCCGTAGTTCTCGTACTCCGACGTCGCCCAGAGGTAGATGTCGGCGACGAGGTTGCCCATCGTCGACTCCACGCCGCGGTCGTCGCCCGACGGCGTTCCGCCGCGCAGGATGTCCGCCGAGATCTTTCCGACGGCGACGGATCCCAGCACCTCGGCCTCGGCCTCGGCGTCGGCGACGATCTGCGCCACCGTCTCATCGGCGGGGAAGTTCGCCACCGGCTCCTCGCCCGAGTCGTCGACGAGGTCGACGGTCGAGCCGGCGATGGAGATCAGCTCGTTCGTCGCCGAGTCGACGACGATATCGAGGGCACCGAGCGTGGTGCCGTGCTGGTGGGCCTGGATGACCGGGCGGCCGTCGACCTCGCAGTCGACGAGCTGGTGCGTGTGACCCGACACGATGGCGTCGATGTCAGCGGAGGCGCCGCGGACGAGGTCGCCGTACTCCGACTTCTCCGTCGCCAGGGCCTCGCAGTCCTCGCCGGCCGAGCCCGAGTGGGTCAGCAGCACAACGACGTCCGCCTCGCCCGAGGCGGTGATCTCCTCGGCCACGCGGTTCGCCGCCTCGAGCTGGTCGCCGAACTCGATGTCGGCGATCCCCGCGGGGCTCACGAGCGTCGCGGTGTCCGACGTGACGGTGCCGATGAAGCCGACCTTCACGCCGCCGACCTCGCGGATCGCGTACTCCTTGAGCGCGGGCTCGGTCGTGCCCTTCTTGTAGACGTTGGCGCCGAGCGCGAACTCCGTCCCGTCCATGCCGGTCTTCTCCGCGAAGCGGGGGATGACACGGTCGGTGAGGTCGGAGAAGCCCTGGTCGAACTCGTGGTTGCCCACCGCCGAGACGTCCAGGCCGCCGGCCGACAGCGCGTCGATCGTCGGCTCGTCGTCGGCGATGAACGACGTGAACGTCGAGGCGCCGATGTTGTCGCCCGCCGAGGCGAACAGGGTGTTCGGGTTCGCATCCCGGTACTGGGCGACGGCGCCCGCGAGCACCGCGGCACCCGCCTCGTCGCCGTTCGCCGAGACGCGGCCGTGGAAGTCGTTGATCGTGAGGACCTGGACCTCGGTCGTGCCGTCCTCGATCGTCCACAGCGTGGTCGATCCGGTGACCTCGTTGCCCACGGCGAGCATCGGCTTGCCCGTGGGAGACTCCTCCGCCGGGATGAAGTCGAGGCCCTCGGGGCCGAGGTCGCCCGCCGAGTTCACGAGCGCCGCGATCTCGGCCTCGCTCGCGCCGGCCTCCTCGAGCGCCTCGACCTCGTCGGCCAGGTTCACCGAGAAGTCGCGGTTGTCGACGTACGAGACGTACGCCGGAGCGGCGGGGTCGGTGAGGTCGTAGACCATGACGCCGCTGAGGCGCTCGAGCCCGATGAACGCGTAGGGGCGGCCGTTGACCTCGCCGATCGTGAGGTTCTCGGGCTCGACGCCCTTCGCGTCGCTGCGGCTCTCGGCCTCGTTGTCGTCGTGACCGGCGTTGAAGACGACGCCGTCGATGCCCGAGGTGATCTCCTCGAAGGCGGCGCCCGAGTCGAACACCAGGTCTCCGGTGGTGGTCCAGACCGAGAACGAGCGGCCGCCGTAGGTGTACAGCTCGCTGTAGCAGCCCTGGGCCTCGTCGAAGCCGTCCTCGATCGAGACGTCGAGGCGGCCGAGCTTGTCGTCCTCCACGAGCGGCTCGAGCTCGGCGCAGACCGGGCCGTAGCCGTAGATGTCGCCTTCGGCGTCGGTGTCCTCGTTGTCGTCGCCCAGGTCCTTCACGCGGGCGGCGTCGACGTAGCCGCCCCACTCGCGCACGTCACCCTCGTTGGCGGTGACGAGGAAGGTCTGCCCATTCGCCTCGTACGCGGCGATGCCGTCGGGCATGTACATGCCGTGAAGGCCCGGGTACTTCGCGATGTTCACCGTCGGGGCATCCTCGGGGTCGCGGTCGGAGGCGTCGATGCCGACCTCCGCGTAGTCCTTGGTGCCCAGCGGCAGGATGTCGGTCACGGTGGCGGTCGTGAGGTCGACGACCGCGAGCGAGTTCGCCTCCTGCAGGGTCACGTAGGCGGTCGTGCCCGAGACGGTGACGTACTCGGGCTCGAGGTTGCGCGAGACGGGCAGGTCGTCGCCGTGCGGGGTCGGGCCGAACGTGCGGACGCCCTCGGGGAGGGCGTCGCCCTCGAAGGCGTGGAAGTCGGCGGTCGCGACCGCATCCTGTCCGGGGTTCGCGATCGTCTCGGGGAGCGCGATCACGCTGATCGTGCCCTCCGGATCCGTCGAGAAGTCATCCGCGGGCTCCCCCTCGTTCGCGACGACCGCGTAGGCGCCGTCCGGGGAGACCGTGACCATGTCGGGAAGCGACCCGACCGCGACGGTGCCGAGCACGGCGGCGTCCGCCGAGTCGGCGTTCGCGTCGAAGAACAGCACGCGCCCGGGCAGGGTCTTGTCGCCGGAGTCCTCGAGCACGACGACGCCGAGGCCGTCCTCGCGGATCGCGACCGAGTTCGCCACGGCGCCCTCGGCGCCGAGCTCGAACAGCTCGGTGGGGTTCGCCGGGTCGCTCGCATCGATCACGAACACCGTGCCGGCGGCGGCGTTCACCGAGAACAGGCGCTCGCCGTAGTGCTGGACGATCTCGGAGGCGCCCTCGTCGAACAGTCCGGTTTCGAAGGTGCCGGTCGGCGACAGCGTGAACGGCGCGCCCTCGGCGGTGTGGTTGGTGGGGTCGGCGACGATCGCGGCACTCGCCGAGAACGGCACGAGCGCCAGGGCGCAGGCGGTGGCGGTGGCCGCGGCCGTCGCGGCGACGCGACGGCCCAGCGCGGCGGGGGAGCGGTGGGAAGAAGGCATCGGTGTCCTCGGGGTGACGGGGGGAAACGCGTTCGGGACGACGCTTCCCCCAGTCCTAAGCGGCCGAGGTTGCGGGAAGGTGAACTGGGCATCACGATCGGCTCGTGCTCTCGTCCCGGGGCGGGCTGGCATGCTGGGAGGACCCACGCGAGGAGGCAGGATGACCGACAGCGACGCGCAGACGAACGCCTACGAGACGATCCGGGTGGAGACCCGCGGCAGGGTGGGCTGGATCACGCTCGATCGCCCCGAGGCGCTGAACGCCCTCAACCGCCAGGTGATGCGGGACCTCGTGGCGGCCGCGACCGCCTTCGACGCGGACGAGGGGATCGGCGCGATCGTCGTGACCGGATCGGAGCGCGCCTTCGCCGCCGGGGCCGACATCAAGGAGATGGAGGGCCTGCGCGGCCGCGACTTCGCCGTCGGCGGCGGCTTCGACCAGTGGCGCGCGTTCGCCGACATCCGCACGCCCGTCATCGCCGCGGTCGCCGGCTACGCGCTCGGCGGCGGGTGCGAGCTCGCCATGATGTGCGACGTCATCCTCGCGGCCGACTCCGCGAAGTTCGGCCAGCCCGAGATCACGCTCGGGGTCATCCCCGGGATAGGCGGCACGCAGCGCCTCATCCGCGCGATCGGCTACTACAAAGCGGCGGAACTTGTGCTGTCGGGCCGCACGATCGACGCCGCCGAGGCCGAGCGGATCGGCCTCGTCTCGCGCGTGGTGCCGGCCGCCGAGCTGCTCGACGAGGCGGACGCGCTGGCGCAGGGGATCGCGGCCAAGCCGCTTCCCGCGCTGTACGCCGCGAAGGCCGCGCTCGACGCGGCGCTCGAGGTGCCGCTGGCCGAGGGCCTGCGCCTCGAGAAGCACCTGTTCGCCTCGCTGTTCGACACCGAGGACCAGAAGGAGGGGATGGCGGCGTTCCGCGAGAAGCGCCCTCCGGAGTTCCGGCACCGGTAGCCCGCTCGGGCGGCCGGCGACGTCAGCGCAGGACGGACGGGGACCAGGCCTGCGGGATGAAGAGGGTCGGGGTGGAACCGGACGCGAGGTCGAGCGCCCAGACGTCGGTGACCCCCGCCTCATCCCGTCGCGGCAGCCCGTAGAGCACGGTGTCGTCGTCCAGCCATTCGAGCTGGTCGTCGACCGAGCGGGCCTCGGCGAGCTCGTGCTCGACGCCGGTCGCGAGGTCGAGCACGGCGATCCCCCAGTCCTGGCCGCCCCGATCCTTCTTGTAGGCGACCCGCGTGCCGTCGGGTGAGATCGACGGGCACTCGCTGTTCTCGCGCACGGCCCTGAGCGTGCGCTCCGAGGGCGACGCGCAGTGGTCGTTCACCACCGCGCCCCCCGCGTCCGCCGAGGGCCAGTGCCCGTGCTCGCTGTTCACCGAGACCGCGGAGCCGGGCGTGCTCGAGGTACCGGATTCGTCGCCCGTGACGCTGGGCGTGCGGTTCGCCCCGGCGCGGACGGCACCGTCACCGCCATCCGGTTCTACAAGGGCCCGGGCAACGTCGGTCCGCACAGCGGCGAGCTGTGGCGCGCTGACGGCACCCGGATCGCCGAGGGCGCGTTCACGGCTGAGAGCGCGCAGGGATGGCAGACCCTCGTGCTGGATGAGCCGGTCGCCGTGACCAAGGATGCCGAGTACATCGCCGCGTACCGCACGACCGTCGGCCGCTACTCGTACACCGCGGGGTCGTATGCCGCGGCGTTCGAACGCGGGCCCCTCCGGGTGCCGGCGAACGGCGGCGCCTACTCGTACGACGGCGGGTTCCCGGGCGACCGCAGCGCGGGAAGCTATCTCGTCGACGTCGTGTTCGAGCCGGATGCCCCGGTTCCCACGGCGATAGACCGTGCGCCCGCCGACGGGGTGCTGAATGCCGATCCGGGCGCGCCCATCACCGCCCGCTTCGACCGCGCCGTCGCGGCCGGCGCGCAGCTGACGGTCAGCTCGCCTTCGGGCCCCGTGGCCGGGACGTCGGCGCTCTCCCCCGACGGCCTCGAGCTGACCTACACTCCCGAGGCGCCGCTCGCCGAGCGGACGCGGTACACGGCGACGACGTCGGGCACGGGTGGGCCGGATGCCACCTGGTGGTTCGAGACGGCGTCCGCAGATGGCTGCCCGTGCGGTCTGTTCGCGGGTGCGGTGCCGGACACCGCCTCGGCGAGCGACGGTGCGAGGGTCGAACTCGGCGTCGGTTTCGCGCCCACCGAGGACGGCGTCGTGACCGGTGTGCGCTTCTATCGCGGCGCGGGCAACGCCGGCCCGCACACGGGCACGCTGTGGGATGCGGCCGGGGGTGTCCTCGTCACCGTGAGCTTCTCGGCGACCGGCGATGCGGGGTGGCAGACCGCCCTGTTCGAGCAGCCCGTCGAGGTGAGAGCGGGGACGTCCTATGTCGCGTCGTACCTCGCCCCGCAGGGCGGCTACGCCGTGACCTCCGAGTTCTTCACGGGCGCACCTCTTGCGGTCGGTCCGCTCGAAGCGGCCGCGTTCAACGGCCGCTACGCCTACGGCGGCGGGTTCCCCCAGGACTCCTACCGCGGTAGCAACTACTTCGTCGACGTGGTCTTCGAGCGCGGCTGAACTGAGGCTGTCCCGTCAGCGAAGCCCTCGGCGTAGGCCTCGTCGTAGCCGAGGCGGAACATGTCCCGCTCGCCCGTGCGCGGGATCGTGCGCGCGCCGGGGAGATCCAGCTCGCCGACGAGGTCCGCGCGGCCCCGGACGACCGCGACGGGCATGCCCGTGGCCTTTCCCTTGACGAGATCGGCCGCCGCGCACAGCTCGTCGGCCACGCAGGGAAGCGTGACGTGCAGCGGGCGCCCCTGGGTGTCGGTGGAGCCGCGGAGGTCCTCGAAGACCTGCACGCCGCCCGCGCCGATCGCGTGGTCGATCTGCCCGTCGCGCCAGGCGCGGCCGAGGGTGTCCGAGATCAGCACCCCCACCCGCACGCCCAGCCGGGCGCGCAGCCCCTCGGCGAGGGCGCGCGCGGAGGCATCCGGATCGACCGGCAGCAGCAGCACCGTCCCCTCCGGGGTGTTGGAGGCGTCGACGCCGGCCGCCGCCGAGACGATCCCGAGGCGGTTCTCGACGATCCGCGTCACGTGGCCAGACGCCGACGTGCGGGTCGCGACCACGCGCACGGTCTCGGCCGTGATCGCGTCCTCGCGGTCGTCCGCCGTCACGAAGCGGCCCTCGGCTTTCGAGACGATCTTGCTCGTGACGACGAGGATGTCGCCGTCGGCGAGCGGATCGGATGCGTCGACCGCCGATCCGATCACGTCCACGAGGTGATCGCCCGCGGAGATCTCGGGGATCCCGGCGAGCGGCCAGACGGTCAGCACCCTCGGTGTCCCCGGTTCAGGGGCGGACGTAGCGCACCTCGGTGAGCGTCTCACCGAGGAACACCTCGTCGCGGCGGGCGCCGTCGAGATGGAAGCCGCGCTTCTCGTAGAACGTGCGTGCACCGGGGTACTGCTCCGCGAGCCACAGGTACAGCGGCTCGCCGTCGTCGACCACAGCGTCGAACAGCGCGCGGCCGATTCCCTTGCGGTGCCACGAGTCGAGCAGGTACACGAAGTAGAACTCGCGGGGAGCGGGGGCGTCCGCGTCGCGTGCGGGACCGCTTGCCGCGAAGCCGACGATCTCGCCGTTCACAAGCGCTGCCGCGTGGCGGATCTCGTCGCTCTGCGAGGTGTAGTGCGTCCACAGCTCCGCCAGGCGGCGGGGCGAGACGTTCTCGAGCGTTGCGCTCGAGATGAGGCCGTCGTAGGTCTCGTGCCAGACCTTCGCGTGGACGCGGCCCATTGCCTCGGCGTCCACGTCGCGAATCGGCCGGACCAACAGATCGGTGAGCGATTCGGCTGTCATGGCCAGACTCTACGCACGGACATCGGCTGACGAGAAATCCGCGCGACGCGTTGTCGACAGCGGACAACGAACCCGGGGATCCTCAGAGGGATGTGCCAGCATCGCGACTCGTGAATGTGATCTGGCGGACCCTCATCGTGATGTTCCTGGCGCGCCGACGCCGTCGGCGCGGCGGGCGGCTCGCTCCGACCGCGGTGGGGCGCATCCGGCTCACGACGCTGCCGACCGACATCGACATCCTGCGGCACATGAACAACGGCCGTTACCTGTCGCTGTTCGACCTCGGCCGGTGGGATCTGATGGTGCGCACCGACCTGGCCGAGATCATGAACGCGCGCGGCTGGTATCCGGTCGTGGCGAGCGAGACGGTCACGTTCCGCAAGTCGCTGAACCTCTGGCAGCGCTTCGAGCTGCAGTCGCGCTGGGTCGGTCACGACGACCGGGCCCTCTACCTCGAGCACCGCGCGGTGGTGCGCGGCGAGATCTACGCGAGCGCGATCATCCGCGGCCGCATCCTGCGCCGCTCGGGCGGTACGGTGCCGATGGCGGAGGTGCTGGAGGCGCTGGGCCTCGAGGACGCCCTGCCCGAGATGCCCGCCTGGACGCACGAGTGGGCAAGCAACGTCGCCCTGCCCTCGACCCGCCGCCCGGCGCCGAGCGACTGGGACTGAGCCGCGACGCTTCGGTCGGTCGCTTCGGCTCGCTCCGCTCGCTCAGCAACCGGCGGTGTCGCCCCCGGGTTATCGAGCGAGCGCAGCGAGTCGAGATGACCGGCGGCAGCCCGGCTTGCCGCACCCCCACCGGTTATCGAGCGAGCGCAGCGAGTCGAGATGACGGGCTCGCACGAATGGCTGCCGACCGGCCCTTCCGGCGCCGCGACAGGGCCGGATGGCACCGAAAGCGCGTCGCGGCTCCGGCAGAAGTGCCCACCGCGAGGGGGATCGTGCGCGGTAGCGTTGGCGCGTGCTCGGGATGCTCGCGACGACGGGACGGCTGCTCGCCGCCCACTGGCCCGCGCTGCTCGCCTGGTACGCCGCGGGCACGCTCGCGCGGTACGTCTGCATTCAGATCGCCGGATTCGTCGGCGCGTACAGCGACATCGGCGGCGTGCTGCTGCAGCCGCTGGCTCCCCTGTCGCGGCTGGTGGCGTACGTGGCGATGCTGCTCGTGGTGCGGGACGGCCTGCGGCACCTCGGCGTGCTCGCGCCGCGACCGGAGGATCCGGCCGAGCGTCGCCGCGACTTCGGGCGGGCCCTGCTCGGCGGCACGGTGCCGTTCGTCGCGTTCTACACGGCCTACAACTACCTCACCGAGGACTGGGCCGACTTCGCGGAGCGCGCCCTCGACCAGCGCAAGCAGCACGCGTTCGAGAACGTCGACTGGGGCTTCACCGTCGGCGATCTCGTGCTCTCGCCCCTCTCGATCACGCTCATCGTCGTCGCGTTCGCCGCCCGCTGGTTCCTCGGGCGCGAGCGTGCGAAGAAGCGCCTGTGGCTCACACCCGTGCTCGTCTACCTCGAAGCCCTGTGGGTGGTGCTCACCGCGCTCGTGATCTTCGACCTGGTGGGCATCGTCACCCAGTGGGCCGAGGGGCGCATCGCCTGGGTGTGGCTCGCCGACGCGCGGGAGTGGCTGGCGGGAGTGCTGTTCCCGCTGGTCTGGCTCGGTGACGGGCTGGTCTGGCTGATCGGGGAGGTGGGCGGCGTCATCCTGCTGCCGCTCGCGTGGCTCACCGTCGCCGGCGCCATCTACGGAAAGGCGGTCTCGGCCCAGGCACCGCAGCTCTCCGGGGCCGCGATCGACCGCACTGTCGCCCGCTACCGCGCGCTGCGCGGCCCCATCCGCCGGGCGCTCGACGACCTCTGGAAGCAGGTCACCCAGCGGTTCGCCCCGATCGGTCAGGCGATCGTGCTGATGTGGCGCGCGGGTCCGCTGCTCATTGCGAGCTACGTGCTGCTGTTCACCGTGCTGCTGCCGCTCGAGCCCGCACTCGGGTGGGTGGTGACACGCATCGTCGGCCCGCAGTCGCTCACCGGCTTCTGGGTTGTGCTGAGCGAGTCGCTGTTCCTGATCCCGCCGCTGATCATCGAGCCGCTGCGGATCGCGATCGTGGCGGCGGCGTACGACGCGACGCTGACACGGCTTGCTCCGGATGCGCCGGCCGCGCGGCCGGCCGCGAGCGCGGGCGGCGACGCGGCCCCCGTCAGCGCTCGTCCGTGAACCGGAGGAACTTCGGCAGCTCGTCTGCCACGACGACGTCGATGTGCAGGCGCTCGGCCGCATCCGCCGGCACGAAGTACGGCACTCGCACCTCGTAGGGTCCGGTCGCCGCCATGTCGCAGAAGGGCTGCTCGGGCCAGCTGAGCCCCGCCCCGTTCCACTGCGACTCCCAGGAGCGCCCCGCTCCTTCCGCCTCGGTCAGCGTGATCGTGCACCCCATTCCCGTCCCGCCGGGGATGACGGTGAACTCGGCGACGAGCAGCCGCGCATCCGGCGGCACCGCGTCGCGGTGAAGCGAGGTCTCGTCGACCACGCGGGGATCCCGCCACTGGGCCCCGGCGAACTCGGCGGTCTCCCCCGCCTCGATCGGCTGCACGGGCGAGCCCGACTTCGCGCCGGTCCAGGCGGCCACCCCGGTCGCCATGACGCCGACGGGGATCAGCACCGCGAGGGCGATCAGCGCGAGCGCGTTGCGCCGCAGCCACGGCCCCAGCCGGCTCATTCCGCCCACCCCGGCGGCGCGAGTTCGACCTCAGGCTGCACCTCGAGAGCATCGAGGTCGATCGGCATGACCACCAGCGAATCCGCTCGCTCATCGCCGATCGCGCCGTACGCGATCCCCAGTTCGGCGATACCGCCCGCATTCTCCGGGAGCTCGAAGGCGGCGCTGATCTGGCGGGGTAGACCGACGCTCAGCCGTGCGGGCGGCCCGAACCCCAGACCGGGTCGCTCGCTTGCGCGGTACGTCCGGTCGCCGATCCGCAGGCGCATCACGCTGAGATAGGCCTCTCTCTCGGACTCCGTCGCCTCTGCCTCGAACTCGACGACCACCCAGCGCCCCTCCGCGTACCAGCCTCGCTCGGGCTCCGTGACCTTCGAGGCGGCGTGCACGCCGTTCACCGTCACCCGCAGGTTGCGCCCCTCCGCCGGCTCCCCGATCCGCGCGTCGACGCGGAAAGGCTCCGCAGCGATCATGCCCGGGGGTGTGATCGCGTGAAGGCCCCACGCGGCCGCCACCAGCGCCGCGGCGGCCGCCCAGTGGAGGGCGAGGCGGGCGGCCCGGTTCATCCGGCTTCCTCCGCGTCGACGTCCTCGGCGGTCAGCTGCACCCGCGCCGCCGGCGTCGGGTCCTCCCACTGCCCGCCGTTGCCGGTGAAGAGAAGTTCGGGCTCCCACCAGTGGAGATCCGAGATGGCGAGTGGCACCTCGTCGCCCGCCGCGTACCGGTCGGCGGGAACGGGCCACGTCAGCACCAGTTGGGCGGGCACCCCCGGCTGCAGAAACGGGCCGGTTGTCGCGTCGTCCATGCGCGCGACCGAGACGGTGGGCATCTTGCTGCCGTCGACGCGCTGGGCCGGCAGCCCGGGAACGGCGAACGTCTGGGGGGCATAGGACGCGGTGGACAGCGGGCTGTCAGTCACGTTCTCCATCGTGACGACCACCGCCAGCACGCGCTCGCCCTCCTGCGGTGTCGTGCCGGAGCCGCTCAGGTCATTGAGCAGCACGGCACGCTCGAACGTGATCGCGAACTGGTCGTTCGTGTGCGTGTCGCCCGCCATCAGCTGCGGCAGCGCCGCCGCCTCCGCAACGGGCGCATCGGCCAGGCCTCCGAACGCCGCGGTCGCCGCGAGGAACAGCGCCGCGGCCGTGACCGTGACCCACGAGCTCGGCAGGCGTTGCGCGGCGACCTTCGCCCAGCTCGCCGGGGTGCGCCGTGACGCGCGCTTCTGCGGGTCCGCGGATTCCGAGGTGGAGTCGGATGCCGCGCCGGTCGCCTGGTCGGCGGGCGGCTCGGGCGCGCTCATCCGCGCACCCCCGCGCGCGCCGGCGGGGCGAGGTGCGGGCCCCCGCCCTCGCACGTGATCGCATCCCCCGAGCGCATGCGATCATCCTGCCAGGCCCGCCCGCGGCGGCAAACGGGGCGGACTGCCCGGGGCTCGGTGCTCATCCCGCCGCCAGCGCGCGCAGGTAGCGCTCGGTGTAGACCCACTGCATCACCCGGATGGCCGGGTATCCGAGCCACAGGAGCCAGCTCGCCGGGCGGGAGAACGCTCGCACGCGCAGCCACACGGATCCGTCCGGATCGCGCTCGACGAGGAACGCCTCCTCTCCCCGCTCCGGGTGACCGCGCAGGGTGCCGTACGCGAAGCCGCGCACATCCTGTTCCTCGACGACGTAGGCGACGCGGCACGGCACGTCCCGCGGCCAGAGCCCGATCCGCATGATCACCACGTCGCCCGTGGCGAGTTCGCGATCCGGCGCGGCGACGCGGATCCCGGATCGACGCTGGATGCCCCAGCGCAGGGTCGCGTCGCCCGCGGCGCGGAAGGCGGCATCGCCGCTGCCGATCCGCACGCGACGCTCGATCGGCCGGTACCCCCGCGGCGGGCGCTGCAGCAGATCGGCGCGGCGGGTGCCCTCGACCTCGCCGTAAGTGAACGCATCGCGCGAGCGCATGGGGCCATCCTGTCAGCGCGCCGCCGGATCCATCGGCGCTCGGCAGACTCACGGCTGCGGTGCGCGACATATCGCCCGGCGCACCGGCGATCTCGCGGTGCGCTCCTTAGGCTGATCGCATGGCCGACGATCTCGACCCTGCTTCGGCAGAACCCAGCGCGCCCACCGGCACCGCAGCCCCCGCCCACCTCGTGGAGGCCTCCGTCTCCCTCGCCCAGCGGTGGGTGACCGAGGCGGCAGCAGTGGAGGCCGATCCGGCCGCCGCGCGCCTCGCGGGAGTGCTGCAGGATCCGAACGGGCTGCCGTTCACCCTCGGCTTCGTCGACGGCGTGATGCGCCCCGAGAGCGCGACCGCCGCGGCGGGCAACCTCAACCGGGTCGCTCCGCTCGTGCCCGAGTTCCTGCCCTGGTACCTGCGCGGCGCGGTGCGCGCCGGCGGACTGGTGGCACCGTTCCTGCCCGTGCCGACCGTGCCGATCGCGCGGCGCGTGCTGCGCGAGATGGTCGGGCACCTCATCGTCGACGCCCGCCCCGAGAAGCTCGGCCCCGCGATCGCGAAGCTGCGCGAGGGCGGCGCCCGGCTGAACCTCAACCTGCTCGGCGAGGCGGTGCTCGGCGAGCAGGAGGCGAAGCGCCGCCTGGCCGGCATCCACGAGCTCGTCAAGCGACCGGATGTCGACTACGTCTCGGTCAAGGTCTCGGCGATCGCGAGCCACCTGTCGATGTGGGCCTTCGACGAGACAGTCGACCAGGTCGTGGAGCGCCTGCGCCCGCTGTACCTGTCGGCCGCCGCGCACGGCACGTTCCTGAACCTCGACATGGAGGAGTACCGCGACCTCGACCTCACGATCGCGGTGTTCCAGCGGCTGCTCGCGACCCCCGAGCTGAAGAACTACCGCGCCGGCATCGTGCTGCAGGCGTATCTTCCCGACGCGCTCCCCGCCCTCGAGGGCCTCACGGCCTGGGCGACCGAGCGCGTCGACGCGGGCGGCGCGGCGATCAAGGTGCGCCTCGTCAAGGGCGCGAACCTCGCGATGGAGCGGGTGGATGCCGTTATGCACGGCTGGTCGCTCGCGACCCACGGATCGAAGCTCGACAGCGACGCGTCCTACCTCCGGTGCCTCGACTACGCCCTTCACCCCGAGCGCACCCGCGCCGTGAACCTCGGCGTCGCGGGCCACAACCTGTTCGACATCGCCTACGCCTGGCTGCTCGCGGGCGAGCGCGGCGTGCGGTCCGATCTCGAGTTCGAGATGCTGCTCGGCATGGCGCAGGGCCAGGTCGCGGCGGTCACCCGCGAGGTCGGCCACGTCCTGCTGTACGTGCCGGTCGTGAGCCCCGACGAGTTCGACGTCGCCATCAGCTACCTCGTGCGCCGCCTCGAGGAGAACGCCTCGAGCGACAACTTCCTCTCCGCCGCGTTCGAGATGGCCGACGACCCGGCACTGTTCGCCCGCGAGCGCGACCGCTTCATCGCCTCGGTGGAGCGCTCCGCCGATCCGTCCCTGCCGGTCGGGCCGAACCGCGAGCAGGATCGGGCGGATGCGCCGAGCGCCGCGGAGATCGCGGACGAGCAGCAGGATCAGGATCTGACGCAGCTTGTGCTCGACATCGCGCGCGGATCGCAGAGCCCCGCGCTCGCCACGGCCGACGACACGGTCGCGGTCGATCCGGCCGACGAGTTCCGCGCCGTCCTGGATGCCGACTTCGTCGAGACCGCGGTGTTCGCCGCGCGCGAGGTGGGCCGCGCCACGGGCGCTCCGGGCTTCGAGAACGCGCCCGACACCGATCCGGCGCTTCCTGCGAACCGCGAGTGGGCGCGCGACATCCTGGCGCGGATCCCGTCCTCCACCGCGGGGGACGCCACCATCGCGGCCGCCCGGGTCACGGATGCCGCCGCGCTCGAGGAGGTCGTCGCCCGCGTGCGCGCCGCCGGCGAGGAGTGGGGCCGCCGCCCGGCGGTCGAGCGCAGCGCCGTGCTGCAGCGCGCCGCCCGTGCCCTCGAGGCGCGCCGCGGCGAGCTCATCGAGGTCGCCGCATCCGAGACGGGGAAGGTGTTCGCCGAGGCGGACGTCGAGGTCAGCGAGGCCGTCGACTTCGCCAACTACTACGCGGCCACGGCCCGCGAGCTCGACCGGGTCGCCGGCGCGGTGTTCGAGCCCTCCCGCGTGACCGTCGTCACCCCGCCGTGGAACTTCCCCGTCGCGATCCCCGCCGGTGGCGTGCTCGCCGCGCTCGCCGCGGGATCCGGTGTCGTGTTCAAGCCGGCGCCGCAGGCGCGGCGCTGCGCCGCCGTCGTCGCCGATGCGCTGTGGGACGCCGGCGTGCCGCGCGAGGTGCTCGCGCTCGTCGACATCTCCGAGGGTGACCTCGGCCGGCAGCTGATCTCGCACGAGGCCGTCGACCGGGTCATCCTGACCGGTGCGTGGGAGACCGCGAAGCTGTTCCGCAGCTGGCGTCCCGACCTGCCGCTGCTCGCCGAGACCAGCGGCAAGAACGCCATGATCATCACGCCCTCGGCGGATCTCGACCTCGCCGCGGCCGACCTCGTCAAGAGCGCGTTCGGGCACGCCGGGCAGAAGTGCTCGGCCGCCTCGCTCGCGATCCTCGTCGGCCCGGTCGGCCGATCCCAGCGGTTCGCCCGCCAGCTCGTCGACGCGACCCGCTCGCTGCGCGTGGGCCCGCCGTCCGACCCGCTGTCGGAGGTCGGCCCGGTGATCGAGGTGCCGAAGGGCAAGCTCGAGTGGGCCCTCACGACCCTCGAGGAGGGCGAGCAGTGGCTCGTGCCGCCGAAGTCGCTGCGCGACACCGGCTGGGGCTACGAGGAGGGCCGGTTCTGGACGCCGGGCATCCGCACGGGCGTCAAGCCGGGCTCCCGCTTCCACCGCGAGGAGTTCTTCGGCCCCGTGCTCGGCATCATGCACGCGCCCAACCTCGAGCGCGCCATCGAGCTGCAGAACGCCGTCGACTACGGTCTCACCGCCGGGCTCTACACGCAGGATCCGGATGACCTCGCCTACTGGCTCGAGAACGTCGAGGCCGGAAACCTCTACGTCAATCGCGGCATCACCGGCGCCATCGTGCAGCGCCAGCCCTTCGGCGGCTGGAAGCGCTCGTCGGTCGGCACCGGCACGAAGGCCGGCGGCCCGAACTACCTGATCGGCCTCGGTTCGTGGCGCGCCACGTCGGGCGGACCCTCGGGCAAGTCGCTGCACCTGCGAGGGCTCGACACCCGCATCGTCGCCCTCATCGAGGCGGCGCAGCCCTCGCTCAGCTACGAGGAGTTCGACTGGCTGCGCCGCGCCGCGCTGTCGGACGCGATCGCCTGGGACCGCGAGTTCGGCAAGGTCAAGGACGTCTCGGGGCTGGGCATCGAGCGCAACCTGTTCCGCTACCGCTCGACGCCGGTCGCCGTCCGCGCGACCGCCGACGCCACCTGGCAGGCGGTGCTGCGCGTCGTCGTCGCGGGCATCCGCGTCGGCGGCGAGTTCACGCTCTCGGCTCCGGTCGGGCTGCCGCCCGCGGTGCGCCGCGTGCTCGGTCAGCTGGATGTGCCGGTGTACGTCGAGTCGGACGAGCAGTGGATCCAGCGGATGCGCGGTGCGGTCGCGGAGGAGTCGTCCTCGAGCGAGTCGGGCACCGACGGCGAGGGTGCTCCCGCCACGAGTTCGATCCCGGTCGGGGCCCTCATCTCGGGCCCGGTCCGCGCGACGCGCGCCCGGCTGGTGGGCTCCCCCGAGACGGTGGCCTCCCTGCATGCCGCGCTCGCCGCGGGCGTCGAGGGCGATCCGGATCTGGCGATCTACGCGGGCGAGGTCACCACCGCCGGTCGCGTCGAGCTGCTTCCGTTCCTGCACGAGCAGTCGATCACCATCACCGCCCACCGCTTCGGCAATCCCGACCGCTGGAGCGCCGAGATCATCTGACCGGCGCGGCCGTCCGCGCGGGATGCCGCCCGGCGCCCCGCCCCCTGAACAGGCACCCGCGCGTCGATCAGGCATGCGCGCGCATGCCTGATCGGCACGCGGATGCCCGCTCGGCGAGGGGAGGCAGCCCGCGCCGGTCGGCGGCGAGAGGCGGCATCCTCCGCGACCGTGCAGGCGGCGCGTGCCAGAATGGACGCGGCGTGCCCGTGCCGCTGGCGTCCCCATCGCTCCGCCGGGCCTCTGGACAGCGTCCGCCGCACCTTCACATTTGAGAAGTCGCCAGGAGCATGATGTCCGACAACGCACCCGCCCGCATCCAGCACAAGCGCCGCTACCTGATGTGCCGTCCCGAGCACTTCACGGTGAGCTACTCCATCAACCCCTGGATGGAGCCCGCCAACCCGACCGACACTGCCAAGGCCGTCGCGCAGTGGCAGAAGCTGTACGACACGTACCTCGAGCTCGGTCACGAGGTCGAGCTGATCGATCCGCTGCCCGGCTACCCCGACATGGTCTACACCGCCAACGGCGGCTTCGTGATCGACGGCGTCGCCTACGGCCCCGAGTTCCGCTACGTGGAGCGCCAGGGTGAGGCGCCGGCGTTCATCGACTGGTTCCGCGCCAACGGCTTCGACACGCGCGTGCCCGAGGAGGTCAACGAGGGCGAGGGCGACTTCCTGCTCGCCGGCGACGTCATCCTCGCGGGCACCGGCTTCCGCTCGACGGGCGACAGCCATGCCGAGGTCGCCCGCGTCTTCGACCGCGAGGTCGTGAGCCTGACGCTCATCGACCCGCGGTTCTACCACCTCGACACGGCCCTGACGATCCTGGATCCGGTTGTCGAGCCCGGCGCGGAGCCCGGCATCGCCTACCTCCCGCACGCGTTCGACGACGCGAGCCGCGCCGAGCTCGAGCGCCGCTTCCCGAACGCGATCCTGGTCTCGGACGAGGATGGCGCCGTGTTCGGCCTGAACTCGGCGAGCGACGGCCGCAACGTGATCATCTCGCCCCGTGCGACGGGCTTCGAGGCGCAGCTGCGCGAGCGCGGCTACACCCCGATCCTCATCGACCTGTCCGAGCTGCTGCTCGGCGGCGGCGGCATCAAGTGCTGCACGCTGGAGCTGCGTGGCGCCTCGGCGGTGACCGAATGACCGCCGCGCACGAGGTGCACGTCGCCCACAACTACCACCCGCTGCCCGTCACCATCGCGACCGGTGACGGTGCGTGGGTGACCGACAGTGAGGGCAAGCGCTACCTCGACATGCTGTCGGGGTACTCGGCGCTGAACTTCGGGCACCTGAACTCCGAGCTCGTCCAGGCGGCGCAGGATCAGCTCGCCCGCCTCACGCTGACGAGCCGCGCGTTCTACAACGACCAGCTCGGACCGTTCACCGATGCCCTTGCCGCGCTGTGCAAGAAGGACCTCGTGCTGCCGATGAACACCGGTGCCGAGGCCGTCGAGACGGGCATCAAGGTCGCCCGCGCCTGGGGTTACCGCGTGAAGGGGATCGCCGCCGACCGCGCGAAGATCATCGTCGCCGAGGGCAACTTCCACGGCCGCACCACGACGATCGTCGGCTTCAGCGACGACCCGCAGGCGCACAACGACTTCGGTCCGTACGCGCCCGGCTTCGTCGCGGTTCCCTACGGAGATGCGGACGCGATCGAGGCCGCGATCGACGACGACACCGCCGCCATCCTGATCGAGCCGATCCAGGGCGAAGGCGGCGTCGTCCTGCCTCCCGAGGGCTACCTGCGCCGGATCCGCGAGCTCGCGACCGCGCGCAACGTCCTGTTCATCGCCGACGAGATCCAGTCGGGTCTCGGCCGCGTGGGCGAGACCTTCGCGTGCGACCGCGAGGGTGTCGTGCCGGATGTCTACCTGCTCGGCAAGGCGCTCGGCGGCGGCATCCTGCCCGTCTCGGCGGTCGTCGCGAACGAGGACGTGCTGGGCGTCATCCGCCCCGGCGAGCACGGCTCGACCTTCGGCGGTAACCCGCTCGCCGCGACCGTGGGCCTGAAGGTCGTCGAGCTGCTGCAGAGCGGCCGCTTCCAGGAGCGCTCGCGTCAGCTCGGCGAGCACCTCCGCGCGGGCCTCGAGAAGCTCGACGGGATCACCGCGATCCGGTCGGCCGGTCTCTGGGCCGGCGTCGACATCGACCCCTCGCGCGGCACGGGCCGCGAGGTCGCCGAGCGGCTGCTCGCGCGCGGCGTGCTCGCGAAGGACACGCACGGCCAGACGCTGCGCATCGCCCCGCCGCTCGTCATCCGCGCGACGGAGCTCGACTGGGCGCTCGAGCAGCTCGCCCAGGCGCTCACTCCCTCCGCTCGCTGACCCCCTCCGGTCGTTGACCCCCCTTCCGGTCGTTGAGCGAGGGAGCGAAGCGACCGAGTCGAAACGGTCCAAGCCCTCCCACGGCTGATGCCGCCGGCGGTCCGGGCCGTTTCGACTCGCTCCGCTCGCTCAACGAGCAGGGGTGAGTTGCGGGAGTGCCTGATCCCCTCCGGTCGCTGACCCCGTCCGGTCGTTGAGCGACGAGCGAAGCGAGGAGTCGAAACGGTCCAAGCCCTGCCACGGCTGATGCCGCCGGCGGTTCGGGCCGTTTCGACCCTGATCCCCTCCGGTCGCTGACCCCCTCCGGTCGTTGAGCGACGAGCGAAGCGAGGAGTCGAAACGGTCGAAGCCCCGCCGGGGCTGATGCCGCCGGCGGTTCGGGCCGTTTCGACTTGCTCCGCTCGCTCAACGACCGAGGGTCAGCGCAACGGGAACCGCTCGTCCAGCCAGGCGAGCAGATCCGCGCGGATCTCCGCCTGCGCGATCTCGTTGAAGATCTCGTGCCGGGCGCCGGGGTAGACGCGCGTGGTGACGTCCTCGAAACCCGAGCGCTGCCGATACGCCTGGGCGAGGCGCTCCACCGAGCGCGGTCCCCCGACCGGATCGTCCTCACCCACCATGAGCAGGATCGGGATGTCGTGACCGACAGCGTCGCGCAGCCCGCGACGGGGGCGGCCGAACATGATGCTCGCGGAGTCGCGCAGGCCGAAGAGCTTCAGCAGTGGCGTCGTTGTGGTCAGCGGGTCGTCGAGGAACGCGCGCCCGACCGCCGCGTCGGATGACAGCCACTCGACGCCGAGCGCATCCGGACCCTTCCACCGCGCGTTGAGCGGCAGCGGGTTGAGGGATCCGGGCCACCGCAGCGCCGAGCCGCTCAGGATGACCGCGTCGTACGCGTTCGGATGTACGTCGAGCAGCATCTGCGCGAGGAACGACCCCCACGAGTGCCCGAGCAGGATGAGCGGCAGCTCGGGGTTCTCGTCCCGCGCGATGCGGGTCATCCGCCGGCACGCCATGAGCGTCGCGGCGTGGCCGCCGACCCCCAGCCGGCCGAGGCGCGTCGCATCGTCCCCGTGCTGCCGCATGCCGGTGCGCCCGTGGCCGCGGTGGTCGTCGGCGTACACCGTGAACCCGGCGCCGACGAGCGCCTCGATCAGCGCCGCGTAGCGCCCGGCGTGCTCGCCGACCCCGTGCAGCAGCTGCACGACCGCCCGGGGCTCGTCGGCCGGATGGACGTCGTAGACGATCGCGACCCCGTGGTCGTCGATGAACTCCTGGTCCCGCTTCGACGTCATGCGCCGATCCTCCCAGAGCGCGGGCCTCCGGATGTGCATCGCAGGCGGCGCGCGGGAATACTTATCCAAACTAATGAGTTATGGTAATCAATGATGACTGACCTCTCCTCTGATGCCTCCGAGATCCGCGCCGCGACGATGCGGCTCGCCCGACACCTCCGGCAGCAGCGAGCGGTGAAGACGATGTCCGATGGGCAGTTCGCCGCGCTCGCCGTGCTGCGGTACCGCGGGCCGCACACCCTCACCGCGCTCGCCGAGCGCGAGGGAGTGTCGGCGCCGTCGATGAACCGCACCGTCAACAGCCTGGAGGAGGAGGGCTACGCCACGCGCGAGCCGGATCCCCTCGACCGCCGCAAGGTCAACATCACCATCACCGAGCGCGGCACGACCGTGGTCGACGAGACGGTGCACCGCCGCGACGAGTGGCTCGCGCGGGTGCTCGCCGACCTCCCCGCCGCCGATCGGGATACGCTGCTCGCCGCCGCCCGGATCATCCTGGAGGCGATCGAGCGATGAGCGTCATGTTCCGGTCCTTCTCGTCCTTCAACTACCGCGTCTGGTTCATCGGCGCGCTCGTGTCGAACATCGGCGCCTGGATGCAGTCGACGGCGCAGAGCTGGGTGGTGCTGACGCAGCTCACCGACAACGACGCCGGCGCGATGGGCGTCACCATGGCCCTGCAGTTCGGTCCGCCGCTGCTGCTCGTCGGCCTGTCGGGGTGGGTCACCGACCGCTTCGACCGGCGCCGCGTGCTCGTCGTCACGCAGCTCGTGCTGCTCGCGTTCTCGCTGACGATCGGCATCCTGCTCCTCGCCGGCGCCATGACCCTGCCGATGATGTACGGCTTCGCGCTGGCGACCGGCGTCGTCGTCGCGTTCGACAACCCCGCGCGGCAGGCGTTCGTGACCGACCTCGTCAACCGCGAGATCGCCTCGAACGCGGTCGCCCTCAACGCGGCGTCGTTCAACGGCGCGCGGATGATCGGTCCGGCCGTCGCCGGACTGCTGATCGTCGCGGTCGGCACGGGCTGGGTCTTCCTCATCAACGTGCTCGCGTACGCCGGGATGCTCGGCGCGCTCCTGCTCATCCGCACCCGGGAGCTCATCCCGCGCAAGCGCGCGGATGCGTCCTCGCGGATCGCGGACGGCTTCCGCTATGTCGCCCGGCGCCCTGACCTGATGGTGATCTTCGCCATGGTGTTCCTGATGGGTGCGCTCGGCATGAACTTCCCGATCTTCGCCTCGACGATGGCGCTGGAGTTCGGCGAGCAGGCCGACGGCTTCGGCCTGCTGAGCTCGATCCTGGCGATCGGATCCCTCGCGGGAGCGCTGCTCGCGGCCCGTCGCGCCCGTGCACGGCTGCGCGTGGCGATCCTGGCGACGGGTGGGTTCGGGCTCGTGTCCATCGCGTCGGCGTTTATGCCCGTCTACTGGCTCTACGCGCTCTGCCTCGTGTTCGTCGGCTTCACGGTGGTCACCACGCTCACCACGGCCAACGGGTACGTGCAGACGACGACGGATGCGTCGGTGCGCGGTCGCGTGCTCGCGCTCTACGTCGCGGTGATGATGGGCGGCACGCCGCTCGGAGCGCCGCTCGTCGGATGGGTGGCGGCCGAGTTCGGTCCTCGCTCGGCGATCCTGCTGGGCGCGGTGGGCGGCCTCGCCGCGTGCGCGATCGGTCTGACCTGGGTGATCGCGTCGGGCCGCCTTCACCGCCGCCAGGACGAGAGGTTCCGGCTCACGCTCGACGAGACGCGCCCGCTCTCGGTCATCACCCGCCCGGTCGCCACGGTCGCGCCCGAGGAGTTCAGCGACCAGGGCGCCCAGACCTCGGCGATCCGCCTCGTCGACGAGGACGACGACGACCTCGACGAGCGCCCCCGCCGCCGCGCGTAGGCCCGGGTCGACGGCGCCAGATCACATCCATCCGGTGACTGCGCATCCGCCGGGATGTGATCTCGCGTGCGGGATGTGCGCCGACCGCGCGGGATGTGCGCTCACGGCGTGACATCGGCACCCCGCGGGCCCGGCTCCCGTGTGAACGAAGTGAGCGTGCCCCGGATGGGGCCCGCAGCGCGAAGCGCTGCCGCGACGGAGCGCAGCGACGGCGCCTCGCTCGCGAGGGTGCCGCTTGGGGCCCCGAAGCGTGCGAGCCCGAAAGAGATCACGCCTCGCGCGTGATCGTCACCGTGACGTAGAGCTCGCTCTTGAACGGGCCGGCGTAGACGCCGCGCAGCGGCGGGACGTCGTTGTAGTCGCGGCCCCGGCCGACGAGCACGTGGCGGTCGCCGATCTCGATGCCGTTCGTGGGGTCGCAGGCCTGCCAGTCGCCGGCCCACCACTCGATCCACGCGTGCGACTCGCCGCGCACCGCCTCGCCGACCTCGGCGTTGGGCCGCGGGTGAAGGTAGCCCGAGACGTAGCGCGCGGGGACGCCGACCGACCGCAGCGCACCGAGCGCGATGTGGGTGATGTCCTGGCAGACGCCCTTGCGCGACTCCCACGCCTCCGCCGCGGTCGAGTGGACGCCCGTCACGCCCGGCATGTACTCCACGGCGTCGCCGATCGCGGTGGCGATCGCGTGCGCCGCCTCGCTCGGGTTCTCGTGCGCGTCGGCGATGCCGCGGGCGATCTCGGCGACCTCCGGATGCGGCTGCGTGCGGCTCGTCTGCGCGAGCATCTCGACCATGTCGATCGAGCGGGTCGCGTCGCGGGCGAGGCGCTCCCACGTGATGTCGGCGTGCTCGATGGGGCGGGGGCGCACCTCGACGAGGCTGCGCGACACGATCCGCAGCTCGTCGTGCGGCGACTGCACGTCGAAGGACGTCACGCGCGTGCCGAAGTAGTCGACGTACGAGTTCACGGCCGCGGTGGGATGGATGTCGACCGACGACGACAGCACGAACTGGCTGTCGGTCGTGCCCGGCAGCATCCGCGCCTCGTTGTACGACGCCGCGACGTTGCCGGGGTAGTCGAACCCGGTCTCGTGCTCGATCCGCAGTCTTTTCACGACACCTCCCCGATCCACGTGCGCTCGGCCTGCGTCGGGAAGAACCGCTGCCGAATCGCATCCGAGGCCTCCCGGGTGACCTGCTGCACCTGATCCATGTGCTCGGGGAGCTCGCCCAGGATCTCGCCGATCGGGCGGTACTCGAGATCGTTCCGGATGCGCCCCAGCGCGCGCAGGACGGCGTTCGAGTGGCCGACGCGGTCGGCGACCGGATCGATCGCGCTCATGCACTGCTCGGCCTGCGAGATCGAGAAGATGATCGACCGGGGGAAGAGCCGGTCGAGCAGCAGGAACTCCGCGGCGTTGCGCGCGCTCGGCATACCGCGGTAGGTGCGCAGGTACGGCTCGTACGCACCGCAGGAGCGCAGGATGGTCGTCCACGACGGGCCGGATGCCTGCGTCAGCGACCGGGTCGCGAGCAGTCGGGCGGTCATGTCGGCGCGCTCGATGCTGCGGCCGAGCGTGAAGAACTGCCACGACTCGTCGCGGCTTGTGGACGAGTCGGCGATGCCGACGGCGAGGGCCGCCCGCTCGCGCACCCACTGGAAGAACTCGTGGGCCTTCTCGGTCTGCAGGCGGCGCGGCATCCGGGCGCGGGTGGTGTTGAGGCACTCCCACAGCTCGGTGGAGACGATCTCGCGCGCGCGGCGGGCGTTCTCCCGCGCGGAGGTCAGCGAGTACGCGATGCTCGACGCCGTCGTGCGGTTGACCGCGAGGTGCTCGAGCACGTGCTCGCGCCGCACGGTCTCGACGTCCGCGGGGGCCGGCGCTCCCATCACGGCGAGCAGCGACCGGCACGCGGTGTCCTCGTCGATCCACGGGTCCTCGAGCAGCAGCTGCAGGTGCACGTCGAGGATGCGGGCGGTGCCGTCGCTGCGCTCGATGTACCGTCCGATCCAGAACAGGCTCTCGGCGATCCGGCTCAGCATGACGTGCCTCCTGCCGCCGGCAGCCCGGGGCGTTTCGACTCGCTTCGCTCGCTCAACGAACGAGGCGGGTGCGCGCTTGGTGCGGCGAGGCCGCCTGCCGTGGGGCGTTGCGACAGCACTGCGCTTCGCTCGAAGGCCGGCGGCCGCCATCCGGTTGCTGAGCGAGCGAAGCGAGCCGAAGCGACCGACGCCGAACCATCGACGCTGTCCCGCCCCTGCTGCTGCTGTTCGCCCTGCTCGGCGGTGCCCGGATGATCCTGCGGCGAGTGGCTTGGCTCATCCTGCGCCTCGTAGACGATCGGCACCGCGGCCGTCACCGTGGCGGCCTGATCGGCGACGAGACCGGCGAGGCCCGTCCCCTGGCCGTACTCGACGTGGTTCGGCGCCATGCCGCCGACGACCCAGGTGTCCTTCGAGCCGCCGCCCTGGCTGGAGTTGACCACGAGCTGCCCCTCGGGAAGCGCCACGCGCGTGAGGCCGCCGGGCAGCACCCAGATGTCCGATCCGTCGTTCACCGCGAAGGGCCGCAGGTCGGCGTGGCGCGGGCGCATCCCGTCCTCCACCAGCGTCGGGATCGTCGACAGCATCACAACGGGCTGCGCGATCCAGCCGCGGGGGTCGGCGATCAGGCGCTTGCGCAGGCTCTCGAGCTCGGCGGGCGAGGCGTCGGGGCCGACGACGAGGCCCTTGCCGCCGGATCCGTCAACGGGCTTCACCACCAGCTCGTCGAGGCGGTCGAGCACCTCCTCGAGCGCGCCGGGATCCTCGAGGCGCCAGGTGTCGACGTTCTTCAGGAGGGGCTCCTCGTTCAGGTAGTACCGGATGAGATCCGGCACGTACGTGTAGAGCAGCTTGTCGTCGGCGACGCCGTTTCCGACCGCGTTGCAGATGCCGACGTTGCCGAGGCGCGCGGCGAGCAGCAGCCCGGGCGCCCCGAGCATCGAGTCGGCGCGGAACGTCAGGGGATCGAGGAAGTCGTCGTCGACGCGGCGGTAGATCACATCCACCCGGCGCAGGCCCCGCGTCGTGCGCATGTAGACCTTGCCACCGGTGCAGGTGAGGTCGCGTCCCTCGACGAGCTCGACGCCCATGAGGCGGGCGAGCAGGGTGTGCTCGAAGTACGCGGAGTTGTAGACGCCGGGGGTCAGCACGACGACGTTCGGATCCTCGATGCCCGGGGGCGCGGCCGCCTTCAGCGCCGCGAGCAGCTTGTTCGGGTAGTCGCCCACCGGACGCACCTGCATCGACACGAACAGCTCGGGCAGGGTCTGCGCCATCACCCGGCGGTTGGAGATCACGTAGCTGACGCCCGACGGCACGCGCACGTTGTCCTCGAGCACGCGCATCTCGCCGTGCTCGTCGCGGATCAGGTCGATGCCCGCGACCTGGATGCGCGCGCCGTTCGCCGGATGGATGCCCGCCGCCTGGCGGTAGAAGTACTGCGACGACGCGATCAGTGCGGCCGGCAGCACTCCGTCGCGCACGCAGTAGCGGCGGCCGTACGCGTCCTCGAGGAACGCCTCGAGGGCCCGCACCCGCTGCTTCACCCCGGCCTCGACCCGGGCCCACTCGTCGTACGCGATCACCCGCGGCACGGGGTCGATCGGGAAGGGGCGCTCCTCGCCGGCGAAGTCGAACGTGACGCCCTGCGCCAGGTAGCTCGACGCGAGCGACTCGGTGCGGCCGCGCAGCTCATCCTGCGTCATCCGCGCGAGCGCGTGGTACAGCTCGCGATACGCGTCGCGCGCCGCGGTGTCGCCGCCCGTGCCCGGGTGGCCGAACATCTCGTCGAACGCGGGGAGCCCCTGGATCGTCTTGCGCGGCGCGAGGGTCGAGCCGTAGCCGTCGAACAGGTCACCCATGTCGCGAGCGTAGCCCGGGCGGTGTTGCGCGGGTGTTTCCGCGCGTATCGCGGAGTGGCGCAGGGCGGCGCCGCGTCAGCGCCCGGTTGCCCAGCCGGCGAGGCGGGCGATGAGCGCGCGATGCGACGGGGAGTCGTACGAGCGGGCGTCGTGGCCGAGCAGGTCGACCGCGACGCGGCTCACCGTCTCGCCGCCGAGGTGCTCGCGCGTCCAGACGACGGGATGGATGACGTCGTCGTGCTCGTGGGTCGCGACGACGTGGGATGCGCCGATCGCCTGCAGGAATGCGTAGCGCTCGTCGAACGCGACAAGCGGCTCGTCGCCGGCGAGCGGATGATCCGCCCACGCGAACTCGGCGTCGGAGATCGGCGGATGCATCGAGACGCCCGGCAGCCACACCCCGCCCGTCGCGGACGCCCACGCGGCGTAGTCGCGCAGCGACGCGAGCGCGGCGTGCAGGGCGAGGATGCCGATGCCGCGGTCGAGCGCGGCATCGAGCCCCACGATGGACTCCGCCGGCGCGCCGACGGAGCCGCCGTCGCGCCACGGATCGCCGGCGTTGACGACAAGCAGGTCGACGCCGGCGAGCCGCTGCAGCCCCTCGTCGACCGGCGCGATCACCGCGTCGAAGCCGCCCTCCTCGAGGATCCGAGCGACCCGATCCGACGTCTCTTCGAACGGATGCCACGGGTCGGCGTAGCGACCGGTTCCGGTGGCGATCAGGGCGCGACGGGTCGAGGACATGCGCCCATCTCACCAGACCCGGGGAGTCGTGGGCTGCCGCCGGGCCGGGATGTCCGCGGCCCGACCTAGGCTTGATGTATGCACGGCGAATACAAAGTGCCCGGGGGGAAGCTGGTCGTCGTCGACCTCGACGTGGTCGACGGCCGGATCGCCGACTTCCATCTCGCCGGCGACTTCTTCCTCGAGCCGGATGACGCCCTGCTCGACATCAACGCGGCGGTGAACGGGCTGCCCGAGACCGTGGACGTGCCGACGATCGCCGCCGCCGTCCGCGGCGCCCTTCCTGCCGGCGCGCAGCTGCTGGGCTTCACTCCCGAGGCGGTCGGCACGGCCGTGCGCCGCGCGCTCGTGACCGCCTCCGCCTGGACCGACTTCGAGTGGGAGATCGTCGACGACCCCGCCGTCTCGCCCCACGTGAACCTCGCGCTCGACGAGGTGCTCACCGGCCGCGTCGGCGAGGGCCGCCGCAAGCCGACCCTGCGCATCTGGGAGTGGGACCAGTCGGCCGTCGTGATCGGATCCTTCCAGTCGTATCGGAACGAGGTGGATCCGGATGGCGCCGCCCGCCACGGATTCGACGTCGTGCGACGGATCTCCGGCGGCGGCGCCATGCTCATGGGCGCGGGCCAGATCATCACCTATTCGCTGTACGTGCCGGCCTCGCTCGTCGCGGGGCTCACGTTCGCCGACTCCTACGCGTTCCTCGACGACTGGGTGCTGCAGGCCCTGCGGTCGATGGGGATCGACGCGACGTATCAGCCGCTCAACGACATCGCGAGCCCCACCGGCAAGATCGGCGGCGCGGCGCAGAAGCGCCTCGCGAACGGCGGCGTGCTCCACCACGCGACGCTCAGCTACGACACCGACGGCGAGGTCATGACGCAGGTGCTGCGCATCGGCCGCGAGAAGCTCAGCGACAAGGGAACCGCCTCGGCCGCGAAGCGCGTCGACCCGCTGCGCAGCCAGACGGGCCTGAGCCGGCGGGAGATCATCGACCGGCTGATCCGGTCGTTCCAGACGTTCACCGGCGCGACGATGGGCTCGGTCACCCCCGACGAGTACGCCGAGGCCGAGGCGCTGGTCGAGAGCAAGTTCGCCACCGAGGCCTGGCTGCACCGGGTGCCGTGACCCTCACGCCACCGATCGTCTCCCTGCAGCCGGTAGCCTGACCACGTTCCGGCGGGGGAGCCGTCGGACGACGAACGTCGAGGAGAGCAAGGATGCGATTCGGGATCTTCATTCCGCAGGGCTGGCGATTCGACCTTGTCGACATCGATCCGGCGCAGCACTGGAGCACGATGCAGTCGCTGGCGATCGCGGCCGATGCGGGGCCGTGGGAGTCGCTGTGGGTGTACGACCACTTCCACACCACGCCCGAGCCGAGCCAGGAGGCGACGCACGAGGCGTGGACGCTGATGTCGGCGTTCGCCGCGTCGACGAGCCGCATCCGGCTCGGTCAGATGTGCACCTGCATGGGCTACCGCAACCCCGCGTACCTCGCGAAGGTCGCCGCGACCGTCGACCACGTGTCGGCCGGACGCGTCGAGATGGGAATCGGCGGCGGCTGGTACGAGCACGAGTGGCGCGCGTACGGCTACGGCTTCCCCGAGATCCCGGATCGCCTGAAGATGCTCGGCGAGGGCGTCGAGATCATGAAGCAGGCGTGGGAGACCGGATCCGCCACGCTCGACGGGAAGTACTACCAGGTCGACGGCGCGATCGTCCGTCCCCTCCCCGTGCAGGGCGGCGGCATCCCGTTCTGGATCGCCGGCGGCGGCGAGAAGGTCACGCTGCGGATCGCCGCGAAGTACGCCTCGTACACGAACTTCAACGGCGGCGTGGAGGCGTTCACGCACAAGAGCGAAATCCTGCGCGGCCACACCGACAAGCTCGGCCGCGACTTCGACTCGATCACCCGCTCGGCGAACTTCAACACCGTGATCGGCGAGAACGAGGCCGAGGTCAAGGAGCGTCTCGACGCCATCGCGGCGCGCGTGAAGCCGTACCTCAGCGACGCCGGCTTCGAGCGCTTCATGCACAACTACTCGGCGGGCGAGAGCCTCGTCGGCACCGTCGAGCAGGTGCTCGAGCAGCTGTCCGGGATGAAGCAGGCGGGCATGGGCTACGCCATCCACTACTTCCCGGAGTCGGCCTACGACCCGAGCGGCGTCGAGCTGTTCGAGCAGAAGGTGATCCCCGAGCTGCAGTGACGCTCGGGTTCACGCAGGGCGGGGTTCTCAATGTCGGAACCCCGCCCTACTCTCTTCGTCAACAGCACTGACCAGCGGACGGAGGAGTCGAAGTGAGCCAGGTCGCCGACCCCGTCGCCGTGCAGCCGCCGCCGGGCGGGATGAGCACGTTCCTTCACGTCCTGATCAACACGGCCGTGGCGAATATCACCACGAGCTTCCTCTGGTTCGGCCTGACCTTCTGGATCTACGCCGAGACGCGCAACGTCATCGCCACGGGCGTCATCGGCGGCGCCTACATGCTGTTCATCTCGCTGTTCAGCATGCTCTTCGGCACCCTCGTCGACAGGTTCCGCAAGAAGGCCGTCATGCTGTGGGCGACGGTGATCGCGTTCGGCGTCTTCTGCCTCGACACGGCCTTCTTCTTCCTCATCGGCGAGGCGCAGATCGTCGATCTGACGCTGCCCTGGTTCTGGATCTTCGCCGTCGTCATGCTCGCCGGCGCCGTCGTCGAGCAGCTGCGCAGCATCGCGCTGTCGACGACCGTCACCCTGCTGGTGCCAGACGAGCGCCACGCGAACGCCAACGGCCTCGTCGGCACCGTGCAGGGCGTGTCGATGCTCGTCACGAGCGTGCTCAGCGGGCTGTCCGTCGGCCTGCTCGGGATGGGCTGGACGCTCATCATCGGGCTCGCGGCGATGCTGCTGGCGATGGTGCACCTCGCCGCCCTTCACATCCCCGAGCGCGAGATCGTCCACGCCGAGGGGCAGACGAAGTGGGTCGACATCCGGGGAGGCTGGCTCGCGGTGCGCGCCGCGTCGGGGCTGTTCGCGCTCATCCTGTTCTCGACGATCAACAACTTCGTCGGCGGCGTCTACATGGCGCTCATGGACCCGTACGGCATCGACCTGTTCGGCGTCGCGGGGTGGGGCATCTGGTTCGCCGTCGCATCGACCGGCTTCATCGCCGGCGGTGTGGTGGTCGCGGCGACGGGCCTCGGCCGCAAGCCGATGCGCACCATGCTGCTGCTCGCCGCCTTCATCGGCCTGGTCGGGGCGACGTTCGCGCTGCGCGAGTGGGGCTGGCTGTTCATCGTCGGGTGCTGGCTGTACATGGCGGTGATCCCGGCGGTCGAGGCGGCCGAGCAGACGGTGATCCAGCGGGTCGTCCCGTACGAGACGCAGGGGCGCGTGTTCGGTTTCGCGATGATGTTCGAGGCCGCGGCCGCGCCCATCACGGCCCTGCTGATCGCGCCGATCGCGCAGTTCTGGGTCATCCCGTACATGCGCGAGGACGGTGAGGCGCAGTGGGCCTGGCTGCTCGGCGAGGGCCAGAACCGCGGCATCGCGCTGATCTTCCTCGTGGCGGGGCTCGCCTGTGTCCTGATCGCGGTGCTGGCGTTCCTCACGCCCCAGTACCGCCGCCTCTCCGCCCAGTACGAGCAGTCGGCCCCGCCGGCGGAGGACGAGGGCGAGGCCGAGGTCCCCGCCCCCTCCGACTC
>NZ_JADGLL010000016.1 GCF_015235415.1 Microbacterium paludicola | reverse complement strand
GGTCGGGGCCGCGCGGGGCGGGACGCAGTGCCGCGCGGACGCGGAGGGAGCGTCGCCGCGGGCGGATGTCGGTGGGCCCGGATACCGTTTCTGATGTGTCGGATCTGAATCGCGTGCGGGTGTGGGCCCAGGCCCTCATCGACCTCCACCTGGATCCGTCGTGGACGTTCGGCTTCGACAACGCCAAGCGCCGCGCGGGTCTGTGCGACTACTCGCGCAAGCGCATCTCCGTGTCGCGGTACCTGACGGCGCGGTACGACGACGACACAAACCACCAGACGCTGCTGCACGAGGTGGCCCACGCGCTCGCCGGGCCTGCCGCGGGTCACGGGCCCGCCTGGAAGCGCGTCGCGCGCGAGCTCGGGTACGTCGGCGGCACGACCCACCGCGGCGAGACCGCGAACGAGCTCGCCCCGTGGGTGGGGACGTGCCCCGCCGGGCACCTCGCCTACCGCCACCGCCGTCCGACGCGGCCGATGTCGTGCGTGAAGTGCGCTCCGCGGTTCGACGTCCGCCACCAGTTCCGCTGGGAGCGCCGCGAGATCACCGCGGCGACCCGATTGGCGGCGGCCACCCCGCGGTAGCGCGGGCCCGTCTACCGCGCGACGAAGAAGCCGTCGCGCAGCACCGGCACCACGTCGGTGGAGTCGACCTTCGCCGCGGCGACCACGTCCGCCTGCGCATCCGGATCGCTCTCCAGCTCCCGACCGGATCCGGATCCGGTCAGCAGGTGCTTCACCCCACGACGCAGGGCCGCGAAGGACTCGGCCGCGGCGACCGCCTCCGGCGAAGAGTGGTCGATGCCGAGAGGCACGAGCGCGTCGATGATCGCGCCGGCGGCGAGCAGATCCTCGACCGCGAAGCGGATGTCGCCCTCGGGGGTGCGCTCACCGCCCGCGATGATCGCGACGCTGGTGCGGGCCTGGCGCCGCTCCTGCTCATCCTTGACCGCCCGGGCCACCGCCGTCGCGTTGCCGAGCGTGCCCGCGAACACCACCGGGACGTCGTCACGGGCGGCGAGCTCCTTGGTGATCGCGCCGCCGTTCGGGCAGTCGGAGCGAGCGACGTCGAAGTCGTGGCCGTTCGCGAGCACCTTCAGCACGCCCGAGGAGTACCGGATCGGATCGGCGACGACGTAGATGTCGGCGGCGGCGAGGCGGCGCAGCCCCTCGACACCCCAGTCGAGGCGGACCTGATACGTGGACTGATCGAACGGCGAGCTCATCAGATCAGCGTATGACGAAGGCATCCTGCGCGGTCTGCGGTGGGTCATCCGGCGTTACACCGTGGCCGTGTCCCGGAGCGATCGGTTGTCGCGCGGAGGATGACGCGAGCCGAGGGCGGATGACAGAGTGGCGGCATGCGGATCCTGCAGAAGCTCGTGCTCGAGGTCGATCCCGATGCCGCCTGGCGGGCCCTGCACTCGCCCGCCGCCCTTGCCGAGCTGTACGGCCCCCTGCTGCGCGTCGAATCCATGGCGAGCGAGGGCCTGCCGACCCGGTGGACGGATGGCGCGGACGCTCCCGTCAGGTACAGCTCATTCGGCATGGGCCTCGGCGCCCACCTGATCTCGGTGCACGACCGGACGACGACCGACGCGCGCGGCGAGGTGCGCATCCTGCGCGACTGCGGCATCCCGCTCACCGGCCCCCTCGCGAGCCTCGACGTCTGGGATCACCAGATGGCCGTCGCCCCGGCGCCCGGCGATCCGACCCGCACGCTGTGGCGCGAGCGGCTCGTGATCGGCGGGCTCGCGGCTCCCGCACTGTGGGGCCCGCTCTGGGCGATGTGGCAGTGGCGCGGCGCCCGCCTCAAGCGCCTCGCGCCGACGTGGGCGTTCGATCCGGAACCGGCGGATCCGGATCCCGCGCAGTGAGCGAGATCGAGATCCGGCGGGCGGTGCCGCAGGATGCCGACCGGCTGAGCGAGGTGCACATCCGCACCTGGCAGCTCGCCTACGCGGGGCTCATCCCGCAGGCGGTGCTCGACAGGCTCGACATCGTCGCCCGCGCGGCCCGGTGGCGCACGACACTTGAGAACCCGAAGGCCCAGGGCCGAACGTGGGTCGCGCTCGAGGACGGCGACCTCATCGGCTTCAGCTCATCCGGCCCGGCGCGCGGCGACGATCCGCCCTGGCCGCTCGAGCTGTGGGCGCTTTACGTCCATCCGCGACGGCACGGGTCGGGAGCCGGCAAGCTGCTCGCCGACGCGGCGATCGGAGAGCTACCCGCGTTCCTGTGGGTGCTTGACGGCAACGCCCGGGCCATCCGGTTCTACGAGAAGATCGGCTTCGCCTTCGACGGCGCCACCAAGGACGAGCGCCACGGCGGCGTCGTGCTGCACGAGCGGCGGATGGTGCGAGGGATCTGAGGGGGGTGGCGGGTTCCGGCGTTTCGACTCGTCGCTTCGCTCCTCGCTCAACGAACAGAGGGAAGCGCTGGGCGCGCTGGTTGGCCGCTTCGCGGCACGCTCGCTGCGCTCGCACGTGGCATCTCGAGGGGGATGTGCGGGCGTTTCGACTCGTCGCTTCGCTCCTCGCTCAACGAACAGAGGAAGCTTCGCTCCTCGCTCAACGAACAGAGGAAGCTTCGCTCCTCGCTCAACGAACAGAGGAAGCTGCGCTCCTCGCTCAACAAGCGAAGAGCCGTGCGCCGAACCCCCGACAGGTTCGGCGCACGGAGCGTGGACGCGGGTGATCAGTCGGCCGCGAGGGCCTCGACCGGGACCGCGCGGGTCGCCAGGCGCGTGGGGGTGACAGCGGCGACGAGCGTGAGCACGGCGGCCGCCAGGACCACGCCGCCGATCGTGAGCCACGGCACCGCCGGGGCGACGAAGAACGCGGGGATCCCCATCGACAGCGGCACGGATCCGAGCACCGACTGCGCGCCGGCCCAGCCGTAGGCGACACCGAGGATGAGCCCGAACAGCAGCGCGGTGAGGGTGATGTGGGTCGCCTCGAGCAGCACCATCCGGCGGATCTGCGCGTTCGACAGCCCCAGGGCCCGCAGCAGGCCGAGCTCGCGGCGGCGCTGCACGACGCCGATGGTGAGCAGGTTCACGAGGCCGACGGCCGCGATGACCGCGGACACCCCGACCAGCACCATCATCACGAGCGCGAACTGGTCGAGCACGACAAGGCGATCCTGCGGGTAGCCGCTCATCTCGGCGCTCGTGATCATCACGAGCTGTGCGGTCTCGGCCGCGACGGCGAACATCGTCACCAGGGTCACGCCGATCACAACGCCGATCGCCATCCGGCTCGACCGCTCGGGGTAGCGCAGCGCGTTCTCCGACGCGAGGCGGGCGACGGCGGATCCGCCGAACAGGCGGCCGGTGAGGCGCAGCAGGGGCGGCATGATCGCGGTGGAGCCGATCACGAGGCCGGTGAACGACAGGAGCCCGCCGATGAACGCCGGCACGATGCCGAGCGGGTTGGCCATCCCGACCATCGCGCCGAGGCCGAGCAGCAGCGCTCCGCCGGCGATCAGCGCCACCGACGCGACGCTGCGGGCGGGACGGGCGAACTCGTCGTGCTGGCGCTCGACGGATCCGCCGAGGGCCTGCAGCGGCGTGACGGTCAGCACGCGGCGCGACCCTGCCCAGGCGGCGGCCCAGGTCGTGAGCGCCACGATCGCGGGCGGCACCAGCAGCGACGCCTGCGCCACGTCGTACTCGACGGCGCCGACGAGGCGTCCGGCCACGGCCACGCCGACCGCGGCGATCCCGATCCCGGCGATCAGGCCGATCGCGGCGCCGATCGCGCCGACGACGAGGCCCTGGCGCGCGACCTCGATCCGCTGCGAGCGCGCGGTGGCGCCGATCAGGCGCAGCAGGGCGATCCGGCGCGTGCGGCCCGCCACGATCGTCGAGAACGTGTTGGCGGTGACGACCGCGGCGACGTAGAGCGCGACGAGCAGCAGGATGATGCCGAGGATGGAGATCACGGCGAGCGCGAGCGGGGAGTCGCCGATGTAGGGATCCTGCGCGATCATCGCGCCGATGAAGCCGGTCGCGCTCAGCAGCAGCACGCCGAACGCGCTGGAGATGGTGGCGACAAGGATGCTCGCCCCCATGCCGCGCTCGCGGAGGAACACGAGCCGCGAGTACCAGGGAGCGGTGCCCGAGGTGTCGGGGACGACCTGGTGAAGCACGGCGGTCATGCCGTCACCTGCGCGGGGGTCTCAGCCGCGAGCATGTGGGCAGAGATCTGCTCGGCGCTCTGGCGCGGCTTGTCGGCGGCGATGCGGCCGTCGGCGAGGAAGAGCACGCGGTCGGCGTGGCTCGCGGCGATCGGGTCGTGCGTGACCATCGCGATCGACTGCCCGTGCTCGCGGCTCGCGGTGGCGAGCAGGGCGAGCACCTCACGGCCGGTGCGCGAGTCGAGGTTGCCGGTCGGCTCGTCGGCGAAGACGAGGTCGGGGGCCGTGGCCAGGGCACGCGCGATCGCCACGCGCTGCTGCTGACCGCCGCTGAGCTCGTGCGGGCGGTGCGCGAGGCGCGGGCCCAGGCCGAGCGAGTCGACGAGGCCGTCGATCCGCGCCCGCTCCTCGGCCGACGGCTTGCGGCCGTCCAGGTCGAAGGGGAGCAGGATGTTGCCGCGCACGTCGAGCGTCGGCACCAGGTTGAACGCCTGGAAGACGAAGCCGACGCGGCGGCGGCGCAGCAGCGTCAGCTCGGTGTCGCGCAGGCCCGTGATGTCGGTGTCGCCGATCCACGCGCGGCCCGAGGTCGGGGCGTCGAGGCCGGCCATGATGTGCATCAGCGTGGACTTGCCCGAGCCGCTGGGGCCCATGATCGCCGTGAACTGGCCACGGCGGATGCCGACGGTGACGTCGTCGAGCGCGCGCACCGTGTTGTCGCCCGATCCGTAGGTCTTGGTGAGGCTCTGCACGCGGGCGGCGAGGCCCATGTCGGTGGTCGTGATCTCCATGACTGCGACGCTACGGATCCGCACCCCCGCTCCTCATCGCCCGCGCGACGCATCCGCGTACATCGGAAGGATGATCCGGATGCCGGATCCGGATGACACGCCCGGGTCTGCCGCGTGATCCCGCGGTCGGGCGACGGATGCCGGAGGCTTCCGCTAAGTTTGAATCATTCAAATCTTGAGCGATCGGTGCCCCACGTGACCCACTCCCCTGACGCGCACGCTTCCGGCGTGGAGCAGGCGCTGCGCGCCGCCGCGCTGCGGGTCACGGCGCCCCGCGTCGCCACGCTCGACGCCGTGGGCCGGCACGCGCACGCCGACACCGACACGGTCATCCGCGCGGTGCGCGAGCAGCTGCCCGCGGTCTCGCACCAGGCCGTCTACGACTCGCTTCACGCGCTCACCGAGGCGGGCCTCGTGCGCCGCATCCAGCCGCACGGGATGGTCGCCCGGTACGAGTCGCGCGTCGGCGACAACCACCACCACCTCGTGTGCCGCTCGTGCGACCTGATCGTCGACGTGGCGTGTCAGCACGGCGCGGCGCCGTGCATGATGCCCGCCGACCCGCGCGGCTTCGCGGTCGACGAGGCCGAGCTCATCTTCTGGGGCCTGTGCCCCGACTGCCAGGCGCGCACGTCCGAGGCGCCCGTCGCATCCTGATCCCCCTTCCTCCCGTCCCATCCCCGCACGAAAGGCGAAAATGACCGAGAGCACCGGCTCCTGCCCCTTCGGCTACGACTCCCCCGGCGGATCCGTCCAGCCCGCCGCCGTCGACAGCGAACCCGCCCTTCCCGGCACCGGCCCCGCGCCCGAGGCCACCGAGGGCGCCGGCACGCGCGTCCACCCGACGATGGGCTCGGCCAACACCGAGTGGTGGCCGAACAAGCTGAACCTCAAGATCCTCGCCAAGAACCCCGCGGTCGCGAACCCGCTGGGCGAGGAGTTCGACTACGCCGAGGCGTTCAACAGCCTCGACCTCGCCGCGGTGAAGGCCGACCTCGCCGCCGCGATGACCGAGTCGAAGGACTGGTGGCCGGCGGACTTCGGTCACTACGGCCCGTTCATGATCCGCATGGCCTGGCACTCGGCCGGCACGTACCGCTCGCACGACGGCCGCGGTGGCGGCGGCGCGGGCCAGCAGCGCTTCGCCCCGCTGAACTCGTGGCCCGACAACGGCAACCTCGACAAGGCGCGCCGCCTGCTGTGGCCGGTCAAGAAGAAGTACGGCCAGAAGATCTCGTGGGCCGACCTGTTCATCCTCGCCGGCAACGTCGCGCTCGAGACCATGGGCTTCCCGACCTTCGGCTTCGCCGGCGGCCGCCCGGATGTCTGGGAGGCGGATGACGACGTCTACTGGGGCCCCGAGAAGGTCTGGCTGGACGACGAGCGCTACACGGGCGACCGCGACCTCGAGGCGCCGCTCGCCGCCGTGCAGATGGGTCTGATCTACGTCAACCCCGAGGGCCCCAACGGCAACCCCGACCCGCTCGCGTCGGCACGCGACATCCGCGAGACGTTCCGTCGGATGGGAATGAACGACGAGGAGACGGTCGCGCTGATCGCCGGCGGCCACACGTTCGGCAAGACGCACGGCGCGCACCCCGACGACAAGCTCGGCCCGGACCCGGAGGCAGCTCCCATCGAGGAGCAGGGCCTCGGCTGGAAGAACGGCTACGGCACCGGCAACGGCGAGGACACCGTCACGTCGGGCCTCGAGGTGACGTGGACGTACCACCCGACCCGCTGGGACAACGAGTTCTTCCACATCCTGTACGCGTACGAGTGGGAGCTCATGGAGTCGCCCGCCGGTGCGAAGCAGTGGAAGCCGAAGGACGGCGCGGGCGCCGACATGGTGCCGATGTCGCACTCCGACGGCAAGCGCGAGCCGCGCATGCTGACCAGCGACCTGGCGCTGCGGTTCGACCCCGAGTACGACCGCATCTCGCGGAAGTTCAAGGACGACCAGGCCGCGTTCACCGACGCGTTCGCCCGCGCCTGGTTCAAGCTGACCCACCGCGACATGGGCCCCAAGGCGCGCTACCTCGGCCCCGAGGTTCCCGCCGAGGACCTGATCTGGCAGGACCCGCTGCCCGCGACCGGCGGCTCGACCCAGCCCTCGGACATCGCCAAGGCGAAGCAGCTCATCCTCGACTCGGGCCTCACCGTGCAGCAGCTCGTGTCGACCGCGTGGAAGGCGGCGGCGACGTTCCGCTCGTCCGACAAGCGCGGCGGCGCGAACGGCGGCCGCATCCGCCTCGAGCCCCAGGTCAGCTGGATCGTCAACCAGCCCGAGCAGCTGAAGCCGGTCATCGCGCACCTCGAGACGATCGCGGCCGAGTCGGGCCTGTCGTTCGCCGACGTGGTCGTGCTCGCCGGTGGCGTGGGCGTCGAGCAGGCCGCGAAGGCCGGCGGTGTCGAGGTCGAGGTGCCGTTCACCCCGGGCCGCGTCGACGCGACGCAGGAGCAGACCGACCCCGAGCAGTTCGCCTGGCTCGAGCCGGTGGCCGACGGCTTCCGCAACTACGACAGCGGCTACCTGAAGCTGCCGAGCGAGTACCTGTTCCTCGACCGCGCGAACCACCTGGGCGTCTCGGCGCCGCAGGCGACCGTGCTCGTCGGCGGCCTGCGCGTGCTCGGCAACAACTGGGACGGCTCGAACCTCGGCGTCTTCACCGAGACCCCGGGTGTGCTGACGAACGACTTCTTCGTGAACCTGCTCGAGCTCGGCATCGAGTGGACGCCGTCGGACGACCAGCGCACGTTCACGTCGAACACGGGCCTGACGGGCTCGCGCGTCGACCTTGTGTTCGGTGCGAACAGCGAGCTGCGCGCGCTCGCCGAGGTCTACGCCTCGGACGACGCCAAGGAGAAGTTCGTGAAGGACTTCGTCGCGGCCTGGGTCAAGGTCATGGAGAACGACCGCTTCGATCTGCGCTGAGTCTCACGCACGATGCCGCTCCCGCTCCGGCGGGGGCGGCATCGTCGCGTTCGGGGCCGGGCGCCAGCGAGCCGAAGCGACCGACCTGTGCTGGCCGTCATCTCGACTCGCTCCGCTCGCTCGATAACCGGGGTCGGCTGACGGGCTGTGCCGCCCACCGGTTGCTGAGCGAGCGCCAGCGAGCCGAAGCGACCGACATGTGCTGGCCGTCATCTCGACTCGCTCCGCTCGCTCGATAACCGGGGTTAGGCAACGAACCCATTGCCCCCACCGGTTGCTGAGCGAGCGCCAGCGAGCCGAAGCGACCGACATGTGCTGGCCGTCATCTCGACTCGCTCCGCTCGCTCGATAACCGGGGTTGGCTGACGGGCTGTGCCGCCCACCGGTTGCTGAGCGAGCTTGCGAGCCGAAGCGACCGACCCCAAGCGGCCCATCCATGCGGGCCGTCATCTCGACTCGCTCCGCTCGCTCGATAACCGGGGTCGGCTGACGGGCTGTGCCGCCCATCGGTTGCTGAGCGAGCTTGCGAGCCGAAGCGACCGACCTGTGCGGGCCGTCATCTCGACTCGCTCCGCTCGCTCGATAACCGGGGTTGGCTGACGGGCTGTGCCGCCCACCGGTTGCTGAGCGAGCGCCAGCGAGCCGAAGCCACCGACCCGTGCGAGCCGTCATCTCGACTCGCTCCGCTCGCTCGATAACCGGGAGACTGGGCACCGGACTTGTGCGCCCCATCGGTTGCTGAGCGAGCGCCAGCGAGCCGAAGCGACCGAGCCGAAGCCGCCCATCCGTGCTGGCCGTCATCTCGACTCGCAAGCTCGCTCGATAACCGGCGGGCCGGGCACCGGACCTGTGCCACCCGTGTGCGAGCGAAGCGAACGTGGAGCGAAGCGACCAACGCAGCGCGAAGCGCTGCCGCAACGGAGCGCCAGCGACGTTGCCTCGCTCGCGAGGGCGGCCGCTTGCGGCCCCCGAGCGTGCGAGCCGCTGTTTATAAGGACGCCAGCCCGTGCTCGAACGCGAAGACGACGAGCTGCACGCGGTCGCGGAGCGCGAGCTTGGTGAGGATGCGGCTGATGTGCGTCTTGACGGTGGCCTCGCTGAGGAACTCGCGCGCGGCGATCTCCGAGTTGCTGAGCCCGCGGGCGGCGAGCGCGAAGATCTCCCGCTCGCGGTCGGTGAGGTCGGCGTAGGCCGGCGGCACGGGCCGGGTTGTCTCGGTGAACTGGGCGAACAGCTCGCGGGTGGCGGACGCGGCGATCACCGACGATCCGGCGTGGACCGTGCGGATCGCGGCGAGCAGAAACTCGGGGTCGGCGTCCTTCAGCAGGAACCCGGATGCGCCCTGCCGGATCGCCCGCGCGGCCGCCTCATCCAGGTCGAACGTCGTCAGCATGACGATCTTCGGCGGATCCGGCTGCGTCAGGATCTCCGCGGTCGCGGCGAGACCGTCCATGACGGGCATCCGGATGTCCATGAGCACCACATCCGGACGGGTCGCGGCGACCACCGCCAGGGCCTCGCGCCCGTCGCCGGCTTCGCCGACGACCTCGAGGTCTGGCTGCGAGGCGACGAGCATGCGGATGCCCGCCCGGAAGAGCGACTGGTCGTCTACGAGCGCGACACGGATCATCCTGCGATCCTCGCATCCGCCGGGCGCAGAGCGGCACGAGGGGGGACATGCCCGCGGGCGCCAAGGCGCGGGGCGCTCATGCGGCGGCCCGGATCGGGATCTCGGCTCGCACGACCCACGCCGGCCCTTCGGCCCGGGCGTCGAGGCGCCCTCCGGTCAGCTGTGCGCGCTCGCGCATGCCGATCAGGCCGTGCCCGCCCGGCTCGGCCGTCCGGCCGTCGCTCCGGATGCCATTGCGCACGTGGAGATCCACGCGATCCGGATGCCACGCCAGACCCACGTCGACCGGACCGCCGTCCCCGTGCCGCAGGGCGTTGGTGAGCGCCTCCTGCAGGATCCGGTACACGGCGAGCTGCACGGCGGCCGGCGGCACCCCGGGAGGCGCGGGGTCGACGTCGACGCGCAGGTCGACGCCCGCCGCGCGCACCTGCGCGTAGAGCTGCTCGAGGTCGGCGAGCGTCGGCTGCGGCCCCTCGCTCTGCTGGTGCCGCAGCTGGGTCAGCAGCAGCCGCACGTCGGCGAGCGCCGCGCGGGCGGTCTGGCTGATCGTCCCGAGCGCGGCGGTCGCGGCCTCCGGATCCGCCGCCGCCGCGTAACGCGCACCGTCCGCCTGCGCGATCACAACGGCGAGCGAGTGGGCGACCACGTCGTGCATGTCGCGGGCGATGCGGCCCCGCTCCTGCTCGGCAGACACCCGCGCCTCGGCCTCGCGCTGCGCACGCCGCGTCTCGCGCCCACGGCCGATCGAGCGGAACAGCGCGCCGGCCGTCCACGACAGCAGCAGCGCGAACAGCGCCGCCGCGAAGGCGAGCGCCGCCGTGACCGCCGACTCCGACAGCGAGGAGATGCCGAGGCCCAACCACAGCTGCGGCACCACAACGAGGTACGTCGCGATGATCGCCGCGCCGATGAAGGCCGAGGCGAAGCCCGCCCAGAACACGAGCCGCGACCCGTAGGCCGCCGTCGCGAACAGGACGACGAAGATCGCCATATTCGACGGGCTCGGCGGCTGACCCGTGCCGACCTGCCAGAGGGCGCCCGCCCATGCGACGGCGAGCCCCAGCGGAGGGCTGACGCGGCTGAGCATAAGCGCCGCCACCATGGCGAGCACGGTGATGATGTCCGCCGCCAGCGAGGTCGATCCGACCGCCCGCATCGAGATGAACGCGAACGCCGTGAAAAGCACCCCGGCGACGGTGTCGATCGCCCACTGCGTCGGGGACACCTCGCGGAAGAGCCCGCGCAGGCGCTGCGCCAGGGGGCCGGGTTCGGAGTTGCTGCTGTCGTCCATCCTCTTCACCGTACGGTCCGCGACGACCGGCCACATCCGCCGACGGATGTATGCGTCCGGCCGACGGATGCACCCGGCGCCCGCCGTAGGCTGATCCGGTGGATCCCCTGCACGATGCGTCCCGCCGTCACTTCGCGTCCGACAACTACGCGGGCGCCCATCCCGAGGTGATCACCGCCCTCGCCGCCGCGAACGGCGGACACACGGTCTCGTACGGCGAGGATCCGTACACCGCCCGGCTGCAGCGGCAGTTCGTCGAGCTGCTGGGCGAGGGTGTCGAGGCCTTTCCCGTGTTCAACGGCACCGGCGCCAACGTGGTGGGCCTGCAGGCGATGCTGACGCGCTGGGGCGCGGTGATCACGCCCGCCGTCGCGCACATCCACACCGACGAGGGCGGGGCGCCCGAGAAGGTCGGCGGCTTCAAGATCGTGCCGGTGCACACGCCGGATGCGAAGCTGACGCCCGACCTCATCCGCTCCGTCGCGGGCTCCCGCGGCGTGCATCAGGCGGTGCCCCAGGTGGTGTCGATCACGCAGTCGACCGAGCTCGGCACGCTGTACTCGGTCGACGAGATCGCCGCCATCGCCGACACCGCGCACGCTCTCGGGCTGACGCTGCACATGGACGGCGCGCGGATCGCCAACGCCGCCGCCGCGCTCGGCGTGCCGCTGCGCGAGTTCACCCGCGACGCCGGCGTCGACGTCCTGAGCTTCGGCGGCACGAAGAACGGCGCGATCGGGGCCGAGGCGATCGTCGTGCTGAATCCGGATGCCGTGACCGGGATCGACTTCCTCCGCAAGTCGGCGATGCAGCTCGCCTCGAAGATGCGGTTCGTCTCGGCGCAGCTCGTCGCGCTGCTGACCGACGACCTGTGGCTGCGCAGCGGCGCACACGCGAACGCCATGGCGGCCCGCCTGCGCGCGGGCATCGAGGCGGGCCTTGCCGACGGATCCATCACCCGCGTCTCGTTCACGCAGCCGACGCAGACGAACGGCGTGTTCGCCATCCTGCCGCCGGGCGTCGCCGATCGCCTGCGCGAGGACTTCCGCTTCTACGACTGGAACGAGGCGACCGGCGAGGTCCGCTGGCTGACGAGCTGGGACACCACCGAGGCCGACGTCGACGCGTTCATCGCCGCGATCGCCGCGGCGACATCCGCGACCCCTTAACTCCGGCCCCGTCGCGGCACATCCTGCGCCGCGACGGCACAGCGCGGCCGCGACTGCACATCCCGCACGATGTGCGCTGACGCCGGAGAGGCGCCGCCGAGACGCAGGATGTGCACTCGCCACCCGGATCAGCGCTCTCGCGGCGCGCCCGCGACACGCCCGGGATGCACAAAGTCACTCGACGCTTGTGCGGAGAACGCTCGTTCCCCTACAGTCATGACCAGACGGAGAACGCACGTTCTCCCCAAGTCGAAGGCAGGGACATCATGGGCTACATCACCGTCGGAACCGAGAACTCCACCCCCATCGAGCTCCACTACAAGGACCAGGGCGCCGGCCAGCCGGTCGTGCTGATCCACGGCTACCCGCTCGACGGCGACAGCTGGGAGAAGCAGACCCGCGAGCTGCTCGCCGCCGGCTACCGCGTCATCACGTACGACCGCCGCGGCTTCGGCGGCTCGTCGAAGGTCGACGGCGGCTACAACTACGACACCTTCGCCGCCGACCTGAACACGGTCCTCGAGACGCTCGACCTGCGCGACGTGATCCTCGTCGGGTTCTCGATGGGCACGGGCGAGCTCGCCCGCTACACCCGCGTCTACGGCACCGAGCGGGTGGCGAAGCTCGCGTTCCTCGCCTCCCTGGAGCCCTTCCTCGTCGAGCGCGACGACAACCAGGGCGCCGTGCCGCAGGCCGTGTTCGACGGGATCGCCGCCGCCGCCAAGAGCGACCGCTACGCGTGGTTCACGCAGTTCTACAACGACTTCTACAACCTCGACGAGACGCTCGGATCCCGCATCAGCGAGGAGGTCGTCCGCGCCAACTGGATCACCGCGGTCGGCAGCGCGCCCGTCGCCGCCTACGCGGTCGTCGACGCGTGGCTCGAGGACTTCCGCGAGGACGTCGCCGCGGTCCGCGATGCGGGCCTTCCCACACTGATCCTGCACGGAACGGCCGACGCCATCCTGCCGATCGACGTGACCGGCCGCCGCTTCCACGAGGCCGTCCCCGCCGCCGAGTACGTCGAGATCGAGGGTGCGCCCCACGGCCTGCTGTGGACCCACGCCGACGAGGTCAATGCCGCGCTCCTGCCGTTCGTGAAGGCCTGAATCGCGACACGAAGCCGCAACCGGATCGGAGAACCTCGGTTCTCCGATCCGGTTACGCTGTGGAGGGGAAGGTGGGAGCTGACATGAGCGATACGGATGTGCGCGAGCAGATCGTCCGCGCGGCCGACGGGCTGTTCTACAGCCAGGGCATCGGCGCGGTCGGGATGGATGCCGTCCGCGATGCAGCAGGCGTGTCGCTGAAGACCATCTACAAGCAGTTCCCGTCGAAGGAGCAGCTCGTCCTCGGCGTCCTCGCCCATCGTCACCAGCTCTGGACCAGCGGCATCGACGGGGCCGTGGCGCGGGCCGACACTCCCCGCGATCGCCTGCTCGCCGTGTACGACCATCTCGCCAACTGGTTCGACGAGGACGACTTCCGCGGCTGCGGCTTCATCAACACGTTCGGCGAACTCGGCGCGACGAGCCCGGCGGTGGCGCTGGCGGTGCGCGACCACAAGCTCTCGTTCCAGGCCTACGTGGATCGGCTCGTCGCCGACGCCGGCGGGCCGGCCGAGCTCGGGCCGCAGCTCGCCATCCTCGCCGAGGGCGCGCAGACCACGGCCGCCATCCTCGGCACCTCCGAGTCGGCGGGCGTCGCCCGTCAGGCCGCGGCGACCCTCATCGACGCGGCCTTCTAGCGCAGGGCGCCGACGCTGGCCAGGGCGGTGCGGATGAGCGTGCCGCGGCCGCCCTCCATCTCGGCGGCGAGCGCCTCGGACGACGCCTCCTCGGGCGTCAGCCAGGTGACCTCGAGCGCATCCTGACGGGGCTCGCACGTGCCCGTGACGGGCACGACGTACGCGAGCGACACGGCGTGCTGGCGGTCGTCGTGGTACGGGCTCACGCCGGGGATCGGGAAGTACTCCGCGACCGTGAACGGCACGGGCGACGGCGGCAGCAGCGGGAACGCCATCGGGCCGAGGTCGTTCTCGAGGTGGCGGAACAGCGCGTCGCGCACCGTCTCGCCGTACCGCACACGGCCCGACACGATCGTGCGGCTGATCTCGCCGAGCGGCGTCGCGCGCAGCAGGATGCCCACCTGCGTGACCGCGCCCGTCCCATCCGTCCGCACGGGCACCGCCTCGACGTAGATCATCGGCAGGCGGCGGCGGATCTCGGCGAGCTCGATGTCGCTCAGCCACGCGGGGTTCGTCCCGCCCCCGGGCACGCCGCCGAACCCGGCCGCTCCCACCGCGGAGAAGTCCGCGTCGTCGGAGGGCTGCTCTTCGGGATCCGGATCAGGTGTGCGCACGGCCATGAGTCCTTTCTACCGGGCCACACCGAATCCCTCTGCCCCGTGGAGCAACGTCGCAGGCTCGCGGCAGGATGGACGGGTGTCAGAGAACCCGATCCTCGATCCGGATGCCGTGCTCTGGTCGGGCGAGCCGGCCGGCCGTACGCTGCTTGTGCTGCTGCATGGCTACGGCGCCGACGAGCGCGACCTCTTCGCGCTGACGCCGCACCTGCCGGCGGAGTTCGCGATCGCTGCTGTGCGTGCGCCGCTCGAGCCGCCGTTCCCGACGCCCGGCCGATCCTGGTATCCGATCGAGGGCCTGGAGAGCCGAGATGCCGTGCACACAACGCGCGCCGCGCACGCGCTGCTGACGTGGCTCGACGAGGTGGCGTCCGAGGCGACGAGCATCGGGCTGCTCGGCTTCTCGCAGGGCGCGGCGGTAGCGCTGCAGGCGCTGCGGCTCGATCCCGAGCGCTTCGCGTTCGTCATCAACCTGTCGGGGTACGCCACCCCGGGGGAGCTGCCGGGCGACGCCGATCTCGCGGAGCGCCGGCCGCCGGTGTTCTGGGGACGCGGCGCGCTCGACGAGGTGATTCCCGCGGCGCTCGTGCTGCACACGACCGACTGGCTTCCCGGCCACAGCGACCTCGTCGGCCGCATCTATCCCGAGCTGCGCCACGCGGTCTCCGAGCACGAGCTCGCCGACGTGCGGGCGTTCCTCGAGAAGCAGCTGGGTCAGCTGGGCTGACCGTCGCTCACGCGATGCGGGCCTGTCGCCGCGCGGCCCGCCGCACGAGCTCGTCGGGCGCCGACAGCAGCGTCCGCCGCTCGGGCTTGGCCGCGAGCCACTCGACGAGCATCTCGGTGCGCGCGACCGCGCCCTTCCAGTAGGGACCGAGGTGGTGACGGCTGACGTCGACGACCTCGACGCCGTCGCGGGTCGCGACCTCGGCCTTGCCGTCGTCGACCGTGACGCCGAGGTCATCCTGCGCGAGCGCGACGGCCGCCGCCCACAGCACTCCTGCGACGGCCCCGGGCCAGGGGAACCACGTCGTGGCACCCGAGGCGCACGTTCTCGACGTGCTCCCACGCGAACGTCGCGAGTCGCTTCTCGCCGTCGACGTGATGGATCCCGTCCTCGGCGAGCAGCAGGTGGCGGCGCGTCGGATCGCCGATCCGCACCCCCTGTTCCGTCGCATGCAGCGGGCCGAATCGCTTTCCCATGGGACCATCCTGCCCGTATGTCGGAGGCGCCCGGCAGACTGGACCGGTGGATGTGCTCGATCGGTTCGCCCCCGCGACGCGGGAGTGGTTCCGTGGCGCCTTCACGGCGCCGACCGACGCGCAGGTGGGCGCGTGGGACGCGATCTCGCAGGGCCGCCACGCACTGGTCGTGGCGCCGACCGGATCCGGCAAGACCCTGTCGGCGTTCCTCTGGGCGATCGACCGCGTGTTCCGCGAGAAGGACCACGCCGCCCCCGAGCGCACGAAGATCCTGTATGTCTCGCCGCTGAAGGCGCTCGGCGTGGATGTCGAGCGCAACCTCCGCTCGCCCCTCGTCGGCATCTCGCAGGCGGCGCGGCGGCTCGGCGAGCAGGCGCCCGAGGTGAGCGTCGGCGTGCGATCGGGCGACACGCCGTCCACCGACCGGCAGCGGCTCGTGCGGCATCCGCCGGACATCCTGATCACGACGCCCGAGTCGCTGTACCTGATGCTCACGAGCCAGGCCCGCGAGACGCTGCGCGAGGTGCACACGGTCATTGTCGACGAGGTGCACGCGGTCGCCGCGACCAAGCGCGGCGCTCATCTCGCGGTCAGCCTCGAGCGGCTCGACGACCTGCTCGAGAAGCCCGCGCAGCGCATCGGCCTGTCGGCCACGGTGCGGCCGATCGACGAGGTCGCCCGGTTCCTCGGCGGCACGGCTCCGGTCGACATCGTCGCCCCGCGCGCGTCGAAGACGTTCGAGCTGCGCGTGACGGTGCCGATCGCCGACATGCAGAACCCGCCTCCCGCGGCCGGCGCCGCCCCCGCGGCCGAGACGGGCGACGACGGCGAGTGGTTCTCCCCGACCGCTTCTCCACCCGGCGCATTCGCGCCGGGCGGAGCCTCGGCGGCGGGGGCCCCACCCGAAGCCACCGAGATGACCGGATCGATCTGGCCGCATGTCGAGGAGGCGATCGTCGATCGCATCCTCGCGCACCGCTCGACCATCGTGTTCGCGAACTCCCGGCGGCTCGCCGAGCGGCTGACCGCGCGGCTCAACGAGATCTACAGCGAGCGGCTCGGGCTCGACCTGCCGGAGCCCACCGTTCCCGCGGCGATGATGGCGCAGGCCGGCTCCACGGCCGGTGCGGATCCCGTACTCGCGAAGGCGCACCACGGCTCGGTCTCGAAGGAGCAGCGGGCGATCGTCGAGGAGCAGCTGAAGTCGGGCGAGCTGCGCTGCGTCGTCGCGACCAGCAGCCTCGAGCTCGGCATCGATATGGGTGCGGTCGACCTGGTGATCCAGGTCGAGGCTCCGCCCAGCGCCGCGAGCGGCCTGCAGCGCGTCGGCCGCGCCGGGCACCAGGTCGGCGAGATCTCGAAGGCGGCGCTGTTCCCCAAGCACCGCAGCGACGTCCTCCACACCGCGATCGTCACCGAGCGGATGCTCGCCGGCCAGATCGAGTCGATCGCCGTGCCGCAGAACCCGCTCGACATCCTCGCCCAGCAGACGGTCGCGGCGACCGCGCTCGGATCCATCGAGGTCGAGCACTGGTTCGAGACCGTGCGCCGCAGCGCGCCGTTCCGCTCCCTGCCGCGCAGTGCGTACGAGGCGACCCTCGACCTGCTGGCGGGCCGCTATCCGTCCGACGAGTTCGCCGAGCTGCGCCCGCGCCTCGTCTGGGATCGCGATGCCGGCACGATCGAGGGGCGACCGGGCGCGCAGCGGCTCGCGGTCACCAGCGGCGGCACGATCCCCGACCGCGGGCTGTTCGGCGTCTTCATCGCCGGCGAGACCCGCAACGCCCGCGTCGGCGAGCTCGACGAGGAGATGGTCTACGAGTCGCGCGTGAACGACGTCTTCACGCTCGGCACCACCAGCTGGAAGATCGTCGAGATCACCCACGACCGCGTCAACGTCGTGCCCGCGTTCGGTCAGCCGGGCAAGGTGCCGTTCTGGCACGGCGACGGCCTCGGCCGTCCCGCCGAGCTCGGAGAGGCCCTCGGCAGGTTCGCGCGCGAGCTGAGCTCGACCGCGCCCGAGAAGGCCGAGCAACGGCTGATCGAGGCGGGCCTGGATGAGTTCGCGCGCCAGAACCTGCTCGGCTATCTCGCCGAGCAGAAGGAGGCGACGGGCACCCTTCCCACCGACCGCACGCTCACTGTCGAGCGCGGGCGGGACGAGGTCGGCGACTGGCGCATCATCTTGCATTCCCCGTACGGCATGCACGTTCACTCGCCGTGGGCGCTGGCGGTCAACGCCCGCATCCGCGAGCGCCTCGGCGTCGAAGGATCGGCGGTCGCGAGCGACGACGGCATCATCGCCCGCATCCCCGACGCCGAGTCGGAGCCGCCGGGCGCCGAGCTGTTCGTGTTCGATCCGGATGAGCTCGAGCGGATCGTCACCGACGAGGTCGGCGGATCGGCGCTGTTCGCCTCGCGCTTCCGCGAGTGCGCCGCGCGGGCCCTGCTGATGCCGCGGCAGAACCCCGGCAAGCGCAGCCCGCTCTGGCAGCAGCGGCAGCGCTCGGCGCAGCTGCTGGAGGTCGCACGCCGGCATCCGACCTTCCCGATCATCCTCGAGACCCTGCGCGAGGTGCTGCAGGACGTCTACGACCTCCCCGCGCTGCTGCGCATCGTCCGCAGCATCGGCGAGCGGCGCATCCGGCTCGTCGAGACCGAGCCCGCGCAGCCGTCGCCGTATGCGCGCGACCTGCTGTTCGGATACGTCGGTGCGTTCATGTACGAGGGCGACTCGCCCCTCGCCGAGCGTCGCGCCGCGGCCCTGTCCGTCGATCCGTCGCTGCTTTCCGAGCTGCTCGGCAAGGTCGAGATGCGCGAGCTGCTCGACCCCGACGTCATCGCGCAGTTCGAGGCCGAGGCCCAACGTCTCGCCCCGGATCGCCGTGCCCGCGGCGTCGAGGGCGTGGCCGACCTGCTGCGCGTGCTCGGCCCCCTGTCGGTCGACGAGGTGGCGGAGCGGCTGGAGCCGTCCTCGGTGGTCGAGCGAGGGAGGAACGGCCGAGTCGACGCGGCGGAGACCGCCGAGGCCTCCACCCCCGGAGACGGTTCCACCGTTTCGACTCGCTCCGCTCGCTCAACGAGCGAGGGGTATCTCGAGGCCCTGGTCGACGCGCGCCGCGCGATCCCCGTGAACGTCGCGGGCACTCAGCGGTACGCCGCGATCGAGGACGCGGGGCGGCTGCGCGACGCGCTCGGTGCCGCCCTGCCGGTCGGCGTGCCCGTCGCCTTCCTCGAGCCCCTTCCCGATCCGCTGGGCGACGTCGTCTCCCGCTACGCCCGCACGCACGGCCCGTTCACGACCGCCGCGGTCGCCGAGCGTCTCGGCATCGGTCCGGCCGTCGCCCGCCATGCGCTGCAGCGCCTCGAGGGCCAGGGGCGCCTCGTCAGCGGGTTCTTCCTCGCCGATGCGGGAGTGTCCGACGAGCCGGAGTGGTGCGACGCCGAGGCGCTGAGGCGCATCCGGATGCGTTCGCTCGCGGCCCTGCGGGGAAGCGTCGAGCCTGTCGCCCCCGACGCCTACGCCCGCTTCCTTCCCGACTGGCAGCACATCACGCGTCCGCTAGAGGGCATCGACGGCGTGCTGGCGGCGATCGACCAGCTCGCCGGCGTGCCGATCCCCGCGAGCGCGTGGGAATCGCTCGTGCTCCCCTCCCGCGTGCGCGATTACACCCCGGCGATGCTCGACGAGCTGACGGCGACCGGCGAGGTCGTCTGGTCGGGGCACGGATCGCTGCCCGGCCGCGACGGCTGGATCGCCCTTCACCCGGCGGATGGGGCGCCGCTCACGATCGCGCCGTCCGATATCGAGGTCGCGCCCGACTCGCTCGAGGCGCGCCTCGTGCGCGCCCTCGCCGGGGGCGGGGCGTACTTCGCCGCGCAGCTGCGCGAGCTGGCGCAGGGCGAGACCGAGATCGGCACCGTCGAGGCGCTGTGGAACCTTGTCTGGGCCGGGCGCGTGACGAACGACACGTTCGCGCCGGTCCGGTCACTTCTCGGTGCCGGATCGCAGGCGCACCGCTCCGCGCGGCGCACGCCCCGCGCCCGGCTGTACCGCGGCGCCTCGCTCTCGCGGCCGAGCTTCGGCGGCACCTCCCCGAACCCGCCGCGCCCCCAGGCCTCGGGCGGGCGCTGGTCGCTGCTCCCCGACGCGGAACCCGACGCCGCCGTGCGGCACACGGCGACCGCGTCGCTGCTGCTCGACCGCTACGGCGTCGTCACGCGCGGGGCAGTGCAGAACGAGGGCGTGCCCGGCGGGTTCGCCCAGGCGTATCGCGTGCTGGCGAGCCTCGAGCAGGCGGGCCACTGCCGCCGCGGCTACCTGATCGAGAAGCTCGGCGCCGCGCAGTTCGCCACCTCCCCCACCATCGACCGGCTGCGCCAGTTCTCGGCCCTGCCCGATCCGGTTCCGCTGCGCGCGGTCACGCTTGCCGCGACGGATCCGGCCAACCCGTACGGTGCGGCGCTCCCCTGGCCGGCGCTCGACGCGGTCAAGCACCGCCCCGGCCGCAAGGCGGGCGGGCTCGTCGTGCTCGTCGACGGCGCGCTCGTGCTGTATCTCGAGCGCGGCGGGCGCACCGCCCTCGCCTTCACCGACGACGAGCAGGTGCTGACCGCGGCGGCCGCCGACCTCGCCCGCACCGCCCGCGAGCGGCGCCTCGAGACCCTCACGGTCGAGCAGGTCAACGGCGAGTTCGTCTACGGCACCGCGGTCGGCCGGGCGCTACGCGAGGCGGGCTTCGTCGAGTCGACGAAGGGCCTCACGTTCCGCAAGGCGACCGCCGGATCCGCCGCGATCGGCGGGCGACGTGCCTGAGGGCGACACCGTCCACCGGGCGGCGCGGCGGCTGCACGGGGCGCTCGCCGGCCACGAGGTGACGCGCTTCGAGGTGCGGGTTCCCGGCAGCGCCAACGCCGACGTCACGGGCCAGGTGGTGCGCGAGGTCGTCGCCCGCGGCAAGCACCTGCTTCACCGGTTCGACGAGCTGACGCTTCACTCGCACCTGAAGATGGAGGGCGAGTGGCACGTGTACCGCGCCGGCGAGCGCTGGCGGAAGCCCGCCTACAAGGCCCGAGCGGTGGTCGGCACGCGCGCGTGGGAGACGGTCGGGTTCGAGCTCGCAATGGTCGAGGTGCTCCCCACGCGTGACGAGGCGAGGGTCGTGGGCCATCTCGGTCCCGATCCACTGTCGGACGACTGGGATCCGGCGGAGGCCGCGCGCCGCGTCTCATCCGATCCGCGCGCGATCCACGTCGCCATCCAGGATCAGCGCCACGTCGCCGGCTTCGGCAACGAGTACGCGAGCGAGCTGCTGTTCCTGCGGGGCGTGCATCCGGAGCGCCCGGCGACCAAGGTGGATGTCCCCGCGCTGCTGGATCTGGGGGTGCGGACCATCCGGCGCAACGTCGAGCTGCCGGTGCGGATCTTCACCGGCGACAGCCGCCGCGGGCAGGGTCGCTGGGTCTATGGGCGCGAGCATCGCCCGTGCCGCCGCTGCGGCACGCCCATCCGGCGCTCGGCGCTCGGCGCGGATCCGACGAAGGAGCGCGTCGTCTACTGGTGCCCACGCTGCCAGCCCGCCTGACGCGCGGCGCGCGGAGCCGCCTCAGTCGTCAGTCGAGGTCGATCTCCACGAAGTGCTCGACGACCGGGAACGGCTCGTAGAACGAGTGCAGCAGCCGCTTCCACTCGAGGTACTCGGGCGAGCGGCGGAAGCCCTCCTCGTGATCGGCGATCGAGTCCCACTCGACGAGCAGCAGGTAGGTGCTCGGCGATTCGGCCGAACGCGAGAGGGAGATCGAGCGGAAACCCGGCTGGCCGGCGATGAGCGGACGCGCCGTGCGGAACGCCGCCTCGAAGTCGTCCTCGCGCCCCGGGCGGACAGGCAGCAGCGCGTGCTCGGTGATCACGCGTCCATCCTGGCATCCGCTGCGTCGGGCTCGAGGACGCGACGCCCGTTTCCGACGGCGGCTGATCGACCCCGCACAGGCTGGGCCGCCCCGGCACAGGCTCGCGCGCCCCAGGCCTTCACTCGCGTCACAGCGAGCCTGTACGCGGGCGCGCTGAGGGGCCAATCCTCCGGACGCCGCACCCGTTCCCGACGAGGGCTGACCGACCCCCGCTCGGGACGGCCTCGCGCGCCGGGGAGGGGTGCCCGGCCCGCGGTCTGTGGCGCCGCGGCATTGCGGGTAGCGTCGAGGCGGGGGGCCGCGCGCACACGCGGGATGGCCCGATTCATCACACGAAAGAGGAGCCATCATGCGCATCCGCAGCAGCAAGCTCATGCTCACCGCCGTCGGAGCCGCCGTGCTGACGCTCGGCCTCTCCGGCTGCAGCGCCGGCCAGTCGGTCGCCGACGCGTGCAAGCTCGTCACCGACGGCACCGCCGAGGTCCAGACCACCGCGAACGAGCTGATGACCGGCGCGACCAGCGGCGACACCGCGGCGATCGAGGAGGGCATCGCGACGATCTCGGCGAAGCTCGACGAGATCGGCGGCAAGATCACGAACGACGAGGTCAAGCCCGTCTTCGACGACTTCTCCACCGCCTACGCCGGCCTGACCGACCAGATCACCGCGATCAGCGAGATCGACCCGGCGACCGCCGACGCCGAGACCGTCCAGGGCGCGCTCGACGACATGGAGACCGCGACCACGGCGCTGACCGACGCTCAGGCCGAGCTCACCACGGTCTGCACCGCCTGACCCGCAGGTCAACGGCAGCGGCGTCGCCGCGGGTGGACACCCGCGCGGCGCCGCTTCGTCGTGTCAGCGGCCGATGTAGCGCCCCTCGCGGTGATTCATCGCGAGGACGACGCTCATCACGACGGCCCCGGCGGCGCTCAGGAGCACCGTGGGCCAGGGCAGCACAAGCAGCGAGAAGAGCACAACGAGCACGTCGAGCGTCATCTGCGTCCAGCCGGCGCGGAAGCCGGTGCGCTCCTGCAGCAGCAGGGCGACGATGTTCACGCCGCCGACGCTCGCACCGTGGCGGAACAGGATGAGCAGGCCGACGCCCGCGAGCAGGTTGCCGGCGAAGACGCCGTAAATCGGGTCGAGGTCGTGCATCGGAAGCAGCTGCGCGTTCACGACGGTGAGGCCGGCGACCCCGGCGATGCAGATGCACGTCAGGATCGTGAACCGCACGCCCTTCTTCCACAGGGCGAGCACGGCGAACGGCAGGTTGACGAGCGTGAAGATCAGCCAGAACGGCAGCTCGGTGGCCTGGTCGAGCAGCAGTGCGAGGCCCGCGGTGCCACCCGTGACGGCGCCCGCGGCCTTCAGCAGCGACAGGCCGAGCGCCGCGACGAAGGTGCCGACGACGATTCCCTGCACGTCCTCGGCCACGGAGTGCCGGGTCTGCTCCCAGTCGAAGACGAGGGATCGTTCGGCGGTGTCGTTCGTCACTCCTCAACGATACGAGAACCGGATGGGCCTTTCCTGAAGCACTCTGCTCATCCAATCACGAAACACGCCCGACATCTGGTGCGCCGATCCCGGGAATACTGCTCCTCACCGGGCCGTTGTCGCTATTGTCCGGCCTCAACCGGGGCCGCGGAAAGGCATCGTGGGCAAGAACTACGTCGACATCGAGAACGAGCACGGCGAGACTCTGCGTTATCGCAAGCACGTGAACGGGCGCGGCTTGGTCGCGCACGGATCGAAGGTGCATCCGGATGCGCGCGTCGAGGTGGGCGCATACGTCGAGCCCGGCGCGCAGGTCGCCGCCGGCGCGACGGTCGCGCGCGGCGCATGGATCGAATCGGATGCTCTCATCGGACCGGGCGCGTACATCGACGCGAATGCGCACGTCGGCCCGAAGGCCGCGATCGGGGCGCGCGCCCACATCGGCGTGCGCACGCGTGTGGGCGCCGGAGCCCGTGTCGCCAAGGACTCGAAGATCGGCGACGACGAGGCGATCCCGCCGGGCGGCACCGTGGTCACGGACGCCCGCGGCGCCCTCCACCTCGCCGCGTAGCTGTCGCTCACGCCGCCTGTCACTCCGCCCCTCGAGGGCGCGAGACGACGGCACATGAGCGCCTGCACGCTCGCTTCGCTCGCACGGACCACAACCACAGACGCCCAGGCCTCCCGCCTGGGCATCGTGCTGTCTGCAGCAGATCAGCCGAGCCACGCCCGCTGACCCCAGCACCACGGCCGGTCCCCCACGAGAACGCCACCTTCGCTGTCCCGCACGGCTCAGCGAAGGCGGAGGGGTCGCCCCTCGACGGCGTATCGGGGTGTCCGGCCCCGCGATCCGCTCTGCGGGTCGCGCAGCCGGACGGGGCCCCCGCTGACGCCGACGAGGGGCGGCCCCGCAGCCGAAGCGGAACCCCTACCGAAGCCCCTCAGCCACAGCAGCAGTGACTTCGAGCCACGCTTCGCGCGACTCGTCAGACAGCGCCTCGAAGTCGATCACGTCGCCGCGGTCGAGGGCGGTGTCGAACGGCACCGAGACGACCTTGCGCGTGAGCTGGCCCATGTGGGCGATCAGGCGGCGCTCGAGGTCGGGGTAGCTCGTCGGCGACGGGTGGCTCATCACGGTGACGGCGTTGCGCAGCTTCGCCTCGTGCCCGTGGGCGACGAGCGTGTCGGCCATGGAGGCGAGCGTCCGGGCGCTGTCCTCCTTGACGATCGTGGTGAGCACGAGCACATCCGCCTCCGCGACGGCCGACTGCCAGGTGCCGGCCTTCGAGTTGTTGCCGGTGTCGACGATGATGACGCGGTAGGAGCGGCTCAGCGTCTCGTGCAGCAGGCCGAACGCCTCCTCGTCGATCACGTCGCTGTCGCCGTCGAGGCTCTGCGAGGCGAGCACGTCGAACTTGTTCTCGCCCTGGGCGCGCACGAAGTCGATGAGGTCGGCCGAGCTGAGCTCGCCGGTGCCGACCGACTGGACGTGGTCGAGCAGGTCGATCGCCGTGTGGTCGTGGTCGGGCGACGGCAGCGAGCGGATGCCGAGCGTGCCCTTGAACTCGTTGTTGTCCCAGGCGAGGACGCTGCCGCCGCGGACGCGGCCGAGGGTAGCGCCGAGCAGGTACGTCGTCGTGGTCTTGCCGACGCCGCCCTTCTCGCCGATGACGGCGATGGTCTTTGTGCCGGAGAACGCGCGCTGGATGGCTTCGCGGCGGTCGCGCTTCGCCTGCTCGGCCTTGCCGGGCTTGAGGCGGAAGCCGAGCTTGTTGACGCCGCCGCGGAAGCCCTCCGTGGCGGGCACGGGCGTGACCGGCTTGGCGGTCTCGGCGAAGTCGCGCGCGGTGAGCAGGCGGGCCTCGCGGCGGGTCAGTGCGTCGCCCGTGGGCTCGCCGGGGCGCGGTGCGCGGGGCGCCGGGGCCGGCGCGGCAGGGACAGCCGAGGCGGGCGCCGGGGCAGCGGGCGCCGGACGAGCGGGCGCCGGAGCGGCCGGCGCGGCGGCCGCACGAGCGGGCGCCGCCGGAGCAGGAGCGGCCGGCGCGGCGGCCGCACGAGCGGGTGCCGCCGGAGCAGGGGCAGCAGGCGCGGGAGCAGCAGGCGCAGGGGCCGCCGGGGCGATGGGCGCCGACTTCGGCACGCTCGTCACGATCTCGTCCGGGGCGGGGGCCGGAGCAATAGGTGCCGGAGCAATGGGAGCCGCGGGGGCAGCCGAGGCGGGCGGAGCCGGCGTCTCGATTCCCTCTTCGACGGATCCGTCCGGTGCGACGATGAGCATCCGGACGCCGTCGCTTCCGCTGGCTGCGACGCGCACGGGGCGGCCGTATTCCATGGCGACCTCGACGACCATCGCCAGCACCGCCTTGCGCGCGCCCGCGGCGTCACGGGCCTTGATCGGTCGGGTGGATCCGTCGACGGTCACCGCGCCGGTGCCGTCCTCGTTCGTCACCGCCGAGATGCGGGGCCGGTCGGGGATGTCTTCGCGATCGGTCACGGTGTCTCCTTGCATGGATGTCGGCTGGTCGATCGTCCACGATCGCCGGTGCCGGTGGAACTCGGTTCAACCGTACCTGCGCGCGCACCCGAGCTCTGCGCGCAGAACGGGGCCGTCCGCCTCGCGGCGTGACCCCGTCCCGGTCAGCGGATCAGGCGCCGGCCGGCGTCTCCGGCACGACGGACGCGGCCTGCGGCTGGTCGCCGTCGAAGACGTCCTTGACCTTGTCCGTGACGTCGGCGGCGACATCCTGGACCTTCTCGGTCGCGTCGGCGGCGAACTCCTTGACGTTCTCCGTCGCGTCCGCGGCGAACTCCTTGACGTTCTCCGTCGCGTCCGCGGCGAACTCCTTGACGTTGTCGACGGCCTCGGCGGCGACGTCCTTCGCGTTCTCGAACGCGTCCTTCGCCCAGTCAGCGATGCCCATGGTGATCCCTCCCGATCAGTGGTGGAGCGCGGCGCTCCCTGCGGAAACCTTAGCCATCGGCACACCCGAACGGCGGGCTTCCGGGAGGGGAGGATTACCCGCCCAAAGTCGCGTAATAATCTGGCGCCATGGCTCACACCGGACGCGGCGGCGCACGACGCACCGGCACCCCTCAGCGCGCGCCCCGGAAGCAGGCCGCCCCGAAGCGGGATCGGGCCCCTCGGGAGCAGCCTCCGGCGCCCGAACCGCCGCGCACCTTCCGCCTCGGCGTGGTGCCCGGGGCCACGCCCGGCAAGTGGATCGACCGCTGGCGTGAGCGCCTTCCCCACGTGACGCTCGAGCTCGTCCCCCTCGAGGTGGCGACGCAGCGCGAGCCGATCGACACCGGCGACGTGGACGCGGCGCTCATCCGGCTGCCGATCGATCCGCAGGATCTTCACGTCATCCGCCTGTACGACGAGACCGCGGTGGTCGTCGCATCGATCGACTCCGCGCTCACGGCCGCCGACGAGCTGGATCCGGATGACCTCGCCGGCGAGGTCGTGATCGTCCCGCGCGACGACGTGCTGGGGCCGATCCCGCTGCCGGGCACCGAGGCCCCGCGCTTCGAGCCGCCCGAGACCACCGCCGACGCGATCGCCACGGTCGCCGCCGGCGTGGGAATCGTGATCGTGCCGATGTCGCTCGCGCGGCTCCATCACCGTCGCGACATCACCTACCGCCCGCTGCGCGGCGCGCCCGCTTCGACCGTCGCACTCGCGTGGCACGCCGACCGCACGACCCCCGACGTCGACGCGTTCGTCGGCATCGTGCGCGGCCGCACGTCGAACTCCTCCCGCTGACCCGCGCACCTCTGCGCGGCACCCGGCGCTAGGCGCCGCCGGGTGGGTCGAGCAGCAGGCCGATGCGCTCGGAGAGGTACGAGGCGAGGGGCATGAGCGCGCCACCGGGCGCCCAGCGGATCAGCGGCTCGGGCCCGTCGAGCACCAGCGGGCCGTCCGCCGGGAGGTCGAGGTCGAGGCGCCGCCAGCCGATGTGCACCGTCTCCCCCGGGTCGAAGCCGCCGCGCACGGCCATCGCCCGCAGTTCGGCCCGGCGCCGCGCCGACTCGGCCACGTAGCCGCGGCGGCCGGGGTCCACGGCGCGCAGCACCTCGCCCTCCTCGAACACCGCGTCGTCGCCGATGAGCAGCACGCCGACGCGCCAGACGGATCCGGCGCGCACGATCCGCGGACCGGATCCGAGCAGCGCCCGGAGGCGACCGGGTTCGGCGATCTCGCCGAGCGCCTCCCTCGGGGCGCCCGCGAGCCGGGACCGGGCGTCGGCGAGGAGGGTCCGGATGTCGTCCGTCACCCCCTCAACGCTACGCGGATCGCATCCGAGAAGAAGTCGGTATTCAGTGTTGCCAAGTACCGGTACTCAGTGTTACTTTCTACTGGTAGTCAACATCACTGAGTAGAAGGAGGGAGATCGACATGGGAAATCAGATGACCGAGATGCTCAAGGGCACTCTCGAGGGCATCGTCCTGGCGATCCTGGCCGAACGATCCGCGTACGGCTACGAGATCACCGCCGAGCTCCGCGACCGCGGGTTCTCCGACATCGCGGAGGGCACGATCTACGCCCTCCTCGTGCGCATCGAACAGAAGGGCCTGGTCGGCGTCGAGAAGGTGCCGTCCGAGAAGGGCCCGCCCCGCAAGGTGTTCTCGCTCAACGCCGCAGGACGCGCGCAGCTCGCCGAGTTCTGGGAGACCTGGAGCGCCCTGGCCGGCCGCATCGAGCGGCTGCCCCACCCCACCACCGACGACACGACCAACAAGTAAGGAACCGACATGGCACTCAAGTGGATCGAGATCCTCACCGGATCGCTCGAGCAGAAGAAGCAGTACAAGCAGAACGTCGCCCGCATGGAAGCGCTGCCGGCGCCCTACGCCGCCGCGGCGAAGGCGATGCACCGGTACTTCCTGTACCAGGGCGGCGTCGAGGACGGCGACACGATGGTCCGGATGCTCGGCGACCTCGTCGACATGTGGGAGCGCGCGGCCGTCACGGCACGCCGGTGGCCGACATCGTCGGCGACGACCCCGTCGACTTCGCCGAGACCTTCACGCTCGCCTACGGCGGGAAGCGATGGATCGACAAGGAGCGCGCCCGCCTGCAGAAGGCGATGGACGACGCAGCGAAGGAGCAGGGATCATGACCACCGCGACCATCGAACCCGCCATCCGGGTGCAGGGAGTGAAGAAGTCCTTCAAGGACCTGAACGTCCTGCGCGGCGTCGACTTCGACGTGCAGCCCGGCACGATCTTCGCGCTGCTCGGATCGAACGGCGCCGGCAAGACGACGCTCGTGCGGATCCTCTCGACGCTGCTGAAGGCCGACGGCGGCACCGCGACCGTCAGCGGTTTCGACGTCGCCGCCCAGCCCGGCCAGGTGCGCGAGGCGATCAGCCTCACCGGGCAGTTCGCCGCGGTCGACGAGGTGCTCACCGGCCGCGAGAACCTCGTGCTCATCGCTCAGCTGCGCCACCTCAAGAACCCCGGCGCGGTCGCGGATGAGCTGCTCGCCCGGTTCTCGCTGACCGAGGCCGGTAGCCGCAAGGCGGGCACCTACTCCGGCGGCATGCGTCGGCGGCTCGACATCGCGATGAGCCTGATCGGCGACCCATCGATCATCTTCCTCGACGAGCCCACCACCGGGCTCGACCCCCAGGCGCGCATCGAGGTGTGGGACACCGTGAAGCAGCTCGCCCAGGGCGGCACCACCGTGCTGCTGACGACGCAGTACCTCGACGAGGCGGAGCAGCTCGCCGACCGGATCGCGATCCTGCACAAGGGGACGATCATCCAGAACGGCACCCTCGCCGAGCTCAAGAAGCTGCTGCCTGCGGGCGGCGAGCCCGTGCTCGTCGAGAAGGAGCCGTCGCTCGAGGACGTCTTCCTCGCCCTCGTCGGGGAGCCCGCCGAGACCGACGCCGCCGAGGCGGCAACGACACGAAAGGCAAGCCGATGACAACTCTCGCCCTCGCCGACACCGGCGTCCTCACCGGCCGCTCGCTGCGGCACATCCTGCGCAGTCCCGACACGATCATCACGACGGCGGTCACGCCCATCGCGCTGATGCTGCTGTTCGTGTACGTGTTCGGCGGCGCGATCAACACGGGAACAGACCGGTCGTACCTCGACTTCATGCTCCCGGGCATCCTGCTCATCACGGTGGCGTCGGGCATCGCCTACACGGCGTACCGACTCTTCCTCGACATGCAGGGCGGCCTGTTCGAGCGGTTCCAGTCGATGCCGATCTCGCGTTCGAGCGTGCTGTGGGCCCACGTGCTCACCTCGCTCGTCGCGAACCTCATCGCCGTGGCCCTGGTGATCGGCGTCGCGCTGCTGATGGGCTTCCGGACGGGCGCCGGTCCGCTCGCCTGGCTCGCCGTGATCAGCATCCTGGCGCTGTTCACCCTGGCGCTGACCTGGATCGCCGTGATCGCCGGCCTGTCGGCGAAGACCGTCGACGGGGCGAGCGCGTTCAGCTACCCGCTGATCTTCCTGCCGTTCATCAGCTCGGCGTTCGCACCGACCGACTCGATGCCGGGCCCGGTTGCCTGGTTCGCCGAGCACCAGCCGGTGACGTCGATCGTGAACACCATCCGCGCGCTGTTCTCGCAGCAGCCCGTCGGCGGTGAGATCTGGATCGCGCTCGCCTGGATGGTCGGCATCCTGATCGCGGCGTACATCGGGGCGATCCTGATCTACCGCACGAAGATCCGCTGAGTGTGATCCCTCTTCGCGGGGTAGTGCATCGTACGTGCGCGATCGTTCGCCCGACGCTCCGCGCCGGGACTCTCGATCGCGGGCTGTCGCTACCGCTCCATCCCGGACGATCGGTCACGTTGTCGAGTTGGTCGGCAGTCGCTCCGCTCCACGCTCGCTTCGCTCGCAAGGGGGTCAGTGCCCCTCAACCAGATCGGCCCCTCTCATCACCGAGAGGGGCCGATCTCTTTGCCGCCGCAGGAAGTCCGGGCCGTTTCGACTCGCTTCGCTCGCTCAACGAACAGAGGGGGCACTACTTCCAGACAGATCCTGCGATATCCACGACCTCGCGGATCTTCGCCCACTGCTCGTCCTCGGTGAGGACGTTCCCCTCCTCGGTGGACGCGAAGCCGCACTGGGGGCTGAGCGCCAGCTGCTCGAGCGGGGCGAAGGTGGCGGCCTCGTCGATGCGACGCTTGACCGCGTCGACGTCCTCGAGGGCGCCGCTCTTGGTGGTGACGAGGCCGAGCACGACCGTCTGCTCGCCCTTCGGCAGGAAGCGCAGCGGCTCGAACCCGCCCGAGCGGTCGTCGTCGAACTCGAGGAAGAACCCGTCGTAGGCGACGCCGAACAGCTGCTCGGCGATCGGCTCGTAGCCCCCCGACGAGATCCAGGTCGAGCGGAAGTTGCCACGACAGATGTGCGTCGTCACGGTCAGGTCGTCGGGCTTTCCCTCAAGCACGCGGTTGAGGATCGACGCGTATCGCTCGCCGAGGCCGTCGGTCTGGATGTCGCGCTCGGTGCGGGCCCGCTCGAGCTCGACGTCGCTGCACAGGTACGCCCACGCGGTGTCGTCGAACTGCAGGTAGCGACCGCCGGCGTCGTAGAAGGCGCGCACCGCGCCCCGGTACGCCTCGACGAGGTCGTCGACGTACTCGTCGCGGCTGCCGTAGCCGCCGACGATGTTCTGCGGCTCGACGCGGAAGTCGAGCACCGTGGGCGAGGGGATCGTCGCCTTCGCCTGCACGCCCGCCGCTTGGGCCAGCGGCAGCAGCGCGCGGAAGTGGTCGACGTGCGGGTGCTCGCCGAAGCCGATGCGGCCGTTGACCTGCACCGCCTTCTGGCGCGTCTGCACTCCCTGGAACGGCAGGCCGTGGTCGGTGTCGACGATCGACACGCCCTCGAGGCCGTCGAAGAAGTCGAAGTGCCACCACGACCGGCGGAACTCGCCGTCGGTGGCCAAAGCCAGGCCGCTGTCGGCCTGCTTGCGCACGAGCCCGGCGATCTGCGCGTCCTCGACCTCGCGCAGGTCGGCCGCGTCGATGCGGCCCTCGGCGAAGTCGGTGCGTGCGGCCTTGAGGATCTCCGGACGAAGGAAGGAGCCGACGATGTCGGCGCGGTACGGGGGGTTCACGGTCACGGGCGCCAGCCTAGCCGCGGCCCAGTGGCCACCGAAGGGTCGACGTCACACCGCGTTATGCCCGCCGATCGTGGCGACGATCCGGCGCAGACTCCCGCTCAACGGGTGCGCTCTGGGCGTATGTGTCCGCCCGCAGCCAGTTATTTTGCGCACGAAAGGTTCCCGGATATCCTCCAGCCATGGGCATCCTTCACTACGGCACCGACTCCACCCCGATCCACATCGCGGATCGCGCGCTCGCGCACCTCAAGGTGGTCGTCGTCGCCAAGCTGCGCCGCCAGGAGAGCTTCACCGTCTCGTGGCAGCACCACGCTGAGGACGGCCAGGGCCGCAGCACGATCTGGCTCCACCCGTCGATCCCGGTGCGCTTCGAGTTCGATGAGCCGGTCACGCCCGAGCTCAACCGCGAGTGGATCGAGGAGCTCGCGCACTCCGCCAACGCCCTGGGCGGCATCACGCTCGTCTCCGAGCACGTCGAGTCGTCGGAGGACCGCGGCCAGCAGGTCGAAGAGCCCGCCGCCTGAGCCTGTCCGGCACGAAGAAGTCCCCCTCCACCGCAGCGGAGGGGGACTTCTTCTGCGTCCGGGGTCGTCAGGCGTTCTCGGCCGGCGGCGCCTGCGCGGGGTCCGGCGGCTCCGGCATGACGGTGAGGCCGTTCGGCCCGCTCGCCGCCTTCATGAGCTCATCCAGCCAGGCGCGGTTGATGCGCGGCGCACGCCCACCCGAGAAGTGGAACTGCAGCGGAATCGACGGGTGCAGCCAGAAGCTGCGCCGCCCGATGCCGTCGCCCAGCTTGGTGTCGTACATGAACGGCTCGCCGCGGCGCAGCTTGTTCATCACCACGATGCGCAGATGCGCCAGCGTCCGGTCATCGATGTCGACGGAGTCGGCCGCCGCGCCATAAATGAATCGCCCCACGGTGGCGACGATACCCGAGTCGCGCCACCGTGGAGCACGCCCAACCCACTCAGAGAGGCGGGCGCCGAACGATCCGGTCAAACTGGTGCCGATATCGCCAAGTATCGATCAAATTGCACGGATCGCCCCCCTCGCCTCGCGGCTCGTCACATGTCGGGCGACGTCTCCTGCCGTCCGTGGACCTCGCCGCGCCAGTCCCCGGTCTCGATGCCGCGCTCCTCGATGAACTTCTTGAAACGCTGCAGGTCCATCTTCGCCTGCGCGTCGTCGATGCCGACTGCGGCACCCACCTTCTCGATGAAGCCCTCCGGCTCCCACTCCATGCGCAGCTTCACGCGGGTCTGCCCGTCGTGGGGCTCGAACTCGACGCGGCCTGCATGCAGCGCACCGTCCGTGCTCTGCCAAGCGACGTGGCTGTCCGGAACCTGATCCACGATGTCGGCGTAGAAGTCCTCTTCCTTTCCCGCGATGCTGACGGTCCAGTGCGTGCGGACGTCGTCGATCTGCTGCACCGACTTCACTGCGCCCAGATACTCGGGGAACGACTCGAACTGCGTCCACTGGTTGTAGACGGTGGAAACCGGTGCATCCACATCGATCTCAGCGGTCACGGTCGTGGTCATGAGGTCCTCCTCGTCGTCGTTCTCGGCTTGTGTACTTCGACGCTAGGTCGGCACGTCTTCGTCATGAACGGGGTTGACTCGCCGCGAAGCGAGGGTTAGAGCGCGAAGACCCGCCACACGCGACGAGCGAGCGCGTCAAGCCGTTATCCCCCGGCCGGCGCCCTCCCGTATCTTCTCGGCATGGCGGAGACACAGGACAAGACCGAGTCGCAGTCGTTCATCGAGGAGACGGCCGGAATGCGTGCGTCGTTCTGGTCGTGGATGACGATCGTCGTCGGCGGCCTCGCCGTGATGATCGCGATTCCGCTGATGGGAAGGTGACGACGATGCGACGCGCACTCCGAGACAACGGCCTGACGTTCTTCTTCCTGTTCCTGTTCGTCGCCACCGTCGCGCTGCAGGCGATCGCGGGGCACGCCTACGAGAACGACGAGCTCGTCAGCCACGGCCTCGCCCCGATCTCGTTCGGCGAGTTCGTGACGTCCTCGACGTTCATGGTCGACCTCTCCGAGAACTGGCAGTCGGAGTTCCTGCAGTTCTTCGTGTTCATCCTCGCCACCGTCTGGCTCGTCCAGCGCGGGTCGCCCGAGTCGAAGAAGCCCGGAGACGAGGGACTGGGATCCGACGAGGACCAGATGATCGCCGAGCATTCGCGCAAGGACTCGCCGGCGTGGGCGCGCGTGCGCGGCATCCGGCTGTGGCTCTACTCGAACTCGCTCCTGATCGTGATGGGGCTCGTGTTCCTGCTGTCCTGGTTCGCGCAGTCGCTCGCCGGGCACGCCGTGGCGAACGAGGAGGCGGCGCAGCACGGGGAGCTGCCGATCACGTGGGGGGCATACGTGATGGATCCCGAGTTCTGGAACCGGACGCTGCAGAACTGGCAGTCGGAGTTCCTCGCGGTCGGCTGCATGGTCGCGTTCTCGATCTACCTCCGCCAGCGCGGGTCGGCCGAGTCGAAGCCGGTTGGCACCCCGAACGGGGTCTCGGCCCTCGAGTCGGAGTAGGACCCACACGACGAAGGGCCGGTGCGCGATGCACCGGCCCTCCGCCGTGTGGTGGGTCAGACGCCGAGGAGTTCGCGCAGGCGCGTCGAGAGCTCCTCGCTGGTGTGGATCTCCTGGTCGCAGTTGTCCTGGAGGAGCTTGAGCGCATCCGTGGCGCCCATCGCCGTCACCGGCAGGATGAGGCCCTCGTACGCGGCCATCTCGTAGTGCTCGTGCCGAGCGCCGCCGACAGCGTGATCTGGTCGCGGAGCTCGGGCGCGCTGCGCTGGATGAGCGACTCCGCATGCTTGCTGATGCCCTTGGTGGCGGGCGACGGGGCCGACGACTCGGGCACCTCGAGCAGGGTGAACACCTTCTTGAGGTTCTCGATCTGCTCACGGGTCTCGTCGGCGTGGTGGCGGAACAGCTTCTTGATGTCGGCCGTCTGCGCGGCCTCGGCGAGCTCGCCGAGCGCTGCCAGCGAGTCCTCCTCCATCGTCATCGCGACGCGCAGCTTGAAGCGCAGCAGGTCTTCGGGAGTCTCGAGGTGGTTCTGACTCATGGGTCCTCCTTGGCTCGGACGTGATCCGACGGTCGGTCGGTGTCCTCGACGCTAGGCAGGGTGCACGTCCGCCGCGAGGGGATTGCGCGGCCCGCTGTTCGCCGCTAATCCGCGCGTCCCGCTCAGCGGCACCACCCGAGAAGCGCTTCTGTCAAGCCGCTTACCCCGCACCTCCGGCCTCCTTACTTTTCCGTCAGGGGAGCCACACGGAGGGAGTGGATCGATGAGACGGATCCGGACAGCGGCTGCCGCGATGATTGCCGGCGGCGCGCTCGTGCTCGGCGGCTGCGCGGTCGGCACGGGCGGTGCCGACGACGGCGGTGCCCAGTACGATCCCGAGGCCGAGCTGGAGGGCGAGCTCAGCGTGATGGGCTTCGGCGGAGTGGACGAGGTGGCCACAACCCGCATGGATCTCGCCAAGGAGGCGCTCGGCGACGGTGTGGACGTGAAGGTCGCCGAGGGCGAGCTCGACCTTCAGCAGTTCCTGTCCGCCGCGGCGACGGGCGACCCGCCCGACCTCATCTACGCGAACCGCGACCAGCTCGGCTCGCTCGCCGCGCGCGGCGCCATCCTGCCTCTCGAGCGCTGCATCGAGGGAGAGGGGATCGACACCGGCATGTTCGTCGAGTCGGCGCTGGCGCAGGTCACGCTCGACGGCCAGATCTACGGCATCCCCGAGTTCAACGTCGTCCAGGTCACGATGGCGAACTCCGATCTGCTGGATGCGGCGGGGCTGTCCCTGTCGGACGTCGACGGATCGGACTGGGAGGCGATGACCGCCGCGAACGAGGCGCTGACGAAGTCGGAGGGCGGCAAGCTCGGCGTCATCGGCGTCGACAGCAAGCTGCCGGAGTTCTTCCCGCTCTGGGCGAAGGCGAACGGTGTCGACCTGATCAGCGAGGACGGCCGCACGGCGCAGCTCGACGACCCGAAGGCCGTCGAGGCGCTCGAGTGGGCCGTCGGCATCTACGACGCGCAGGGCGGCTTCGGCGACGTGAAGGCGTTCCGCGATTCGGCCGACTTCTTCGGCGAGGGAAACCAGTTCGCGACCGGTGTGCTCGGCGCGATGCCGATGGAGCAGTGGTACATCAACGTGCTCAACGACGTGTCGCCGGATGCGCCGGTCGCGTTCGACACGGTGAAGGATCGCCAGGGCGAGCCGATCGCATTCGCGTCGGGTTCGGCGTGGGCGATCCCGGCCGGCGCGGCGAACCCGGAGGCCGCGTGCCGCTGGGCCCGGGTGATGACCGCCGTCGACTCGTGGGAGGCTGCGGCCAAGGCGCGTGTGGATCTGCGCAACGAGGAGGGGAAGCCCTTCACCGGCCTGCTGACCGGCAACGCCGAGGCCGACGACCTCATCCAGGGAATGGTCACCTCGGGCGGCGAGCCCTGGGACACCGCGGTCGAGGCGATGTACGAGGCGAACGACCACACGTTCGCCCTGCCGGCGAGCCCCGCCGACGCCGAGTTCGAGACCGCGATGCAGGATGCGGTCAACAGCGTCCTGTCGGGCGAGGCGGAGCCGGCCGACGCGCTGGCACAGGCGCAGGAGACCGCGCAGAAGGCGCTGGATGAGGCGTGGCAGAAGATGGGCGAGGAGGGCGAGTGACCGCGCTCGCGTCGACCGGGGAGGCGAGGGCCGCGTCCTCGCCTCCCCGGGTGCCGCGCCGTCGACGCGGGCGCGTGCGGGAGAACCGCGCCGCGGTGCTGTTCCTCGCCCCGTGGCTGATCGGGTTCGCCGTCTTCACCGCGTGGCCGCTCATCTACAGCGCCTACCTCTCGCTCACCGACTACGACGTGATCAACGACCCGTCGTTCGTCGGCTTCGACAACTACGCCGAGCTGTTCGCCGACCCGAAGATCTCGCTCGCGCTCACGAACACGCTGTTCTTCACCGTGGTGCAGGTGCCGCTGTACGTCGCCGTCTCGCTCGCGCTCGCGCTGCTCCTCGCCCGCGCGGGGCGCGCATCCGGGTTCTTCCGCACGGTCTTCTTCCTGCCGAAGATGACGCCCCCGGTCGCCGTGGGCATCCTGTTCCTGCTGCTCTTCAACGGGCAGAGCGGCCTCATCAACTCGGCTCTGGGCACCGTCGGCATCGACGGCCCCTCGTGGACGACCGACCCGGCCTGGGTGAAGCCGGGACTCGTGATCATGAGCCTGTGGACCGTCGGATCGTCGGTGCTCATCCTGCTCGCGGCGCTCCGCGGGGTGCCGGAGGAGCTGTACGAGTCGGCCACCCTCGACGGCGCGGCGGCCTGGCGGCGGTTCTTCAGCGTGACGCTGCCGATGATCAGCCCGGCGGTGTTCTTCGTCGTGGTGGTCAACACCATCGCGGGCCTGCAGACCTTCGACGAGGCTTACACGGCCTTCTTCGGGGCGGGGAACACGACCTACGGCAACGACGCGGCGCTGTTCTACGTCATCTACCTGTTCCAGCAGGCGTTCCAGTTCCTCAACATGGGATACGCGTCCGCCATGGCGTGGCTGCTGTTCCTGGTGATCATGGTCGTCACCGCGATCCAGGCGTTCGTGTCGCGGCGCCTCGTCCATTACGAGGGAGGGTCGGGACGATGAGCGCGATGACCGAGCGGCTCACGGGCGTCGTCGAGGCCCCCGCCGTCGCGCGCCAGGAAGCGCCGCTGCCGTCGAGAGGGCGCCGCCGGAGCATCGGGCGCATCCTGTCGATCGTCGCGCTCTCGCTCATCGCGGTGATCTTCGTCTACCCGTTCGTGTGGCTCGTGAGTGCGTCGTTCAAACCGCGCGGCGAGGTCTTCGACAACCGGATCATCCCCGAGACGTTCACCCTGGACAACTACGTGCAGGTCTGGCAGGACGCGCCCCTCGCCGTCTGGCTGCTGAACACCGTGGTGGTCACCGCCCTCGCCGCGGGTGCCGTCACGATCTCGAGCGCGATGGTCGCCTGGGCGTTCGCGTTCTACCGCTTCCGCGGTCGCGGAGCGCTTTTCGCCCTGGTGCTGGGGTCGATGATGCTGCCGGGCGCGGTGACGATGATCCCGACGTTCCTGATCTGGAACTCCCTCGGGGCGGTGAACACCCTCACCCCGATGTGGGCGCACAACCTGTTCGGCAGCGCGTTCTACATCTTCCTGCTGCGCCAGTTCATGCTGTCACTCCCGCGCGATCTGTTCGACGCCGCGCGTGTGGACGGTGCCAACCCGTGGCAGGTGTTCTGGCGCGTCACGCTGCCGCTGACGCGGCCGGCTCTCGCCGTGACCGTCGTGTTCGAGGTGCAGGCGGTGTGGACCGACCTGATGCGGGCGCTGATCTACCTGCGGGACTCGGCGACGTTCACGGTGCCTCGCGGTCTGAAGGCGCTCGTCGACAACTTCGGCTTCGGCGGCGAGTGGCACTGGGAGATCCTGATCACCGCCAGCGTCATCACGACGATCCCGATGATCATCCTGTTCTTCGCCGCCCAGAAGCACATCATCGAGGGCGTGGTCGCCGGCGGCGTGAAGGGGTGAGGCGGAGGGCTCAGTCCTCCGGCCCGCGCCCGGCCTCGAACCGCTCCTCGTAGCGGGCGATCGCCTCCTCGAGCAGCTCGGGCGAGAGCGCGGCGAGGGGCTCCACCTCGGTGAGCAGCGGCTCGCAGTCGGGGCCGCGGCCGACGGTGCGCCCGTCGAGCACCCAGGCGTAGCGATCCGGGTTCTTCTCGGCAAGCTCGGCGTACTGGCACACCTGGCGCGCGAGCCAGTCCTCGAGGGGCCGCGTCCACCAGGCCTCGGGATGGAGCGGGTTGACGGACAGACCGGGCAGGTCGAGGCCACTCTCGGTGTCGCGGCTCTGCTCGGACGCGTCGTGCCGCGGCCCCTCCGAGTACCGCACGTACGACTGCTCCCGCGATCGGACGAGCTCCGCCAGCTCGGCGAGGGGCGTCAGCGTGCGCAGGTCAGTCGACCTGCTCGGACTGGGTCCGGATGAAGTCACGGTCTTCCTCGCTCAGCGACGCGTCGGAGGGGACATCCGATCCGGTGATCTCGGCGATCTCGGCGCGGACGTCGTCGGAGAGCTCGCCACCGCTGTCGCGGAGCGCGTGCTTGCCCCCGATGGAGAGGCGCGGGTACCACTCGTGGATGTCAGGGAGTTCAGCGTTCATACCGGCGACGCTATGCGCGCGGGCACCGCGGTTCAACGGGTTGACACGCGTCGGTCACGGCCGCAGGACGTCGGCGATCCGCTCCAGAGAGCCGGGGACGAGCGCGTAGTAGGCCCACGTGCCGCGCTTGCTGCGCGACAGGAAGCCCGCCTCGGTCAGGATCCTCAGGTGGTGCGAGACGGTCGGCTGCGCGAGCCCGACCGGCTCGATCAGGTCGCACACGCAGGCCTCCTCGCCCTCCGACCCGGCGACGATCGACAGCAGCCGCAGCCGCGCCGGGTCGGCGAGCGCCTTCATCACGCGCGCGAGGTCCTCGGCGTCCGCGGCGCCGAGCGGCTCGCGCACGAGCGGGGCGCAGCAGACGGCGGGCTGGATGACCGGAAGGGCGGTGGGCATACATCGATGCTAGTCGATATTGACGAACTTCGATACATGGGGGCAGACTGTCCATCGACGAACATCGATATCCTTCGATGCGATCCGGTTGGAGACACCATGACCCTGCTCGACCTCATGCCCGCGCCCGTCGCCTCGCGGCCCGACGCGCGGCTCACCGCCCTTCCCGTCGCGATCATCGGCGCCGGTCCGATCGGGCTTGCCGCGGCCGCGCACCTGGCCGAGCGCGAGATCCCGTTCGTGATCTACGAGCGCGGCGATGCGGCCGGCGCGGCGATCCGCGAGTGGGGCCACACGCGGCTGTTCTCGCCGTGGGAGCACCTCGTCGACGACGCCGCCGCCCGCCTGCTGGCCGGCACCGGCTGGAGCGTGCCCCGCCCCACGCGCGCGCCGAGCGGCGCCGAGCTCGTCGCCGACTACCTCGAGCCGCTCGCCGCGCACGAGGCGATCACACCCCAGATCCGCCGCGGCGTGGAGGTGCTCGCGGTGACGCGCGAGGGAATGGACCGCACGCGCACCCGCGGCCGCTCGCAGGCGCCGTTCGCACTGCGCCTGCGCCTCGCCGACGGCAGGGTCGTCGACGAGACCGCCCGCGCGGTCGTCGACGCCTCGGGCACCTGGGGGCAGGCGAACCCACTCGGCTCGGGCGGGCTCGAGCCGCTCGGCTGGAGCGACGTCGCCGACCGCGTGCTGCCGGCGCTGCCCGACGTGCTCGGCCGCGACCGCGCGCGCGTCGCCGGGCGCCACGTCACCGTCGTCGGCGCCGGTCACTCCGCGGCGAACACGCTCATCGCCCTCACGTCGCTCGCAGTCGACGAGCCGGCCACCCGCATCACCTGGCTCATCCGCAACGCGTCGGCGGCGCGGATCTCGTCGGACGGCGACGAGCTCGAGGGCCGCGGCGCGCTGGGGTCGCGCGTACAGCGCCTTATCGCGGACGGCCGGATCGAGGTCGTCGACCGCTTCGAGACGCTCCGCGCCGAGCGCACCGCCGACGGCCTGCGCCTGCACGGGCGCCGCGACGGGGAGGCCACCGCGCATGACACGGACGTCGTCGTCGTCGCGACCGGCTTCCGGCCCGACCTCGGCATGCTGCGCGAGCTGCGGCTTGAGCTCGACGACATCGTCGAGGCACCGCGGCGCCTCGCGCCCCTGATCGACCCGAACGAGCACTCGTGCGGCACCGTCTCGCCCCACGGCTACCGCGAGCTCGCACACCCCGAGTCGGGATTCTTCATCGTCGGGATGAAGAGCTACGGCCGCGCGCCTACCTTCCTGCTGAAGACGGGCTACGAGCAGGTGCGGTCGGTCGTCGCCTGGCTCGCGGGCGACGTCGAGTCGGCGGGCCGGGTGGAACTCGTGCTCCCCGCGACGGGGGTGTGCTCCACCGACGCCGGCGGCTGCGACGCCCCCGCGGGTGCCGCGACGCCGGCGACGGCGGGGAGCTCCTGCTGCGCATAGCGACGCGGCCCTCGTGGCGCGGGACGCACACCTCGGGCCCTCCGGTCATAGACTGGGATCTATGGATGCCACCGGATCGCTCGCGACGATCGCGGATCCGACGCGCGCGCGCATCCTGCGACTGATCCTCGGAGCCCCGGGCGGCCGCGCCCGCGTGGGCGAGCTCGCCGAGGAGCTCGGCCTGCGCCAGCCGACCGTGAGCCACCACATGCGGGCCCTGCGCGACGAGGGGCTCGTCGTGCGGGAGCCGGATGGCCGCCGCGCATGGTTCTCGGTCGCCCCCGACCACATCGACACCGTCGCCTCCCTCGTCGGCGCGGCGCCCGCGCAGACCACGCCCGACCTCGACCGCATCTCGGCGGATCTCGCGCTGCGCTTCCGCGGCACGTTCAGCCCCGAGACGGTCGAGGCGTACGTGCACGAGAGCCACGACCTGCTCTCGCGCGGCGACGCCCCGCCGAAACAGCTCGCCTCCCGGACCGCCGCGTTCGCCGCCACGCGGCTCGAGGCGCTCGCGCGCGCCCAGGGCGAGCGGCCGGAGAAGCCCGAGGTGCTGTTCGTCTGCGTGCAGAACGCGGGGCGCTCGCAGCTCGCTGCGGCCATCCTGCGCCACCTCGCGGGCGACCGCGTCAGCGTGCGGACCGCCGGCTCGATGCCCGCCCCCGACATGCGCTCGACGATCGCGACGGCGCTGGACGAGATCGGCGTGCCCGTCGGAGGCGAGTTCCCGAAGCCGCTGACCGACGAGGCGGTGCGCGCTGCAGACGTCGTGATCACGATGGGCTGTGGCGACGCCTGCCCGATCTACCCGGGCCGGCGCTACCTCGACTGGGAGCTGGATGACCCGGCGGGCCTTCCGCTCGACGGCGTCCGCCCCATCCGCGACGACATCGAGCGTCGCATCCGCGGCCTGCTCGACGAGCTGGTCTGACCCGCCTCAGCTCTGCGTGAGCAGGTCGATGCTCGTCGGCCGCTGCGAGATTCATCCTGGAGGATCCATGCCCCCCGTCCTGACGTCGACCGACGGCCGGTACGCGACCTCGGTGCGCGACGCGCTGCGATCGCCGCGGCTGCTGACGCGCGAGGTGCTGGCCGGACTCGTCGTGGCTCTCGCGCTCATTCCCGAGGCCATCGCGTTCTCGATCATCGCGGGCGTCGACCCCCGCGTCGGGCTGTTCTCGTCGTTCGTGATGGCGGTCGCCATCGCGTTCCTCGGCGGGCGACCGGCGATGATCTCGGCCGCCACCGGTGCCGTCGCGCTGGTGATCGCACCCGTGATGCGCGACCACGGCCTCGACTACCTGCTCGCGACCGTCATCCTCGGCGGTCTCATCCAGGTGGCGCTCGGCCTGCTCGGCGTCGCGAAGCTGATGCGGTTCATTCCACGCAGCGTGATGGTCGGCTTCGTGAACGCGCTCGCCATCCTGATCTTCCTGTCGCAGCTCGAGCAGCTCGTGGACGTCCCCTGGATGGTCTACCCGCTCGTCGCGGCCGGTCTGCTTCTGCTGTGGCTGTTCCCGAAGCTGACCCGGGTGATCCCCGCGCCCCTCGTGGCGATCGTCCTGCTCACCGCGGTCGTTGTGGTGTTCGCGATCGACGTGCCCACGGTGGGCGACCAGGGCGCGCTGCCCGAGAGCCTGCCGTTCCTGCTGATCCCGAACGTGCCGCTCACGCTCGAGACGCTCGGGATCATCGGCCCGTACGCGCTCGCGCTGGCCGCCGTCGGTCTGCTCGAGTCGCTGATGACCGCCAAGCTCGTGGACGACATCACCGACACCCGGTCGTCGAAGACGCGCGAGTCGTGGGGGCAGGGAGTGGCGAACGTCCTGTCGGGCCTGTTCGGCGGCATGGGCGGCTGCGCGATGATCGGCCAGACGATGATCAACGTGAAGGCGTCGGGCGCCCGCACCCGCATCTCGACGTTCCTCGCCGGCGTCTTCCTGCTGATCCTGGTCGTCGTGCTGGGAGACGTCGTCGCGATCATCCCGATGGCGGCGCTCGTCGCCGTGATGATCATGGTGTCGGCCCTGACGTTCGACTGGCACAGCATCCTTCCCTCGACGCTCAAGCGGATGCCCAAGAGCGAGACCGCGGTGATGGTCGCCACGGTCGCGCTGACGGTCATCACCCACAACCTCGCGATCGGCGTGATCCTCGGCGTTGTGGTCGCGGCCGTGCTGTTCGCCCGCCGCGTCGCGCACTTCACGACCGTCGAGCGCACCGTCTCAGCGGACGGAACCGAGGCACGCTACACCGTGGTCGGAGAGCTGTTCTTCGCCTCGTCGAACGACCTCACGACGCAGTTCGAGTACGTCGCAGATCCGCCGCGTGTGGTGATCGACATGACGCGCTCCCACGTCTGGGATGCGTCGTCGGTCGCCGCGCTCGACGCGATCACGACGAAGTACGAGCGCCACGGCGCGACCGTCGAGATCATCGGGATGAACGACGCCACCACGCGCTTCCACGGCCGGCTCTCCGGAGGGCTCGGCGCCGGGCGCTGACGGGGCCGCCACGGATCGGGATCCGGCATTGCAGAACCCATAGACGGTGGTCTATGCTTTCAGACATGACCAAGCCCACCGTGCTCTTCGTGTGCGTCCACAACGCCGGGCGCTCGCAGATGGCCGCCGGATACCTCGAGGCCCTCGCCGGCGACCGTGTCGAGGTGCTCTCGGCCGGCTCGGAGCCGAAGGACCAGATCAACCCCGTCGCGGTCGAGGTCATGGCCGAGGAGGGCATCGACATCGCCGGGCGCACCCCGAAGGTGCTCACGGTCGACGCCGTGCGCGAGTCGGATGTCGTCATCACGATGGGCTGCGGCGACGCCTGCCCGATCTTCCCCGGCAAGCGGTACGAGGACTGGCAGCTCGACGACCCGGCCGGCCAGGGCACGGAGGCGGTGCGCGCGATCCGCGACGACATCCGCTCCCGCATCGAGGCGCTGATCGCCGAGATCGCGCCCGCCCCCCAGGCCGCCTGAGACCCGGGTCGGGGCCCGATCCCCGACCCGCCTTTGCGGCCCCGCACGGCAACCGTTTCCCGAGTGGCCGTCCGCTGATCTCCCCCCTTTCAACGGACGACCGCTCGCCGTGCGGGGCCCCTTCTTTCCCTCGCGTCATCCCGGGTCGGTACGATCACGTGCCCCCCGTACGAAGGAACCGCGATGGATGCCGCCCCCGAGCCCTGGCAGCCGTGGCGCCTCGCCGCGCTCTCGATCGGCCAGGTCATCAGCTGGGGCATCCTCTTCTACGCGATGATCGTCGCCGCGCCCGTCGTGGCGGAGGACACCGGATGGCCGCTCGCCCTCGTCACCACGCTGTTCTCGGCGGGCCTGATCGCCTCGGCCCTCGTGGGTGTGCCGGTGGGGCGCCGCCTCGACAGGCACGGCCCGCGCGCGATCATGACGCTCGGCAGCGCGGTCGGTTCGGCGGGCCTCGCGATCGTCGCCATGGCGCCCGACCCCGTGTGGTTCGGTATGGGATGGCTCGTCGCCGGATCGGCGCAGGCGGCAGTGCTGTATCAGGCCGCGTTCACCGTGCTCGCCCGGCGGTATCGCACCCGGCGGCGCGGCGCGATGACGGCGCTGACCCTCGCAGGCGGCCTCGCCTCCACCGTGTTCGCACCGATCGTGGCGGCCCTGCTGACGGCGACCGACTGGCGCACCGCCTTTCTCCTCCTCGCCGCGGTGCTCGCGGTCACGACCATCCCGCTTCACTGGTTCACCCTGGAGCCGACCTGGCAGCCGCTGCCGGCGGCCACGGACGACGACCCGGATCATCGGCTCGGCACCGTCGTGCGCACCCGCCGCTTCCTCGCGCTGACCATCTCGACCGTGTTCGTTGCCGCGTCGCTGTACATGGTGACGCTCGCGATCATCCCGCTGTTCCTGGAGAAGGGGCTCGACTACACCATGTCGGCCTGGGCGCTCGGACTGCTCGGCGCGGGACAGGTGATCGGGCGCCTGATCTACGTCGCGATCCCGCACACCGCGGCGCCGTGGGTGCCGCTGGCCGCGACCGCCGGGCTGTCGGCCGTCGCCCTGGCGCTGCTCGCGGTGATCCCGGGCCCGGCGTGGCTGCTGATCGCCGTCGCGGTCGCCGCCGGCGCGGTGCGCGGCGCGCAGACGCTCGTGCAGGGATCCGCCGTCGCCGAGCGGTGGGGCACCCGCAGCTACGGCGCGATCAACGGCGTCTTCGCCGCCCCGGTCACGGTCGTCGCCGCACTCGGCCCCGCCCTGGGACCCCTCGCCGCGACGGCCGCCGGCGGATACACGGCGATGGCGCTCGCCGCCGCCGTCGTGGCGCTGTGCGCCGCGGGCGCCGCGCGCCTGTCGTGAGCGCGGGGCGCGAGGCCATCCGCTCCCTGTCAATCCCCTCGCGCCGGATGCGGCGCTGCGCGAGGCTGGATGCACCGAACGGGAGGAGCATCCAATGAACAGCACACCCGAGAACATCGACCCCACGCGCGACGAGCGCGGCCCCGAGGACGACCTCGTCAGCGAGGATCCCGACCTGAGCACGGGAGAGGACCCGACGGTCGACGAGGGCCCCGCGGCCGAGGCACCGGATGAGGACGGGCTCGCCATGGCGGACGCGCCCTCCCGCGACCAGGGCGAGCAGAGCGAGCACCCGTCGCAGGCGGAGGGCGAGGATCCGTCCGACCCCGCCGACGCGAGCGTGCTGCCCGACGAGGGCCACCCGTCTCAGGCCGAGGGCTGAGCACCCCGCGAGGAGCGCCCGGCGACCCGCGAGGGACGCCGGGCGCCGTCGCGTCCGCCCGCCGGCGTCACTCGATGCGGTGCTCGCCGATCGCCGAGCTCAGCGCCGTGCCGTTGAGCTCGAGGTAGAGCTGCCGCTCGGTGACCGAGACCGTCATCGTGTTGCGGCGTGCAAGCGCCGCGACCGCACCGTCGAGGAAGCCGGGATCGAACGTGTACAGGACGATGTCGCCGGCGCGGTGGATGCGCTTCCCGGCCCACGACGCCAGCAGCTTCCCCGGCTCGCGGTGCGTGTACACCACCGTCCGGTCGGCGAGCTTGCTGCCGTAGTGGAGGCGCTCGGCGGCGGGCGCCCCGACCTCGATCCACGCCGTGACGCGGCCGGTGCGGTCGCGCACCAGCACGGCGGGCTCATCCGTCGACGAGATCCCCTCGGTGAACGCGATCCCCTCCTCGAACTCGAGGCAATACGCGAGCACGCGCAGGATCATGTTCGCGTCGGTCTCCGACGGGTGCCGCGCGACGCGCAGCGTCTCGTCCTCGTACACACCGCGGTCGACATCCGCCAGCTGCACGTCGAACGTGTGGATCACCGCGGAGAGGGCCATGAGGCACGAGCCTACGCGGCGCGCGGGGCCCTACAGATCGCGATAGGTCGTGCGCGCGTAGTCGTGGTACGGCGCCGGCGCGACGGTGGCCCCGATGCGCGTCTGGACGTGCGGCTCGACGTTGCTCTTGCGCGAGTTCGGCTCCTCGCCCCACACGACCTCGACGCGCGCGCCGTCCGGCACATCCACATCGACCGACGCGAGCGACAGGTAGAGCTGGTCGTACGCCACGTACCCCGCGTCCGTCGAGACGCCGACGCGGCGGCCGTCCTGCCGCACCTCGTCGAACTGGTAGAAGCCGTAGCGCGCCTTCGGGAACTCGAGGTACTTGGCCGGCGTGCCGGGAGTCAGCTGCGACTCGACGATCTTCGCGACGTCCGCCGCGTCCCAGATCAGCGTGACCTTGCGGCGCGCGGGCGCCTGTGCGATCCGCTCCAGCGCCTCGCGGCCGATGAAGTCGTGGTCGAACTTCACCGAGCGACCGAGCCCCAGGTCGTACGGAGTCAGGAGGAAGTCCTCGACCGGTCCGGAGAGCGATCCGCCGATCGATCCCGCGCGGGCCAGGGGCAGCCACTCGCGGTACTCGGCGAACAGCGGGTCGTCGCCGAAGATCGCGGGGAACGGCGTGGGCACCCATCCGGACTCGAGCGGCGTGACCGAGTACGCCTTGGCACCGATCCGCACGATGTCGAACTCGGCACCCGCGTCGAGCAGCGCCTGGCGCACGGTCTCGCCCTCGGCGTACGGGCCGAAGAACTCGAAGCCGGGCTGGCCGGCCATGCCGTGCCGCAGGCCCTGGACGGTCGTGCCGGCGAACGCGAAGTCGTGGATGTGGAAGAACTTCACGTCGGGCACGGGCCCGCCGAGCAGCTTCTCGAGCACGTCGTGCGCGCGGGGCCCCTGCAGCTCGTAGCGGTAGAAGGTCGGATCGCCCTCGCGCATGTTCGAGTTGCCCTCAAGGCGGTGCTGCACGTCCTTTCCCGCCCGCTCGGCGTGGAAGCGCACCCAGTCGATCAGCACGTGGTGGCCGATCAGCACGACGCTCTCGCCCTGCGCGGTCGCGTGATTCAGGTTGAACAGGATGCCGTCGCCGATCACCTTCCCCTCGTGGTTCACCGAGATGAGCTGCTTGGCGACGCCGGGACGGAAGTTCGCGAACGTGTTCACCGCGATGGGGCTGAGCACCTCGGCGATGTCGGCGCCCGTGAGGAACAGCTGGGTCATGTGGTGCGACTGATCCATCAGCGCGACCGTCTCGTTCCACGACCGCGACTCGGAGCGCCAGTTCGTGAACTCCGGATGCACGGGGAAGGTGAACGCCGGGTAGTCGACGTCGCGCAGCAGGTTCACGGGGTCTCCCACACGGGCGAGCGCCTGGGCGAGGGTCTCTGACATCTCGATCTCCTTCGATCGGGGGCGGGTGCGGGAAGCCTAGAAACGATGCGCGACGGCCGGATAGATTGCTTTCCGTTGAAAGGAAGGACGGATGTCCCGCGCGTCGAACGGCACGTCGGCGCTCACGCGCGTCCTGGCGGTGCTCGACGCGTTCGGAGCCGATCAGCCCTTCCTGACGCTCACGCAGATCCACCGCCGCTCCGGCATCCCCGTCTCCTCCGTGCATCGCATCGTCGCCGAGCTCGTCGACCACGGCCTGCTCGAGCCGGCCGCCGGCCGGACCTACCGACTCGGCAACCGGCTGTGGGAGATCGGCAGCAAGACGCCCGGCGCACTCGGCCTGCGCGAGATCGCCGAGCCCTACCTCCGGCGGCTGCACGACGTCATCGGCCAGCACGTGCAGCTGAGTGTGCGCATCGACACCGACGTGCTCATCCTCGAGCGGATCTCGGCCCCGGACGCCGTGATCAACGGATCCATCGTCGGCGGCCGCATCCCCATCCAGCACTCCTCGAGCGGGCTGGTCTTCCTCGCGTTCGGCGAGCCGGGCCTTCTCGACGCCGTGATAGCGCAGGGGATCCGGCCCCTGACCACCGCGGGCCCGGCGACGGCCGACGCCCTGCGTGCCGCGGTCGATGCCACCCTCGCGCGTGGCTACGCGGTCACGGACGGCTGGATCCATCCCGCCTCACGCGGCCTGGCGGTGCCGGTGCGCGGGTCGGAGGACGTGGTCGTCGGCGCGCTCGGGGCGGTGATCCCCAACGACGGCAGGCCTGCGCACCGCACGGCGGAGCTGCTGCGGGAGACGGCGCACCGGATCGGCGACGCCCTCCTGCGGGCGTACCTGCCGGCGAGCCACCCGCGCGCGCTGCCGGGCGGCAACCTCCGCGCGCTCGTCTCGTCCTCCCCCGACTCGATGCGCTTCCTCGAACGGCGCACTCGGTAGGCGCCCGCCCGAGACACCCGCGGTCTATCCCCGCGTCGCGCGGTGCCGCTACCGTGGCGGCCATGTGGAATCAGCAGATCGATCCCCTCGGCGCGATCGCGCTGTCCGCGCTGACGGCCGCCGTGCCGATCCTGGTCTTCCTGTTGTGCCTCGTCGTCTTCAAGATGAAGGGCGTCACGGCCGGGATCATCGCGACCGTGCTGCAGATCGCGATCGCCGCGTGGCCGTTCGGGATGCCGCTCGGGTCGATCGCCGGCGCCTCGCTGTCGGGCATCCTCACCTCGCTGTGGCCGATCGCCTACATCATCGTGATGGCCGTCTGGCTGTACCGGCTCACCGTCGCGAGCGGACGGTTCGATGTGATCCGGGCCAGCATCGCGGGCGTCTCGCCCGACCAGCGCGTGCAGGTGCTGCTGATCAGCTTCGCGTTCGGCGCCTTCCTCGAGGGCGCCGCCGGCTTCGGCGTCCCCATCGCGATCTGCGCCGCCCTGCTTGTGCAGCTGGGCTTCGGCCCGGTGAAGGCGGCGATGCTGTCGCTCGTCGCGAACGTCGCCGCCGGCGCATACGGGGCCATCGGCATCCCCGTGATCGTCGGCGCACAGGTCGGCGGCGTCGAGCTCGCCGACCTGTCGCTGCAGATGGTGATCGTGCTGCAGCTGCTGGCGCTCGTGACCCCCTTCCTACTGGTGCTGATCCTCGACGGCTGGCGCGGCATCCGCGAGACCCTGCCGATGACGGCCGCGGTCAGCGTCGCCTTCAGCGCGAGCCAGGCGGCGGTGCTGATCTTCCTCGGCCCGGACCTCGCCGACGTCGTCCCGGGTCTGCTCACGATGGTCGTGGTGTTCGCCGTCGGACGCGCCTGGACGCCGCGGCGGATCTACCGCGAGGACGGGGCCCCCGAGCCTGGCGGCGCGTCGCAGAGCTTCGGCGACGTGGTCGTCGCGTGGAGCCCGTTCTACATCCTGACCGCGGTGGTGTGCGTGTGGAGCCTGCCGTGGTTCAAGTCGCTCTTCGCGGTCGACGGTCCGCTGTCGGGGCTCGTCGCGCGGGTGCCGATCCCCGGGGTGACCGGCGTGATCGTGCCCTTCGGCAAGGACGAGCCCGTGGCGACCGTCTGGGAGTGGACGCCCGTCAACGCCACGGGCACGGCCATCCTGATCGCCGTCATCATCACGTTCTTCACCACGCCGCAGCTGCGGTCGGGCGACCTCTGGCGCGAGCTGCGCGAGACGCTGCGCGCGCTCTGGCAGCCGATCGTGCTGATCACCCTGGTGCTGATCGTCGCGAACGTCGCGAACCACTCGGGCGGCTCGACGAGCATCGGCACGGCGATCGCGGGGCTGGGGGCGGTGTTCCCGCTGCTCGCGCCGGTGATCGGCTGGTTCGGCGTCTTCATCACCGGATCGGTCGTGAACAACAACACCCTGTTCGCCGGCCTGCAGACCGTCACGGCCAACCAGATCGGGGTCGACCCGACGCTGCTCGTCGCGGCGAACACCTCAGGTGGCGCGGTCGCGAAGCTCGTGTCGCCCCAGTCGATCGCGATCGCCGCCGGCGCCGTCGGGCTGACCGGCCGGGAGGGCGAGATCCTGCGGGCGGTGATCGGCTGGAGCCTGGCGATGCTCGGCGTCGTGTGCGTGTGGGTGATGCTGCTGTCGCTCGTGATGCCCTACCCGGGTTGACACGCTCGTCCCTCCGAACGGCCGACTGCCCAACGGGCATCCGTGCCCCTAGTCTGAGCGCCATGAGCCAGCCCACCGCAGGGATGCCGCTTCGCGACCACCGGATCCATCGCTACGTCAACGCGTTCTGCCCGCGCTGCCACGAGGAGGATCCGGATCGCCCGCTCGCCGAGGTGCGGCGGCTGTCCGGCTGGCTCGCCGACCGCGACGGCACCATCTGGCTCGAGCGCGGCTGCCCCGAGCACGGCCTCGTGCGCACGATGTACGACGAGTCGGCCGAGATCCTGCGGTACCTCGAGGAGTGGACCGCGCCGACGAAGATGCACACGCCGGACGTGATCGGCAACTTCAAGCCGGTGCCGTCGGCGTACGACGACGGCCTGCCCGCGATGCAGACGCAGCACACCTGCATCCTGCTCGAGGACATCACCGACCACTGCAACCTGCGCTGCCCCACGTGCTTCGCCGAGTCGAGCCCCGCGGCGAGCGCGGTCGCTCCCCTGGCCGAGGTGCTGGCATCGGTCGACGCCCGCCTCGCGCGCGAGAACAACCGCATCGACGTGCTGATGCTCTCGGGCGGCGAGCCGACGCTGTACCCGTGGCTCGAGCAGCTGCTGGAGCACCTCGTCGCCCGGCCGGTGGTGCGCATCCTGATCAACTCGAACGGACTGCGGATCGCGCAGGACGACGCCTTCGTCGAGGTGCTGAGGAAGCACCGGCAGCGCGTGGAGATCTACCTGCAGTACGACGGCGAGTCGAAGGAGGCGTCGGCATATCACCGGGGAGCCGACATCCGGCGCTTCAAGGAGCGGGCGCTGGAGCGGCTGTCGGCCGCTGGGGTCTTCACGACGCTCACCATGACCGCGGCGCTCGGCGTGAACGACCACGAGATCGGGGATGTGATCCGCCGCGCGATGGACACGCCGTTCGTCGGCGGCGTGACGATCCAGCCGGTGTTCGGATCCGGGCGGTCGGCCGGCATCGATCCGGACGACCGGCTGACGCACACGGGTGTGCTGGCGAGGCTCGGGCCGCAGACCGGCGACACCGTCACGTGGCGCGACCTCACCGCGCTCCCGTGCAGCCATCCGCACTGCTGCTCGGTCGGCTACCTGCTGAAGGACGACGCGGGCGAGTGGAAGTCGCTCGTCGGGCTGATCGGGCACGACCGGCTCAAGGAGTTCCTCGAGCTCGAGCCGGATCTGATCGCCAACCGGATCGCCGACTCGGGCGTGAACAAGAAGATCCGCGAGGTGGTGAAGACCTCGCTGCTCGATCTGCTCAGCGAGCAGTCGTCGCTGTCGCATCCGTCGATGGTCGACATCTGGCGCGACATCTGCGCCAGCTGCGACCTCGGCATCGGCACGCTCGCGACCCTCGCCGCGTCGCAGCTTCCCGGCCAGCATCAACGGCTTCGTCGGATGATGGGCGAGCGCGTGAAGCGGATCACCATCAAGCCGTTCATGGACATCAACACGATGATCGAGGAGCGTCTCACCCAGTGCTGCGTGCACGTCGCCACCGTCAACGAGACCACCGACGCCCACCAGTGCGCCCCGTTCTGCGCGGTGCAGGCGTGGGCGCCGCTCGGCCGCACGCGCCTGTCGACGGCGACCGGATCACGCGAGCGCTCCGCGCGGATGAGCGACGTCCGCGAGACGGGCGGGCGCGTGCAGCTTCCGGTGGTGGCGTCATGACCGCGTACGAGGGGCTCAATCGCTACGACGCGAGCGTCGGCGATCCCGTGCCCGCGTTCGATCCGCTGAAGCTCTGCGTCTTCACGACCGTCGCGCTCATCACCTGCGTGTTCGGCCCCGTCGCGCTGCTCGTGTTCAGCGGCGTCGCGATCGCCGGCTACGCGCGGGCGCGGCGCGCGGGGCTGCTGCGATCGAAGTGCCGCCTCGGCGACACCCGCGTTGTGCTGCTGTACCTGTCGGTGATCGCCGCGCTCTCGGCTGCGGCGATCCCGTTCTGGGTGCTGCTGTGGATCAGGGTCTTCGGCGGCTGACATGTTCCCGACGCTGCAGGACCTCGTGCGCTGGCTTCCGCCCATCGACACGCACTCGTTCTTCGTCGCGCTCGGGATGCTCGCGGCGGGAATCGTGTTCCTCGTCGAGAAGCGCCGCCGCGGGGTGACCGACCACCGCATCTGGTATCTCGTGCTCGGCTCGCTCGCGGGGGCGTCCATCCTGGCGCGGCTCGGCACGTGGGCGCAGCACCTCGATCCGACGAAGAACCTCAGCCTCATGGAGCAGCTCTCCTACGGCAACGCGTCGATGCTGTCGGCGCTCGTGGGCGCGTGGCTCGGCGTGCACGTCGCCAAGCGCGTCGTGCGATACCCGTACCGCACCGGCGACCTGTTCGCGCCCGCGGTTGCGCTCGCGATGGCGATCGGCCGGATCGGCTGCCTCCTCACCGAGAAGCCGGGAACGCCGACCGGATCCGGATGGGGCATCGTGCTCGACGCCGACGCCGCCGCGTACACCGGATCCGCCGCCGGGGTGCCGCTGCATCCGAGCTTCGTGTACGAGATCGCCTTCCACCTGGTCGCCTTCGCGCTGCTGTGGTTCTGGCTGCGTCACCGGCAGATCGCGCCCGGCGAGACGCTCACGCTCTACATCGCCGCGTACGGGGTGTTCCGCTTCCTCGTCGAGTTCGTGCGCGGCAACGAGATCGCCTGGATGGGGCTGACGCGCCCGCAGCTGTTCCTGCTGGCGACCCTCCCCCTCCTGTTCGCGCGGATCGTCTGGATGATCCGCACCGACCGCTTCCGCGCCGCCGCACCCGCGCCGGCGCTTCCGTCGCAGCAAGAGAGGACGGCTTCCCGTGAACAGCACGCCTGAGCAGCCGGGCCAGGAGCCCGATCCCGCACGCCCGGTGCCGCCACCGGGCGGTGGGATGCCGCCGCAGCCGGGGGCGGCGCCCGGCCCGGGACCGCAGGCGCCAGGGGCGCCCGGGCCGGGGGCCGGACCGCAGCCGGGGCAGCAGGTGCCTGGGGCGCCGGGGCCGGGGCAGCATGGGCCGGGGTACCCGCCCGGGTACGGGCCGCCCGCGGCACCGGGGCAGTACCCGGGGCAGCCGCCGCACCCCGGCTACGGGCCGCCACCCGGGTACGGACCGCCGCCCGGGTACGGACCGCCGCCCGGGTACGGACCACCGCCCGGATATGGCGCACCGCCGGTCGGCCCGCCGCGGCAGCTCGGCGGGCTGCGGTTCGGCGCCTGGGTCTGGATCGGTCTCGCCATCGGACTCGTCGTCATCCTGGGCGCCGGGTTCCTCTGGTTCAGCGGTGGGTTCGGAGGCTTCCCCTTCGGCGGCGGGCTCTTCTGGCTGCTTGTGCTGCTCGCGGGCATCGGCCTGCTGTTCTGGCCGCCGGCGCGCGCGCTCGGCACGGGCCTGCTGATCAGCGCGGCCGCGGCGCCGCTGGTGCTGCTGGGCGTGTGCGTGGTGATGATCGCCACGTACAGCAGCGGCTTCTGACGTCAGCCACGCAGCAGCGCCCGCAGCGTCTCGATCGTGTCGGCCTCCGACGCGTCCTTGTCGGGGCGATACGCCTTGACCCTGGCGAAGCGCAGCGCCACGCCGCCCGGGTAGCGCGACGAACGCTGCACGCCGTCGATCGCGATCTCGACGACCGTCTCGGGCCGCACGTGCACGGCGTACGCGGAGCGGTGGGTCTCGATCGTGGGGAAGTGCTCGGTCTGCCAGCGCAGCGTCGCGTCGGTGAGGCCCTTGAAGGTCTTCCCCACCATGACGAAGCCGCCCGGGTCTCCGAAGGCGCCATCCGGATCCCTCGCGCCGAGATGCAGGTTCGACAGCATCCCGGTGCGTCGCCCCGATCCCCATTCGACCGCGAGCACCACCAGGTCGAAGGTCAGGACGGGCTTCACCTTCAGCCAGCTCTTGCCGCGCCGGCCGGCCGCGTAGGGAGAGCTGATGTCCTTGACCATCACGCCCTCGTGCCCCGCGGCGAGCGCCTCGCGCGAGAACTGCTCGGCGCGCTCCGCGTCGGCCGTGACGATGCCGGGCATACGCAGCGGCCCCACGACGCGCTCGAGGATCTCCAGGCGGGCGCTCAGGGGCTCGTCGATCAGGTCGCGGCCGTCGACGTGAAGGATGTCGAAGAACCACGGGCGCAGGACGATCGCGGCGGCGGTCTCGGAGCCGAAGCGCGCCATCGTGTCCTGGAACGCGCGCGGGCCGCCGTCCTCGTCGAGCGAGAGCGTCTCGCCATCCAGGATCACGCGCTCGACCGGCAGCGCGCGCACCGCCGCGGCGAGCTCGGGCACGCGGTGCGTGACCTCGGCGAGGCTGCGCGTGTAGACGTGGACGTCGTCGCCCTCCGGCCGCGCGCGGTCGAAGTGCACCTGGATGCGCGCGCCGTCGAGCTTGTACTCGACCGACGCCTCGCGCCCGAGCGTGGCAAGCGCCTCGGCGGCCGAGCCCGCGGTCGAGGCGAGCATCGGCATCACCGGGCGCCCCACGCGCAGGCCGACCGACTCGAGGTCGTCGAGCGAGCCGCCGAGCGCGATCCGCGCCGTCTCCCCGAGGTCGCCCGACAGCATCGCCGCCCGACGCACGGCCGCGATCGGCCGGTCGGATGCCTTCGCGATCGCGTCGAGCAGCACTCCCTCGAGCGCGCCGGTGCGCAGTTCGCCGAGGATCACGCGCGAGACGAAGTCCCACTCCTCGGCCGTGGCGCGCTGTGCGAGCGCGATGAGCGCCTGCCGCCGGGCATCCACGGATCCGGCTCCCGCCGTCGCGGCGATCCGGTCGAGCGCGGCGTCGACGTCGAGCACCGTGAGGCTCGGCGCATCCGTGTGCGCGACGGCGAGGCCCGTCAGGCCGCGCCAGCCGACGCCGATGCGCCCCTGTCGCGGGCTCGCCGTGAGGAATCCGATGGCCGGCCCGATCTCGGCGCCGTCGAGCGCGCGCAGAGCCTCGGCGAGCGCGGCGACCTTCTTCAGCCGCGAGGAGGTCGCCGCGACCTCCCGGGTCGCCGCGACGAGTTCGTGCAGCAGCATGCCGTCATTGTCCACCCGCCCGCCGACATCCGCGGGCCTGCGTCGCATCCGGAGTTCCGGTGCCGACCGGACCTTCTGCCACGCGTCGACGGCCGGAAGGCACCGATCCATGCCCGCCCGCCCGCACCGCCCCGCGCATCCCGGTGCCGACCGGCCCTTCCGCCGCCCCAAAGCGGCGGATGCGCACCGATCCCGCACGCGCCGCAACGAGCCTGTTCGCGCTACTCGATCGGCTCGATCCCCGAGAGGCGGATCTCCTCCACGTCGAGGCGAGCCTGGATGCGCCGCGCGACCGCATCGTCGATCGACCCGTCGCGCGTGAGCCGCACGAGCACCTCGCGCTTGCGTCCGAGCACGGCAAGGCGAAGGCGGGTGTACTCCTCGTTGCGTGCGAGCGGCGATCCGGTGTCGGTCGCGACGATCACCGATCCGCCCTCCCTCGCCGCCTCGGCACCTTCGTCGTCGGGCACGCCGATCATCGCGTCGAGGGCTTCGATCTCGTGGTCGACGTGCTCCTGCACGCGGGCGTTGGCGAGTTCGAGATGCTCGTAGTAGTCGCGCTTGAGTCGCTCGCGCACCTCCTCGCTGATCCCCTCACCCGCCGCGAGCTCCTCGACGTGCACGAGCGCGGCACCGGTGATCGAGCGTTCCGCCAAGCGCATCTCGTCGTCGGCGCTCGTGTCGACGGGCAGGCGCGCCCACCGCACCACCGCGGGGAGCAGCGGCCCCTGCACGAGCAGCGTCAGCAGGATGACGCCTGCCGTCACGAAGATCACCTCGTCGCGGGCCGGGATGTCCGCCCCGTCCGTCGCGAGCGGGATCGACAGGGCGATCGCAAGCGACACCGCACCGCGGAAGCCCGCCACCGTGCTCACCACCCGTGCGCGATGCGACATCCGCCGCCCGCGTTGAGAGGGCCGTCGGTCGAGCATCCGGATCAGCATGACGGTCGACGTCTGGAACGTGAAGCGCACGATCAGCAGCACAACCCATACCGCCACGGTCACGAGGGTCAGCCATCCGACGTCCGCGAGGTCGATCGTGCGGACCACCGCCTGCACCTCGAGCCCGATCAGCACGAACAGCGCGCCGTTGAGCAGGTAGGAGCCGAGCGGCCACACGGCCTCGGTCTGGCGGCGCGACGCCGCGGTCGTGACCCGCGGGGAGAGGTAGGTGAGGATCAACCCCGCCACCACCACCGCCAGAACGCCCGACGCGTGGATCAGCTCGGCGACGAGGAACGCGGTGAACGGCGTGAGCAGCAGGGCGATGTTGAGCGTCAGCGCGGTGGTGAGGCGACGCATCAGCAGGTAGGCGAGCCCGCCGACAACGATGCCGGCCAGGATGCCACCGCCGTACGAGAGCAGCACCATCCCCGTGATGCTCCACGGCGTGTAGTCGCCGCCGATCGCGAGGCCGACCGCGATCGCGTAGATGACGAGCGCGGTGCCGTCGTTCGTGAGGCTTTCGGCCTTGAGGATCATGAAGTTGCGACGAGGCAGGCTGCGGCCGAGGGCTGCGACGGCCGTCGCATCGGGCGGCGCGACGGCCGCTCCGAGGATCAGTGCCGCCTCCCACGGCACGCCCAGCGCATGGGCGATGCCGGCGACCGCGAAGGCGCTCGCCACCACGAGGAGCGTGCTCATCAGGACGATGCCGCGGAAGTCGCGCTTGATCGACCGCAAGGACGTCGTGAGGCTCTCCCAGAACAAGATCACCGGCAGGAACAGCAGCAGCACGGTCTCGGGCGGCAGCTCGACGCCCCTCAGCTGCGGTACGAACCCGAGTAGCAGGCCGAGGATCACCAGCAGGAGCGGCGTCGCGATCCGCAGCCGCGGGGCGAGAAGCGCCCCGACCAGCACGGCCGCGCCCAGCAGCACGGTGATCTCGAGTCCGCCCATGTCGCCCCTCCGGCTCCGTCCGCCGGGGTCGCCGACCCCGCACAGATATTCTCCGGCGCGCGGGAGCCCCGAGGGGCGGAGATGACGGATCCGGATCGCGCGCTTCCGCGCCGCGAACGTCCTGAATCACCCCACGGCGAGGATCGCGTCGGACAGCCATCCGCCGAGGTCTCGGAAGCTGAGCTGCTCCCCGTCGCTCCGCTCCCGGCGAGCGCTGGCGAGAAGAGCCGCATCCGGATGGGGCTGATCGTTGATGATCGAGACCAGCTCGAGGTAGCGCCCCTCGGTCGCGTTGTACTCGGCGTCCTGGAGCGCCTCGAGGGTGACGCTGTCGAGATCCCGGTAGCGGGCCGCGAGCCGTCCGCGGAGGTCGTCGTCGGCCGCGACTCCGAACGCCTCAGCGAGCGACTCGACCATCCGCGCGGCGAGGGAGACCACCCGGGCATCGTCCGCGGCGAACCCCGCCTGGTGAGCGGCCATCAGCTTCGGCATCACGTCGGCGCCGGTCGAGTGGAAGAACTCCTGCACGTGAGGGGTGGAGATCTCCGAACCGGGGAACTCCGCGTATGTCGCGTGGAGGTAGGACCGGGTCGCCGCACGGAAGCGGTCATCCTGCAGCAGCTCCGCCAGGCTGATCCAGGCATCGAGCTGTTCCGGGGCGGGGTCGGGCGGCAGCACCGGACGCACATCGTGGATCCGCCTGATCGCGTCCTCGGGGAGGCCGGCGGTGACCTCGGCGAGGAAGTCGTCGACGAGCCGCTGACGCTCGGCGTCGGACATCGTCACCAGCTTGCGCAGGAGCCTCGCGCGTTCGGCCGTCCCCTCCTGCCGCACGAGCGCGCGGAGCACCGCCCGCTTCGCCTGCATGTCCGTCGCCTGCCTCTCGATGACATCGAGGTGCTCGGCGAGGACGTCGCGCAGCGAGGTCGTGCCGAGGAGGACGCGGCGCACCTGATCCAGCCCGGTCTCGAGGTCGCGCAGCGTTCGGACGAACTCGAGGCGGGCGATGGCGTCCACGTCGTAGAGGCGATGGCCGCCATCCGTCGCGCTTGTCGGTTCCACGAGGCCTTCATCGGCGTAGTAGCGGATGGCGCTGACGCTGAGCCCGGTGCGATGCGCGACCTCGCCGATGGAGTAGAGAGTCTCATCTGTGTTGTTCATGCTCCCCACCCTGCGACCTCAAGCGGCTTGAGATGCAAGGAGCAGTCTCATCCTTTTTCTGGTGCTTCGGTGTCCGCGGCCCGTGCACATCCGGTGCGGATGGGCCCTTCCGCGGGCGCAAGAGGGCCGCTCGGCCCCGGAACGCCCGAGGGCAGGTTCGCGCGCAGTCGCACCCGGGTGCGGATCGGCCCTTTCGCGGGCGCGTGAGGGCCACTCGGCACCCGAACGCGAGGGAGCCGGGCCGTCGGGGAACAGTCCCGCGGAAACGACGAAACCCCCTCGCGAGAGGGGGTTTCGGATGGCGGTGACGGTGGGATTTGAACCCTTGCCGGGGGCCTTCCCTCACCTACGTTGGGGTTGGTTCGCCTTGACTTTCCGCGGTTCGCGGATGTTTGACGCGAGGCTCGGAGGGGTTCAACGTCGCTCAGATCTTCTCAAAATCTGCTCACGCTCCGCAGTACACTCGCAAGCCACCAAGTTGGTGACGTAACGCTTAGCACGCAGGGGTCGGGTCTGCCGCACCCATAGGTGACGGGTTGTAGTCACGCCGCGAGGGCGACGTCGGTGTTCATGATTGCTTCGTACTCGATGGGGGTCAAACCGTGGAGCCGCTTCTGTCGACGGCGTCGGTGATAGGTGCGTTCGATCCAAGTGACGATGGCGATGCGGAGCTGCTCCCGGGTGGCCCAGGTGCGCCGGTTGAGGACGTTCTTCTGCAGCAGACTGAAGAACGATTCCATCGCGGCGTTATCGCCTGCCGCGCCGACTCGTCCCATCGATCCGACCATCCCGTGATGGTGCAGGGCGCGGACCATCTTCCTCGCGCGAAACTGGGACCCTCTGTCCGTGTGGACCACGCAGCCAGCGACATTCCCGCGCCGTGCGACGGCGCTGTTGACGGCGTCGACGGCGAGACGCGCTTTCATCCGGTCGCTGATCGAGTACCCGACGATCCGGTTGCTGAAGACGTCCTTGATGGCGCAGAGGTAGAGCTTGCCTTCACCGGTTTTGTGCTCCGTGATGTCGCTGAGCCAGAGCCGGTTCGGTGCGTCCGCGGTGAACTCCCGGCGCACGAGATCGTCATGCACCGGCGGGCCAGGGCGTCGCCCCTTCCCGCGGCGGCGTTTGCCGAACGCGGACCACCAGCCGTTGTCTCGGCAGATCCGCCATGCGGTCCGCTCGGCCATGACCTCGCCCGCGTCGCGGGCTTCGTCGAGGAGGAACCGGTATCCGAACTCCGGGTCGTCGTGGTGCGCGTCGAACAACGCATTCGCACGGTACGCCGGGCGACGAGTTCCGCATTGGTGATGGGGTTCGCCAGCCACCGGTAGTAGGGCTGGCGAGCGAGCTTAAGCACCCGGCACGTCACCGCGACGGGAACACCGTCAGCGGCGAGCTCGGTCACGAGCGGGTAGAGCCTTTTCCCGGCAGGTTCGCCTGCGACAGATACGCCGCCGCACGCCGCAGCACCTCGACCTCCTGCTCCAGCAGCCGGATCCGCTTCCGCGCCTCCCGCAGCTCGGCGCCTTCGGACCGCGTCACGCCCGGCTTCGAGCCCTCCTCCACCGCGGCACGCCGCAGCCACTTCGTGAGCGTCATCGGGTGAACACCGAAGTCCGTCGCGATCTGCTCGATGGTCACCCCGGGCTCACGGCCCCGCGCGACGCGCACGACATCATCCCGGAACTCACTCGGATAAGGCTTAGGCACAATGACATCCTTCCAGGGCGCCCTCCCGGGCAACCCAACTCAAATGTCACCTACTGGTGCGGCAGACCCGTCTTACTCAGGGCGTGACGGGCTTACTCGTCGTCCTCAACGTCCTCATCGAGGGACTCGCCCGTCGTGCTGAACGCCTTGCCCTGCGAGATCGACAGGCCAGGCCGGTAGAGCGGCGGAACCTTCCACGTCCGCCCGCTCGCTTCGAGGAAGCCTAGGGTGATGAGACGTTCGCGTATCTCGTCAGCTTGATCGCCGAACAGCACGCGCAGACTGTCCACGTTGTGCTCGGCCTTGCCGTTCGCGAAGGCCTTGATAGCGGCGGTGCTATCCCCGGCCTCCGCGAGGAGAGTGTCTTCGACGCGGTCCTTGCTGAGTTCGGTCTGCGCGTGCTTCAGTGCGTCCGCGGTGATGAGAGGCCCGGACGCGTCAAGCCGACGGGGGTTCTGCGCCTCCCGCCTCTTCTGTGCCTCCACCGCGCGCGATACGAGGTCGACGAGATTGCGGGGCGACTTCACGCCGTTGCCGTCCCGGATCCTTGTGAGGATCCACTTCCAGGTCGGAGGCTTTCGAGCGCCCGCATCGACCTTCTCCGGGAACACGAAAGCGAACACCTGGTCCGGCGGCGAGTCCTTCGAGAAGCCAGTCGCTTGCTGGAATCCCTCGGACTCGACCAACCGTCGAAACAGCAGGTTGTAGAGGTCGTCGTCCTCCCAGGTGATGGTGATGCGTCGAGCGTTGACGTGAGTCAGATTGACGAACCCACCCTCGACGATTCGCGCGAACAGGTCGCGGCGGACGAAGAGTTTCAGTCGGAGGTGGGATAGGGCACCGAGGTCGAGATATGCGCGGAACAGGCCGCGAAGTGCCGGCTTCTCGACGGAGGGGTGCGCCTGGAAGGCTTCATCGAGCCGGTCGAAAGTGAGCCATACGGTGGCCGACGCCTCGCTGAGGCACTCCTCTAGGAGCTCCAGTGCGTCGTCATGACGGAGGAACTGCACGGGCTCGTCTGCCGGCGGTTGCGGGCTCTCCCACGCGAACTTGCTGGCGAAGATTGGGATTCCCTCTTGCGTGAAGGTGGTCGTGTTCTCGACAGTGCTCGGACGTAGGTAAGCGATCAGCTTCACGAACGCGTTCTGCGGCGTCGCCTCCTTCACGCGTAGACCGCTGCGCTGCAGTATCTCCTCCAGTTCGCCCATGCGCCCCGGTCGGGCCGAGCCGTAGTAGTCGAGCAGCCAGTTACCCGCGAGCGACACCGCGTAGGTCTTCCACACGGCGATGTACTGTGCCTCGGACAGCTCGCCTTTCTCGAGCAGACGCTCGAAGATGGGCGTACCCGCGGGATTGAACGCTGACAGCACCTCGACATCAACCAGGCGAGGATCGTCCGAGTAACGCCCTTTGAGGATCGTGAACAGCGCCGTCTTCCCCGTGCCCTTGTCGCCGGCGATGACGTCGCCGCGGTCCTCGACGAGTTGGGTAAACGTATCCGTCTCGATGAAGTAGCTTGCAAGCGCAGCATCATGCTCGGCCACGGGCGAGCCGAGCCGAAGTGAGTTGAGCAGGCTGCTTGCGTTTGCGGGTTCCATGACGCCCATCATCTCGTAATGCGCGAGGCTGTCACCGCGCCGAAACAGAAAGCGCCGCGTCAGCCGTGCGGCGCAAGTTCGATGGGACGCCACATTCTCCGCAATGAGCTCGGCCGGGCACGACACCGAGCGACTACGGAGGCTGCTCATTTGATCCCCACACCCCGCCAACGATCGACTGCCACCGGCCTGGGTCTGAGTTCCAGTTCATCGTGTGATCCGAACGGAACGTTTCCACCTGGATCGTGTTCGGGCGTAGCTCTCTCAACAGGTTGGGGGCCGCGAGGGGAACCGACGCATCATCAATGCCGTGGAGGATCAAGATCAGAACAGACAGCTCGGGTGCGCGCTTGGGCCAGGCGAAGGAGGCGAGCAAAATCTCCGACGGTAGCCCGACGATTCGAGCGAGCCATCGATTTTGCAACCAAGGACGGGCCAGGATCCCGAACCACGACGGCAACCCTGCCCGAGCGCAGTTGGCGTTGATGGTCGACCGCCAGTCGAGCACCGGCGAGTCGAGGATCAGCCTGTCGATGACACCGTCGAACTCCGCGTCCGCGGCGAGTTGGAGCGCGATGGCCGCGCCCATGGACCATCCGAACAGCACGATGCGACGGGCGCCGTGGGTGAGCGCGTACCGGACGGCAGCGCGAACGTCGTCGGTTTCCGTCGCGCCGAGTGTTGACCGACCAGAGCCCACGTGGGGCCCTTCATCGTCGTTGCGGTACGAGACGACCAGTGAGGTCAGCCCGGCATCCGCGGCTACCAGGACGCCGCGCAACGTGCCGGCGCGCGGGCTTCCCAGCCCATGGATGTGGATCGCCCACTGATCGCTCGGGCCATCGGACGGGTGGATGACCCACGCCGGGGCGGAGCCCGCGGCCGTATCCACGGCAACATCCAAAGCATCCAGCCCGGCGTCGGCGGGATCGCGGTAGTAGATGCCGCTCCACGACGCACGCGCTCCACGACGCAAGCGGGTACCTGGCGTGACCCCGAGCACGACTCGAGTCACGGTCGAAGCATCATCTTCAACGACGGCGCCGAGCCGCACCCATCCCCCGTCCTCGAGCCAGAGGTTGTAGAGGCCGGGCGCCTGAGTCCGCGGGGTACGGTCCAGCACCACCGCATCCTGTTCCCCGTGCCGAGCCACGTCGCGCACTACGAGGTCGTACATGCGTCCGCCGGACGGTGGCTATGTCAACCGGATACGAGACCGTTGTGTCGGTCTGATTCGAGACCACCTCGGGCGCGGCGTTGACCATCATCCGAGTTCATCGAGGTCCCACCGCGGGAGTCAGGCGGCCGGTCGGGTTGCGTCGGGTAGCGCCGACCATGCGGCGTAGCTGCCCTCTAGTTCGGCGATGTCGTAGCCGGCCCGCCGCAGGGCACTCGCGGTGACGCTGTTGCGGACACCGCTCTGGCAGTAAGTCACGATGGTGCCGGTCTCAGGCAGTCCGTCGGTGTGCCACATGACGCGACCGCCGGACATCTGGTCGGCGCCGGGGATGTGGCCGGCGGCGAACTCCGTCCGGTTGCGCACATCCAGCAGAAGCGCGCGATCGATCTGACCGAGCCGATCCGGCGCGACAGTCTTGGGACGCACCAATGAAAGACCCTCGATGGTCGTGATGAAGCCTTGTACGTTGTCGATGCCGACCCGGATGAGGTGGTCGCGGATCCGCTCTGCGGCGGCCCGGGAGTCGGCCAGCAACACGAGGGGCCGGAACTCGGTTTCGGGGTCGTAGACCCACGATCCGTAGGTGGCCGCTTTGGCTTCGCCCGGCACGTTCAGCGAACGCGCGACCGTTCCTTCGTGCACCTGACTGTGATGACGGGTGTCGACGAAGATCACCCGATCCTCTGCCAGGGCGACGAGCAGCTCGGCTGTCGTGTACTCGCTCAGCGTCGGCAACTCTCCGATCACGGCCGGTCCCACACGATTCTGTGTCTTCATCCGCGCGAAGTAGGCGTGGGCATCGGGCTGGTCGCTCAGCAGCGCCTCGACGAAGCCCTGCTCGTCGTCGTTGGCGAGGTACGAACCCCACCAGGAGAAGCGACGCTCGTACCCGACCGTGGAGGCGGCGATCGCTCCCAGCGCCTTTCCGCAGGCGGATCCGGATCCGTGCGCGGGAAGCACCTGCACGTAGTCGGGAAGTGTGAGGAAGTGATCGCGCAGGCTCGCGAACAGTGCGTGGGCGCCTGCGAAGCGGGTGTCTACGCCTCCGGCTGCCTCGTCGAGCAGGTCGGGCCGGCCGACGTCTCCGACGAAGACGAAGTCGCCCGTGAGCATGTAGCCGGGTTCGTTGGTCTGAGCGCCGTCGGTGATGAGGAAGGACAGGTGCTCGGGAGTGTGTCCGGGGGTGTGAACGGCTTCCAGCGTGACGTTCCCCAGCGTGATCTGGTGACCGTGCTTCATGCGAACGGCGGTGTCGAAGCCTGCCCCATACGTCCAGTCCGGGCCGCCCTCGTCGGATACGTACGCGGTCGCGCCGGTGTGCGCAGCGAGCTCGCGCGTGCCGGACAGGTAGTCGGCATGGATGTGCGTCTCGGTCACTGCGACGATGCGCATGCCGTGCTTGCCGGCGAGATCCAGATAAGCGCCGATATCGCGTCGTGGGTCCACCACGACGGCCTCGCCGCTGCGCTGGCAGCCGATCAGGTAGCTGGCCTGTGCGAGGTCTTCGTCGTAGATGCGCTCAAGCAGCATCGCGATCGCTCCTTTCCTCGTGATCCGTGATCAGTTGCATGAGCAGCGCTCGTTCTCGGGGACTCCTGCGAGGGCCTGCTCGATGTGCTGGCCGCAGCCGTCCCACGTGGGCTTGCCGCACGCAGGGCAGATGATTCGTGCGCACATGGCGTTCCTTTCGGGGCTCTTAGTCTGTGTGAGTTGGTTAGGCGGTGCGCTGCGCGAGCTGCCGGTGAACCTCGGCCATGTCGAGTTCACGCGCCTTCTGGATCAGCAGCTCGAGTTGCGGTGTCGGGAGCGCGCCGGGCTGGGAGTACACGAGCACTCCGTCGCGGAACACCATGAGCGTCGGGATCGAGGTGATGCGGTTAGCCGCCGAGAGTTCAGGCTCAGCCTCGGTGTCGACCTGTGCGAACACCACGTCGCGGTGGCGGTTCGAGGCGGACTCGAACACGGGCGCGAAGGCGCGGCACGGGCCGCACCAGGCAGCCCAGAAGTCCACGAGCACGATGCCGGTGGCGGTGACGGTGCTCTCGAACGTCTCAGCAGTCAGGTTCTTTGTAGGCATGCGCGTCCTCCGACCTCAGCGTCCGAACAGGCGTGACCAGAACCCGCCGCGGTTCGCCTGTGCCGCCTCCAGCTCCGCGGCGGTGTGCTGACCACCGCACCAGTCGGAGCTCGCGACGCTGCTCTTCACCGCCGCGACATGCTGGCCGCAGCCGGCCCATGTCGTCTTGCCGCACGTGCGGCACATCACTGCTCGGCACATCTGCGCATCCCTTCGCTATACCCGGGGGAGTATTCGCCGCCGGCAGCCCGACTATACCCCCGGGGGTATGCTGGTTGTCAACTCGGGCTCACGAAAGGACCTCTCATGGCAAGCACACCCACACTCGCGGACGCGGCACCGGAGCACGACCAGGAGGCAAAGCGCAAGGTCGTCAACCGGCTCCGCCGAGCACACGGGCAGCTGGCAGCGGTCATCACCGCCGTCGAACAGGACGCCCACTGCCGCGACGTCGTGCAGCAGCTCGCCGCCGTCTCGAAGGCGCTCGACAGGGCCGGCTTCCTCGTCATCTCAAGCGCCCTCCGCGAGTGCCTCGCCGACCCAGACGCAGAAGATGCCACACGCCCCGAAGAACTCGAGAAACTCTTCCTCTCCCTCGCATAGCCCTAGCTGTAGTTCCCCGACACGTTGTGAACGTGTGAGCTGAGGCGAGGGCCTCCGGGACGATGTGGGTTACCACACTCCCTACGTCACAACGGAGGCCCTCGTGACTCACGCTAACGCTCCCTTGACGCCGGAAGGGCGTCGTCGCCTCGCCTGTGGACGATCTTGCTCGATTCTTGGGTTATAGGCCAAAACGAGTGGATGGATGACTGATCCTGCCGCGTGATTACGCGGTGAAACGGGGTTCGTCATGGTCCGCGACCCTTAGTCGTGGACCTTCCGTCGAACACGACGACCTGTCTGGT
>NZ_JADGLL010000015.1 GCF_015235415.1 Microbacterium paludicola | reverse complement strand
GGAAGCTAAGCCTCTCAGCGCCGATGGTACTGCAGGGGGGACCCTGTGGGAGAGTAGGACACCGCCGGACTTCACGTGAACAGAAGGGCCACCCAACGACGGGTGGCCCTTCTGCATTTATACGGGTGTTCTTGTCGCTCGTAGACTTGCGCGCATGACGAGCGCGCAGCTTCATCCCCGTAATCTCCGCGTCGCCGACAGGCTCCGCGAGGCCGGCATCCCCGGCGAGTTCGTCATCCTCCCGGATGCCGCGTCCACCGCAGCTCTGGCGGCCGCCGCCCTTGGCGTCGAGGTCGGGGCGATCGCCAACAGCCTCGTGTTCTGGTGCGACGATCGACCGCTGCTGGTCATGACGAGCGGCGCCCACCGCGTCGACACCGCGGCGCTCGCTGAGCGCCTTGGTCGCGGCGCCATCAGGCGCGCCTCCGCGGAGCAGGTCTTCGAGGCTACCGGGCAGGTCATCGGGGGAGTGGCCCCGACGGGGCACCCGGAACCGATCGAGACGATCGTCGACGAGCACCTCCAGACGTACCCTCAGCTCTGGGCCGCGGCGGGAACCGCGCACTCGGTGTTCCCGCTGACATTCGACGAGCTCGTGCGGCTGACGGGCGGCCGCGTGGAGCGCGTCGACTGACTCAGCCGAGCAGCGCGTGGGCGATCGTGAAGATCACGAGGCCTGCGAGGGCGCCGACGACCGTGCCGTTGAGGCGGATGTACTGCAGGTCGCGCCCGACCATCAGCTCGATCTTCTCGGTCGTCTCCTGGGGGTCCCACCGCTCGACCGTGTCCGTGATCAGCGACGCGATGTCGTGGCGATAGCGATCGACGACGAACACCGCGGCATCCGTCACCCAGGTGTCCACGCGCTCACGGAGGGACGGGTCCTCCTCGAGCCGCACGCCCACCTCCGCCAGTGCGTCGCGGAGGCGGAGGCGCAGCGCGCTGTCCGGCTGCTCGAGCTCGCGGAGGAGGCCCTGCTTGGCGGCCCCCCATGCCTCGGCGGCGAGACGGCGTACGCCCGGGCTGTCGAACAGCGTCGACTTGGCGTGCTCGAGGCGGCCCTGCGTCGCGTCGTCGTGCTGCAGATTGTGGGCAAGCCGCGCGAGATAGCCGTCGATCGCGCGACGGGCGGGATGATCCGGATCCGCCTGGACGGCGCCCACGAACGCGACCGCCTCGTTGTAGACGGTGTGATCCACGAGCCGCTGCGCCATGGACGGCACCCACGAGGGAAGCCGACGGGAGACCAGCCCCTGGAATGCCTCCGGGTTCGCGTCGAGCCAGGCGGCGATCGTCTCGGCCGCCAGATCGACGGCGCCGTGATGCGCGCCCGTGTCGATCACGCGCTCGAGCCAGCCGCCCAGCGGGCCTCCCCAGCCGGGCTCGATGAGGTGACGGCGCGCGAGCGACTCGATGACATCCTGCACGTCGTCGTCGCTCAGCGCGCGCAGCACTCCCTGCGCGACGGCCGCGCCCTCGGACGCCACGCGCTCCGCGTGCTCCGGCTGGCGCAGCCAGGCACCGAGGCGCGCGGCGATCGGCGTGGAGGCGAGCTTCGTCCGCACGACGCCGCCCTCGAGGAAGTTCGTCTCCACGAACTCCCCGAGGTTGCGCCCGATCTCGTCTTTCCGGGTCGGGATGATCGCCGTGTGGGGGATCGGCAGCCCGAGTGGCCGTCGGAACAGTGCCGTGACCGCGAACCAGTCGGCGAGGGCGCCCACCATCCCGCCCTCTGCCGCGGCGCGCACGTACGCGAAGGCATGGATCCGGTCCTGCAGCGCGAAGCCGAACACGAACAGCACGGCCATGAAGATCAGCGCTCCGAGGGCCACGGCCTTCATGCGGCGCAGGCCGCGCAAGCGCTCCTGGTCGGCGGGTGAGAGCAGCTCGAGGGTCGCCATGCCCGCCATCCTCGCACGCTCTTCATACCCGGCGGGGGTACTCTCGCGGTGTGATCGAAGACATCCAGAAGCGCGCTCTGCACCGCACTCGCATCCTCGAAGGCCAGCTGCGCGGCCTCGGTCGGATGATCGAGAACGAGGACTACTGCATGGACATCATCACGCAGTCACGCGCCATCCAGCGCTCACTCGAGTCGCTGAACCGCCTGCTGCTCGAGAACCACCTGCGCACGCACGTCACGCACATGTTCGAGAGCGGTGCGGAGGACGACCGAGAGCAGGCGGTCGCCGAACTGCTGCGCGCATTCGACTTCGACGGGCGCTGAAGCCCGGGACGGGTCTACTGCTCGATCGGGCCGAGCCAGGCGGAGGCGACCGTGGCGTGTGCCGATTCGGGGTCCGACGGGTGGAAGGCGCCCGCGAGCACATCGCGGTAGAGACGCGAGAGCTCGTTCGAAGCGAAGTACGACGAGCCGCCCGCGACGAGCATCGCGTCGTCGACGATCCGCTTCGCGGTCGCCGTCGCCCGGTGCTTGATGCCGGACAGCAGCGAGAACCAGCGTGCGCCGTGGTCCGCGCGGTGGACGACATCGCCGGCGATCGCCGCGAGCTGCGGCGGAAGGGCGTCGTACGCCAGCGCCATCTCCGCGATCCGCCAGCGGATGTCCGGATCCTGCGCGTAGGACCGGCCGGTCTTCTTCGAGCGGCGCTTCTGGGCGGTCTCGACCGCGAGGTCCAGCGCGCGGCGGGCGATGCCGGTGTACACCGAAGCGAGCAGGATCTCGAAGACGCTGAAGATGCCGAACACGATCGGATCGGGGTTCGGGCCCGGAGCGACGCGGCGGACGACCCGGTCGGCCGGTGCGATCGCGCCGTGCAGTTCGGTGGTGCGGCTCTGCGTGCCGCGCATGCCGAGGGTGTCCCAGTCGTCCCGCGTGACGACGCGCTCGTCGCGGCCGACGAACGCGTAGACCATCTGCGGCGCATCGGGCGACGTCGTGTCGAGCCCGTGCAGGCCGAGCTGCGTCCAGACCGGGCCGAGCGAGGTGAAGATCTTCGTGCCGCTGAACGCATACGACCCGTCCGGCTGCGGCACCGCCTCGGTGTCGCTGCCGAAGAGGACGAGGTCGTTGCCTGCCTCGCTGATCCCGAACGCGAACACCTCTCCCGCCGCGGCGCCCTCCTGCACGAAGCGCAGGTCGTCGATCCCGCGATCCTGCATGACCTTCGCCACGCCGGTCCAGACCAGGTGCATGTTGATCGCCAGCGCGGTGGCGGGCGCCGCCTCGGCGAGGCGCTGCTGCAGCAGCGAGACCTCGGCGAGCGACAGCCCGAGCCCGCCCCGGTCCGACGGTACGAGCGCGCGCAGATAGCCGGCATCCCGCAGCTCGGCGAGATCCTCGTCCGGGAAGACGTTGCCGGCGTCGACGGCGGCCGCGCGCGAGCGGATCCGCTCGACGAGTTCGTCGGTCAGGATGTCGCGAGGATCGAAGGCGCTCACGACAGCACCTCCGCGAGGAGCCGCATCGTCCGCTCCGGTTTGTCCCGATGGGGGGAGTGGCCGGCGCCCGGGACGATCGACATCGTCACCGCGGGATTGCGCAGCACGGCGTCGGCGTTCGCGCCGGTGAAGAGGCTGTACACGGCGGGGTCGGCGCCGATCACATGCGTGGGGACCCGCAGCCGCGAGGCGGCCTCGCGCACATCCCACGTCGTGTTCTGCGCGCTGGTCTGCTCGACGGCCCAACGGCTCGCGCGAGCGACGCCGTCGACCTTCAGCTCGAGGTCCTGGGGGTGCCAGTGCGGGTGCTCCTCGCGCACGGTCTCGATCCGGTTGTCCGCGAACGCCCGCTCCTGGCTGCGCCGGATGATGCCCGCGTCGTGCCCGTCGACGACGATCGCCGGATCCACCAGGACGAGCTTCCGCGTCCAGTCGGGGTGGTCGGCCGCGGCGACCGTCGAGGCCGCGCCTCCCAGGGAGTGGCCGATCACCGCGTCCCACGCGCCGCTGTTGTCGGGCAGCACCCCGGCGACGTCGGCCGCGTAGGCGGCGACCGAGTAGTCGAGGGCCCGCGGCGCGTCGCCGTGACCTCGCAGATCGACGGCGGTCGCGTGCCAGCCGGCATCCGCGAGCGCCACGCCGAAGCGCCACATCAGGGCACCGGACGATCCGAGACCGTGCACCAGCAGGGCGCGGCGGGCTGACGCCGGGTCACCCCAGTGCATCCGGGGCAGAGTCAGGGGAGCAGACACCATGGCATCAGCCTACGGTCGCCGCCATCCGCCGGCCCGCCCCCGTCAGGTGATGACGGGGAGCTGCTCGGTGTCGGGGATCGGCGAGGCGTCGCGGTGGCGGAGATCCGGGAAGGCGCGGTGGAAGACCGCCGCGATGATCGCGGCACCGACGACCATCGCGATGCTCACGATGTAGGCGCCGACGGGGCCGTTGCCGTCGATGGCGAATCCGGCGGCCATGGATCCGAGCGCGGCGCCGATCAGCTGACCCGTGTTGATCCATCCGTACGCCTCGGCCGTCTCGCTGAACTTCACGCTCGCGGACGTGCCGGCGAGCATGACGGCGAGAGCCGGAGCGAAGCCGACGCCGGCGATGAACAGGGCGAAGGCGAGCCAGAACGGGTTGCTCACCCAGACCAGGGTGAGGGCGCTGCCGATCGCGACGATGACGAGTCGGCGGGCCGCGGACCACCGGCTCATCGGGATGCCGCCGGAGCCGAGTCCGCCGGTCAGGCTGCCCAGCGCGTACGCGGCGAGCACCAGGCCCGACTCGACGCCGCCCTCGCCGAAGGCGGCGACAACGCCTGCCTCGATCGCGGCGGCCGATCCGATGAACAGCACGCCGATTCCGGTCGTGAGCAGCACGGTGGGCTTGCGCAGCACGCGGCCGAGTGCAGTGCGGCTGCGCGGGATGCGCACCCGGCCGACCTCGGGGGACAGGATGAACCACGCCCCGCCGCCGAGCGCGATCACCGAGATGACGAGCAGCGCGACCACCGAGGAGACCTGCAGCGCGAGGAAGGTGACGAGCACGGGCGCGGCGACCCAGATGATCTCCTGCAGCGAGGCGTCGAGCGAGTACAGCGCGCCGAGCTGGCGGGAGTTCACCATCTTGGGGTAGATGGTGCGCACCGCCGACTGCACCGGCGGCGTCGAGACGCCGGCGATGAGGCCCAGCGCGATCAGCGCCGGCACGGGCAGCGGGGCGAGCGCCAGGACGGCGATCGTGGTGGCGTACAGCGCGGTCAGCAGCGTGAGCACCGGGCGCATCCCCCAGCGGCCCATCCAGCGGCTGGTGATGGGACCCGCAGCGGCCTGGCCGATCGACATCGCCGCGAGGACGATGCCCGCCGCGGCGTAGGAGTGGGTCAGATGCTCGACGTGGATGAGGAGGCCGAGGCTGACCATGCCAGAGGGGAATCGCGCCGTCAGCTGTGCGGCGATGATCCGGCCGACGCCCGGGGTGCGGGCCAGCTCACGGTAAGAGGACATCCCTTGAGATTATCGCCTGGGATCCCCGCGAGGCTGGGCGGAGACAGGGCAGAGACGGCCTGTCGAGGACGGGGCAGACACCCGCCGCGCGACACGCCGCGACACGCCGGGACGACCGGATCCACACCCTGTGGGATGTCGGTGGCCCTCCCTAGCGTTGTACCTGTGGAGAAGCCGTCGCGCCACGTCCGCGAACCGCGATTTCCCGCCTCAGCCGGGCCCTCTTCCGAAGGCTGCGACTGTGGATGGATCGGTGGACAGACCTGTGGTGAGGCGGTGGAGAACAGTGGAAAATGACAACCGTGTAACTACTAGTCCTAGTGGTGACCCCGAATGTCCGTACCCATATGTAGTATTGAGGTCCCGGCGGCGCTCCGCCGAGGCTCAGACGATTTGTAAGGGGAAGCAGCGTCATGGCGATCACGGTCTACACCAAGCCTTCTTGCGTCCAGTGCACGGCCACGTACCGCGCTCTCGACTCCAAGGGCATCGCGTACGAGGTCGTCGACCTCTCGCAGGACCCGAACGCGCTCGAGCAGGTCAAGGCGCTCGGCTACATGCAGGCGCCGGTCGTCGTGACCGACGAGGACCACTGGTCGGGCTTCCGTCCCGACATGATCGACGAGCTCGCCACGCGCCTCGCCTGACCGGCTCCGGTTCCTCGATCGAGGAACTCGCCGATCCAGTCGAGATGCCGGCGGGTCCGGTACACGGAGGAGTGAGGAGACATGACCGCAGCAGTCACCGCGACTGAAGCGCCGCTCCTTGTCTACTTCTCGAGCGTGTCGGGCAACACCGCACGTTTCATCGAGAAGCTCGGGATGCGGTCCGAGCGGATCCCTCTCCACCGCGGCGACGACGACCTCGTCGTCACAGAGCCCTACGTGCTCGTCACCCCCACCTACGGCGGGGGTGACGGGCGGGGCGCGGTTCCCAAGCAGGTCATCCGGTTCCTCAACGACGAACGCAACCGGCGATGGATCCGAGGGGTCATCTCGGCGGGGAACACCAACTTCGGCGATGGCTTCTGCATCGCCGGCGACATCATCAGCAGCAAGTGCAACGTGCCTCACTTGTATCGGCTGGAACTCTTCGGCACACCCGACGACGTCGCGAACGTCAGCGACGGATTGGAACGATGGTGGAAGCAGCGGCCTTGACCACGGAAGTCGACTTCAAGCACAACGCGAAGTTCGAGGGCATGGACTATCACGCCCTCAACGCGATGCTGAACCTGTACGACGAGAACGGGAAGATCCAGTTCGACGCCGACAAGCGCGCCGCTCGGGAGTACTTCCTGCAGCACGTCAACCAGAACACGGTGTTCTTCCACTCCCTCAAGGAGCGTCTCGACTACCTGGTCGAGAAGGAGTACTACGAGGGCGCCGTCATCGAGAAGTACCCGTTCGAGTTCATCGAGCGCCTGAACGACTTCGCCTACGGCAAGAAGTTCCGCTTCGAGACCTTCCTCGGGGCGTTCAAGTACTACACGAGCTACACGCTCAAGACGTTCGACGGCAAGCGCTACCTCGAGCGCTTCGAGGACCGCGTCGTGATGACCGCCCTCGCGCTCGCCGACGGCGACCAGGATCTCGCGTGGAACCTCGTCGAGGAGATCATCTCGGGCCGCTTCCAGCCCGCGACGCCGACCTTCCTCAACGCCGGCAAGGCGCAGCGCGGCGAACTCGTCAGCTGCTTCCTGCTGCGCATCGAGGACAACATGGAGTCGATCGCCCGCGGCATCAACTCCGCGCTGCAGCTGTCCAAGCGCGGCGGCGGCGTGGCGCTGCTGCTGTCGAACATCCGCGAGGCCGGCGCCCCGATCAAGCAGATCGAGAACCAGTCGAGCGGCATCATCCCCGTCATGAAGCTGCTCGAGGACTCGTTCAGCTACGCGAACCAGCTCGGCGCACGCCAGGGCGCGGGCGCGGTGTACCTCTCGGCGCACCACCCCGACATCATGAAGTTCCTCGACACCAAGCGCGAGAACGCCGACGAGAAGATCCGCATCAAGACGCTGTCGCTCGGCGTCGTCGTGCCGGACATCACGTTCGAGCTCGCGAAGAACGACGAGGACATGTACCTGTTCTCGCCGTACGACGTCGAGCGCGTCTACGGCGTCCCCTTCGGCGACATCTCGGTCACCGAGAAGTACCGCGAGATGGTCGACGACCCCCGCATCAAGAAGACGAAGATCAACGCGCGCAAGTTCTTCCAGACGCTCGCGGAGATCCAGTTCGAGTCGGGCTACCCGTACATCATGTTCGAGGACACGGTGAACAAGGCCAACCCGATCAAGGGCCGGATCAACATGTCCAACCTCTGCAGCGAGATCCTGCAGGTGAACACGCCGACGACGCTGAACGAGGACCTCTCGTACGACCAGATCGGCAAGGACATCTCCTGCAACCTGGGCTCGCTGAACATCGCGCTCGCGATGGACTCGCCGAACCTCGGTCAGACCGTCGAGACGTCGATCCGCGCCCTCACCGCGGTCAGCGACCAGAGCCACATCCGCTCGGTCCGCTCGATCGAGGACGGCAACGACAAGTCGCACGCCATCGGCCTCGGCCAGATGAACCTGCACGGCTACCTCGCCCGCGAGCGCGTCTACTACGGCTCGGAGGAGGGTGTCGACTTCACGAACATCTACTTCTACACGGTGCTGTTCCACGCGCTGCGCGCGTCGAACCGTCTCGCGATCGAGCGCGGCGTCGCCTTCGAGGGCTTCGAGGACTCGAAGTACGCCTCGGGTGAGTTCTTCGACAAGTACACCGAGCAGGCGTGGGTTCCGAAGACCGTCAAGGTCAAGGAGATGTTCGCGGCGCACCACATCCCGACGCAGGACGACTGGCGCGAGCTGAAGGCGTCCATCCAGCAGCACGGCATCTACAACCAGAACCTGCAGGCCGTGCCGCCGACGGGCTCGATCTCGTACATCAACAACTCGACGTCGTCGATCCACCCGATCGCGTCGAAGGTCGAGATCCGCAAGGAAGGCAAGCTGGGCCGCGTCTACTACCCGGCGCCGTTCATGACGAACGACAACCTGGACTACTACCAGGACGCCTACGAGATCGGCTACGAGAAGGTCATCGACACCTACGCCGCGGCCACGCAGCACGTCGACCAGGGCCTGTCGCTGACGCTGTTCTTCAAGGACACCGCCACCACGCGCGACATCAACAAGGCGCAGATCTACGCATGGCGCAAGGGGATCAAGACGATCTACTACATCCGCCTGCGTCAGATGGCGCTCGAGGGCACCGACATCGACCAGTGCGTCTCCTGCACGCTCTGATGCCCGCGGTCATCACGCGAGTCGAAATGCTGAAGAAGGAATCATGACCGAAGCAGTCAAGCTCCTGGATCACGTCCAGGCAATCAACTGGAACCGCATCCAGGACGATAAGGACGTCGAGGTGTGGAACCGCCTCGTGAACAACTTCTGGCTGCCCGAGAAGGTGCCGCTGTCGAACGACATCCAGTCGTGGAACACGCTGAGCCCGGCTGAGCAGCAGCTGACGATGCGGGTGTTCACGGGCCTGACGCTGCTCGACACGATCCAGGGCACGGTGGGCGCGGTGTCGCTGATCCCGGATGCGCTGACCCCGCACGAGGAGGCGGTGTACACCAACATCGCATTCATGGAGTCGGTGCACGCCAAGAGCTACTCGTCGGTGTTCTCGACGCTGTGCTCGACGCAGGAGATCGACGAGGCGTTCCGCTGGTCGGTGGAGAACCCGAACCTGCAGAAGAAGGCTCAGATCGTCATGGAGTACTACCGTGGCGATGAGCCGCTCAAGCGCAAGGTCGCCTCGACCCTGCTCGAGAGCTTCCTGTTCTACTCGGGCTTCTACCTGCCGCTTCACTGGTCGAGCCGCGCGAAGCTCACGAACACGGCCGACCTGATCCGCCTCATCATCCGCGACGAGGCAGTGCACGGGTACTACATCGGCTACAAGTTCCAGAAGGGCCTCGAACTGGTCAGCCAGGCCGAGCGCGACGAGATCAAGGACTACACGTTCTCGCTGCTCTACGAGCTCTACGACAACGAGGTGCAGTACACGCAGGACCTCTACGACCAGGTCGGGCTGACCGAGGACGTCAAGAAGTTCCTTCACTACAACGCCAACAAGGCCCTCATGAACCTGGGGTACGAGGCGATGTTCCCCTCGTCGGTCACCGACGTGAACCCGACCATCCTGTCGTCGCTCTCGCCGAACTCGGACGAGAACCACGACTTCTTCTCCGGCTCCGGCTCGTCGTACGTCATCGGCAAGCACGAGGCCACGGACGACGAGGACTGGGACTTCTGAGCCGTCTGACCTAGGAGACCTTCGCACGGCGGAGGCCCGGATCTGCAGAGAGCTCTGCGGGTCCGGGCCTCTCGCGTGCGTACCCGGGCAAGCGAATCGGCTCTCAGCGGCCGAGTATGCCGTCGTAGCGGCGCCTCCAATACCCCGGACGCTGGCGCTCGTGCGCGTAGGCGAGGATGACGGGCACGCCCTCATTAACGACATAGATGACGCGGAAGGGGAACCGTGTGGTGCCCTTCGCGCGGACGACGGGTTCACGCTCCCAACCTGTGAGGGGCGGCCACGCGTCCGGATACCGCTCGATGGCGGAGATCGCCTCGCGGACGGCCGCGAACAGGGCATGGCCTAGGCCCGGTTGCGCCTCCTCCAGGCGTTCCGCTGCCGCGAACAGCTCGGCACCCGCTTCTGGATGCTCCGCATGCTCGGACGTCACGCCGGATGTTTCGCCGCGAACCGGGCGCGGGTCTCCTCGAAGGTCCCTAGCTGCACTGCGTTGCTCAGCACATCGACGAGCCGCGAGTCGACTTCGGAGCGCCAGGCTGCGTCAATGTCGTCCTGTTCACCGGTCCCGACATGTCCGTCAAGACTGATGAGACCTGCACGGATCACCGCAGCGCGGTCACGTTCGGAGAGCGCCAGCAGCGCCCGCTTCACCTCTGCGACCTCCGGTGCCATGTGGCAAGTGTACGGCGAGCGGTCCACGACCGAGAAGGTCGTTCGAGCCATCAGGCGCGGGGCACGCGGAGCGAAGAGGCTAAAGCCGTGACAGTGGTGATGAGCATGCAGGGGAGCCCGAGCACGGTAGCCGCGAGCGTGGCGACCGCCTGCGTGAGCTGTATCGTCTCCGAATCGAAGAGTTCGCCGTTGCCGACTCGGCTTCCGAGGATGCACATGACAGCGAGCGCGAACAGCGCAATCACGATCAGCAGTCGGCTGCGAACCGAGGGCAGCAGTCGCGACTGGTAGCGAGGATCCGCGAGTACGTCCGTTTTCTCATCGTGTTGCTCGGGTGATGGACCGGCTGCGAATGCTTGTCTCGCGAGTTGGTCCATGAGGGTGTCGAGTTGCTGTGGCGACTCGAGTTGATCGGGAGTGACATCCGAGAGGACGCTCACGACCTTGGCGCAAACGGAGCGCCAGCGCAGCAGCTTAAGCAGGTCGGAGGGCAGCGAGCGGCTGAAGCGCCGCCAGACGAAGGTTGTCTCGACCGAGCGCAGCGCGGCCTCAAGCTCTCTGCTGTTCGTCGCGGATCGCTCGAGTCGGCTAAGGTCCGCCCAGACCTGCCAGAGAAAAGGTGCCCGGCGGTGCCACGCGATCGGCGTCAACAGGCGGACGGTCGCAAGCGGTATCAACGTTGCGAGCATGCCGCTGGCTGAGACGAGTATGGGTGAGACCATCGTGGGAGCCGGCGTGAGAGCCCACCACGTCCATACGAGCTGACCCACTCCGGCCGCCGCGAGCAAGCTCGTCAGGAGCTGCATCGTCCCTGCTGCGGCTCGGTGCGCGTCCCATGCCCGCAGAGCTGGGGTGGCGACCGTTTCGTTGAGGCGTGAGATGGCCATCTCGCCGGTTCTCAAAGGTCGGCAGGGGTGTCCGCCCAGCCATGTGAGCCACGCTGGGGCCCTCGAGATGAACCGCTCGACTGGCGTGATGGGACCGCTGGGCCTGGCGACCAGGAGCATGGTGGGTACGAGGACCGCTCCAAGGACGAGGGCCGACATCAGCACCACGAACGCGGTGGGCCAGTACGAGAACCACGCATCGGTGATCGAGGTCTTCACGTCATTCGATGATGTCGAAACGCGATCCGTCCCGGGAACGGCGCATATGCCTTGGTGACCGCGTTCTCCATCCGCCGCCGGCGCGAGGGCCGGAAGCGGGACCTGTCCTGCGTCGTGCGGGGCGGCCCGATGCAGCCGCCGGCGTCGGTAGGTCAGTCGATGCCGAGCTCGCGGCGCAGGCGGGCGACGTGGCCGGTGGCCTTGACGTTGTAGAGGGCCCTCGTGATGGTGCCCTGCTCGTCGAGGACGAAGGTCGAGCGGATGACGCCCTCGACGACCTTGCCGTAGTTCATCTTCTCGCCCCACGCCCCGTAGGCGCGGTGCACGGCGGCATCCGGGTCGCTCAGCAGCCCGAACGTCAGGGCGTCGCGGTCGCGGAACTCGGCGAGCTTGGCCGGCTCGTCGCGCGAGACGCCGAGCACCGTGTAGCCGGCGCCGGAGAGGGAGGCGATGCTGTCGCGGAAGTCGCACGCCTCGGTCGTGCAGCCGGGCGTCATCGCCGCGGGGTAGAAGTACAGCAGAACCTTGCCGCCGCGGAAGTCCGCCAGCGAGACGGACTTGCCATCCTGATCCTGCAGCGTGAAGTCGGGAGCGGGAGTACCGGGTTCGAGGCGCGTGTCAGTCACCCGTCCAGCCTAACGAGCGGGTGGAGCGGTGAGCCTCAGTAGTCGGTGCGGTCCTTGAAGGTCGCGAGCAGGCGCTGCAGCGAGTCGACGCGCGACGCCGGCAGGGCGCCCTCGGCCACGGCCTCGTTCAGCGCGCAGTCGGGGGCATCGGCGAGGTGTGTGCATCCGCGCGGGCACTGCTCGGCGACCGGCTCGAGGTCGCGGTACGCGCGGATGATGTTCGCCGGGTCGACGTGGCCGAGCCCGAACGACCGCACGCCCGGGGTGTCGATGACCCAGCCGGATCCGCCCTCGCCCTGATACCGCAGCGACACGGTCGAGGACGACGTGTGCCGCCCGCGTCCCGTGACGACGTTGACGTGACCGGTCGCTCGTCCCGCGGTCGGCACGAGCGCGTTCACCAGGGTCGACTTGCCGACGCCCGAGTGGCCGACGAACACGGTCGAGTGCCCGATCAGGGCCGCGCCGATCTCGTCAACGGGAGTCTCATGCCGCGCGCTGGTGAACACGCGCAGGTCGTCGAGACCCTCGAAGTGCGTGAGGAACGGCGCGGGATCCGCGAGGTCGGTCTTCGTGATGACCATCAGCGGCCGGATTCCCGCATCCAGCGCGGCGATCAGGTACCGGTCGACGAGGCGGGGGCGGGGCTCGGGATCGGCCGCGGCGACGACGAGCAGCATCTGATCGGCGTTGGCCACGATGACGCGCTCGACCTGGTCGGTGTCGTCCGCGCTGCGGCGAAGGAGCGAGGTGCGCTCCTCGATGCCGACGATGCGGGTGAGCGTCCCCTCCTCGCCGGAGGTGTCGCCGACCACGCGCGCGCGGTCGCCCGTGACGATCGGCATCTTCCGCAGCTCGCGGGCGCGCACGGCGGTGAGCTGGCGCTCCTCCGGGGTGTCCTCGCCGGCGAGCACCGTGTAGCGACCGCGGTCGACGCCCAGCACGCGCGCGATGGTGGCGTCCTCGTGCGCCGGGCGACGCTTGGTCCGCGGCCGGTTCGCCTTGGGGTTCGGGCGGACGCGGACGTCGCTCTCGTCGAAGAGCGGCTCGTCCTCGTCGTCGAGGGGGTCGTCGAGCCAGCTCACTTCGACTCGCTCCGCTCGCTCAGCACGGCGAACTTCGCCCCGCTCCGGCCGCTCCGCGAGGGCGTCATCGCCCGCCCAGCATCTCGTCCCACAGCTGCGTGAACTGGGGGAGGGTCTTCGCCGTCGTGCCGATCTCGTCGACGACGACGCCGGGGACACGCAGGCCGATCAGCGCTCCGGTGGTCGCCATGCGGTGGTCGTGGTGCGCTCGCCACGTGCCGCTCGTGAGCTTCCTGCCCGTCACCGCGGGCGGGATGACGCGGATGCCGTCGGGCATCTCCTCGGCCGATCCGCCGAGCGCGGTCACGTTCGCGGCGAGCGCCGCGATGCGGTCGGTCTCGTGACCGCGGATGTGGGCGATCCCGTGGAAGGTCGTGGGGGAGTCGGCGAAGACCGCCAGGCCCACGAGCGTCGGCGTGAGCTCGCTCACGGCCGACAGGTCGAGGTCGACGCCGTGGATGCCGCGGCCTGCCGCGACGGTGAGGGCGCCGCCGCGGCGGCTGACGCGTCCGCCCATGAGCTGCAGGATGTCGGCGAGCTGCGCGCCCGGCTGGGTCGAGTGCGGCGGCCAGCCCGCGACCGTCACGGATCCGCCCGCCACCATCGCGGCGGCGAGGAACGGCGCCGCGTTCGACAGATCGGGCTCGATGGCGATGTCCTTGGCGCGCAGGCTTCCCGCCGGCACGATCCACTCGCCCGCCGCGGGGCGCTCGACGTGCACGCCGCGGCGCGCGAGGGCCTCGACGGTCATGTCGATGTGCGGCACGCTGGGCAGCCGGGCGCCGACGTGGCGCAGGTGCAGGCCGACGTCGAAGCGCGGGGCCGCCAGCAGCAGCCCCGAGACGAACTGGCTCGAGACCGAGGCGTCGATCGAGATCTCCCCGCCGCGGACGTGGCCGTGACCGCGCACGGTGAACGGCAGCGACCAGTGGCCGCCGTCGTCGATGTCGACGCCGAGGTCGCGCATCGCGCGGATCATCTCGGCCATCGGGCGATGCAGCGCGCTCTCGTGGGCGGTGACGAGGACGTCGCCGGAAGCGAAGCCGGCGAGCGGCGCGAGGAACCGCATCACGGTGCCCGCCTGGCCGCAGTCGACAGTGGCGCCACCGGAGAACGGCGACGCGGGGTGAACGAGCAGATCGGGGCCGAACGGGCTCTCGCCCGGCACCTCCTCGACCACCACGCCGAGAGAGCGCAGGCCCTCGACCATCCGGCGCGAGTCGTCCGACTGGAGGGGCGCGATGAGCCGGCTCGGGCCCTCGGCGAGTGCGGCGAGGATCAGCTCGCGGTTGGTGAGCGACTTGGACCCGGGGATCGCCAGCGCCGCGTCGAGCGGGGCGTCCGCCACGGGCGCGGCGTACTCGCCCTGCGGGGCCTCGGGGGAATACACGCGCGAGCTCATCGGTTCCAGCCTAGTGAAAGCGAGGACCTGGATGACTGCCACGATTCTGGCGCCTGAGCGCGTGGGCTACGCCCCCGTGTCCTCACGGGTGACCGGCCTAGACTGGCGCGTGATGGATGACGAGCTCGATCTGGCCGACACCGACGACGTGACCGCGCAGTCGGGCTCTGGTGCGAGCCCCGCCGCGGAGGCGGGTCCCGAGACGGCTCGCGACCAGTTCCAGGAGCAGGCGCTGCCGTTCATGGATCAGCTCTACGGCGCCGCGATGCGCATGACGCGCAATCCGAGCGACGCCGCGGATCTCGTGCAGGAGACGTTCGTGAAGGCGTTCGCATCCTGGGCGTCCTTCACGCAGGGGACGAATCTCAAGGCGTGGCTGTACCGGATCCTCACGAACACGTACATCAACACGTATCGCAAGAAGCAGCGCGAGCCCTACCAGGGCACGATCGACGATCTCGAGGACTGGCAGCTCGGCGGTGCCGAGTCGACCACGGCCATGAGCAGCCGGTCGGCCGAGGCGGAGGCGATCGACCGGATGCCGGCATCCGTCGTCAAGGAGGCCCTGCAGTCCATCCCGGACGACTTCCGGATGGCGGTGTACCTCGCGGATGTCGAGGGCTTCGCCTATCAGGAGATCGCCGACATCATGAAGACCCCCATCGGCACGGTCATGAGCCGCCTCCACCGCGGACGGCGCCTGCTTCGCGACCTGCTGAAGGACTACGCGGCCGAGCGAGGGATCCAGGCCGCGACCGACACCCCCGCCGGCGCGCGCCCCGCGAGCCGACGTCCCAACAGGAGTGAGAGATGATCGACTGCGGCTGCGAGAAGGCGCGCCAGGACCTCGAGGAGTACCTCCGCAACGAGGTCTGCAAGACGGAGCACGCCGACATCAAGGAGCACCTGGCGACGTGCGCCGCGTGCCGCGACGAGGCGCTGGTCTCGCGCACGCTGACCGAGGTCGTCGCGCGTGCCTGCAAGGAGACGGCACCCGAGGAGCTCAAGGACCTCGTGCTGGCGCGGCTGCGCGACGCGCAGGCGGCGCACTGACCCATCCGGCGCTCCCGCGCAAGGGCGTGCTGAGCCGTCCCGGCGCTGGATAGTGTCGGAGGCATGGCAGAGCTTCCCGACGCCCGCACGCTTCCCCTCGATGAGACCACGCGAGCGGCGCTCGCGGAACGCGGCCTCGAGTATCGCCTGATAGAGAACGAGCGCGCCGCGATCATGGATGCCTGGTCGCACGCGGTGCGCCGAGGCTTCGCGGGGCCGGAGCTGTCGGACGACGAGATCGCCGAGTGGCGCGAGCCGATGTCCTGGCGACGGGTCACGGGTGTCTACGACCTGTCGACGCCGCAGGCCGAGCGGCCCGTCGCGACCGCCAGCTCGTGGGTCGCGCCGATGACCGTGCCCGGGGGCGTGCTGCCGTCGTGGTCGATCAGCACGATCACCGTGGCCGCCACCCATCGTCGCCGCGGCGTGGCGCGGGCGCTGCTCGAGGCCGAGCTGCGCGACGCGCATGCCGCCGGGGTCCCCGCGGCGGGCCTGACGGCGAGCGAGGCGACGATCTACGGCCGCTACGGCTTCGCGCCCGCCACAAGGATCGCGACCTGGAAGGTCGACACGCGCCGGGCGCGGTGGGCAGGGCCGGATGCGTCCGGGCGCGTGCAGTACCTCGATCGTGAGGACGCCGCGCGCCTGATGGGCGACCTGCACGAGCGGACGCTGCCCCATCGCGTGGGCGAGATCCCCGGCTGGCCGCGGCGCTGGCGCGGCCGCGTCGCCCTCGCCGAGGACAAGAGCGCCGCCGTCCGCACCGTGCGGTACGTCGACGCGGCGGGGGAGCCTCGCGGCGTGATGGCGTACAGCGTCGAGGGGGACCCGGAGGACGACGGTCGCGGCGTTCTCCGCATCCGATACCTGATCGCCGAGCACGACGAGGCGCTCGCCGCGCTCTGGCGCTTCGCGATCGAGCACGACCTCGTCGGCACCGTCGTCGCACCGATGCGTCCGGTCGACGAGCCGCTGCCCTGGTTCGTCGACGATGCGCGCGTGCCCGTCTCGCGCCAGAAGGACCACGGTTGGCTGCGGATCCTCGACGTCCCCGCCGCGCTCGAGGCCCGTGCGTACGCGGCTCCCGCCTCGTTCACGATGAGGGTGACGGATCCGCTCGGCTACGCCGATGGGATCTGGCGGGTCGACATCGCCGACGGGAAGGCGACGGTGGCGACGGCCGACGCGGCCCCGGACCTCGAGCTGTCCGTGATCGAGCTGTCGGCCGTCTACCTCGGTGGGTTCTCGCTCGCGGTGCTTCGGGCGGCGGGGCGCGTCTCGGGCTCGACCGAGACGGTGGATGCGGTGGACGCCGCGCTGCGCGTGCCGCGGGCGCCGTTCCTCAGCATCGTCTACTGAGCCGGGCGCACGGCTCAGGCGGCCGGTCGAGGGACGGGCCGTCTCACGCGTCCGCGGCGATCCGAGAGGCACGTCACCCGCCGGTAACCATGGTCGGGGACGTCGTTCACCTCCCGGAGAGTGGGACGTTCATGTGTCGTCCCTAGCGTTCGGGATGTCTCCCCCGAGACGAGCGCCACCCGAGCGCGCCCGCACCACAGCGCGGGCCTTCCCTTCCCTGGAGGACATCCATGATCCGTCGTTCCCTCATCACCGGGCTCGGCCTCGTCGCCGCATCCGCCCTCGCCCTCACCGGCTGCGCCTCGCCCGCGGCCGCCCCCGCCGCCGCCGAGGGCGCCGTCGACGCCGCGACCGCCACGAGCGTCGAGGACTTCGGCTCGTTCGAGGCGCTCGAGGAGGCCGCCAAGGCCGAGGGCGCGCTCAACGTCATCGCGCTTCCGCGCGACTGGGCGAACTACGGCGAGATCCTCGACCTGTTCGCCTCGAAGTACCCCGAGATCGCGATCAACGAGCAGTCGCCCGACGTCTCGAGCGCCGAGGAGATCGAGGCCGCCGAGACCAACAAGGGCCTCGACATCGCCCCCGACGTGTTCGACCTCGGACTCGCGGTCGCGCTCCAGAGCACCGACTACTTCGCGCCGTACCAGGTGCAGACGTGGGACGAGATCCCCGACGCACTGAAGGAGCCGACCGGCCTCTTCGTCGGCGACTACGGCGGGTACATGTCCGTCGGCTACGACTCGTCGAAGTTCCCCGAGATCACCGCTCTCGACGACCTGCTGGCCCCGGAGTTCAAGGGCTCGGTCGCGCTGAACGGCGATCCGACCCAGGCCGGCGCGGCCTTCGCGGGCGTGGGCCTCGCGACGCTGCAGTCGGGCGGCGACCTCGATGACTTCCAGCCCGGCATCGACTTCTTCGAGAAGCTCAACGACGCGGGCAACTTCCTGAAGCTCGACGTGACGCCCGCCACGATCGCCAGCGGCGAGACGCCCGTCGTCTTCGACTGGGACTACCTGAACGCGGTGCACACCGCCGACAACGAGAACTGGGAGGTCGTCGTGTTCGACGACCTCGGCTACGCCGGCTACTACAACCAGGCGATCAACAAGGACGCCCCGCACCCCGCGGCCGCGCGCCTGTGGCAGGAGTTCCTCTACAGCGACGAGGTGCAGAACCTGTGGCTGAAGGGCGGCGCCCGTCCCGTGCGCATGGACGCCATGACCGAGGCCGGCACGATCGACGCCGACCTCGCCGCGGCGCTGCCGGCGACGCCCGCCGAGACGCTCGTCCCCACGGAGGAGCAGAGCACGGCCGCCGGCGAGCTGCTCGGCGCCGAATGGGCCGCGGCGGTCAAGTGACCGTCCTCACCCTGCCGGCCGCGGAGCCCACCCCGGGCTCCGCGGCCGGCGACGCGGCGGCGCGCGCGACACCCGCGCGCCGCCGCAGCGCGGCCGCGGTGCTCGCGTGGCTCGGGCTCGCGCCGTTCGCCGCGTACATCGCGCTGTTCCTCCTGCTGCCCACCGTGCTCGCGCTCGGATCCGGGCTCTTCGACAGCGAGGGCGCGTTCACGTGGGACAACCTCAGCGCCCTCGTCGACCCGGTCATCCTGGCGGGCTTCTGGAGCACGATCTGGGTGTCCGCGCTGACCGCGGTCGTCGGCGCGGTCATCGGCGCCCTCGTCTGCTACGCGCTGCTGGGACTGTCGGAGCACAGCCCGGTGCGGCGCGCCGTCGACGCGGCCGCCGGGGTCCTCGCCCAGTTCGGCGGTGTCATGCTCGCGTTCGTCTTCATCGCCGCGTTCGGCGCGCAGGGAGTGGTCACGCTGCTGATCCAGAGCGTGCTCGGGGTCGACATCTACGAGGGCGGCATGTGGCTCTACGACCTGCCGGGCCTCATCGGCCCCTACCTCTACTTCCAGGTGCCGCTTATGGTCATCACCTTCATGCCGGCCCTGTCGGCGCTGAAGCCGCAGTGGGCGGAGGCGAACCTCACGCTCGGCGGCACGCGCGCGAGCTTCTGGACGCAGATCGGCATCCCCGTGCTCGCCCCGGCGTTCCTCGCGAGCCTCCTGCTGCTGTTCGCCAACGCGTTCTCGTCGTACGCGACGGCCGCGGCACTCGTCAGCCAGGGAGCGCCGATCATCCCGCTGCAGATCCGCGCGGCCCTGACGAGCGAGACGGTGCTCGGGCGCGAGAACCTCGCCGGTGCTCTCGCCCTCGGCATGATCGCCGTCGTCGCCCTCGTGATGTGGGGCTACTCGGTCATCCAGAAGCGCGCCGCGCGGTGGCAGCGATGAGCGCCGGGCTGATCGCGCCGTCGCGCGCGACCCGGTGGATCATCGGCGTGCTGGTCGGCGTCGCCTTCCTCGTGCCGCTCGCGGCGACGCTGCTTCACACGCTGCGCGACGGCGACGGCTACTCGGTCGCCAACTGGACCGGCCTGTTCGATCCCGCCGCGGCAGGCACGCTCCGCCCGCTGTGGATCGGACTCGGCAACTCGCTCATCCTCGCCCTCGTCACGGTGGCGATCGTGCTCGTGCTCATCGCGCCGACGATCATCCTCGTCAACCTCCGATTCCCGCAGCTCAAGCGCGCGTTCGAGTTCGTCGCGCTGCTGCCGATCTCGATCCCGGCGATCGTGCTTGTGGTCGGGCTCGCGCCTATCTACCTGCAGGTGTCGCGCACGCTCGGCACCGGCGCGTGGACTCTCGCCTTCGCGTACGGCATCACGGTGCTTCCCTTCGCGTACCGGGCGATCCAGGCATCCGTCGACGCGATCGACATCCGGACGCTCTCCGAGGCGGCGCGCTCGCTCGGATCCGGCTGGATCACCGTCGTGCTGCGCGTGCTCGCCCCGAACCTGCGCCAGGGGCTGCTCGCGGCATCCCTCATCTCGGTCGCCGTGGTGCTCGGCGAGTTCACGATCGCGTCGCTGCTGAACCGGCAGGTCCTGCAGACCGCGATGGTGCTCGTCAGCAAACAGGACGTCTACGCGCCGGCGATCTTCACCCTGATCGCGCTGGTGTTCGTGTTCATCCTGCTCCTCGTCATCGGCGGGATCGGCGGCCCGAAGGCCGTGCGCACCCCGCGCCCCCTCACGAAAGCGAAGCCGCAATGACCGCCATCGACGACATCCCGCTGGGGCTGCCGCAGACCTCCGGCAACGCCCTGCTCGCCGAGGCGGGCGAGGGCACCCGTGTCGAGTTCCGCGGGGTGGTGAAGGACTACGGATCCACTCGCGTGCTTCACGGCATCGACCTCGACATCCGCCCGGGGGAGTTCGTGTCGCTGCTCGGCCCGTCCGGCTGCGGCAAGACGACGGCCCTGCGCGTGCTCGCCGGCCTCGAGCAGGCGACCGGCGGATCCGTCCTGCTCGGCGGGCAGGACGTCTCGGCCACGCCGACGAACAAGCGCGACATCGGCATGGTCTTCCAGGCGTACTCGCTCTTCCCGCACCTCAGCGTCATCGACAACACCGCGTTCGGCCTGCGCCGCCGCGGCGTCGCGCGCGCGAAGGCGACGACGCGCGCGGGCGACGCGCTCGACCTCGTGGGCCTCGGGCATCTCGCCGACCGCTTCCCTCACCAGCTGTCCGGCGGACAGCAGCAGCGCGTCGCCCTCGCCCGCGCGCTGGTGACCGAGCCGCGCGTGCTGCTGCTCGACGAGCCGCTGTCGGCCCTCGACGCCAAGGTGCGCGTGCAGCTGCGCGACGAGATCCGCCGCATCCAGCTGCGCCTCGGCACCACGACGGTGTTCGTCACGCACGACCAGGAGGAGGCGCTCGCCGTCTCCGACCGGATCGCCGTCATGAACGCGGGCCGGATCGAGCAGATCGGCACGCCCGAGGAGCTCTACCTGCGTCCGGCGACGCCCGGGGTCGCGGCCTTCGTGGGGCTGTCGTCCGTCGTTCCGGCGGTGGTGTCGGGCGGCGTCGCGACAGTGCTCGGTGTGGAGGTGCCGGTCGTGGGCGAAGCGCCCGACGGCGCCGCGGAGGCGTTCCTGCGTCCCGAGAACGTGCGGCTCGGCGGCACCATCCCCGCCGTCGTGCAGGAGTCGACGTTCCTCGGCTCGCTGCGCCGCACCGTCGTGCGCACGGAGGACGGCACGCTGCTGCGCCTGCAGCACGCCGCGTCGGAGCGCCTCGAGTTCGAGGAGCGCGTCACGGTCGGCGTCGAGCCGGTGCCGGTGGTCGTGCGGCCGCTCGCCTGACGCCTTCTCCGGAGATCCCCGCTTCTCCGGGCCGGATGCGCCATCCTGATCCTGAGCACACGGGATCTCCCGCGAACCCGGACGGACGAAACGGCGTCATCCGGGAATGTCCCTTGTGAGGGCCGGAGAGCGGCCGGATCGAGGGGATGACATGACCGAGACGGATGAGCTCGACGCGCTGCTTGCCGGTGCGGATCCGACGTCCCGCGCGGATGGCGACGTGCGCGCGGAGCTCGAGCGGATGTCCGAGACGCCACGGCGCGGGCGGCTGCGCCGGTTCCCGCCGCGCGCCGCAGTGGCGACGGTGGCGGCCGTGCTGGTGCTCGGCGGGGGAACCGCCGCCGCGGCCGCGACCGGAGCCTTGGGATGGCAGCCGTGGGCGGAAGACCCGGATGCCGCGTGGACCTACACCGTTCCGAGCGGCGCGACGTGCGAGCTGCGGGTCGGCAACCTCACCGGCGCCGAGCCGGAGGTCGCCGCGGCCGTGCGCGAGTTCTACGCCACGCACGATGTGCTCACCGACGAGGCGATCGCGGCAGTGATCGAGGAGCGTCGAGCCGGGCAGCACTCGATCACGGTGGGCGCCGAGGAGGTCGACGTCGCCTGGGACGACCCGCGCATCTACGACGCCGATGACGAGTACACCGCGGCGGTGCACCGCGTCGCCAGCGAGGCCATGTGGGAGCACCTCGAGGCCGAGGGCATCGCGCTCGGCCCGGATGGCAGCTACGAGGGCGAGAGCCACTGCGAATGAGCGGCGAACTCACCCCCGCGCTGCGGGACAACGCCGAGGCCCTGCTGTGCTACTTGCAGCGTCGGCTGGCTCCGGAGGATGCGGCGGACGCCGTCGCGGAGGTGATGGCGACGGCGTGGCGGCGTGAGCGCGCCCTGCCGGATGACCCGGAGCAGGCGCGGATGTGGCTGTTCGGCATCGCGCGGAACGTGCTGCTTCACGCGCAGCGCGGCGAGGTCCGGCGCTCGAACCTCGCCGACCGGCTGCGGTCGCTCGTGGCGCGCTCGGCGCCGCCGGCCGACCGCGGCGTCGAGGTGCGCGACGCTCTCGCGCGGCTGGAGCCCGACCTGGCGGAACTCGTGCGGCTCGTCCACTGGGACGGCTTCAGCCTTGCCGAGGCGGCGGTGCACCTCGAGGTCCCCGCCTCCACCGCGCGCGGCCGCTATCAGCGTGCGAAGCAGCTGCTCCGTGAGGCGTTGGCTCCCGTCGCCTGACCCGCCGGCCCTTCTGATCGGACGCAGGGCGGGCGCGGATATCATCGCCACGTGACCCAGTCAGCCGCTCCCGCCCGCGCTCGGTGGGCGATCGGACCGGCGGCGGTCACGATCGGCGCGTTCGTGATCGCGCTGTGGGTGATCGAGGTCGTCGACACGCTGATGTTCAACCGCCTCGACCGCGAGGGGATCGAGCCGTGGCGGCCCGACGGCGTCTGGGGCGTGCTGTGGGCGCCGCTGCTTCACGCCGGATGGCCGCACCTCGTCGCGAACACCGTGCCTGCCCTCGTGCTCGGGTTCCTCGCCCTCGCGGTCGACTACCGCCGCGGGCTGGCGGCGACCGCGCTCATCTGGCTGGGCGGGGGAGCGGCCGTGTGGCTCACCGGCGGCCCGGGCACCGTGCATCTCGGCGCGAGCGGCCTGATCTTCGGGTGGCTGACGTATGTCATCCTGCGCGGGCTGTTCAACCGGCGCATCGGGCAGATCCTGATCGGCGTTGTGGTCGCCGCCCTCTACGGTGCGCTGCTGTGGGGCGTGCTGCCGGGACAGGTCGGCGTCTCGTGGCAGAGCCACCTCTTCGGCGCGATCGCCGGCGCGCTCGCCGCGGTGTGGCTGCGCGAGCGCCGCGACTGACGGGGCTCAGCGCGCCGGTGCGGTCCACTCGATCGTGTGGCGGAAGCCGAGCCGGCGCCGGAAGCGCGCGCCCGGAAGGTGACGGGCGAACGCCGCGCGCAGCTCCGAGAGCGTGACATCCGGATCCTTGGTCGGGAAAGGATCCCCGGAGGGCGGATCCCGCACCGGACGCGGATGCAGGATGACGCCGATCAGCGGGTTCGTCACGGACGAGAGCAGGTCCCACGCGAGGTCGATCCGGGTCTCGGAGCGGGCGAGGCCGATCACGAACAGGCGGCCGCCGGGCGCGAGCAGGCGGCGGATCCGGGGCAGCGCATCCTCGAGATCGAGGTGGTGGAGCACCGCGACCATCGTGATTCCGTCGAAGGTGCCGTCGACCTCGGCGAAGGACGCCACCCGGGCGGTGACGTTGGGGCGGTCGGCGCAGCGCGCGGCGGTCGCGGCGACCTGCGGCGCGTCGACGTCGATCGCCAGCACGCGCCCGAACCGATGGGACAGGCGCCAGGCGAGCAGACCCTGCCCGCACCCGACGTCGAGGACCGAGCGCCGGCGATCCGGAAGCCGCCGCGCGATCCAGCGGTGGAGCCGGTCGTTGTGGCTCCACGGGTGGCGCGCGTTTGTGCGGTTCAGCCAGCCGATGACCCGCGGAAGCGCCGCGCCGAGCCGGTGGGAGTCCATCCGGTCACGCTAGCGGCAGTCCGAGCCGAGGAGATCCGCGCTGCAGAGGAGATCCGGCGGAAGATCCTCCTCGCGTCGCCGGATCTCCTGATCTGGCCGCGCCATCGGAACGCGAAGCGGCCGGCCCCCGAGGGGACCGGCCGCTTCGCGTGTGAGCTGAGCTCAGGCGAGCGCGCGCTTCATGAGGTCGGCGTGCTCGCTCGCGTGGACCTTCGACGAGCCGGTGGCAGGCGATGCCGACGCGACCCGCGAGACCACGCTGATGGCGCGGCCCTTGAGGCTCTTCGCCAGCTGGAGCGCGATGAACGGCCACGCGCCCTGGTTCTCGGGCTCGTCCTGCACCCACACCAGCTCGGCGTTCGGGTACGTGTCGAGCACCGCGTTCAGCTGGTCGACCGGGGCCGGGTAGAACTGCTCGAGGCGAACGAGCGCGATGCCGTCGTTCGGGCGCTTGTCGAGCTCGCCGCGCAGATCCCAGTGGATCTTGCCGGAGTGAAGCAGCACCTTCGTGACCGCGTTCTTGTCGACGCCGCGGTTGTCGTCGAGCACCGGCTCGAAGCGACCCGACGTGAAGTCGGCGACCTCGCTCGTCGCGCCGCGCAGGCGCAGCATCGCCTTCGGGGTGAAGACCACGAGCGGGCGCCGGGGGCGCGCGTACGCCTGGCGGCGCAGCAGGTGGAAGTACGACGCCGGCGTCGACGGACGGGCGACCGTCATGTTGTCCTGCGCGCACATCTGCAGGAAGCGCTCGATGCGGGCCGACGAGTGGTCGGGGCCCTGACCCTCGTAGCCGTGGGGGAGCAGCATGACGACGCTCGACTCCTGGCCCCACTTCTGCTCGGCCGCGGTGACGTACTCGTCGATGATCGACTGCGCGCCGTTGACGAAGTCGCCGAACTGCGCCTCCCAGAGCACGAGCGCGTCGGGGTTCTCGACCGAGTAGCCGTACTCGAAGCCGAGGGCCGCGTACTCGCTGAGCAGCGAGTCGTACACCCAGAAGCGGCCCTGGTTCTCGGACAGGTTCACAAGCGGCAGCCACTCCTGGCCGTTCACGCGGTCGTGGAACGTCGCGTGACGCTGGGCGAACGTGCCGCGGCGCGCATCCTGGCCGGCGAGGCGCACCGAGGTGCCCTCGACCAGCAGGGAGCCGAACGCCAGCAGCTCGCCGAAGGCCCAGTCGATCTGGCCGTTGCGGCTCATCTGGACGCGCTTGTCGAGCACCTGCTGAAGCTTGCTGTGGACGGTGAAGCCCTCGGGCTTGTTGGCGTGGGCGTCGCCGATCTGCGCGATCACCTCGGCGGGGACGCCGGTGGACTCGGGCTCGCCCGCGGGCTCGACGGCGACGGGACCCGACGCGTCGACGACCGGGATGGATCCGGTCTCGGCGGCGTGCGTCTCGGCGAAGGCGATCTCGAGGCGCTCCTGGAAGTCGCGCTTCGCCTCCTCGTACTCCTCCTCGGTGATGTCACCGCGGCCGACGAGCGCCTCGGTGTACAGGCGGCGGGTGGAGCGCTTCGCCTCGATCAGGTCGGTCATGAGCGGCTGCGTCATCGACGGGTCGTCGCCCTCGTTGTGGCCGCGGCGGCGGTAGCAGACGAGGTCGATGACCACGTCGCGGTGGAACCGCTCGCGGTACTCGAACGCCAGCTCGGCCACGCGCGCGACGGCCTCGGGGTCGTCGCCGTTCACGTGGAAGATCGGCGCCTGGATCGTCTTGGCGACATCCGAGGCGTAGACCGACGTGCGGCTGTCCTGCGGGAGCGTCGTGAAGCCGACCTGGTTGTTGACGATGACGTGCACCGTGCCGCCCGTGCGGTAGCCGCGCAGCTGCGACATCTGCAGCGTCTCGACGACGACGCCCTGGCCCGCGAAGGCCGCGTCGCCGTGGACGAGGATCGGCAGCCAGGTGAAGGATCCGACCGGCTTGCGGTCCTGCTTGGCGCGGACGATCCCCTCGAGCACGCCGTCGACGGTCTCGAGGTGCGACGGGTTCGCGGCGAGGTAGACCGAGAGCTCGGCGCCGCTCTCGGACACGAACGTGCCCTCGGTGCCGAGGTGGTACTTCACGTCGCCCGAGCCGCGCTTGTTGCCCGGCAGCGCGCCCTCGAACTCCTGGAACACCTGGCCGTACGTCTTGCCGGCGATGTTCGTCAGGACGTTCAGGCGACCGCGGTGGGCCATGCCGATCGCGGCGCCCTCGAGCCCGGAATCGGCCGCGCCCTCGAGGATGCGGTCGAGCAGCGGGATGAGCGACTCGCCGCCCTCGAGCGAGAAGCGCTTCTGGCCGACGTACTTCGTCTGCAGGAAGGTCTCGAAGGCCTCGGCCTCGTTCAGCTTGCGCAGGATCCGCAGCTGGTCGTCGTGGTCGGGCTTCGTGTACTTCAGCTCGAGCTTCTGCTGGAACCACTCGCGCTGCTCGTGGTCGTGGATGTGCATGTACTCGATGCCCGTCGTGCGGCAGTACGAGTCGCGGAGGACGCCGAGGATGTCGCGCAGCTTCATCGTGCGCTTGCCGCCGAAGCCGCCCGTGACGAATTCGCGCTCGAGGTCCCAGAAGGTCAGGCCGTGCGACTCGATCTCGAGGTCGTGGTGGAGGCGCTGCACGTACTCGAGCGGATCCACGTCGGCCATCAGGTGGCCGCGGACGCGGTAGCTGTTGATGAGCTCCTGCACGCGGGCGGTCTTGTCGACGCGCTCGGCGAGGTCCACGGCGACGTCGCTGTTCCACGCGATGGGCGCGTAGGGGATGCGCAGCGCCGCGAAGATGCCCTCGTAGAAGCCGCGCTGACCGATCAGCAGCTCGTGCACTTTCTTGAGGAACTCGCCGGAGCCGGCGCCCTGGATGACGCGGTGATCGTAGGTGCTCGTGAGGGTGATCGTCTTGCCGATCGCCAGCTCGTTGAGCGTCTTCTGGCTGGCGCCCTGGAACTCGGCGGGGTAGTCGAGGGCGCCGGCGCCGATGATGCAGCCCTGGCCCTTCATCAGACGCGGCACCGAGTGGACCGTGCCGATCCCGCCCGGGTTGGTGAGCGAGACCGTCGTGCCGGCGAAGTCGGCGGCGGTGAGCTTGTTGCCGCGCGCGCGCTTGACGAGGTCCTCGTACGCGGCGAGGTACTCGGTGAACGAGAGCGTGTCGGCGTTCTTGATGCTCGGGACGAGCAGGGCGCGCGTGCCGTCGGGCTTGGGCAGGTCGATGGCGATGCCGAGGTTCACGTGCGCCGGTGCGACGACCGACGGCTTGCCGTCGATCTCGGCGTAGAACACGTTCTGGCTCGGGAACTCCTTCAGCGCCTGGATCAGGGCCCAGCCGATGAGGTGCGTGAAGCTGACCTTGCCGCCGCGGGTGCGCGACATGTGGTTGTTGATGACGATGCGGTTGTCGATCATCAGCTTCGCCGGGATGGTGCGGACGCTCGTGGCCGTGGGGACCGTGAGCGACTCGTCCATGTTCTTGGCGAGGGTCTTGGGCATGCCGCGCAGGACGGTGACCACGTCCTCGTCGACCTTCGCCTCGGCGGGCTCGGTGGGAGCCTTCGCCTTCTGCGGAGCATCGGCCGGGATCGGCGCGGGGGCGGCGGGCTTCGCGGTCGTCCGCGCCACGGGCTGCTGCCCGGTGGGCTGCGGGGCGGCGACGGCCTCCTGCGGGGCCTCGGCCGGCTTCGCGGCGGGGGCCGCCGGCTGCGCGGCGGGGGCGGGAGCCGCGGCGGCCGGCGCGGCGGGAGCGCTCGGCGCGGGCTGTCCGGTGCGACCGGCCTGGTAGGCCTCCAGAATCGGCCACCACTCCTTGTCCACCGAGTTCCTGTCGGCCGTGAACTGCTCGTAGAGCTCATCCACGAGCCACTGATTGGCTCCGAACTCTCCGTCGTTCGCGGTTCCGGTGCCCGTTCCCTGGCTCGACACGGCCGAATCGCCTTCTTTCATCGGTGAAATCCTGGACCCGGATACCCCTTGGGCGGTACCCGTCGTCTTGCGCCCACACGGCTGCCTGCGTGGCGCGGGCGCGCCCCAAAAGCCTAGCTCAGATCGTCCGTCGCCCTCCGCGTGCGGGTGCCACGCGGAGGTCCCTTTCAGGACGGATGCGCCGTGTCCCCCTTGGTCGCTATGTTGAGCGGGCATGCGGTCGCGCAGGGGGCGCGTCCGCGATATCGAATCGGAGCATTCCCGTGGATCCCTTCACCCTGTTCTTCACGGTGGCGCCCATCGTCGTCGGCGTCATCGTCGTCGGGCTGATCGTGCTGCTGCTGTTCCGCGCCTGGTACCGGATCGCGAAGGCCGACGAGGCGCTCGTGATCGTCGGAAAGAACCAGCGCGGCGAGGACGGGGCGACGTCCCGGATCACCGTCGTCACGGGCGGCGGAGCGATCGTCAACCCGATCACGCAGCGCGCCGAGCTGATCTCCCTGCGCGCCCGCCAGATCAACGTCGAGCCCACCGCCCAGTCGTCGAACGGCGTCACGGTGGACGTCACCGGCGTCGCGCTGTTCAAGATCGGCTCGGAGCCCGAGCAGGTGCGTCGCGCCGCCGAGCGCTTCGCGTCGCAGGACAACGCGATCGAGCAGTTCACGCGCGAGCAGCTCGAGGGCTCGCTGCGCGGCGTGGTCGCGATGCTCACGGTCGAGCAGCTCATGCGCGACCGCCAGCAGCTGTCCGACCAGATCGCCGAGAACATCAAGGGCGACCTTGAGGCGCAGGGTCTCATCCTCGACTCGTTCCAGATCCAGGGCATCACCGACAAGAACGGCTACATCGAGTCGCTCGGCGCGAGCGAGATCGAGCGCGTCAAGCGCGACGCCCAGGTGGCGAGCATCTCGGCGCAGCGCGAGGTGCAGCGCAACAAGATCGCGACCGACGAGCAGAACCTCGTCGAGTACACGGCGTACCAGAAGAACACGGCCAACGCGAAGGCAGAGATCGGCCGCGCGAACGCCGAGGCCGAGGCCGCCGAGAAGCTTGCCCGCGAGAAGCTCGAGCAGGCGGTGCTCGAGCAGGCCGCCATGAACCAGTCGGCGAAGCTCGACGCCGAGGTGCGCCGCGTGGCCGAGGCCGCCACGTATGAGCGCCAGCAGAAGGCGGACGCCGAGGCGTACGAGCAGCAGAAGGCCGCGGATGCCGAGGCGTACGCGCGCATCAAGGAGGCCGAGGCGCAGGCAATGATCGCCGAGCAGAAGGCGCTCGAGCTGAAGACCCGTGCCGCGGCGGATGCCGAGACGGTGCGCCTTGCCGCCGAGGCCGATGCGACCGCCGCACGCGCGGCGGCCGAGGCCGCGGCGTTCTCGGCGCAGCAGGAGGCGCAGGGGACGAAGTTCCGTGCCGAGGCGGACGCCGAGGCGATCCGGCTCGCGGGTGAGGCGAAGGCGGCGGCGATCAAGGCCGAGGCCGCGGCGATCGCGGAGCACGAGGAGGCCCTCATGGCGCAGCGTGCGATCGAGGCCGTCGTGCCGATGATGGCCGAGTTCGCCAAGGGCTACCAGCGCGTCGGATCCATCACCGTGCTCGGCGGCGAGGGCGGCGCGTCCGCGCACCTCGCGAACGAGCAGGCGGTGGGAATGCGCGCGACGTTCGACGCGGTCAAGGCCGCGACCGGCGTCGACCTCTCCGCGATCATCGCCGGCCGCGCGGTCGGCGAGGCGATCGGCGAGGGCATGCGTCCCGCGACCACGCCCACGCCCGCGGCACCGGTGCGCCAGGCGGCCCCGGCGGCCGACGTCGCGACCGGCGACGACTCGGCGCTCTGACGCCGTTGCCCGCGCGGCCGGCATCGCGCCGGACGCGCGGGCACACCGCTGGTGGTGGGGGGCGGATGTGGAGAGCGGCGCTCGGATTCCTCGGCCGCCGCATAGCCGCCGGCCCTAGACTCGGAGACCTATGGACGACCCTCCCAGTAGTAGATCGCCCCACTGCCCGGCCTTCGCGATGAGCGGAGGTGGGTCCGCATGGACCTGATCCTGCTCGGCGTGGGGCTCCTTCTGACGGTCGGCACCGGCCTCTTCGTCGCGAGCGAGTTCGCCCTGGTGAACCTCGACCGCGCGGATCTCGAGGCCCGCCGCGATCGCGGCGAGACGCGCCTCGGCATGACGATCGCGGCGCTGCGCCAGACCTCCACGCACCTCTCGAGCGCCCAGCTGGGCATCACGCTCACGACGCTGCTCACGGGTTACACGCTCGAGCCGGCGTTCTCGCATCTTCTCGAGCCGGTCATGCTGTCGTGGGGGCTCGCGGAGGCCGCCGTCGCGCCCATCGCGACGGTCGTCGCCGTCGCGATCGCGACGATCCTGTCGATGATCCTCGGCGAGCTCGTGCCGAAGAACTTCGCTCTGGCCGTACCTCTCGCGACCGCGAAGCTCGTGGCACCGTTCCAGATCGCCTTCACGGCGGTGTTCCGCCCCGCTGTCGCCCTGCTCAACGGCAGCGCGAACGCCGTGCTGCGGGCCTTCGGCATCGAGCCGAAGGAGGAGCTCTCCGGCGCGCGCACGGCCGAGGAGCTGTCGTCCCTCGTGCGGCGGTCGGCCCTCGCCGGCGTGCTGGAGGAGGACACCGCGACGCTGCTCGACCGCAGCCTGAACTTCTCGCGCCTCAGCGCCGGCGACGTCATGACCCCCCGCCCGCGGGTGCACGCGGTCGCCGCCGGTGACTCGACCGACGACGTGATCGAGCTCGCGCGTCAGACCGGCCACAGCCGCTTCCCGGTGTTCGACGAGTCGATGGACGACATCGTCGGCGTCGTTCACCTCAAGGCCGCAGTGGCCGTGCCGCGCGAGCGCAGGGCCGATGTCCCCGCGGCCGCGCTCGCCACCGAGCCGCTGCGGGTGCCCGAGACCGTGCACCTCGACCAGCTCGTGTCCGAGCTGCGCTCGCGCGGCTACCAGATGGCGGTGGTCGTGGACGAGTACGGCGGCACCGCGGGCGTCGTCACCCTCGAGGACCTCGTGGAGGAGATCGTGGGCGAGGTGGCCGACGAGCACGACCGGCGCCTGGCCGGCGTCGTCCGCCACCGCGACTCGATCACGTTCCCCGGCCAGCTGCGTCCGGATGAACTCGAGGACCGCGCCGAGGTCGAGGTGCCCCAGGACGACGCCTACGACACCGTCGGCGGCTACATCATGAGCGTGCTCGAGCGCATCCCGAGCGTGGGCGACTCCGTGCGCATCGAGGGCGGGACGCTGTCGGTCGAGCGGATGGACGGACGCCGCGTCGACCGCGTGCGGTTCACCCCCGACCCGCCGCCCGAGCCGGATCCGATCATCGAGCGGCGCTCGAGCGACCAGGGATCGCGTGCCGGACAGTCGCGTCGCGGCTCCGAGAAGCGAGGCGAGCGATGAACGACTGGGCCGGAATCGCATGGCTTGTGGTGCTGCTGCTCGCGAACGCCTTCTTCGTCGGCGCCGAGTTCGCCGTCATCTCGGCACGCCGCTCGCAGATCGAGCCGCTCGCCGAGCGCGGCTCGCGGGCCGCAAAGACCGCGCTGTACGCGATGGAGCACGCGACGCTGATGCTCGCGACCTCGCAGCTGGGCATCACGATCTGCTCGCTGCTGATCCTGAACGTGTCGGAGCCGGCGATCCATCACCTGCTCGAGGGGCCGCTGGGTCTCACCGGCATGCCCGAGGGGCTCGTCGACACGGTCGCGTTTGTGATCGCGCTGCTTCTCGTGTCGTACCTCCACGTGGTGTTCGGCGAGATGGTGGCGAAGAACATCGCGTTCTCCGTTCCCGACCGCGCCGTGCTGCTGCTGGCGACGCCGCTCGTGTGGGTGTCGAAGGTGTTCCATCCGGTCATCTGGGCGCTGAACTGGGTCGCGAATGCGGTGCTGCGCCTGTTCCGCGTGGAGCCGAAGAACGAGGCCGCGTCGACGTTCACGCTCGACGAGGTCGCGACGATCGTGACGCAGTCGCGCCGCGAGGGTGTCCTCGACGACGTCTCGGGAGCCGTCGCCGCCGCGGTCGAGTTCACCGACAAGAAGGCGAAGGACGTCGCCGTGCCGCTGAGCGAGATCGTCTCGCTGCCGGAGACGACGACGCCGGATGAGATCGAGCGCGCGGTCGCCAAGCACGGCTACTCGCGCTACGTGATCGTCGACCTGGAGGGCGAGCCCGTCGGCTACGTGCACCTCAAGGACGTCCTGAAGGCCGCGGACGACGGCGACGTGCCCGCGAAGTACGCGCGTCCGATCCCGCCCAAGCGCATCCATCACATGGTGCCGGTGCTGGAGACGACCGACCTGGAGGACGCCCTCGCGGTGATGCGCCACCAGGGCCGTCACCTTGCGCGCGTGCGCGACGCGGAGGGGCGGACGACGGCGGTGCTGTTCCTGGAGGACATCCTCGAGGAGCTCATCGGCGAGGTCCACGACGCCACACGACGCCGGCACTGACGCCTTGCGGTGCGGGCGGAAGGCGCGGAGGTACTGCGGCGGCCAGAGGCTTTCGGGGTCCTCGCCCAGCTCCGTGGCGGCGCGGAGTCCGAAGTGCGGGTCGCGCAGCCACTCGCGCGCCGCGAAGATGGCGTCGGCCGAGCCGTCCTGCAGGATCCGCTCGGCCTGCTCGCCCGTCGTGATGATTCCCACGGCGGCGACGGGCACCTCGGCGAGCTCGCGGATGCGCTCCGCGAACGGCACCTGATACCCGGGGCCCACGGACAGCTGCTGGTGAGCGACGAGGCCCGCGCTCGAGACGTCGACGAGATCGGCGCCTGCGTCGGCCACCCAGCGCGCCGCCTGCGCGACGTCCTCGGGGACGAGGCCGCCCGGCGCGGCATCCGAGGCCGAGAAGCGCACGAGCACCGGCACTCCCTCGCCGGCCTCCGCGCGGACGGCGCGGACGACGTCGACCACGATGCGGGCGCGGTTCTCGAGGCTGCCGCCCCACTCGTCCTCGCGCTCGTTGGTGAGCGGCGAGAGGAACTCGTGAAGCAGGTAGCCGTGGGCGGCGTGCACCTCGAGCACGTCGAAGCCGGCGTCCAGCGCGCGACGCGCCGCAGCGCGGAAGGCCTCGACAACGGCCGCGATGCCCGCGGCGTCGAGCGCGACGGGGGCCGCGAATCCGGGGTACGCGATCGCGGACGGCGCGACGGTGGTCCATCCGCCCTCCTCGGACGGGACGGTGCCGTCGTGGCCCGCGAACGGCCACCAGGTCGATCCCTTGCGGCCGGCGTGGGCGAGCTGGACGCCGGCGAGGGCTCCCCGCGCGTGGATCGCGGCGACGATCGGGCGCCACGCCTCGCGCTGTGCGTCGTTCCACAGCCCGACGTCGCGCGGCGAGATGCGGCCCTCCGGCACCACCGCGGTCGCCTCGGCGACCACCAGGCCCGCACCGCCCGACGCGAACTGCGCGAGGTGCACGTGATGCCAGTCGTTCGGCATGCCGTCCTCGGCGCTGTACTGGCACATCGGCGCCACCCACAGGCGGTTGCGGGCGGTGACATCGCGCAGCGTGAGCGGGGTGAACAGCAGGCTCATGGAACTCCGATCGTGACCGGGACGGCGCCCGGGACGGGGATTAGGGTGACGGCATGGAAGCACGCGAGTGGACCGCGGCGGATGCGGCATCGGTCCTCCGGATGCCAACGGCGGCCTCGCACAAGTATTCCCGGGGTGTGGTGGCGCTGCGCACCGGATCGCCCGCGTACCCCGGTGCCGCGGTGCTCGGCGCCGAGGGCGCGGCACGCAGCGGCGCGGGCATGGTGCGCTGGATCGGCGACCCGGATGTCGCGCGGCTCGTGCTGCAGCGACGGCCGGAGGTCGTGACCGGGCAGGGCCGGGCCGACGCGTGGGTGATCGGCTCGGGCGTGGACGCGCGCACGCGGCCCGACGACGTGCGGTCGGCGATGATCCACATCCTGCGCTCGGGCGCGCCGGTCATCGTCGACGCCGGAGCGCTCGACCTCGCGGCCGAGTCGCGCGGCCCCATCGTCGTCACACCGCACGACGGCGAGCTCGCCGAGGTGCGCATCCCGCTGGGGCTCGGCGTCGACGACGTCGAGGGCGACGACCCTCTCAAGGGCCGCCTGAAACGCGGCTTCGACGAGCGCCTGCTCGTGGCCCGCGAGACGGCGGTGGCGCTCGGGGGAGCGGTGCTGCTGAAGGGCACCGCCACCATCGTCGCCTCGCCCACGGGCTGGTTCACGGTCGTGCGGGCCGGCACCCCGTGGCTCGCCACCGCGGGAACGGGAGACGTGCTCGCCGGGGCGATCGGCGCCGTGGCGGCGACGGCGGCGGCGACCGGCCCCGTCGACGCCGAGGCCCTGGCGAAGATCGCGGCGACCGGCGCCTGGCTGCACGGCCATGCGGCGCGGCTCGCCGCCGGCACGGCCTCCGGCGGAACGGGGCATCCGATCACCGCCCTCGATGTCGCCGCGCACCTCCCGGCCGCGTATGCCGCAGCGCTCGCCGCGCGTGAGCAGGACACCGGCGCCTCCTAGGATGAGCATCGTGCGTCGGCGACTGCTTCCCTGGCTCGCCTTCGCGCTCGTCCACGTGCTCGTCGGCTGGCTCGGCTGGCAGCTGCCGAATCAGCCGATGGGCGATGTGTACTTCGTGTACGAGCCGTGGTCGAACGCCGCCCTGCACGGGGCATCCATCGTCGGGATCACGGAGTCGTGGGTCTACCCGCACCTTGCGCTCGCGCCGATGATCCTCGCGCACGCCTTCGCGTGGCTCGGGGGCTACACCGTCGCGTGGGCGGTGCTCGTGACGCTGTGCAACGCGGCCGGATTCTGGGTGCTCCTCGGCGACGGCCGGTCGCGCTCGCGGTCGACGGCCGCGTGGTTCTGGCTCGCGTTCATCCTGCTGCTGGGGCCGGTGGGGATGTACCGGATCGACGCGATCACCGTGCCGCTCGCGATCGTCGGGCTGCTCTGGATCGTCCGCCGCCCCGTGCTCGCCGCGGGGCTGCTCGCCGCGGGCGCGTGGATCAAGGTGTGGCCGGCGGCCCTCCTCGCCGCGGCCTTCGTCGCCCTCCGCCGTCGGCTCGAGGTCGTCACGGGTGCGCTCGTCGCCTCCGCTCTGGTCGTGGCCGTCGTGGTGCTCGCCGGGGGAGCGGCGCACCTGCTCGGCTTCGTGACGGCGCAGACGGGCCGGGGGCTTCAGCTCGAGGCGCCCGTCAGCAGCGTGTACCTCTGGGGCGCGGCCCTGCACCTCGACGGGTGGTGGCTGTTCTACGACGAGAACATCCTGACCTTCCAGGTGACCGGCCCGAACGTCGACCTCGTGATCGCCGCGATGACCCCGCTGCTCGTGCTCGCCACGGTCGCCGTTGTGCTGCTCGGCGCCCTCAAGGCCCGGCGCGGCGCCTCGATCGTGCGGCTGCTTCCCCCGCTCGCGCTCGCGCTGGTCGTCGTGCTGATCGCGCTGAACAAGGTCGGATCCCCGCAGTTCCACGACTGGCTCATCCCGCCGCTCGTCCTCTGGATCGTCCTCGACCGGCGCGGCGCCCGTCCGTTCGTGGCGCTGGGTCTGCTCACCGCGGCGCTCACGCAGGCGGTGTATCCGCTGCTCTACGGCGGTCTCCTCGCGGCAGACGTCACCGCGGTGACCGTCCTCACGGCGCGCAACATCGTGCTCGTGATCCTCATGATCTGGGCGATCGTGCGCCTCGCGCGGGTGCCGATCCGCTCCGCCGCGCGGCATCCCGTCGCGCCGGCTCCCGCCGCCGTCTGAACACGAAACAGGAGACAACCAATGCTCGTCGCCTTCTCCGTCGCCCCGTCCGGCTCGAACGTCGAGAACCCCGACGGATCCGTTCACGACGCCGTCGCCGCGGCCGTCAAGGTCGTGCGCGAGTCGGGCCTCGCCCACCGCACAACGTCGATGTTCACCGAGATCGAGGGTGAGACCTGGGACGAGGTGATGGATGTCGTCAAGCGCGCCACCGAGGCCGTGATGCCGTTCGGCTCGCGCGTCTCGCTTGTGCTCAAGGCCGACATCCGCCCCGGATACTCGGGCGAGATCGACGGCAAGATCGCCCGCCTCGAGGCGGCGATCGACGAGTCCGACCGCTGACCCCGGTCCCGGCCCCTGTGCGCGCGGAGCCGTCCGGCGCCCCTTAGGCTTGTACGCATGACCTCCTCGACCCCGTCGAGGGGGGCGGCGATGTGGGCGCTCCTCTCCCTCGCCATCGGCTCCTTCGGCATCGGCATGACCGAATTCGTCTCCATGGGGCTGCTTCCCGGCATCGCGCGCGACCTGCTCGCGACCGCCTGGGCGACGAGCCAGGCGGATGCGATCGCGCAGGCCGGCCTGCTGATCAGCCTGTACGCGCTCGGCGTCGTGATCGGCGCTCCGCTCATCGCGGGCTACGCGGCGCGGTTCCCGCGTCACCGCGTGCTGATCGTCCTCGCCTCCCTGCTGCTCGTCGGCAACCTGCTGACAGTGCTCGCGCCGACCTTCGAGACCGTGGCGATCGCGCGGCTGATCGCGGGCCTCCCGCACGGCGCGTACTTCGGCATCGCGGCGATCGTCGCCGCCGACCTGCTCGGCCCCGGCAAACGGGCCCGTGGCGTCTCGATCGTGATGAGCGGCCTGACGGTCGCGAACGTCGTGGGGGTGCCGCTCGGGACGTGGCTCGGGCAGGTCGCCGGATGGCGCGCCGCCTATGCGGTGGTCGTCGGGATCTTCGCCCTGGGCGTGCTGATGATCGCGCTCGTCGTCCCGTCGATGCCGAGCGAGGGATCCCGCTCCCTGCGGCACGAGCTCGGCGTCTTCCGGCTCGGTCAGGTCTGGATGACGCTCGGCGTCGGCGCCATCGGCTTCGGCTCGTTCTTCGCGATCTACAGCTACATCTCGCCGATCATGACCGAGGTCGCCGGCGCCCCCGAGTGGGCGGTGCCGATCGTGCTCGTCGCGACGGGCCTCGGCATGACGGTGGGCAACCTCGTGGGCGGCGTCGTCGCCGACCGCAACCTCGCGCGCGCCCTGGTGGCCGCCTTCGTGCTGCTCGCGGTCGGCTCCGCGGTCGTCGGCGTCGCCGCGCACAACGCCGTGACCCTGGTGATCGCGATGCTGCTGTTCGGAGCGATCAGCGCGCTGGCGGGGCCCGCGGTGCAGACCCGACTGATGGACGTCTCCGGCGACCGCCCGACGATCGCGGCGGCCCTCAACCACTCGGGGATGAACATCGGCAACAGCCTCGGCGCCGCCCTCGGCGGCGGCGTGATCGCCCTCGGCTGGGGCTATGTCGCCCCGGCGTGGCTGGGCATCGTCCTGGCGGTGCTGGGCGTCGGCATGGTGCTCGCGAGCTTCGCGCTCGAGCGCCGCGCCGAGCGGGTGCCGGTCCTGCAGGCCTGAGCTCCGGCCGGATGCCGCGGCGCCGCCTACAATCGGCGCATGACCGTCACCACTGAGTCGTTCGCAGCCGGCACCGTCGTGGGAGGTCCCTCCCTCCCGCAGGAGCGCCGCCTCGTCACCGCGATCCCGGGGCCCCGCTCGCAGGAGCTGCTGGCGCGCAAGGCCGAGGCCGTCGCCGTGGGCGTCGGTCACTCCGCCCCGATCTCGGCCGTCGCCGCGGGCGGGGGAGTGATCGTCGACGCCGACGACAACTCCCTGATCGACCTCGGCTCGGGCATCGCGGTGACAACGGTCGGCAACGCGCATCCCAAGGTGGTCGAGGCCGTGCAGCGCCAGGTCGCCGCGTTCACCCACACCTGCTTCATGGTCTCGCCGTACGAGTCGTACGTCGCCGTGGCGGAGGCGCTGAACCGTCTCACCCCCGGCGACCACGCGAAGAAGAGCGCCCTGTTCAGCACCGGCGCCGAGGCGGTCGAGAACGCGGTCAAGATCGCGCGCAAGCACACGGGCCGTCAGGCGATCGTCGCCTTCGACCACGGATACCACGGCCGCACCAACCTCACCATGGCGCTCACGGCGAAGACCATGCCCTACAAGAGCGGGTTCGGCCCCTTCGCCCCCGAGGTCTACCGCGCCCCGCTGTCGTACCCGTTCCGCGACGGGCTGACGGGCGCCGAGGCCGCCGCGCGCGCGATCTCGATGATCGAGAAGCAGATCGGCGGAGACCAGGTCGCCGCCGTCATCATCGAGCCGATCCAGGGCGAGGGCGGCTTCATCGTCCCCGCCGACGGCTTCCTTCCCGCCCTCGTCGAGTGGTGCCGCGACAACGGCGTCGTGTTCATCGCCGACGAGGTGCAGACCGGGTTCGCCCGCACCGGCGCCATGTTCGCGAGCGAGCTCTTCGGCATCGTGCCCGACCTGATCACCACGGCCAAGGGGCTCGCCGCTGGCCTCCCGCTCGCCGCGGTCACGGGCCGCGCCGAGATCATGGACGCCGCCCACCCCGGCGGCCTGGGCGGCACCTACGCCGGCAACCCCATCGCCTGCGCCGCGGCGCTCGCCGCGATCGACGCCTACGAGACCGAGGACCTCCCCGCACGCGCGGCCGAGGTCGGCGCGATCATCCGCCACCGCTTCACCGCGCTGCAGGCGGGTGACGCGCGCATCGGCGACGTGCGCGGTCTCGGCGCAATGATGGCCGTCGAGTTCGTCGATCCCACCACGAAGGAGCCGGATGCGGCCCTGGCGGCGGCGGTCGCGAAGGCCGCCATCGCCGAGGGCGTCATCGTCCTCACCTGCGGCACGTACGGCAACGTCATCCGGTTCCTGCCGCCGCTGTCCATCGGCGACGAGCTGCTGAACGAGGGTCTCGACGTCGTCGCCGAAGCCCTCGCGAGCGTCTGACCGCGGGGTCGCGGCTCGACTAGCTCGAGCCCGCGGCCCCGGCGGCGCGCCGTCGGCGCTCGGCGAGCTTCCGCCGCATCCGCACGATCAGCATCACGGCGCCCACCAGCAGCAGCACGGCGAGGACGGCCGCGAGCGGCAGCAGCAGGAAGCTCAGCACGAGCAGGATGACGGCCGCGGCGTCCTCGCCGAAGCTCACCAGCACGTTCGACACCGGCTCGGGCAGCATGTTGACCACTGCCCGGGTCGCGGTCTTGCCGAAGCTCACGCCCGCCGCCGTGACACCGCCCGCGACGGCGGCGCCGACCGCCACGCCCGTTCCCTCGTCGACGCCGACGCCGATGCCGTAGCCGAGCGCCGCGCCGAACAGCGGACGCAGGACGAGATGGATGCCGTCCCACGCCGAGTCGAGGTAGGGCAGCTTGTCGACCACGACCTCGCCGAGGGCGAGCAGGCCCACCACGATCAGCACCCACGGCTGGGCGAGCATGTCGGGGATCGCCTCGATCACGCCGGCGGCGGGGCCGGCGGCATCGAGCGGGACGAGAGCCTTCACCGCGCCGAGCGTCAGCACGACGAAGTAGGGACGCAGGCCCGAGACGGTGCCGGAGGCGATGGCGAGCAGCGCGGCGGTCCATGCCGGATCCATCGGCGGCTCCCCTCGGTCAGTCGCTCGCGAGCAGGCGCCGCAGATGCGCTCCGACCGCGGCGGTCTCGATCAGGAATCCATCGTGCCCGAAGTCGCTGTTCAGCACGACCGCCTCGTCCCCGTCGAGCGTCCGCGGGATGCCGCGCGCGATCCGGCGCTGGCCGTCGATGGGGAACAGGCGATCCGAGTCGATGCCGAGCACAAGGGACGTCGCCGTCACGCGGCCGAGGGCGTCCTCGACGCCGCCCCGATCGCGGCCGACGTCGTGGGAGTCCATCGCGCCGACGAGTCGGATGTACGAGTTCGCGTCGAAGCGCCGCGTGAACTTGTTGCCGTGGAAGTCGAGGTACGACTCGACCGCGAACCGACCCCCGTGCCCGAGCGGGCTGACGCCCGACTGCCACGAGCGCTGGAACCGCGAGTTGAGCTCGGTGGGACTGCGGTAGTTCAGCAGCGCCATCCGGCGGGCGAGCGCCAGGCCCCGATGCGGTCCGTCGCCGGCCGCGGCCTCGTAGTACTCGCCGCCGCGGAAGCGCGGGTCGATGTGGATCGCCTCGAGCTGCACCGAGTTCAGGGCGATCTGGTCGGCCGTCGTCACGGGAGGCGCCGACAGCACCGCGAGGCGGGCGACGCGATCCGGCTCTCCGACGGCCCACTCGAGCGCGTGCATCCCGCCCATCGAGCCGCCGATCACCGCCGCCCAGACGTCGATGCCCAGGGCATCCGCGAGCCTCGCCTGCGCGGCGACCTGATCGCGCACGGTCAGATACGGGAACCGGGCCGCCCACGCCTCGCCGTCGGGGTGGATGCTCGCGGGGCCGGTCGATCCCTGGCAGCCGCCCAGGATGTTCGGCGCCACCACGAACCAGCGGTCGGTGTCGATGGGCGCGCCGGGGCCGACGATGTCGCCCCACCAGCCGGCCGTCGGATGCCCGGGGCCGGCGTCGCCGCGCACGTGGCTGTCGCCCGTGAGCGCGTGCGCGATCAGGATGGCGTTGTCGCGCGCCGGATTCAGCTCGCCCCAGGTCTCATACGCGATCCGGAAGGACGGCAGGATGCCGCCGCCCTCGAGGCGCAGCTCGCCGAAGGAGGCGAACCGGCGGTCGCCGGCCGGGTCGCCGTCGCGCCAGGCGCCCGAGGCCGGGGGACGGCCGACCATCGACCGGGCGTCGGCCTCCGTCACCATGCTCGACGGCACCGTGTCCTCGGAGATCTGCCAGTCCATGCGCTTCATTCTGCCCGGCGGCGTGAGCGCGCCCGGCCACTGTTACGCGGCGACAATGCGACTCCGCGCCGAGAATCCGGGCGTGACGGGATTCTCGGCGCGGAGGTGGACTCTCGCGGCGCGCGGGTCAGACGCGGGCAGACGAGATGCTGCGGGCCGCGGCGAGCGCCTGCTCGAGGTCGGCGATCAGGTCGTCGACGTTCTCGAGGCCGACCGACAGGCGCACGAGGCCGGGCGTGACACCCGCGCTGAGCTGCTGCTCGGGGGTCAGCTGCGAGTGCGTCGTCGAGGCGGGGTGGATGACGAGCGAGCGCACGTCGCCGATGTTCGCCAGGTGGCTGAACAGCTGCAGCGAGTCGACGAACGTGCGGCCGGCGTCCACGCCGCCCTTGAGCTCGAACGACAGCACGGCGCCCACGCCCTTCGGGGCGTACGTGTTCGCCGCGGCGTACCAGGGCGAGGTGGGAAGCCCCGAGTAGTTCACGGTCGCGACGTCGGGGTGGTTCTCGAGCCACTCGGCCACCTGCTGCGCGTTGTGCACGTGGCGCTCGACGCGCAGCGACAGGGTCTCGATGCCCTGGATGAGCTGCCAGGCGCTCTGCGGCGCGATCGAGGCGCCGAGGTCGCGCAGCAGCTGCACGCGCGCCTTGATGATGTAGGCGAGCTCGTCGCCGACCGCATCGGTGTAGACGGCGCCGTGGTACGAGGGGTCGGGCGTCGTGAGACCCGGGAACTTCTCGCCGTTCTCCGACCAGCGGAAGCGGCCGCCGTCGACGATGACGCCGCCGATGACCGTGCCGTGGCCGCCGAGGAACTTGGTCGCGGAGTGGACGATGATGTCGGCGCCGTGCTCGAACGGGCGGATCAGGTACGGCGTCGCGATCGTGTTGTCGACGATGAGCGGCACGCCGTTCTCGTGGGCGATGTCGGCGACCGTGCGGATGTCGAGCACGTTGATCTGCGGGTTGCCGATCGTCTCGGCGAAGAACAGCTTCGTGTTCGGGCGGACGGCCGCGCGCCAGGCGCCGGGGTCGTCCTGGTTCTCGACGAACGAGACCTCGATGCCGAGCTTCGCGAGCGTGTACTTGAACAGGTTGTACGTGCCGCCGTAGATCGACGACGACGAGACGATGTGGTCGCCGGCCTGCGCGATGTTCAGCACGGCGAAGGTCTCGGCGGCCTGGCCGCTCGCCACCAGCAGCGCGCCCGTGCCGCCCTCGAGGGCGGCGAGGCGCTGCTCGACGACATCCTGCGTCGGGTTCTGGATGCGGGTGTAGATGTTGCCGGGCTCCGCCAGCGCGAACAGGTTCTTCGCGTGGTCGGAGTCGCGGAACACGTACGACGTCGTCTGGTAGATCGGCGTCGCGCGGGCGCCCGTGACCGGATCCGGCGCAGCGCCGGCGTGGATCTGCAGGGTCTCGAAACGCAGCTGCGGCGACGAGGTGTTCTCGGCCATGGGAACCTCCGGTCGGGGTGAAGTCGGCGGGCCGTGCGCGGCCTTGCACCGACGTTACGTCCGCCGTCGGAGGCGGGCAACGGAGCGGACACGCGGCGTCACATACGTCCGCATGACGGCCGGGTAGGTTTGAGAGGTGACGAACACCGAAGCAGGCGCCCCGCGGCGCGCGGTCGTGACGGGAGCGAGCTCGGGGATCGGCGCCGCCACGGTGCGCGCCCTGCGGGCGAGCGGATGGGACGTGCTCGGCGTCGCGCGCCGCGCCGATCGGCTCGAGGCCCTCGCGGATGAGACCGGTGCCGCCGTCTTCGCGGCAGACCTCACCGCCCAGGCCGACGTCGACGCGCTCGCCGCCCACGTCGCGGCCACCGGCGGCATCCAGGCGCTCGTCCACGTCGCCGGCGGCGCCCGCGGCACCGACCGCATCGAGGACGGCGACGCCGACGACTGGACCTGGATGTTCGAGGTCAACGTGCTCTCGGCCCAGCGTCTGGTGAAGGCCCTGCTGCCCCAGCTGCGCGACGCCATCCGATCCGGATCGGGCCACGCGGACACCCTGTTCGTCACCTCGACCGCGGCGCAGGTCGCCTACCCGGGCGGCGGCGGCTACAACGCCGCCAAGGCGGGGGAGGGGATGCTGGTCAAGGCCCTGCGGCAGGAGCTCAACGGCGAGCCCATCCGGGTGATCGAGATCGCCCCCGGCATGGTTCACACCGAGGAGTTCACGCTCAACCGCCTGGGTGACAAGGCCGCCGCGGACGCGTTGTACGAGGGCGTGGACGGCGTGCTCGTTGCCGAGGACGTCGCCGACGTGATCGCCTACTCGCTGAACGCGCCCGGCCACGTGAACCTCGACCTGGTGACGATGCGCCCCGTCGCGCAGTCGGCCCAGCACATCCTTGCGCGCGGCCCCCTGACGCCGCGCGACTGATCACCCACACACTACTGGAAGGACCCGCGTGGCAGACACCGACATCCGCGAGCGGCTCACCTGGGACGGCTTCGGCGAAGCGACCCGCGATCTCGCGCGGCGCATCCTCGCCGACGGCTTCGAGCCGGAGGTCGTCGTCGCGATCGCCCGCGGCGGGCTGCTGCCGGCCGGAGCGATCGCGTACGGCCTCGGCGCCAAGAACTGCGGTGCCCTGAACGTCGAGTTCTACACCGGCATCGGCACCGTGCTCGACGCGCCCGAGGTGCTTCCGCCCGAGCTCGACATGGCATACCTCGACGGACGCCGCGTGCTGCTCGTCGACGACGTCGCCGACTCGGGTCGCACGCTCGCGCTCGCCGTCGACCTGCTCAAGGGGCGGGGAGCGGATGTGCGCTCCGTCACGATCTACACCAAGCCGACGACGATCATCGAGCCGGACTACGCCTGGAAGGCGACGGATCTGTGGATCGACTTCCCGTGGTCGTGGAAGGGAACCGTGCGCGAGGAGGACGCGGGCCTGGAGGCATCCGCCTGACATGGCGATGACGCTGCCGGAGCTCGCCGCGGCCGGACTGATGGATCCGGGCTGGGCCGAGGCCCTCGCGCCCGTCGCCGGCGACATCGCCGCCCTCGGGGAGAGGCTGCGCGGCGAGGTCGCCGCCGGGCACGGGTATCTGCCCGCCGGGGAGCACGTGCTGCGCGCGTTCCAACGGCCGCTCGCGGACGTGCGCGTGCTGATCGTCGGCCAGGATCCGTACCCGACCCCGGGGCATCCGATCGGCCTGTCCTTCGCGGTCGAGAAGCACGTGCGCCCGCTGCCGCGGAGCCTCGGCAACATCTACCGCGAGCTGCAGGACGACCTCGGCATCGCGCCCGCCCCGCACGGCGAACTGTCGGCCTGGAGCGACCAGGGGGTCATGCTGCTCAACCGGGTGCTCACCGTGCGCCCCGGCGCTCCCGCATCACACCGGGGCTGGGGCTGGGAGAAGGTGACCGAGCACGCGATCCGCACGCTCGTCGAGCGGGACGCGCCGCTCGTCGCGATCCTGTGGGGGCGCGACGCCTCGGGCCTGAAGCCGATGCTCGGCGCGACGCCCTGGGTCGAGTCGGCGCACCCCTCGCCGCTGTCGGCGAGCCGCGGGTTCTTCGGGTCCCGGCCGTTCTCGCGCGTGAACTCGCTGCTCGAGCAGCAGGGTGCGGCCCCGGTCGACTGGCGCATCCCGGCATAGGCTGAGACCCATGCTGGAGGAGGAGTACCAGAAGCGCCGCGTGCTGCCGCGGCACCTGCAGAAGCGGCCCGCCCCCGAGCGGCCCTTCACGTACGAGATCCGGCCGGCGACGCCCGCGGACATCCCCGACATCCGCGAGATCTACAACTACTACGTGCGCAACTCGGTGGTCACCTTCGACGAGAAGGCCTGGAGCCACAAGCGGTGGCGCGAGAAGTTCGACCACCTGCAGAAGCTCGGCCTGCCGTTCCTCGTGGCCGTGAGCCCGAGCGGCCAGGTGCTGGGATACGCGCTGGTGTCGCCGTGGGCGGGCAAGTCGGCGTTCCGCTACACGGTGGAGAACTCGATCTACCTCGGCCAGGCGGCGCGGGGAAAGGGCCTCGGGCGCGCGCTGCTCGAGGCGCTCATCGAGGCCTGCGAGGAGATCGGCCTGCGCCAGCTCGTCGCCGTGATCAGCGACAAGGGCGCCGAGAGCTCGATCGCGCTGCACGAGAAGCTCGGCTTCGTGGAGGTGGGCCGGATGGGCAAGGTCGGCTACAAGTTCGATCGCTGGCTCGGCACCGTGTACCTGCAGAAGCAGCTCAACCCGAAGAAGAAGACCGGCATGCTGAAGCGGATCTTCGGCAGCGACGACTGACCCGCGGCGCACCGCCGCTGCTTTCGACTCCTCGCTGGCGCTCGTCGCTCAACCCGTTTCGACTGCGTTCGCTGGCGCTCACTCCGCTCAACGACCGGTGGGTGACTCGCCCGCTGGTCGTTCCGCCTTCTGGTCGTTGAGCGGAGCGAAGCGGAGTCGAAACGGGCTGAGCGAGCGCCAGCGAGTCGAAGCCGCCGTAACAGGTCCACGACCGATGGCTTCGACTCCTCGCTGGCGCTCACTCCGCTCAACGACCGGTCGCGGCGCGATCAGCCGAACAGGTCCGACACGACCGACTCGGCGAGGCCCAGGCCCGTCGTCATGCCGATGCCGGTCGTGACCGACACGACGCGCACACCGTCCATCGGGGCGGCCCGCAGGAAGTCCCGCGGTGCCGACGCGTAGACGCCCTGCCAGCGCTGGCGGATGCGCAGCTCGGATCGGCCGAACAGCTCGCGCGCGCGTCGCTCCAGCAGCTCGAACGCCGCCTCGTCCTGGAACGGCGTCACGGTCACGTCGCGGTAGTGCGTGTCGCCGACGACGAGCGTGCCGTCGGGACGCTCGGTGTACATCTGGTTGACGTCTCGCGCGATCAGCTCGGGCTGCTCGGCATGCAGGCGGTCCCGCAGCCGGGCGACGGAGGGAGTGCCGGCGAACGCCGAGTACCGCAGCAGGGACGATCCGGTCAGCAGCGGCACCCCGAGGCCGACGCCGTCGGCGAGCATCATGTCGAGCCCGCAGCGGATGATCCCGTGCTCCTCGGCGATCCCGGGGAAGAGGTGGTCGACGTCGAAGTTCACGGCGAAGACGATCGCGCTCGCCGAGATCTCGCCGCGGCTCGTGTGCAGCATGCCGGGCTCGACGCCGAGAGCGGTGGTGCGCCAGCGGAAGTCGACCCCGCGGCGCGACAGGTAGTCGGCGAGCCGGGGCGCCGCCTCCCGCGGGTCGACCTGCAGATCGCGTGGCAGGAACGCGCCGCCGATCGCGCCGGGCACCGGCACGCGGTGGCGCACCGCCTCGCCGTCCAGAAGCTGACCGGGAACCGACTCGCTCAGCACCGCGAGCTCGTCCTCGGCGTGCGCGACCATGAGCGTGCCGGTCTGACGCAGCCAGAACCCGGCGCGCGGTGCGTAGCGCAGCCACAGCTCCCGCGCCCGCTCCGCGTAGTCGCGGCCCTCGCCGGCCTGCATCGTCGTGCCGACGTGACCGAAGTTGCGCACCGTGGCGCCGGTGATCGCCGTGGCGCGGTCGACCACGACGACCTTCAGCCCGCGCTCCATCGCCGCGGCGGCGTGGCCGAGGCCGAGGATGCCGGCGCCGACGACCGCGAGGTCGTAGCGGTCGGGCATCACTTCAGGGCGCGGCGGATCAGGACCGACGCGCCCTCGACGACGACCACCATCGCGATGATCACGAACAGGAAGGCGTTCACCTGGTCGAAGTGACGTCCCTGCAGGGCGTTGAGCAGCAGGAAGCCGATGCCGCCCGCGCCGACGACGCCGAGCAGCGTCGCGGAGCGGATGTTGTGGTCGAGCACGTACATCAGGTGGCTGACGAGGGCCGGGACCGACAGCGGGACGGTCGAGGAGAAGAACACCTGCGGCCGCGTGCCGCCCGCCGCGGAGAGCGCGCGCTCGGGGCCGTTCGGCACCTCCTCCATGGAGTCGCCGATGAGCTTGCCGAGCAGGCCCACGCCGCCGACGCCGAGCGCGAGCGCCGCCGCCTGCGCGCCGAAGCCGGTCGCGATGATGAACAGGATGGCCACGACGAGCTCGGGCACCGCGCGTAGGAAGATCGTGATGCCGCGGAACAGGCTGCGCACCCAGCGCGCCGGCGCGACGTTGCGCGCCGACAGCGGGCCGACGAAGGCCGAGATGACCGCGGCGATCAGGGTCGCCGTGAACGCGACCTTCAGCGTCGTCAGCACGGCATCGAGCACCACGGCCCAGGTGCGATCGCCGATCGTGGGCGGCCACAGGGCGCGGTCGAGGGCGGGGTTGTTCACCTGGTCCCACTCGGGGGCGAAGATCTTCGCCACGTTGGGCGCGCAGTAGAGGAAGGAGGCGACGACGACGGCGATGCCGACCCAGATCCAGATCGTCGACGCGAGGCGACGGCGATCCCAGGGACGCTTCAGGGCGTTCGCGATGCGCTTGTCGGGGTCGCGCTCGGCGGCCACGGCGGCCAGCGCGGGCGCCGCGGCCTTGTTCTTCGATGCGGCCCGCGCGACGACGTCGCCGAGGCGTTTGCCCGTGGGCTCGACGCCGAGCAGGCGGGCGCGCACAAGCGACGAGATGATCTCGAACGCCAGGCACAGCACGATGATCACGAGCACGAGCGGGATGACGCGGCGCAGGCCCGAGGGGCCGGCGTGCAGAGCCTCGTCGAGGTCGTAGCCGAGACCCACGACGCCGACGACGCCGAGGATGACCGTGCCGCGCAGGTTGATGTCAGCGCGGTGGAGGGTGACGGCGATCCACGCGGGCAGGGCCTGCGGCACGACGCCCGTCCAGAACTCCTGGATCTTCGACCCGCCGGCCGAGCGCACCGCGAGGCGCGGGCCCTCGTCGATCTGCTCGATGGCGTCCGCGAACATCTTCGAGATCATGCCGACGGAGTGGAGGGCGACGGCGACGATCGCCGGCAGCGTGCCCGAGTTGAACCAGAGGAACGCGAAGAACACGACGAAGACGATGTCGGGCACCGCGCGGGCGAGCACGCCGATGCCGCGGCAGATCGCCATCACGGTCGGACCGGGAGTCGTGTTCTGGGCGGCGCCGTAGGCGACGGGGATGGAGAGGAGGGCGGACAGGAACGTCGCGGCGATCGTGATCGCGAGCGTGATCGCGATTGCCTCGATCATGTGCCCGACCGGCTCCCAGCCGACCCACTCGATCGTGAAGACCTTGGCGCCGCCGGCGCCCACGGTCGCCATCACCTCGAACCCGGGCCACTGCATGGGCGTCGCCGAGTTCAGGAATCGTGCGATGTTGTCGCCCGTGGTGCCGAAGTTCGCGAGGTTGTAGTCGAGCGCGATGAACGACCACACCCCGAGGCCCAGCACCCCGATGATGACGGCGTACGACACGACGGTCGACAGCCGCGGAGCGGGACGCGGGACGGCTGTGATGCGGTCGGCGAGTCCGACCTGGACGGCGGGAGCCGTCACGACGGGTCCTCCTCGGCGAAGCCCTGCTGCAGGCGCTCGCCGGCGTTGCGGCGGATCTCGGCCGCGAGCACCTGCTCGCGAGCCTCGGCGAGCTCGGCGGTGACCGCGTCGATCTCTGCCGTCGTCGTGGCGACGCGGCCGTAGATCTCCATGACCTGCTCGCGCGTGAGGTTCTCGGTCGTCATGTCGAGCACGACCTCGCCGGCGCGCAGGCCGACGATCCGGTCGCCCCAGCTGAGCGCGAGGTCGACCTGGTGAAGCGAGCAGACGACGGTGAGGCCGCGCTCGGCCGCGATCTCGCGGATGAGGGCCATCACCTGGCTGCTGGATTCCGGGTCGAGGGATGCGACCGGCTCGTCGGCGAGCAGGATGTCCGGATCCTGCATGAGGGCGCGGGCGATCGCCACGCGCTGCTGCTGGCCGCCGGAGAGTGTGTCGGCGCGCTGGTAGGCGCGTTCGAGCAGACCGACGCGGTCGAGGTGGCCGAGCGCCTTCTCGCGCAGGGACTTGGGGTACATGAAGAGGCCGACGCGCGGACCGCCGAGGGTCGACAGCGCGCCGGTCAGCACGTTCTCGAGCACGGTCAGCGGACCGACGAGCTCGAACTGCTGGAAGATGAAGCCGACGCGGCCGCGCAGCTCGCGCAGCGCGCGGCCCTTCAGCGAGGCGACGTCGTGACCGAGCGACACGACCGAGCCGGTGCTCGGGGTCTCGAGACCGTTGATGTGGCGGAGGAGGGTCGACTTGCCGGAGCCGGACAGGCCCAGCAGGACGACGATCTCGCCGGGAGCGACGGACAGCGACACCCCCGTCAAGGCCGGCCCGGTGGCCCCGGGATAGGTCTTGCCCAGATCGGTGATCTGAACCGCCGTGGCGGTGGGGGTGTCGCTGTTCGTCATCTCAGTGTGCTTTCGCTGTGTCCGAGGGGGAGGGGCGTGCGGCGCTTACGCGCGGCAGGCCTCGACCTCGTCGGCGATCTCGGTGCAGAGGGTGCGGATCAGGTCGTAGTACGCGTCGTCGACCTTGCCGAAGCCGAACCAGCTCTCCTTGAGGAAGTCGTTCAGCTCGATGCCCGCGTCGGTGAGCGACTCCTGCGTGGAGTCGGCGATGGCGGCGGTCAGCTGGTCCTTGACGTCCTGCGGCAGAGCCGACTGCATGACGATCGGGGCGGCCGGAACCTGCACGCGGTCGACCTCCTCGAGCTCGCCGGCCTCGATCAGCGGGTCGGCGTCCACGTCCTGCGCGAAGCCGACCTGGCAGTCGACGCCCTCGGCGACCTTCGCCGCGTTGAGGTCGTGCTCCTCGCCGAAGAGGCGGTTCTCCTCCGCGACGGTCACGCCGGCGTCGAGCAGGCCGCCCATGGGGACGGCGAAGCCCGAGGTCGAGGTCGGGTTGACGAAGCAGATCGGCTGGTCGGCGAAGTCGGCGAGCGACGCGACGTCGGTGGCGGCCGGGTTCTTGATGGCGACCGAGAAGTAGCCGGGCTCGGCGCCCTCCTCCGTGATCTGCGCGCCGATGGGCTCGATCTCGCCGCCTGCCGCCTGCGTCTGGTAGTAGGTGAAGGCGGAGATCTGCGCCACATCGATCTTGTCGGACGCGAGGCCCTGCACGACGGCGGTGTAGTCGGTGGCCTGGTACAGCTCGACGTTCTTGCCGGTGATCTCGGCGATCCAGTCGGCGATCGGCTGAGCGTCCTGCTCGGCGCCCTCGTGGTCGGGGAGCGTGGCGAAGACGATCGTGTTCTCGTCCTTCGCGAACGTGCCCTCGGTCGCGGGGGCCTCTGCGGCGGGCGCCTCGCCGGCGGGGGTTTCCTCCGCCGCCGGGGTGGACGAGCAGGCGGCGAGTCCGAATGCGAGCGTGAGGCCCGCGGTCAGCGCGAGGCCGCGCTTAAGGGTGGTCTGCATGAGTACCTTCCGGGTATGTGGAATGCAGGAGGATGCCGGCCCGGGACAAGTCGAGCTGTATGGCCGACTCCGGCAACATAGGGGGACCGCTCCCCATCCGCCTGTCGTGACGGTGGCCCGAAGGTGAACGAGCTGTGAAGGTCCGTCGCACGCGGCGCGGTGCGGGAATGCGCCGCGGTCCCTCGCCTCCTGTCGGACCGCTACGCTCAGAGCGCACCGCGCACAGCGCAGACCGAGGGGGAGCTGCATGACGTATCCGGATCAGCCGACGCAGCATCAGCCGCAGTCGCTGCAGCCGCCGACGCAGCCGCAGTATGCGCCGTCGCAGCCGATGCAGGTGTACGCCCCGGCCTACCTCGTGCCCGCCGGACCCCGCAACAGCGGGACGGCGATCACGGCGATGATCCTCGGGATCCTGTCGTTCTTCCCGGTCTTCGTCTCGTGGATTCCCGTCATCGGCTGGTTCACGCCGCTGCTCCCGCTCGCGGCGGTCATCTTCGGTCACGTCGCGCTCGGCCAGATCCGGCGCGACGGCCTCGGCGGCAAGGGGATGGCGATCACGGGTCTTGTGCTCGGCTACATCTTCCTTGTGCTCACCCTGCTCTTCCTCGTGTTCGCTGTGGTTCTCGGGGCGTTCTTCCTCGCAGCCGTGGGGAGCGCCGGCAGCCTCAGCTGAGCATCGGCGCCGTCGGCGGAGCGAGTCAGCGCAGGGATCGGGCGATGAGGCGGGCCGCCTCCGGCGCGCGTTCGACGGGGAGCCGGGCGTAGCTGAGCACGATCGCACCGGTCGACGTGCTCGAGTAGCGCTCCGGGCCGGCGACGAGCACCCCGGCTCGGGCCAGGGAGGCGGCGACCTCCTGAGCCCTCCCGGGGTCGCCCAGCGGAAGCGACAGATGAAGACCCGCCGCGATCCCGCCGACGACGGTCCCGGGCGATTCGCGACGCAGCGCCGCCACCAGCGCGTCGCGGCGCTCGCGGTATCTGTGGCGCATCGTGCGGAGGTGCCGGTCGTACGCGCCGGACTCCATCAGCCGTGCGAGGGCGAGCTGATCCAGCGCGGACGGCAGCGCATGCAGCGGAAGCACCACGTCGAGCGCCGGACGCAGCTCGGGCGGGGCTACCAGCCAGCCGAGGCGGAGCCCGGGAGCGAGGGTCTTGCTGACCGAGCCGAGGTAGGCGACGCGACGACGATCAAGACCGGCGAGGGCGCCGACCGGGCGGCGGTCGTAGCGGAACTCGGCGTCGTAGTCGTCCTCGATCACAAACGCTCCCCGCGCCGACGCCCAGGCGAGGAGTCCCCGCCGCCTCTCCGGTGACATCGCCGCCCCGGACGGGAACTGGTGGGCGGGCGTGACCAGCGCGGCGTCGGCGCCGGGGAGCCCCTCGACCACCAGCCCCTCCTCGTCCACGGCCCGGGGTGTGATCCTCAGCCCGCAGTCGCGGGCGACCGAGGGCAGCACCTGCCACCCTGGCTCTTCGACGACCAGCTCGGAGGCTCCCCGTGCGACGAGGGCGCGCGCGAGCAGCCTCACACCGGTCGCGGTGCCGAGGGTGATCACCACCTCATCCGGGCTCGCACTGATGCCGCGCACGCGGCGGAGATAGTGGGCGATCGTGCGCCGCAGGGTCGGCATGCCGGCGGCGGCCGGGTACCCGAGCTCGTCGGTGGCTGCGGATCGTGCCGCGGCGACGTAGGCGCGCTGCCAGGCGGATCGCGGGAACGCGGAGAGATCCGGCTGGCCCGGTCTCAGGTCGAGGTGCGGCTGCTTGCCGCCGGGCGGCACGGAGGGGAGGTCATCCCGTGGTCCCGCCTGCGCCGCGGCCGCGCGAGCAACCGTGGTGCCGGCACCGCGCCTCGCCTCGAGGTAGCCCTCTGCCGTGAGCTGCTCATATGCCTCGACCACGACCCATCGCGAGACGCCGAGGTCGGCGGCAAGCGCGCGGGAGGCGGGCAGTCGTTCGCCGGGGGCAAGGCGGCCGGCGCGGATGGCGTCGCGAACCGCGGCCGCGGCGCGCTGGTGACGCGGCCCGTTCCGGCTCTCCAGGTCCAGGAACAGGCCGATATCCACCTGGCCCGCCGTGCTCATGGTCCGGATTATAGAGGCCCGATTGGTCTGTTGCCCCAGTCCATGGCGGACGAGAGTGGATGCGCAGAGGCCCGCGGTCGCGGGCCGGGACGGTCAGGAGGACTTATGGAGACACGCCCGTTCGGACGGTTGGGAACGGTCAGCGCGCTGTCGCTCGGCGGCGGCGGGATCGGCGGCGTCTGGGGCGCGACGGATCGCGCCGAGGCGATCGCCACCGTGCACGCCGCGCTCGACGGCGGCATCACCCACCTCGACGTCGCGCCGAGCTACGGCCCCGGCAGCGAATCCGAGGTGGTGGTGGGCGAGGCCCTGCGCACGTGGCGCGGCTCGCCCCCGCTCGTCACAACCAAGGTGCAGGTTCCCGACGACGAGGTGGCCGATCCGGTGGCGCGCATCGGCGAGAGCCTCACCGCCAGCCTCGAGCGCCTCGGCCTCGAACACCTCGACCTGCTGCTTGTGCACAGCCAGCTGCGGCGCCCCGGGGCCTCCGAGCCGACGAACAACATGATCGGCTGGGATCGGTGCGCCGAGCTCGTTGTGCCCGAGCTCATCCGGCTGCGCGACGCGGGCACCATCCGAGCCTGGGGCATCACCGGGCATGGCCACCCGGATGCCGTTCAGGCCGCGCTCGCCGCGTAGGAGCGGCCCGATGCGGTGCAGCTCGCGGTCAACGCGCTGGATCTCGCGGGCGACATGTGGATGTTCGGCGACGAGCCGCGGCCGGCGCAGGAGGAGGCCGTCGAGGCGGCCGGCGCGGCCGGCGTGCCGGTGGTCGGCATCCGGGCGGTCGCCGCGGGAGCGCTGACGAGCGGCATCGACCGCGCCGTCGAGCCGGACAGCACCGTGGCCCGGGACTTCGCGCGCGCCGCGGGCTTCCGGGCGCTGGCCGCAGAGCTCGGGCAGACGCCCGAGGACCTCGCGCACCGCTGGGCGCTCACCGCGCCGGGGATCGCGACGGTCGTGCTCGGCGTCAAGAACCGCGCCGAGCTCGAGGCCTGCCTCGCGGCGGAGGCGCGTGGTCCGCTGGCTCCCGACGAGCTCGAGGCGATCGAGCAGCTGAGGGCGCGGGCCTAGCTCGGATCCGGTCCGTGCCTCAGGGCGCTCAGCCGATCGTGGGGATCGCGGCGAGCAGGCGCCGCGTGTAGTCGTGCTGGGGTCGCAGCAGCACATCCGAGGTCGTGCCGTGTTCGACGACGGCGCCGTCCTTCATGACGGCGACCGTGTCGCACAGGCTCTGGACCACGCCGATGTCGTGCGACACGAGCACAAGGGTGAGCCCGTCGCGCGCACGCAGCCCGGCGAGCAGCTCGAGGATCTGGGCGCGCACGGTGACGTCGAGCGCCGAGAGGGGCTCGTCGCCCACGAGCACGCGCGGGCGGTGCGCGATCGCCCGGGCGAGCGCGATGCGCTGGCGCTGCCCGCCCGAGAACTCGTGCGGGTACCGCGACGCCATCTCGGGTTCGAGGCCCACGTCGGCGAGCACCTCGCGCACCCGTGCCGCGTGGTCGCCGTCGACGCCGAGGGCCCAGAGAGGCTCGGCGACGATCCGCTCGACCGTCATCCGCGGATCCAGCGAGGCGTACGGATCCTGGAACACGATGCCGGTCTCGCGCCGCAGCCAGTGAAGCGAGCGGGCCGACGCCGCCGCGTCCACCGACCGCCCGTCGAACTCGACGGTGCCGGTGGTGGGCCGGTCGAGGCCCAGCAGCAGCCGGATGAGCGTGGACTTGCCCGATCCGGATTCGCCGATGACGCCCAGCGCCGACCCCTCGGCGACGTCGAGGTCGGTCGGGGTGAGGGCGACGTTCTCGCGGCGCGGCGAGAACAGCGTCTCGCGGGGGAGCAGGTAGCGGCGGCTCACCCCGCGCGCGCGGATCAGCGGTTCGCTCATGACGGAGCCCCTCCCGACGACGGCCGCCAGAGCGTCGCGGTCGCGTCGCGCAGCAGGCCCTGCGTCACGGGATGGGCGGGTGCCGACAGCAGCTGCGCGACCGGTCCCTCCTCGACGACGCGACCGTGTTCCAGCACGACCCCGTGCGTCGCGACCTGCGACAGCACGGCGAGGTCGTGCGTGATGAAGACCAGCGACATCCCGCTGTCGGCGACGAGCCCCAGCAGCAGCTGCAGGATCTCGGCCTGGATGGTGACGTCGAGCGCCGTCGTCGGCTCGTCCGCGATCAGCAGGCGGGGCTCGCAGGCGAGGGCCATCGCGATCGCGACGCGCTGACGCTGCCCGCCCGAGAGCTGGTGCGGGTAGCGTCGCACGATCGTCTCGGGGTCGGGAAGCCGCACCCGCCGGGCCTCCGTCACGGCGATGCGGCGCGCCTCCGCGCGGGAGACGTCGCGGTGGATCCGCACCGACTCGGCGATCTGACGGCCGACCGTCCGGATCGGGTTGAGCGCGGTCTGCGGCTCCTGGAACACGATGCCGAGCTCGTCGCCGCGGAGGGTCGCGAGCTCGCGGTCGCGCAATCCGATCAGCTCGCGCCCGTTCCACCGGATGCTTCCGTGCGCGGTCGCGCCGTCGGGGAGGAGGCCGAGGATCGCGAGCGCGGTGAGGGACTTGCCCGATCCCGACTCGCCGATCAGCCCGACGCGGGCTCCGTCCGGCACGGCGAAGGAGATCCCGTCGACGACGCGGCGGCCGCCGATCTCGATCGCGAGATCCTGCACCTCGAGCGTCACTTCGACTCGCTCCGCTCGCTCAGTACATCGCATGCAATGAGGAGCCTCCGGCACCGCATCATGCGACCACCCCCGGCGTCGTGTGGGGGATCGCGCGGGGGCCGTGCGGGGCCGCGTCGCGGCCGCGGAGGGTCGGATCCGTCGCCTCCCGCAGCGCGTCGCCGAGCAGGTTGAGGGCGAGCACCGTGAGCGTGATCGCCAGGCCCGGCCACACCACCGAGAGCGGGTGGATCTGCAGGTACTGCTGCAGCTCGGCGAGCAGCAGCCCCCACGACGGCGACGTCACGGATGCGCCGAAGCCGAGGTAGGACAGCCCGGCCTCGGCGAGCACGGCGACCGCCATCGACCACGACAGCTGCACGATGAACACGGGCGCCACGTTGGGGAGCAGATGGGTGCGCAGGTTCTGCAGCGCGGTCAGCCCGGACGCCTGCCCCGCGAGCACGTAGTCGCTGCCGCGCACGCGCCGCAGCTCGGGGCGCGTCACGCGCGCGATGCTGACGCCGAACCCGATGCCCACCGACCACACGACGACCCAGAGCGATCCGCCCCAGACCGAGGAGATCATCATGGCGATCAGCAGGACGGGGAAGGCGATCAGGATGTCGATGAGCACGGCGACCGCCTCGCGCGTCCAGCGCGGGGTCAGCGCGCCGAGCGCGGCGAGCAGGATGCCGACGGCCGTCGCGACGAGCCCGGCGCCGACCGCGACGAGGATCGTCGTGCGCGCGCCGACCATCAGCAGGCTCAGGATGTCGCGACCCGTTCCGTCGGTGCCGAGCAGGTGCGGCCAGCCGGGCATCCCCCAGCGCGCGGCGATGTCGACGCTCCTCGGATCGAAGGGCGTCCAGAACAGGGAGGCGATCGCGGTGATGCCGATGACGGCGACGGCGATCAGGCCGAACCGGCCGGTCGACAGGCGCCACAGGCGGGAGAGCGTGTTCATGCCGCCTCCCGCTGCCGGGGGTCGATCGCGTGGTGGACGAGGTCGACGACGAAGCCGATGAGCAGCACGAGGCCGGTGAGCACGAGCAGCTCGCCCTGCACCATCATCAGATCCCGGGCTCCGACGTCCGTCGCCAGCATCCGGCCGATCCCCGGCAGGTTGAACACCTGCTCGATCACGACCGCGCCGACCACGATTCCCGCCACCTGAAGCCCCAGGACCGTGACGATGGACAGACCGACCGAGGGAAGACCGTGCCGGATGAGCGACTGGGTGCGGGTGAGCCCCTTCGCGGCTCCCGTGCGGACGAAGTCCTGCCCGATCGCCTGCAGCGTCGCGCTGCGGACGAACCGCATCAGCATCGCCCCCTCGACGATGCCGATCGTCAGCGCGGGAAGGATGAGCGAGCGCAGCGCGAGGTCGGGGGTGCGCCAGCCGGATCGCGGGAACCCCTGGGCGGGAAGCCAGCCCAGCACGACCGCGAACAGCACGGCGAGCATCATCCCCGCCCACACCACCGGCACCGCGGCGAGAGCCTGCGAGGCGACGCTGAGGGCGGTGCCGTCGGCGCGGCCGCGACGCACGGCCGAGAGCACGCCGAAGGGCACCGCAATCAGCAGCGCGACGAGCATCGACAGGATGCCGAGCGGCACCGTGACCTGGGCCTTCTGCCACAGCTGATCGGCGACCGGGGCACCTGTCAGGAGGGACGAGCCCAGGTCACCGGTCAGCACGCCGCCGATCCAGGACAGGTACTGCTCGGGAAGCGGCCGGTCGAGGCCCAGCTGCTCCCGGATGGCGGCGACCTGCGCGGCGGATCCCTGAGTCCCCGCGATCAGCTGTGCGACGTCGCCCGGAAGCACGCGCAGCACCGTGAAGATCAGCGCGCTCGCCAGGAGCAGGCCCACCGCGAGGAGGACCAGCCGCGTGAGCAGGTAGCGGATCATGCGATGCGGATCATGCGGAGCGCGTCACCGGTTCCGCGTCACTCGGTCGCCAGGGTGACGGCCGAGAGGTCGATGCGCGACGTGGTCGAGTCGACGGGGAAGCCCTCGACGCCGGGGCCCACGGCCGTGATCTCGTCCGCCACATACAGCCAGTCTGCCGCGTGGTCCTCGGACACGATGCGGGCCGCCTGCGCGATGAGCTCGGCCGATTCCGCCGGGTCGACGGCGGCGATCGCCTCCGCGTACAACTCCTGCACCTCGGGGTTGTCGTAGCCGAAGTAGTAGCCCGGGTTCGCGTAGTTCGCGAAGTCGCGGGGCTCGGCGTGCTCGACGAAGCTCAGCTGGTAGTCCTTGTTCGTGTACACGTCGTCGATCCACGTGGAGAACTCGACGGTGTTGACCTTCAGCTCCACGCCGATGTCGTGGAACGCCGAGACGAGGTACGTCGCGATCGTGGTGCTGTAGTGGTTCGGGATCGTCAGCTCGAGCGTCAGGTCGTCCTGGCCGGCGTCGGCGAGCAGCTGGCGGGCCGCCTCGGGGTCGTAGTCGGCGACACCGGTGAGATCCTCGTAGCCGGGGTCGAGTTCGGGCACCGGGCCGTAGAGGACGGTGCCGCCGCCGAGGGCCTCCACGAGCGCGTTGTGGTCGATCGCGCGGCGCAGCGCCTCGCGCACGCGCACGTCGTCGAAGGGTGCCACGGCGTTGTTGAACGCGAGCGTGCCCTCGGAGGTGGAGCGGCCGCGCGTGACCGTGAACCCGTTCACACCCTCGATCTCGGGGGCGAACTCGGGAAGGATCCGGTTGAAGACGTCGACGCTGCCGTCGAGCACCGCGTTCAGGGCCGCGGTGGGGTCGGGGATGTACGAGACCTCGACGGCCGCGACACCGCTGGCCTCGCCCCAGTACTCGTCGAAGCGCGTGAGCGTCGCGCCCACGCCCTTGGTGAAGTCGTCGAGGCGGAAGGGCCCGGTGCCGTTGGCGGCGGTGCGCAGGTCGGTCTCGTCGCCCTCGTCGAAGACCAGGCCCGCGGGCCCCGTGAGCCAGAAGAGGAGGTTCTGGTCGGGGGCATCGAGCGTCAGCACGACGGTGTGCTCGTCCGGGGCCTCGACCGACACGACGTGCGCCAGCTCGGCGTGACCGCGCAGCGCCTCGTCCTCGCGGACGGCGTTGTAGCTGGAGACGACGTCGGAGGCGGTGAGGTCGCCGCCCCCGTGGAACTTCACACCCTGGTTCAGCGTGAACGTGTACTGCAGGCCGTCGGGGGAGACCTCGTACTCGGTCGCGAGCGACGGCACGATCTCGTTCTCGGCGGTGCGGGCGACGAGACCCTCGTAGACGTTGTCGATCAGGATCTGCTCGAGCGCGACGCCCGCCGTGTGGCGGATGTCCATGTTCTCGGGGGTCAGCGGGATGCCCAGGCGCAGGGTCGCCTGGGGCTCGGGCTCGCCCGTGGGGCCGACGGTCGTCGGGGCCGTCGTGCAGCCGGCGAGGGCCGCCGCGACGACGGCGAGGCCCGCGACCGCGAGGCGGCGGGGGCGGCGGGTGAAGAAGCTGTGCATTGTGTCCTCTCGGAGCGGGCGGCGCTCGGGTGCGCCGTGCGGATCGCCGGTCAGGCCGGATCCGCGGTGGGGTCAGCCGCGGCGGCGCCGAGGGGCGCTGCGACGGTGGTCGGGGGAAGCGAGGGGCCGGCGGCGCGCAGCGCCGACGAGATCAGTGCTGCGAGGGCGCCCGGGGCGACCTCCTGCACGTTGTGCGGGGCATCCAGCTCGACCAAGGCGGCGCCCGGGAGCCGGTGCGCGAACTCGGCCGCCGCCTCGTCGTCGATGTAGCCGCGCGTGGCGCGCACGAGCGTGAGGGGCGCGGCGACCGACGCGAGGTCGTCCCACGAGCTGTCGTCGACGAGCGGGGCCGGCGAGCCCTCCGCGGGGGCCGCGAGGGCCTGCTGGGCGAGGCGTGCGAAGTGGTGCTTCCACTCGACGCGTCCATCCGCGCGCACGCGGGTGTTGTGGAAGACGCCGCGGCGGGTGTCCTCGAGCGTGCCGCCGAGCCCGAATGCCGTGGCGCGCTCGACGACCGCCTCGCGCGAGTCGAACACCGTCTCCTCGTAGAAGCGGCGCAGCTCGGCCGAGCCGCTGCCGCCCGCCGCGCCCGGCGTGATGTCGATGAGCAGCAGCGCCGCGACGAGGTCGGGGCGCGCCGCGGCGACCGCGGCCGCGGTGAGGCCGCCGAGCGAGTGGCCGACGAGCACCACGGGCCCGTCCGTCCAGGCCTCGATGCCGCGGATGACGTCGGGGGCGAGGGTGCGGGGCCGGTAGTCCGCGTCGTCCCGCCAGGACGAGTCGCCGTGCCCGGGGAGGTCGACCGCCAGCACGGCCTCGCCGAGGGAGAGGGAGGTGGTGTCCCAGGTGTGGGCGTTCAGGCCCGCGCCGTGCAGCAGCACGATCCGCGGCCGCTGCGCGCCCAGGCGCACCGCGCTGAGCACGCGCCCGTCCGGCAGATCGAGCCGGAGGCGATCCGCGGCGGGGACGGCCGCTCCCAGGTGGGCTGCCTGACCCGGCAGATAGGAGAACTCATCGCGCGCGTCATCCGCCATGGCGGCGGCGGGAGTCTCGGTCACGAGGGCGGCTTCCGGTCGGAGGAGGGCGACGCCGGATGCGCCGCGCGGGTCCCATTGTGCCGCCGATTCGGCGACACGGGGAAATCGCGGATCGATGTGCGCAAATGCACGGCGGAAACCTGAGCACATTCACCTTTCGTTCGAAAGATGAGCGTGCACTCTGATCCGGAGGCGCTTTCGTGCCAGGGTCCATCCTGCTCGATAGGGTGTCAGCATGGCCCAGCCGCGCGTGCATCTTTCGAAGTCGGAGCCGACCGCGTACAAGGCACTCGATGCCTTCTCGCGCGAGGTCGGCCGCATCGCCAAGGAGAACGGCGTCGACGATCGGCTGAAGGAACTGGTGCTGCTTCACTGCTCGCAGCTGAACTCCTGCGCGTACTGCACGCGCATCCACTCCGACCGCGGCCTCGCCGCCGGCATCGGCTACGACGATCTCGCCCAGCTTCCCGTGTGGCGCGAGTCGGGGGTGTTCACCGAGCGCGAGCGCGCGGCGCTCGAGCTCGCCGAGGCCTACACGTTCATCCACCGCGGCGGCATCCCCGACGACGTGTACGACCGCGTGGGCGCCGTGCTGAGCGAGAAGGAGTACCTCGGGGTCAGCTGGCTCGCCATCTCGATCAACGCGTTCAACCGGGTCGTCATCGCGGGACGCTACCCGGTGCCGCCGCGCGAGGGCGGCGCGGCCGCTCCCGCGACGCAGGCGTGAGGGGCGGGCGATGAGTCTTGTGCCCGGCGCGGTCAACTTCCGCGACATCGGCGGTCTGCCGGCGGGCGGATCGCGCACGCGCTCGGGCGTCCTCTACCGCTCGGGCAACCTCGCCGGCGTCGACGAGGTCGGCGGAGTGGCCTTCCGGGAGCTCGGGGTGCGGCGGGTCATCGATCTGCGCTCCGACGACGAGGTCGCGCACGCGCCGAGCCGGGTGGGGGACGTGGAGACCCTCCGCGTGCCGCTGTTCCTCGGCTCCGTCACCTCCTTCTTCGTCGAGGACATCTCGCTCGCGCAGATGTACCGCGCGCTGCTCGAGCGCTCCGGCGATCGCCTCGTCACGGCCATTCGGGGCATCCTCGGGGCCGAGCCCGTCGTCATCCACTGCACGGTCGGCAAGGATCGCACCGGCATCACGGTCGCGCTCGCGCTCGCCGCGGCCGGGGTGGACGAGGACGCGGTCGTCGCCGACTACGCGCTCACCGAGCAGAACCTCCCCGCCTGGCGCGGCGACAGGATGCTCGCGCGGATCCGCGAGGCCTACCCCGACGCGAAGCACCTCGAGGAGCTCGCCACGAAGTCGCCGGCGCCGGTGATGCGCGACGTGCTCGCGCAGGTGCGGGCCGAGCACGGCTCCGCCGGCGACTACCTGCGCGAGCACGGCATGACTGACGACGAGCTCGCCCAGCTGCGCCGGACCCTCATCGAGGCGTGACTCCCGCCCTTCGGGGGTGAGGTAAGGCAACCCTCAAAAGGGCGTAGACTGGGGGCATCATGACCTCCGTCGACCAGCGCATCCCGGGTACCCGCGGCGAGCACAGCGCCTCCGCCTGCCGGGCCTCGCGTCACACGCGCGTGCAGCACCTCGTGACGGCCGACGAGCACTCGCTCGGCGACCTCGAGCTCCTGCTGACGACGCTGCCGTTCTGCGCCACCGGCCGGATCTTCATCGAGGTCCCCGACGCCGGCTGGATCGCCGAGGTCGAGGCGCCGCCGCGCATGGTCGTCACCTGGCTCGACCGCTCCGCGCGCTCGGGAGCTCCCGGCACCGGCCGCTCGTGCGCTGCCGGCGCCGCCCTCACGCGGGCTGTCACCGCGTGGGCCGACGAGATGATGTGCGACGAGGACGACCGCACGCAGGTCGATCTGCTCGGCGGGTTCCTCGGCACCGCCGACATCGCCGACCACCTGACCGAGCGCCTCGGCGTCGCGCCCGAGCGCATCCGCACCCCCGAGCGCTTCGGGATCTTCGCCGACCGCTGAGCCCTCGCGGGTCGCCGGACGACGCGCGTCAGCGGGTGCGCACGTAGCCGCCGGCGCGGAGGCCCGCGGCGATCTCGAACCGGTTGCGCAGGGCGTCGCGACCCGCGAGCAGGTAGAGCAGCGGCATCAGGAAGCCATACCGACGCCACTGCACGCGGTGGACCGCCTCGTGGGCGAGCAGCCGGTCGGTCACCGGGGCGTCGCCGGTCAGGAAGCAGCCGCCGACGCACACCCCGCCGCGCGGGAAGGCCCACGCCGGCAGACCGCGGAACACCCACAGGCCGGCGCGGCGCTCGACGGGGCCCGTGCTCCACAGCGTGCCCCAGATCCACCCGATCGCCGTGCCCCACCAGTAGCCGACGAGGCTGAGTGGGGAGTCGAGCAGGAAGCCGGGGATGAACCGGTCGATCCGGTCGCCCGTGCGCAGCGCGCGTTCCGCGCGGGTCCGGATGCCCTCCGGCAGCGCGGCGAGCTCGGCATGCGGGTGCCGTGCGGCGAGATCCACGCGCATCACGCGAGCGCCCCGATGATGCGCAGGATGGCGCCCATGTCCTCGACGGCCGCCGCCGGCGTCTGCGGCGTGAAGCCGGCGACGGTGGCTCCCGCGAGCGGCAGGCGCGCCCGCACCGCGCCGATCGCCGCGACGAGCGCGGCCGGGGTCACCCCGAACGGTTCGGGGGACGAGACGCCGGCGATGTCGGCGGGGTCGAGCACATCCAGATCGACGTGGATGTAGACCCGGCTCGCGCCGGTCGCCGCGACCGCGGCGACGAGCGCCTTGGGGTCGGTGAGATCCGACGGGGCGAGCGTCGTGATCGCGGAGTCGGCGAGCAGCTCGTCCTCCTCGGGATCGAGCATGCGCACCCCCGCCAGCACCACGCCGCCGGGCGCCACGGCGCCATCCGGAAGCGTGAGCCCTGCCGGACCCTGGCCGATCACGGCGCGCAGCGCCATGCCGGCGTAGGCGCCGCTCGGGGATGTGTCCGGCGTGTGGAGGTCGGCGTGCGCGTCGAACCACACCACCGCGAGCGGCCCGTCGTCCCGCGCGGCCGCGTGGCCGATCGCGGCGACCGAGACCGAGCAGTCGCCGCCCACCACGATCGCGGGGGCGGGGACGTCGTCGAGCGCGGCGGTCAGGGCCTCGCGGGTGCGGATGAGCGCGCTCGCCCGCAGCACGCCGGTGCCGAGCGGCTCACCGGCCTCGAGGGGCACCTCGACGAACGTGCAGGCCGACCGCGGCAGATCGCCCGCGATCGCGTCCGTGCCGTCGATGTGCGCCATCGCGCGCGAGGACGGCGACCCCTGCCACTGCGGCACAACGACGAAGCGAGCCATCACCCCATCCTGCCGTGGATCGATCGGAAAGGTGGCGGGAAACGGCAGAGGCCGCACCCCGAGCGGGCGCGGCCTCTGCGGCGGGACGGGATTACTGGCCGAGCTGGCCCTGCGGCTGGCCGCCCGACTTGAGCTGGGCAAGGCGCGCCTCCACCTCGGTGAGCTCGCCGAGGTCCTCGAGGCTCTCGAACTGGGCGTCGAGGCTCGACGCGGCGAGCTCCTGCTGGCCGGCGGCACGTGCCTCGACGCGGCGCACCTTCTCCTCGAAGCGGCCGAGCTCGCTTGTCGGGTCGAGCACGTCGATGGACTTGACCGCGTCGACGACGCGGGTCTGGGCCTCGGCGGTCTTCTGGCGGGCCAGCAGCTCGCTGCGCTTGCCCCGCAGCTGCTCGAGCTTGACCTTCATGCCGTTGAGGCCGGCCTTGAGCTTCTCGACGACCTCGTTCTGGGCCTCGAGCTGCGGCGCCGTGGCCTTGACCTCGTTCTCGGCCGAGATCTGACGCTGCAGCGCCACCTTGGCGAGGGCGTCGAACTTGTCGGCGTCGACCGTGTCGCCCGACGCGCGCAGCTCGTCGGCCTTGCGGCTGGCGGCGAGGGCCTTGTTGCCCCACTCGGCCGCGGCCTGCTTGTCCTCGGCGTGGTCGCGCTCGAGCAGACGCAGGTTGCCGATGGTCTCGGCGATCGCGGCCTCGGCGTCGGCGATGTTGTTGGTGTAGTCGCGCACCAGCTGGTCGAGCATCTTCTCCGGGTCCTCGGCCTGGTCGAGGATGGCGTTGATGTTCGCCTTCATGAGCGTCGAGATGCGCCCGAAGATTGACTGCTTTGCCATGATGTGCCTTTCGTCTGGCGTGGATGGTTCGTTGGATCGAGGGCTCGATGGTGAGTCTAGAAGCGCCGGCCGCCGGAGCGCCCGGACGATCTGCTGCTCGACGAGGATCGGGAGGATCCTCCGCTGAAGGAGGACCGGGACGACGACCGCGACGACCAGGAGGAGCGGGACGACGACCCGCCCCATCCGGACGACGACCCGCCGCCGCCGTCGCCGCCGAACGCGCCCGAGAGCGCGCCGACGACGGCGCCGCCGAGGATGAACAGCACGACGAGGCCGGCGCCCGACCCGTCCTCGTCGCCCAGGACGCCGAGCCCCGCGAAGAACCCGGCCGCGCCGCCGCTGAGCGCGCCGATTCCGGCCTTCATCCCGGTGCCCGACTCGTCGGGATCCGTCGCGTACGACCGGATCGACGGACGCGGACGTGACGGGGTGCCGGAGGCCGCGTAGGACCGCGCCTCACCGGCGAGCCGCTGCACCTGCTGCGCGAGGGCAAGGGCTGAGCGCGCGTGGTCCGCCTGCGCCGCGGGGTCTCCGGCGGCCCTCCAGCCGAGGGCCAGTTCCTCCCGCGCCGAGCGGAGCGTCGACAGCCCCTCGACCGTCAGCTGACCGGGACGTGCCGCGACGGACGCCTCGGCCGCGCGGACCGCGGCGTCGGCTCGGTCGATGTCGCGGGTGCTCGGCGCCGGCGCGGGGGAGCCGGCGACCGGCCCGACGGATCCGACCGCGGGCGCGTCGACCGCGACCGACGCGGCGAACGCGGTGACGGCGGCGTGGAGCTCTGCCACCTCGGCGAGGTCGCGCTCGACCTCGTGCACGGCGGTGGAGATGGCGGTCGCCTTCCGCGAGGCCGCGGCTTCATGAAGCCGGGCGAGCCACTGGTCGGCGTGCTGAAGCTGATCGCGCATCTGCTGGGGGTCGTCCGCGATGGCCGTCAGCCGCTCGGCGGGCACCCGCGTGCCCAGCTCGGCGAGCTTCGCCTCCGCCGTGGCCACAAGGGAATCGGCCTCGGCGCGCGCTTTCGTGAGGCGCTCGATCGTCGCCGCGGCATCCTTGGCGAGCCCTCGCAGCTCCGAGAGCTTGCGCGTGCGCTCGTTCAGCGAGCGGTCGACCTGCCCGCACAGGGCGAGGATCTCGTCGGTCCAGGAGCGTGTGTCGGCGTCCGAGTCCTCGGTCGCATCCTCCAGCTGCCGTTGCAGCTCGAACGCGCGGTCGAGCTTCGCACGACCCTCGGCCAGCACGGCGGAGAAGTCCGCGGTCGCCTCCTCGCCGAACTCGGCGGTGACGAAGCCGAGCTCCTGCTCGCTCGTGCGCAGGGCCTCATCCGTGCGCACGAGGGTGATCGACGCGCGCTTCTTCTGACCTTCGAGCGTGCGCAGCTCGAGGGCGCGGGCGGCCTTGCGGCGGCCGAGCAGCACGAACTGCACGATGAGGAAGACAACGAGGGCGAGCCCCGCGAGACCGAGGGCCCACACCCACCACGGCGGGGGCACCTCGTCGAACTCGGCCGCGGCGTAGTCGACGCCGCCCGCCCAGTCCTCGTCGGCGAAGTAGCCGGAGCCCACGCCGTCCTCGATCTCGAGAACGCGCTCCTCGGACAGCGGCCCGCCGCCGTCCTCCTCGTACTCGCCCGAGATCGCGACGGCGCGGCCCTCCGTCGCGACCGCGAGCAGGTACTGATCCGGGGCGAGGTTGTTGAGCTGGGCGGTGCGATCGGCCCACTGCAGTGCGTTCGACGGGTCCTCGAAGTCGTCGACGAAGACGACGTACAGCTCCGGCCGGTCGTCCTTCTCGGCGAGGGCCGCGAGCCGATCCTCGAGCCGGCGCTCCTCCGTGGCGGTCAGGACGCCCGCGCGGTCGGTGACGTGATCGGACTCGAGCTCTGCGGGCTCGGCACCCGCAGCGGCGAGCGGCGCGAGCGTGAGGGCGCCCACGAGCACCGCCGCACAGGTCGCGCGTCGCATCAGAAGCGCCCGCCGCCCCGGCGCCCGCTGCGACCGCCGCCGAACCCGCCGCCCATTCCGCCGCCGCGGGAGGAGCG
>NZ_JADGLL010000014.1 GCF_015235415.1 Microbacterium paludicola | reverse complement strand
CGGGGAGGGTGCGGGGATCTCCGTGCTCGGGTCAGTGCCGCCGTCTTCGTCTCGGCCGAGGACCAGGTCGAGGGGGAAGTCCCACACGCGCTGTGCCTTGCCGAGCACCCAGCGGGTCACCTGGCGCTTGCCGTCCTTGGCGGTCTCGATCCAGCCGCGGCCGGCGAAGATCGATCCGAGCGAGGTGGTGGTCTCGTTGAACCCCTCGCCGGCGTCGCGGGAGATCTTCTTGATCGCCGAGAGCGTGAGCGAGGGCACCAGGTAGACCCGGTCGTCCTTGATGACGCCGATGTGGTGCGAGGAGGGCACGTAGTTGTCCTGCGGGATGCCCATCGAGCCGGTGCTGCGGCGCTTCTGCCAGCCGAAGTTCTCGGCATCCTGGGGCGGGTTCCCCTCGGGGTCGGTGAGGTGGCCCTGCCCGAACGACAGCGCCTCGCGGATGTAGTGCAGTGCCTGCACGCCGGCGTCGCGGCCGACGGAGTCCTGACGGCGTGCCGCCTCGAGCAGGCCCGCGATCGACCACTCGTAGAACGCGTCGGCCTCCGCCTTGGAGATCACGCCGCGATCGCGGAGCATCCGCAGCATGAGGCGGATGCCGTGCTCCATCGGGATCAGGCCGAGGATGAGCCGGCCCTTGATCTCGTCGGTGTGCGGGAGGGTCTTCATCCGCTCTTCCCACAGCACGTCGACGTTGTCGGGGTGGTTGGGATCCTTGCGGGCGGCCTTGATCTCCTCGTCGATCTTGTCGCGGTGGCTGCACAGCCACTGGATCAGCGAGGCGCCCAGGAGGCCGCGCTGCTCGCGCTGCTCCTCGCTTTCGAGGTACGGGAAGATCTCGCGGGGGTTGCCGAGCTCGCCCGGCTGCATCGAGATCTCGAACAGGCGCTGCATGCCGGATCCGATGAAGGACACCTCGCCGGTGGCGATGATCGTGGCGCGGATCGGGGCGGTGTTGAAGCTCTTGCCGAGGCGGGAGCTCTTCGTGCGCGGCAGGCGGCCGAAGCTCGAGCGGGCGATGCCGGCGAACTTCTCCATCACGGCCTGCGCGTTGCCGTCGGTGGCCGTGACGTCATCGAGCAGCGCCGTGACGTCCTTCATGGTGCTGAGCGCACCGGCAAGGCCCAGTGCGGTGGAGGCGCCGTGGGTGGCCGACAGCGTCGCGGTGGGCGCGTTGTCGCTCATGCCCTGCGGCATCAGCTGCGGGGCGAGGAAGTGCATCGCCAGGCGGGCGGTGGCGGTCTTTCCGGACCCGGCGCCGCCGCAGGCGTAGGTGACCATCGGGACGCGCTTGAACACGCTGCGCCACACCACGCCGAACAGGGGGGCCATGACCCGGGCAGGCAGCTTCTGAGCCACCGGGATCACGGCCTCCTGCCACGCCTTGCGCAGCTGCTCGACGTCGTCGGTCGGGTCCGGCAGCTCGAACGTCTCGGCGCCGGCAGCGAGGGAGGTGTGCACCTCGTTGGCCCCGTCGGCGGTGATCTTCTTGCCCTCGGTGATGAAGAACGGGTTGCCGTCCGGGTCGGTGCGCCAGCCGGTGGCCGTGTACACCGGCGTGCGGTAGCGAGGGCTCGGGCGGGCCTCGAACAGCGCCTTGAATGCGATCTCCCGGCCCTGCTTGCCGGTCATGGCGAGCATGTTGTTCCACGGCAGCGCCTCGACCCAGGTCCCCTTCTGGATCTGCTCGTTGTCCCAGGACACGATCGCGGTCTCGATGAGCTCGTGGCCGTCGTCGCCGAACAGCGGCTTGCCGTCCTGGCCGCGGATCCAACGCTCGAACTTCACGGTCATCTCGTGGATCGGCTTGGTGGTGCCGCCCTCGACATCGTCGTCTTCGACGTAGGTGGCCAGCACCTGGCCCCAACCCTCCATCACGGTGTCGAAGCGCGGCTTGCCGTCGCTGTCGAACCGGATCCGCACCGTCTCTCCGTGCTTGACCCGGAAGATGGCGCGGTTGTGGCCGGGGACGACGCCGTAGTAATCGGTGCTCTTGTCGTGGCCGTAGAAGCGGCGCTCGGCCGTGGAGACGGGGATCTCCTCGGCGAGCTCGTCGGCGACGTCGCGCACGTGTGCCGGGGCGGGGAACTCGGCGATCGCGTACGCCTCGACGACCACCGCGGCGGTGTCGCTGCGCAGCTTGCGGAACTCCTCCAGCGAGGCCGCGCCGCGGCGGCTGTAGCCCTTCGGGGAGGCCGGCACGTTGGACAGCTCGTACAGCCGCTCCCACCGCTTGAGGGCCTCCTGCGCCCACAGGTGGCCGTTCGTGGTCGAGTCCTCGGCCTCGCGCAAGACCTGTGCGATCACCTCGCGCTTGCACACCTCGATGCGCTTGACCATCTGCCGGGCCTCACCGGCGGCGACCATCATCTTCGCGTCGTCGACGGACAGCGGCACCAGGTCCTTGACGCCGTGTCCGGCCTCAAGGTGATCGGTTAGATCGGCCTTGTCGACCTCGACGGCCGGCAGCCACAGCCGCACATCGGAGGCGATCGGGGTGAGCAGCTCGTGCAGGTGGACGCCGCGCTTGTAGCCGGCGACGTCGTTGTCCATGACGACGTGCACCTCGCCGCCGGCGAACATCGCCGCCAGCGACTCCGGGAAGCTGCCGGAGCCCTGCGCGTTGGTGGTGGCGACCAGGCCGATCGCGACGGCGTTGTCGACGTCCTTCTCGCCCTCGAGCAGCCACACCGGCTTGCCCGCGGCGATCGCGTCGACCACGGATCCGGCCCGGTACAGGGTGGGCTCGAAGCCCTTGGGCTTGCGGGACACGAACCGGCCCGCAGCGCTGAGGAACTGCTGCGTGAACCGCTTGTGCCGGCGCCCGTCGAGGGTGGTCTCCTCGCGGTGCACCTTCTGCACCACGACACCGTCAGGGCGGGCGTACTCGTAGGTGCGGACCCGCTCCCACTTCGCCTTGGAGAGGTCCTCGAGCTGGCCATCGTCGACTGCGTCGTCCTTGGTGATCCGCTCGGGCAGCTTCACCCGCGGAGCGCGGGGCTTCTGCGCCTTCCGGTCTCCGTCCGAGCGCTCCATCGGCTTGTCGAACAGGTCGGAGAAGGTCAGATCCAGCGTGGCGACGATGTCGCGGTTGTCGCAGTCCGCATAGCAGCGGATCAGGGTCTTCTCGTCGGCCGCGTCGTACGAGACGTGCAGCGACCGCTTCTTGTCGTCGTGCACCGGGCACAGCGCCAGGAAGTGGTTTCCGCGCAGCGGGGCCGGCTTGAAACCGCGGGCGTCGAGGGCATCCCAGACGCGATCGATCGAGCGGCGCCGGTCGTCAGGAAGGCTCACAACTCACCCCCTCGATCATCGAGGCGGTGCGGAGCGACGTTCAGCTGCAGAAGGGTCAGGCTACGCACGCGTCAGCCCTCCCCCGCACACGGCGGAGGAGACGTACGACACGAAGCTGTTCCTGGATCGGGTTGCTGAAAAAGACAGAGTTCTGCGCTACCATCGCGTACGTACACCTCCTTTCAGGTATGCGAAACGCCCCCGCCAAGGGGCCCCTACAACTGAATGGCTCCGGATCCGCCGCCAAGCATCAACCGGGCCTCACTCACTTCGAAGACCTTCTCGAGCGCCAACTCGAGGAGGTCTTCCTCGTTATGCGGTGCGCGCCAAGGGCTGACCTCCTCGCGCGGTGTCGTCCTCTCGGACCTCGAGGAACGAGAGCTGCTCAGTCCGGCGGCGAGCTGCAGCGTTGAGTCGCTTGCGGCGTGCCTGCTCGATCTCGTCGGTGATGTAGTCGGGAACAGGGAGGCCTTCTGCTTGCGCGAGTCGCATGACACCGTACGAGCCGAGGGAGATGCCCAGCTCATCAGCCTTCTGCTTGTAATGCTCCTGCTGATCCGTCGGAGGACGGAGGGGCATGTACGCCCGATCGCCGCGGTTCCTCTGAGCCATGTCGAAACCATACCCCGCACCTGAACCAGGTTCGGAGCGCCCTCGGTGTGTCGGCGTGTCGGCGCGTCGGCGTTAGACCACGAGCTGCTCATACCCAGGTAGGTGCTCGGCCGGCACCGGATCTGACACAAGGTCCCAGAAATCTTCTCAGCGAGCCTGCATCGAGCTTCCCTGCGCCTATAACAGTGATGTTCCGGAAGGTGTAAGGAGTGCAAGGGGTGTAAGACCCCTGATCAGAAGCCAAAAAATGCCTTACACCCTGGCGGAGGCCCTAGGTGTAAGTGAGGCCCTCAAGCGCCGAAATTGCACTAGTAGTGAAACGAAATCGGCCCTTCTGTGCCCTCCAATGGGCTGCAGCGGGCGCTGCGGGGCCGCAATTTCACTGGTAGTGAAGCGAGATCGGGGCCTCTGGGAGCCGATGGCTTCACTAGTAGTGAAGTCAGATTTCACTAGTAGTGAAGTAGATTCGGGGCATGGTTCGAGCTCCTCGCCCTCCGGTTCTGGTCGTCGTCGGCAGCGAGACCCATCTGCGCGGCGGTGTGCCGCCGATGTCCTCGGCCGAGTTCAAGGTGCTGCGGGAGCATCTCGGGCTGACGGCGCCATGGGTGGCCGAGCAGCGAGGGGTCGCGGTGCGGACGGTGCGCAACTGGGAGGACCGGGGGCCGGTGCCGATTCCCGCGGCCGGGTGGATGTTCGAGCTGCGCGATCGCTTCAACCGTGCCGTCGAGGACGAGGTGTTCCGGTTGGCGGAGTTCGACGACGAGCCGCGCCGGCGTGTGATCGTGGTGCCGCGGATCGACGAGGACTCTCCCGACGAGCTGCCGGCGTCGTTCCATCGCGCTGTCGCGGCGCGTGTGCTCGCTGAGGTGCCCTCGGCTCGGCTCCGCTACCCGGACGCGGCGGAGCCGGAGCCGGACGGTGACGAGGCCGCCTAGGCCGTGTTGATCAAGTCTGATTTGATCCAGATGAGCGTCGCGGCGGAGCAGACGGCGGCGGTGTTCGCCGGCACGTGGCTAAACGTGCTCGGGTGGGCGGTCATCCTTCTCGTGGCCGCGAGCCTGGCCGTTGTCGGCGTCATCGAGAACGTCAACATTCGAGCGGGCAAGAAGTACAAGCCGCGGCCGCGCAGCTGACCGTGCTCGAGCGGGGAACTCGCGGCCCGCGTTGGAGCGGGGTCGAGGGGATCTCCCTCTCGTGTGGGCCGGCCCGGTCAGGGTCAGCCCACCGCCATGATCAGAGCGTGAGCGTGTGCAGCACGGTCGCCGCGGTGCCGGTGGGCGTGCCGTAGGACGTGGCGTGCAGCGTCGCGGCGCGGTTAGTGATGAGGCTGAGGGCGACAGGTTCTTCCTCGGACTCGTCGGTCGCGTCGCCGGGTTCGTCTTCCCATTCGCGCAGCACACGCCCGTCGACATCGACCACACGCCACAGCCCCCCATAGGTGGGCGACGGGACCGGTCCTCTCGTACTTGAACACCAGGGCCGTCGCGGTGGGCCAGCCGTGCGCGGCCGCAGCGACGATCAGCGCGTACGCGGCCGCGGCGACCTGATCGACGTCGCCGGATGCCGTGGGCGGCGTCGACGGCGGCTTCAGCCTCGCGCAGCGCCCCGGTGTGTATCCCCACACGTCGACGTCGACGGCGGGTGTCGTGGTGGTGGTCATGGTAAGCCTTCCTTCTGCAGCTGAGGGTGATGCGGCAGGATAATGCCGCGGGTGACGCGGCCCGGCGTAAGCCGGTCCCCGTCCGGTTGATCAGGCGAGGAGCGCGCCGCGCACCGGGACGGTGGCGATGTGCTCGACGGCAACCTGTGCGCTGTCCGCGGTGTGGAGCTTGCGGAGGACCACCCACGGGCTCCCCTCCCCGTACGCCTCGCCACGGGTGAGCACCTGGAACCCGTTGTCGATGTGTTCCTGCTCGACGGCGGCGAGGCGGGCCTTTTCCGCGGCGTTGTCGCGGAGGCTCTGCGCGGTGTGCTCGACCTGGGTCAGGTCGGTGGTGGCGACCTCGACCAGGTGCGCGCGGGCGTCGGCGGCGTCCTCGAACTCCAACAGCACCGCCGCCTGATCGAGCGTCAGCGAGTGCTCGTGCAGCGCGGACGTGACGGTCGCGGACTCCGCGACGGCGAGGCCCTTCTTCACCGCGTCGGTCTTGGTGCCGGTGCGCTTGGCGATCTGCGCGGCACTGATGCCCTCGAACGCCAGCTACGCCTCGGATTGGCCGGCATACGCATTGCACATGTCGAGAGACAACGCGGAGTTCAACGCGCGATTCTCCACCTTGGCTACAAAGCACCATCCTCGACCGCGACGGACTGAGCACGCGTGAGGACCGCCGTGAAGTGACCAGGTTCGTCGGCGAAAGAGCGACAGACCTGCCTCATTGCCCCGACTGCACGTCGGCCGCGTGAGCCAGATACGCCTTCCACCCGCCGTACTCGGTGATATCGGTCCCGGCGACCGCCGCTTCCAATGCGCAGGAGAACCCCGTCACCGTGCGACCGTCGGCCAGCTCCACGGCGCCGAGCGCCATCGGGTAGGGGAGTTCAGCGAGAAGCGTGGCCAGGTGCGAGGCAGAGAGCTCGTAGAGCTCCCCGGCGATCGGTGCGCCCGCGCCGTCTCCATGCCGGACCAGCCCGGGCTTGAGCGGCACGGTGTCCAGGACGACGAGACGATACGCATCTGACGTCGTCACCTCGCCGACGTACCGCGCCCCGCGACGGGTGAGCTGCTCGTAAAGTGGTTCGCCGCGCAGGTGCGCCCCGACAACGAACAGTTCGTGGCCGCTGATGATGCCCGACGAGCTGGGCGCCCCGCAGATCCGCCCGGCGATCTCGAGTGCGACCTCGTCATGGAACGCCACCGTGACGACCATCACGCCGAACGGATGGCCCGTGGCGGTGGGTTGGCCGGGAACCGCCACCGCTGCCATGTCCAACAGGTTGCAGAAGTTGGTGAAGGTGCCCATCCGGCGGTTGATGTCCACCGGCTCGGCTTGCACCGCGGCGATGGTCGGGTGCTCTGTCGTCGTGGGGAGCAGGAGTGCGTCGAAGGACGCCATGAGGCGACGGGCGTACGACTTCGCTTCGGCGAGGGCGTCCAGGTCATCGACGTACGCGTGCGCTGACGGCTTCCGAGCGGCAAGCACGATACCGGCCACGGTGGGGTCGGCCCCGGCCGGCCGTGTCTCGAGGAACTCGCCGACGGCGGCATAGCGCTGGGCGACGATGGCCCCGTCGTACAGCAGGGTCGCGGCATTGAGCAGCGGGGATATGTCCACCGCTTCGAGCGAGAGGCCGGAATCGACGAGGCCAGCTACCGTCCTGGCGAAGGCCTCGGCGTATTCGGGTGCGAGTTGCGCGAGGTCCTCATCTCGCGGAATCGCAAGTCGAGGGGCCAGCCCGGCGGAAAGTGGGACGTCCGACGGGGCCACTCGGCTTCGAGGGTCCTCTTCCGAGCCGCCTGCCATGATCGCGACGGCCCGCGCTGCCAGCTCGAGGTCGTGACCGAAGACGGTGACCGCGTCATAGTCGACGCACGCCGGCACGACGCCCGCCGCGGGAATCAGCCCGAGCGTGGGCTTGATGCCCACCAGCCCGTTGAGTGCGGCCGGAACGCGACCCGAACCGGCGGTGTCCGTACCCAGTGCGATGTCCGCTATCCCGAGCGCCACAGCGGTCGCCGAACCGGAACTCGACCCTCCGGACACCCGCTCCGAGTCCCACGCGCAGCGGACGGCGCCATACGGACTCCGCGTGCCGACGAGTCCCGTGGCGAACTGGTCGAGGTTGGTCTTCCCCAGGATGATCGCGCCCGCCGCCGTCAGCCGTTGTACCGCCACCGCGGAACGCTCAGCCACGCGCGCATACTCCGGGCAGCCGGCGGTGGTGGGCAGGCCGGCGACGTCGATGTTGTCCTTGACGGCCACCAACACGCCTCGCAGGGGCAGTTGCTCGCCCGCCTCGTACCGCCTGTCGATCTCGAGTGCGTCGGCGAGGGCATCCTGCTGCGTTCGGAGAGTGATCCACACCTCGGGTCTGTCGACATCCGCGATGCGCTCGTATGCGCGACGGATGCGCTCTGTCAGCGGAAGGGCCGCGTCGATTGGAGTGGGCGGGGTGAAGCTCATGATGGGGAGAAGTCCTCAGCTGATCATTGGGATGGTTGGTGGGAGAGAGGTTCCGAGGCCGACCCGGTCAGCCGTTCGATCGCGGCGGGGGTGAGCGCGTTGTCCAGGTGGGCGGCGTGACCCGTGCCGTCGAGCACGCTCCACCGGGCCCCGAGGAACGCCGCGAGCGCTTGCGTCGATGCGAACCTGGAGGGGGGTGACGCCGACCCGACCGTGATCGAGATGGATTGGGGCGCAACCGACAGCGGTGCGGGCTCGAAGGCGCCGAACATCGCGAACTCCCGACGCACGGTCGCTTCGGTCGCGCGCGTGAAAGACGTGTTCCACCCGTCGCCGTAGAGCGCTTTGCCGAAGCCGCGCACCCCGTCTCGTTCGAGTCCTTCGGCCACATGGCTCAGGAGCCCGGGCGCCAACGAGCCGGCGGCCGGCTCGTGAAGCAGCGCTCCGCGGAGCCGGATTCCGCGGGCGGCGACCTCCAGCCCGAGCGTGGCGCCTCCGCTGACGCCGACGACCATCGCATCCACGCACATCGGAGCAAGGAACGCCACTTCGGTGTCCAGGTCGCCGGACTGCGGTCGGTCGGGGGCCAGCACGTCGTTTCCCGCGGCTCGCAGCGCACGAGCGGGCTCATCCCAGACGCGCGAGTCGGTGGCGGCGCCGTGGATCAGGACAAACTTCATTCGGTGCGCGCTCGAGGCCCGGCCGCCGCGGGCACTGTCGTGCCCAAAGCGGCGAGGAGGTCGTCCGAGTGGGCGGTGGCGCCGAAGACCCCTCCCTGCATGGTGACCATGCTGAGCGCGGCCTCGTGGTGTTTCCGATCGGTGGCGCCCGTGCAGTCCGAAAGGATCAGGCATTCGTATCCGCGGTCGTTCGCCTCACGCATCGTGGTGTGCACGCAGACGTCGGTGGTGATACCCGTGAGGATCAGATGAGTAATCCCCCGCGTCCGCAGCAACAGGTCGAGGTCCGTGGCGTAGAACGCGCCTTTGCCCGGCTTGTCAATGATCGGCTCACCCTCGCGAGGCGCCACTTCCGGAACGATCTCCCATCCCGGCTCACCTCGCACCAGGATTCGTCCGCATGGTCCGACGCTGCCGATCTCCGCCCCGGCGCTGGCGGATCGCCAGCGCTTGTTAGGCGGGAGGTCGGCGAGGTCGGGTCGGTGGCCCTCCCTGGTGTGGATGACGGTCATGCCGGTGTCTCTTGCCGCAGCCAGCACGCGCGCGGTCGGCTCCAGCCCTGAGCGCGTGAGGCTGAGGTCGTAACCCATGCTGTCGACGTAGCCGCCAGGGCCGCAAAAGTCGATCTGCCAGTCGATAAGGATTAGAGCAGTGTGGGCGGGGTCGATGCTGCCGTCGTAGGGCCACGCGTAGGGGTTCGCGTTCACGGTCGAGTAGATCATCGGGATGCTTCTCCTGTGGCGTTTGCTGTAGCGGGGACGTCGTAGATGACGGTCACGCTGCCGCCTCCGGAGGGGCCTTGATGTTCGGCGCCGCCGGAGACGTACACGGCACCGTTTCCATGGAGGGCCGCGATGAGGCCGCCCACGGCCGCGCGGGCATGCCGCGTGGCGTTGACGTCGGAGTCGGTGAGCATCGTGTGCCGGTACCCCCGGATCGCGCCCGACGGGTCGGCTTCGGCCTTCGCGAAGATCTGCCGGACGGTGCCGCCCTCGGCGGCGATCCGATCGAAGACCTCGGTGAGGGCTTGAATGTCGAGCGCGTCACGCATCGCCGTGTGCGCTGCCCGCAGCGGGTTAGCGGCGGCGTCGCTTTCGGCTACGACGAGGATGTGACAATCGTCGAGTTCTGCCCCTGAGCTCGCCGACGCGCGAGCGGACCACACGTCGTCGCGTCCCTCCAGTGCGAGGAGGGCGCGGTCCCGGTCGCATTCCTTCAGCGCCATGGCTATCCCCAGTGCACTCGCCGCCCGGGAACGGCTCATGGACTCATATGTGTCGGTGGTGACCGGTCGCAGGCCCCGACGGTGCACCCCCGCAATCGCATCGGAGGACAGCAACGGACACTTAATCAACACCAGATGCACGTCGTCCGGTCCCACGCCCAGCTCGGTGAGCAGGGCTACCACGGTCTCATGGACCGCGTCCACCTGCGCCGGCCGCCCGATCTCCTCAGGGCCGATGACGCGCGTACGCCCGACCGCAGTGACCAGACCGCGCGGGTGCCCGCTGTACTGACGCTCGTCGCGGACGAAAATATTCACATGCGGGCTAATGACGCCCTCGGCGCCGCCTGAGAAGACCGTGATGGCGGAGTCTTCGAGCAGCGGATGCCAGACGGCGGCGGAGAGAGTGCGACTGAAGTCGTTGACGCAGCCGTTCCCCTCGGTCTTGCCAATCACGGCGAGGATGTCGGACGCGGAGTGCCCGTCCAAGGCCTTCAGTGCTGCGACATCGTCAGGGCCTGCGGTGGGCACGGTATAAAGTGCGGTGCTGCTCACGCGGGAGTCTTCGCTTTCTTCTGGGGGCGGCGAACATGGTTGAACACCAGGTTCAAGGTGAACGCAACGATGACGGTGCTGCTGATCGCGCCGCCGAAGATGATTCGGACCTCCGCAGGGAAATCCGCGTAGACCTGGGGCGCCACGACAGGGATCATGCCGATCCCGAGCGCGATCGAAGTGATGAGGAAGTTGCTGAGGTCGCCGAAGTCCACCTTCGCGAGGGTGCTGATGCCGACGCCCGCGACGGTCGCGAACATCACCAGGCTCACCGCCCCGATGACAACGCCGGGCAGACTCGCCACGAGTTCACCCATCTTCGGCACCAGGCCGAGAGCGATCAGGATCCCTCCCGCGATGGCCACGACATTGCGGGAGGTGATGCCGGTCATCCGCACGAGGCCGACGTTCTGAGCGAAGACGGTGTCCGGAAAGGAGGTAAACAACCCGGCGAGGACGGCGGACACGCCGTCGGCCGCGAGTCCGCGGGAGAGCTGACCCTGGGTCGGGGGCTTCCCGATGGTCTCCCCGATGGAGAGGAGATAGGCCGTGGTCTCGGTGAAGATCACCAGCATGACGATGCACATCGAGATGATTCCCGCGATCGGGAAGGTGGGCGCGCCGAACAGGAACGGCTGGGGGAGTCCGAACCACGCCGCGTCCCCGACGGCGGAGAAGTCCGTGAGCTGCAACGCCATGGCGGCAAGGGTGCCCGCGACGAGCGCGATGAGCACCGCGGCCTGCGACAAGAACCCGCGTCCGTAGCGCATCAGGGCGAGGATAACCAGGATGATGCCGCCGGCCAGGGCGAGCTGCTGCCCGTCGGCAGGGCCGTCGTCGAAGATCATCGAGACGGCCTTGCCGATAAGTGAGAGGCCAATCATGGTGACGGCCGCTCCTCGGACAACGGGCGGGAAGAAGCGCAGCAGCCGTGAGAACGGGACAGCGACGAGCACCCCGAAGACGCCCGCTGCGATCATGGCTCCGTACACCGCGGAGAGCCCGTACTGCTCCCCAATCAGGATCATGGGAGTGACGGCGGTGAAGGACGCACCCGCGACGACGGGCAGACGCGCCCCGAGAATCTTCTTGATCCCGAGCGCCTGGATGATCGTGATGACCCCGGCGACGAGCAGGTCGGCGTTGACCAGGATGCCGATTGTTCTCTGATCCAGTCCCATCGCTGCTCCGAAGACCAGGGGAACCGCGACGCAGCCGGTGTACATCACGATCACGTGCTGCAGACCGAACAGCATCGCTCTCCACCAGGGCAGGCGGGTTCGGGGCGGGGGGACGTCGGTCGTGGGCACGTTCGTAGACATGGCTCGTCTCCAGGTGGGATGTGGGAGGCCCCCCGTCCGGGAGGCACGCGACGTGACGTCGCGGTCATTTTGTATACGACCTGCGTGACAGCGACGTTTCGTGCACGTATCAACCGTGTTAGAGCCGAGAGAAACCACCTTCGGCGCGCTCGATCGTATACAACTAGCCTGCGTGAAGTTCTCGAATGAGGAGTTCGTCCTTCGCAATGTGTTCGCTCATGAGGTAGCCGGCCTGCACGGGGGAGCCGTTAAGGATCGCGTGCGCGATGGCGGCGTGGTCGTCCCATTCGGCGTCCGCACGCGCCTCGAGGTGGCGATCGAACACCCACGACACCCGGCGCAGGGCGCGATCCAGCATCTCCGCCAGTTGGCGGTTCCCGGATGCTGTCGCGACGAGCTCGTGAAATTCGAAGACCAGCGGTGGAACGGCATTCATAGCATCCGTGCTGCGGGCCTGCCGGGCGCGATCGACGATCGCGGAGAGCGCGTCGGCGACGTCGCCCCCATGACGCTGCGCCGCAAGCTGGGCGCTTAGCACTTCGAGCCCGCGTCGAACCTGCATCAGTTCCAGTGCGTCTGCGCGGGAGGCGCCGGAGACAGTGGCGCCTCGGTAGCGAACCAGCTCAACGAAGCCCTCGCTCTGGAGTTGCGACAGTGCTTCGCGCACTGGAACGCGGGAGACACCGAATCGCTCGGCGATGTTCGCCTCGATGAGGCGATGGCCGGGCTCCATCTGCCCGCTGAGGATGTCGTCGCGAAGTGAACGCGAGATCAGGTCCCGCGGAGAGGCGAGGTCGTCGGGAATCACATCGCGAGCCTAGCCAGACAGCGATGTATTAGCCGGCGGTGAGGCGGTCAGATCCGAGCGCCGCCGTCTGACCGCGCGGCCTCGTGCCGTCAGAGGATCTTGCGCAACAGTGGGATGACGACCTCGGGCTTCCAGAGGCAGTAGACGCACGTGTCGGCACCGTGCCGGCCGATCATCGGCTCGCTGCTTGCGCCGATCCGCAGCGCGTAGGGCGTGGGTTCCTTGCCGTCCTTGAGCCCGAGGCCGACGAGCAGCTTCCCGACCTTCTGGGACGAGATCCCCAGAGCCTGGCCGAGCTCGGTCTGTCCGACGTAGCCCTCCAGCCGCACGGGGCCGGATCCGGTGGTCGTGGTGGTCTCTGTCATGACGCGCCTCCTGTCGGCTGTTCGTGGTCCGAGGAGTATCACGGCCCTCCGACAGGTCAGGTGCGGCCGAGCGTCGACGTCGTCCGTCGGTCAGCCTTGCCGACGGGTGGGGCGCTTCTTCGTGTGCGAGCGGACGACCGTGCCGTCCTTCCTCACATAGCCGGGGACGACGATACCCCCCGCGGCCGCGGGGCCGTCTGCTGCCTGGCTGTCGCTCGAGCTCACCGGCTGCTCCGCCGTAGTCGACGCCGCGGTACCGCTGGAGCTCGGGGCGTCGATGCGCCGGTGCTTGGTGACGATGAAGCGGTCGCCGTCCTGCTGGAAGGTGCGCCACAGCTGCGGCTTGCCTGCCGGCTCGTCGACGTAGTACATCTGCGCGTTCACGACGAGTCCCTGCACGGGGCCGTCCTTGACCAGGTCGCCGACAGCTCGCGAGCAGGCGGAGAACCGGTCGGTCTCGACGTAGAGGACGTTCGTGACCTCTTCGGGCACGTACCGGGCGTCGTAGCCGGCGTCCTCGTCACCCTCGTCGACATACTTGGCGTACGCCTCGTACCAGCGGTGCTCCACGCGCGCTCTGGTGACTTCTCGCGGCCCGTCGACGGCGATGATCTCCGCGTGGACGTATCCGCTGGCCTGCAGTCCCTCGAGTCGGCTGATCAGCTTTCCCTTGGAGCCGTTCACACCGTCGAGCACGACCCGTTCACCGCGCTGCAGCGAGCGGCGCGCAGCGCGCGCGGCCAGCCAGGAAGACTCCTCGTGGACTAGGGATGCGAACTCCCCCGGCGTGAATGTCTCTCCGGCGTCGATGCGCGCCTGAACATCCGGCGGGATGATCGCCTCGAACTCACCGGTCTGGCGCAGCTTCGACGCCAGGCGCTTCTTGAACTCGTCGGCGTCGATCGTCCGCCAAAGGTGCTTTTCTTCGTCCGGCACCTTCTCTTTCAGCGCCGAGCTCTTGCCGGCGCCCGGAGGGCCGCTCATGATGATGGCGCGGTTATCCCGCGCCACGTGAGGGTTCTCGGCGAAGTACTCGTCGAGGATCTGCTTGTGCAGCTTCTGCCGCCGCATGGTCCACGTGCCGTCGACGTAGTTCTCCGGACGCTGATGCGTGGCGGTGGGAGCTTCGGGGTCGATGCTCCCACCAGGCGCGGTCAGCGCCCGGAGCGCGTCGAGATGGCGCGCGCGTGCAGCGTCGTCCACTACCTGCCCTTGACCGCGGCGAAGATCTCCTCGAACTCCTCGTCCGTCAGCAGGTCGTAGTTCATCCACGCGTCCGAGACCGCGTCGAAGCTGTTGTCGACGAACTCCCAATCGTCGTGCAGCCCCTCGGTCTTGTACGACGGGTCGTAGTCCCACGTCTTGAGTAGCTCGACGAACTGGTCGTGCGCGATCTCGCCTCGAGCGCGCCGGCGCACGAGCTCCATCGCGGTGGCGGCCGGCTTCTCCTCGCCATCGGCGGGGTGCTGCTTGGCGGCATCGCGGATCAGACGCGACACCTGCGACTGGCTCTTGCCGGTCGCCTCGGCGAGCTCGTCCTGGTGGATGCCCCGCTTGTTCAGCGCGAGCAGCCGAGCGGCGAAGTCGCGCGCGCTCAGCGTCGTACGGCGCTGCAGGAACTGCAGCTCACGCAGCTCCTGGTCCTTGTCCAGGGTCTTCATGATGATCCACCTCCTTCACTTCCAGGCTACCAGCCATATGCAGATATGCATATGGCTTAGTGGCGTCGCGGCCGCGGAGCAGCGAGGCGGCCGGACAGGTCGTTGACCCACAGCAGCGCTGCGGTGATCGCCAGCACCAGCAGCGCTCGGACGAAGCCGGCGAGAAGCACCACCCCGAGGTTCCCCAGCCCGTCCCATCGCCCGGTGACGCCCATCGTGAAGAGCGCTACGACGACGAAGAGGGCGAGCACGACGATGTTGAGCGCGGCGATGGCGAGGAAGAGCCAGGCCATCAAGATCAGCGGGACGAAACCGGAGAACAGGCCTCGGATCGCGCGAGCGAGGATGTGGTCCACGCGATCGCGGAAGGAGCGGTGTTGGACGGCACCGGTGCAGACGATGGGGCTCATGATGCCTTCTCCAGGTCGTGGCGCTGCCGCAGCTGCGCGACGACCTCCGGGTGCTCCTGCCGCCAGGGCTCCCAGGACTCGTCCGTGAGCATCCACTGCTCCCACTCCGCGGTGTCGGGCTTGGGCGTGAAGCCGTCGTGCTCAGGGACACAGCCGAGGGCGAGGTGCTCGATGCAGAAGTACAGGCCGCAGCCGTCCTCTTCGATCTCCTCGCCGTCCTCGGTCTCCATGTAGCGGCGCTCGCACTTGAACCCGAGGCCGCGGTTGATCTCCGTGCTGCAGGTGGGCCAGTCGCACACGGCTGGCACGCCATAGCCGGCCCACCGGCTCACGCCATGATCGTGCGCGTCACGGTCTTCGTAGACGCTGTATCCCATCGCCCATTCCCCTTCGGTTCGCCGGTCTATTGCGCGTATAGGTGATCAGTGAGCTGCCGATCTGACAGCTACGCCGTCTTCGCTCGGGTGTGCGGGAGGGGCAGTGCGAGGACTCGCTCGGCTTTTCGCTGCTCGATCGTCGTCGGGTACTCCCCCTTGCGTGCTCCGCTGCGCCCGTAGAGCAGCGTCTTGAGCCCGGACATGGACACCTCTGCCGTCGTGGCGATCGTGTACAGCGCCATGCCGGCGGCCATCAGCGCGCGCACGTGCTCGCGCACGGGATCGGCCGGAACGCGCGGGGCCTGCTCGGGGATGCCGGCCGCCCTGCGTCGCCGCCGTTCCTCAGCCAGGGAGGCGTCGGCGCACGAGATCTCGGCCGGGCAGGCGTCGCGGTCGTGGCAGCCGAGCTGGTACCCGTACGCGGAGCCGTGGATCTCGGCAGGGATCTTCTGGCGGCGCCGGTTCGCGAGCCACTCGCGGTAATAGGCGCGGCCAGCCTCGATGCACTCAGGTCGGTCGCACCCGCGGGCACGGCACGCGTTCGTGCCGTGCGGCTGCAGCACCCGAGATCCGGTCGCCGCTGTCCCCTTCTTCGGACGGCGCGGCTTCCGCGGTGCAGCCGGCTTGTCGCTCAGCTGTGCGGCCTCGGCTGCGGCCTGCTCGTACGCCGCGGCCGCGGCCGCGACGGCTGCGGGGATCGCCCCGCCCAGCGTCAGCCCGGTGCTCTCGGCGACCCTCGCCTGCGCCAGCTGCCTTTGCGCGGCAGACAAGGCCCGCATGCGGATTAGGCGATCGCGCTTCCAGGCGTCGAGCTGGCGCACGTGCTCATCCAGCGCGGCCCGGTACTCCTCGAGCTGCTCCATCCACTGCGCCGCCGAGACCTCATCGAGCCCGTCGACATGCTGCTCATCCAGCCAGCTGTAACCCGGGTGGCGCTTGCCGGCCTCGAGCACAGGAGCCGGATCCTCGGCAGCTGGCGTGGGTGTGGACGTCGGCCGCTGAGATACCTTCCGTGGAACTCGACTCGCCGGCACCGGCCGCGCAGCAGGCTTCGGGCGCGGACGTGTCGGCTCGGCGGTCGGCGCCGGTTGAGCATCGCCCTCCCGAGCAGCGGTCTTCCTTAGCTGGCGCGCTGCAGCGCGCTGGGCCGCGTCGCGGTCGAGGATCTCCTCGAGGGATGCCCCCGCGTCGACGAGGCGTTTGAAGCCCCAGTCGCCGCTGTAGCGACGGTGCACGTCCCGGCAGCTGATCACCGCCGGGCAAGCCGCCCCACGGCACCCCTCGGCGTAGCCGTGAGGCGTGCCGTGGGGGAATGAGTCATCCAGGATGTCGAGCGTTCTCATACCCGTATAGGCGCTCCGTCGGGTCGGATTCTGACCGGCGATGTCGTCGCGGACGGCTACCCTTCTGGCATCGACGGTCGACGGCGGCCGGCGGTAGGAAGGCACCCACTGTGGCCGACGTGACGATCGACGACTACACGCTCCGCAACGCCCTCTACGGCGCTGCGCGCGACTGCGGTCGCACAGCGTTCGAGCAGGGCAACTTCGCACGCGAGCACCACCACATCGGCGACGACACCGGACGCCTGGCGCTGGCTGCGCTGCGCAGCCTCGGATCACACGATGCGATGGCCGTCGTCGTGGAGTACCTGACGTCGGTGAACCGGCACCTCGACCATGACGGCAAGGTTCCGATCCCGCTGGCCGCAGTGCTGAGCTCCCTCCCCCAGGCACTCCCGGGCGCGAGCGACGACGAGGTCGAGACGATCCGCCTCGCGCTCGAGGTGAACGCCGAGGATTACTGGGGCGCCCCGCTCTGACATTCGGTTAGGGAGACTGCCCGCTCCGAAGGCGAGGAAGTCTCACACCACGAAGATCAGTGCGTTGTAGAGCATGTGGGCGATGATCGCGGCCCAGAGGCTCCGGGTGGCGATCGCGACGATGCCGTAGACCGCACCCGTCATCCCGGCGGTGACCGCGTTCAGGAGCGACCAGTCGAGGTGCACCTGGCCGAAGACCACGCTCACGATGAGCAGCGCTCCCGATTCCACCACGGCCCGAGCCCATCGGCTCCTGGTCGTCGCGACGCTCAGCGCGAGGACACCGAGGAGCACGCCCCGGTAGATGATCTCCTCGGGCGCGGCCGCGTAGATCGCGAAGAACGCCGGCGGCACCCAGGGCGGCGTGCCGGCCACGGCGTCGAACCGTGCATCCGAGGCAGGGGCGGACTCGGCAAGAGCCGGGACCAGGAGCAGTGCGCCCCCGATCGCCAAGCTCACCAGGCCGCCGGCCACTCCCGTGACGAGCGCGGCCAGCAGCCGGCGCCCGCTGATGAACCCGCCGAGCTCGAGCTAGGGCCAGACGTGCTCAGCGGGCGTCGGCAGCGGCACGTCCGGATAGCGGGTCTCGTGCACCAGGTCGTCGATCAGGAACGCGTAGTCGTCCGCGAACGCCTGGGCCTGGTCGATGCCGGCGGCCACGGCGTAGGCGTGCGCCTGGTCCCAGGCTCGATCGGCTGTCGACGTGCAGGTGTGTGCTGCGGGTGTCGAGATGCTCTGCATGAGGGCCCCTTTCCTCGTGGCTCACCCGTATAGGTGCGCCACGAGGGGGCCGTCTGACAGGCTGCCCGATCGCTCAGAGACCCAGCCGACGGGCGGCCGCGCGCGCCTGGTCGGCGCGAGTCGCGGAGCCGTCGGGGATCTTCGCCCAGACGAGGCCGCTGGCGACAGTACCGCGCGGGGTGAACCAGCCGAGCTCGCGGCCGATGATGCCGAGGTCGGCGAGGCTGCTGGCGACGATCACGCCGCGCTCGTCGTAGACCGCCCCACTGCCGTCCTGCTGCCATCCGCTGTCTGCGGCGATGGTCTGGGCGAGGACGGAGTCCGGAGCGTTGAAGTTGGTCTCGGGCTGGGCGATGGGGTTCACGGGTTCCTCACGGTCAGAGCAGCAGCGTCGCCAGGGTCACCAGGAGGGCGCCAGCGACCAGGTAGGGACCCATCGGCATGAACGTCGGCCCCGCGGCCGCGGGAGCCTCCGTGCGGCGCTTCCGGGCCAGCAGGGCCAGTGCGTGTGGCATGGCCAGAACGTACGCGGCGAACACCGCGGTGAGGGGCAGGGTCCAGCTGAACCACCCGGTGAGGATCCCGAGGGACAGGCCGAGCTTGACGTCCCCGAATGCGAGCGTGCCGGTCATCGCCACGAGCATCAACACGACTCCCAGCCCCAGGCCCGACAGGAGCGCCTGCACGAGTGCAGCCCACTGTCCGGAGACGCCCGCGCCGGCAGTGACCACGATGGCCATCGCTGCGGCCAGCGGAAGGGTGATCAGGTTCGGCAGGCGGTGCTCGCGTGCGTCGATCACGGCCAGCCCAAGGCCCAAGGGCGCGAACACCGCGGTGGCCGCCCACCCGATCGCCTGCTCAGCGCCGTTGAGGGTCAGGTGGCCGGCGAGCACGCCCAGCGCGACGGCAGCCGCGGCGAGGAGGATCCCGAAGCCTGCGGCCTGGATCCTGGTGGGCGTGCTCGCGATCGTGGTCACGATCAGCTGGCCATCGCGTAACGCTCGTGCAGCTGGTCGACGAGCGCCTGCGTCTCGGCGCCGAGCTCGTCGTCCTCGGGGTCGATGGAGCGCTTGAGGCGGCGCAGCTGGTCGACCAGGCGCTCGACGCCGGCGCGATCGCCGGCGAGGTGCTCAGCGCGGATCCCGTCCCGCCACAGCACTTCGTTCTCCGGCTCGACCATCCGGCCGACGGCGGCCGCCATGCGGGCGTTGCGGGTATCCCCGGCCGAGAGGGCGCGCGTGGCGAGCTCGTGCGCGGCGTCGCTGACGGTGGAGATCATCTGCTGCCGCAGCTGCTCGGCCCACCCGTAGCGCTTGCTCTTGACGCCGCTGATCGGCTGGTCGCTCACCAGGGCGAGCGCCTTGATCAGATCCGCGGTGTCCGCCACGGTGGGGTCGTCCCCGACGAGGCGCAGGAAGTCCTGCCAGTCGCGGGTGAGGGCCTCCGAGACGGTGTAGATGCCGCCGGTGGCGTAGGGCAGGTACCACTCGCCGTTGGCGTCCTTGCCGAGCCAGCGCCGGGTGCGCGAGACCAGGCCTTCGCGGGACTGCTTGGCCTGCTTGGTGTCGTGCTGCTGACCCGGCCAGAGCGCGGCGTGCACCTCCTCCGTCGTCGCCTGGCCCGTGGGGCGGGTCGCGAGGAACGCGATCAGCTCCGTGGCTCGGCTGATCGAGGACTCCCACTGCTTCGCAGTCGTCGGGTTCGTCGGAGTCTCGCCCTGCGGGTCGGTGAGCGAGACCGAGCCGAGCAGGCGCAGCCGCGGCGCCCGCAGCGATACCGTCGCGGCGATCTTCTCGTCGATCGAAGCATCCTCGGCGGCGGCCTCGACGGGTGCCTCGGCATTGGCGGCGGTCTCGACGTCGGCGGCAGGCTCGGCCGCGGCCGCGGCCGCGGCCGCGGCGGCGGCGGCGACGGCGACGGCGGCGGTGACGGCGGCCTCAGCCTCCACGTCGACGGGGCTCTCCGGGGCAGGGATCTCGTCGAGCTCGAGCTCGGGAGAGGCCGGGGAGTACTCGACCGCGTCGCCTTCCGTCGCGACGCCGAACAGAGCGAGGATCCGCGAGTAGTCGTCCTTGCCGACCAGCTGCGGTACCAGCGGCAGCGCGACACCCGCATCCGGGATCTCCAGGCTTGCAGCGTCCTTGGAGTCGACGGTGTAGTTCCACGCTCCGGTGAGCGGACCGCCGCTGATGGCGGCGATGCCCACGCGGGGGATCCGGGAGACGAGCTCGGCGAGCTCGGAACGCGCAGGCTCCTCCGGGACCTCGCCGAGGACGATGACCTCAGGTGCCCACGCCTCCGACTGCAGGCGCTGGTGCAACCCCTCGCCGCCCTCGAGTGCGAGCGCGGTTTCGATCTCGCGTGCCTGGCCGCGCAGCTCGTGCAGGAGCGTGGAGACGTCGTCGACGTGGCGCACCCGCCCGGAGCCGAGACCCTCGGGCAGTTCCGGCGCAACACCGACGAGCGTGACGCGCACGAAGTCCGCCCACGGAACGGTGGCCAGCTCGAGTGCGAGCGCGGTGAGCGCAGCTGCCTGCAGCTGCGGGTCGGTGCTGAGCACGTTCAGCGCGCCCAGTCGCTCGAGGTCGACCATGAGCTTCGCGTCGGTCTCGTCTTTGCCGAGGGTGACCAGGCCGGGGTACGGGGAGGAGGGGATCTCCTCGATCGCCTCGATCTTGTCGAGGGCGACCACCCAGGCCATATTGTCGTCGGTGTCAGCCACAAACGGCTCCGGCAGCTTGGCCGGCTCCTCGAGGAACACGTTGATCTCGGTCTCGCTCAGCCGCAGCGCGTACAGGGTCGGCAGCGGCTGGCCCGTCTTCTGCGCCCACGAGCCGAGGAGACGCAGTGCGTGGTCGACGGCGTCCATGCCCTCGGGGTTTTCCACCGCGCGCAGCTCGAGCTCGACCGTGCTGATCGTCTCGTCCGGCATCGCCACCTGAGTGCCCGGCTTGCGGTTGCGGCGCTGGTTCGCACGGCGCAGGCCGAGCAGGGACAGCAGACCGGCGGCCAGGACTCCCCCGATGCCGCCGAGCGTGCGCCAGTCGGTGACCACGTCGACCCAGTCGGTCTCGTCCACGTCCTCGTCGACGTCAGCCACCACGGAGGCCTCCTCATCGTCAGCCTGGGACTGCTCTGCCGGGGTGTCGTCACCGCCGGTGACGAACCCGGGGCCCGCGGACTCCTGCACGTCCTCAGTCGCCGTACCCTCATCGGCCGACGTCTCGCTGGCCGGAGCCTCCGAGACCTCAGGGGCCTCGTCGACGGCAGGGGCATCCTCCGACACCGGCGCCTCGACGGGAGCCTGCTCCGGCGGCACCGGGGCCTCTTCCGGCACCGACGCGGGCGCGGCCTGCTGAGCGCTCGGGATCGTCACGGTCCAGCCGGGCAGGATGAGGTCCGGGTCGCTCAGGTGCTGCCCACCCGGCTGGACCGAGTCACGGGATGCTTCGAAGATCTCGGAGTACCGCTCCCCCGCGCCGAGCTCCTCCTCCGCGATCGCCCACAGCGTGTCGCCCGACTCGACCACCCGCCGCTCGTCCGCCGCCGCCGCCTCCGCGGTCGTGGGCTGAGCAGCGGGTTGAGCGGCAGGAGCAGGGGCCTCGTAGACCGCGGTCTGGCTGATCGACGTCGACGAAGCGGCGTACGTCTCCGCGTGGGTCGGCTCGGCGGCCATCGCCGTCGACGGCATGAACACCGCCAGGATCGCGGCGATCAGCACGCCCGCAGCCTTCTGCTGCGCACCAAGCATCGGCACACGAACGCGGTGCCGCGGGGACGCGGAACCGCGCAGCGCACGCAGCTGGTTGGGGATCTCGGCGAGGAACCCGATCGCGAACGTCGCCCAGGCGATCCACGCCGCCACCGGGATGACCGTGCCGATCAGGAACCGGCCACCGTAGTCGGGCATCGTGAACGCCTCGACGAGACGATCCCACGACGGGATCGGGTTGCCGGCCAGATCGATGAGCAGCAGCGGGATCCCCGCCAGCAGCAGGGCGGAGAGGGCCAGAGCCCCCAATGCGACGACGATGCGCTTGATCATCATCAGCCTCCGTTCGTCTTGACGTTCACGGACTGCAGCTCGTTGACCTCGAGCTCGATGGTGTCGCTTGTCGTGGACAGGTTCACGGTGCCTCCAACGCCGGCAAGTGATGTCCACTCGATGACCCAGTAAGTCGTCGCGCTGACCCGGTAGCGATCGCCCGGCTGGTTCTCCGAGGTCTGCAGGTAGCGGTGACCGCAGGTCGGCGAGTCGGCCAGTCCGTAGCCCTCGTTGTACGCGGTGCCGGCCCCGCACGCGAAGGTACGGCCGTCACCCATGTTCCACACCGCGGACGACACTCGCGCCGTGGCAGTGATCGTCTGCCCGCCGAGCGTCGCCGTCTCGCTGTATGGACCCCAGGTCAGCGGCTGAGGATTCTCGACCCACAGCCAGACCGGGATGCCAACGTATGAGCGCCGGTGCCCCCAGTCCGGGTTCACCTCGGGGGCCATGCCGATGTCGATACCGCGCAGCTGGAAGGTCTCGATGAGTTTCAGCGCCGCCATACCTGGCGTGTAGACCTGGAGCCCGGGTGGGATGGTCTCTGACCAGAAGTAGGACCAGACGCCGGGCCCAAACTGTGCAGGCTTGATGCACTGGTAGTAGCCCGCCTCGTCGCTGTAACCGCCTCGGGGCGGCCACGGCTGAGGAGCCATGCTGATGTAGCACTGGCGGTTGTTCGACCAATACGACTGCCCGTCACCGCAGGAGATCGACATGAACCAGCGCGCCGCTGTCGCGCTGATCGGGATCACCTTGAGTTCATCGGTGGAGAGCCCCCAATCCTCCGCAAGCTCTCGGGTTACTTCGACGAAGCACTCTGGCGCCCCCGCGGTCCAACCGTTGGAGTCGGGACTGTAAGCCGGATCGGTAGGTGGAGACGCCAGGGTGACGTAGCAGCGGCCGCTGCCGGGGTCGCACCACACGCCACCGGCCGCATTGGCCGGGGCGGTTACGGCTGTGGTCAGCCCGATAGCAACCGCGATCACCCCGATGAGCGCTGTGAGAAAGCGCTTGGTCATATCTCCCCCCGAGATGTCATGATCAGCAGGTCTGACCCAGGCTGATCAGGTCGGAAACCAGCCAGGCCTCGCGGTCGGCGTCATAGACGACCTGGTAGTCGAAAAGCTGTCGAGGGTCCGGGTGCATCATCGCTTCGGAGCCGTCACTCGCGTACACCTGGTAATCGCTGGCGTCCTGGCATGCGTTGATGGTCACGAGGCCGTTCTCGATGCCTTCCCACTCCTGGCCATAGGCGTTGCGCGTCTCAAAGGTCATCGCCCCCTCAGACGTCCCAGGACCTTCGACGTTCACTTCGTCCACGTTGAGGATCGGGCCGGTCGAGATCTGGGTCGCATCGTTGACGGAGAACTCGAGAGCTCGTCCTGTCGACAGCTCCTCGAGGGGTGCCGTATCGAGGGCGGTGCCTGCTGTCGCGTTCACGGCGCCTCGTGTCTCGAACCATTCGGTCAGAACGGCGTCGGCCTGCTCGATAGCCTCTTCCTCGCTCTCGGGCGGCGCGACGGGTCCGCGGGCGGTCTCCGTGGGCGTGGGCGTCGGCGAGGGGCTCTCAGTGGCCTGTGGGGCGCTCGTGGTGCACCCGGTGAGGAGGCCGAGCGCGATCGCGCCGAGGGTGATGCTGGCGACGGTCGTGCGGTTGAGCTTCATGGAGATCTCCTTCACTGGGTGATCAGCGCCGCGGTGGCGGATCCGCTGATGGGCAGCGACGTGCCGAGGAACATGGTCTCTACATCTGACCAGACCTCGACGCGGATCTCGTTGCCGGAGACGATTGCGGACCCGCTGAACCCGGAGGAGTTCACGTAGTCCATCGCTGCCTGGTAGGCGGCGGAGCCGTTGAGGTTCATGGCGCCGTTGCGGATCGCTCCCCCGCTGACGGCGGCCGTCGCGGCGCGGGCGGCGGAGGCGGCGACCTGGTCGGCGTGGACGTTGCCCTGGATCTTCGCGGCGCCGTCGACGACGAGCCCGGTGGCGAGCATCAAGACGGGCACGAGCACGACGAACATGGGCGCGACCCAGCCGCGCTCATCGTCGCGCAGTCGCTGCAGGATGCTGCGGAGCATGGTCATCCCCTCTCCTTGTATGGGTCGATCGGGCTGCTGGCGCTGGCAGCGATGGTGCGGCTGCCGGGCAGGCCGGGCACGAGCAGGTCGCCGAGCGGGACCGTGCAGGTGACCTGCACGCTGACGGTCCCGGCTTCACCGATCGCGGTGTTCAGGCCGCTGGCGTCGACGACGATGTCCAGGGGTGCGCAGCTGATGCCGGCGGAGGCGAGCTGCGACTGAGCGGCGGCGTGGGCCTCGCCCTGAGCGGCCGTGGCCGTTGCGGCGAGGCTGGCGGCGCGTGCAGCTGCCGAGGCGGCGCCCTGGGCATTGATGTCGGCCAGGCCGAGGCGTCCGCCGGCGATGAGCAGGCCGAGGATGATGCCGAACAGGGGCACGAGGATGACGAACTCTGCGCTGTCCAGGCCACGTTCGTCCCGGCGGAGGCGATCGCGGAGGCGGCGGATGATGTGCATCAGTCCACCCACCTTTCGACCGGGCCGCTCGCGGTGCCGGTGACTGTGAGGTTCATCCCGGGAACGAGCAGCGGAACGTCTCCGGTGACCGTGGCAGAGACCTGCGTGGCTGAGCGGGAGACGTTGACGCTGATGTTGTTGAGCATGCCGCCGGACTTCGCAGCGGTGCTCGAGGCAGCGGCGTAGCCGTCGCCGGTGCCGCCGTCGTAGAGCCGGGTCTCCTCGACGGCGACGGCGGCGGCCGCCTGAGCGAGGTTGTAGCCGTGCAGGTACACCGCGGCCTGGAGGATCGTCAGGACCACCAGGAAGAACACGCTCCAGATGATCGAGGACTCCGCGGTGGAGAGTCCTCGATCATCTGAAACGCGACTGCGGATCGAGCGCACGGCGATCTTCCTGGATGCCGGCCCAGGTCAGGGCAGGCTGCCGGTCTGGCTCGCGACGAACGCCGAGATCGCGCCGCCGAGCACGACCGCGATACCGCAGCCGAGCGCGATCAGCAGCGCCTTCTCCGCGCTCTCGAGCCCCTTCTCGCCGGTCTCGATGACCTTGTCGTAGCGGGCCTTGATGGCCTCGATTGCCTTGTCCATGGATCCCCCTTGGTTGTGGTGGCGTTCGTATAGGTGTTGCGGTGGTGCTGAATCTGACATCACGCGGTGAACAGATTGATGATCATCGGCGTGAGGATGATCCCGGCGTAGATGCCGAGTGAGAGTGCGAGCGGGACCTGCAGCCGCTCGCTGTCGGTGTTGGCCTGCTCGTGCTCGCGGTTGAGAAGCTCATGTCGGAGGCTCTTCCCCTTCGCTCGAGCAGTTTCATATACGGATGCGTCTCGCTCCCCATTCAACCGGACGATCTTCGCCATTTCGACTAGTTGAGGGACATTGATGTCCCCGCCGAGCTGCTCGAGCGCGTCCCAGGAGGCCACGCCGGCGTACCGGGCGCGGTGCAGGGCCTGGCGAATCCGGCGGAACACCCAGCTGTTGCCGACCTCGGCGGCGCTCTCGAGTGCGTCGGTGGCGGTGGTGCCGCGCTTGCGGGCGGCGAACAGCTCGAGGTAGACCGCGACGCCTCGGGCGAACTCGAGGCGGGCATCGGCGGCCTTTTTCTTGATGTCCTGGTCGACGCTGAGCCACATGACCACGGCCAGCGGGATGCCGATGATGGTGGGGATGTAGAACGCGATGTATCCGAGCGCCTGGCCGGCCAGGCCGCTGAGCATGGGGATCACGAATCCGGTGACGGCGCTGAGGGCCTTGTCGTAGTAGTACGACTCGACCGACTTGTTGATAAGGCGCAGATCCTCGCGGGGCACGGTGCTCGCGGGAAGTCGCTTGGCAAGCCAGGTGCCGACGCGTGTGCGGAAGTCCATCTCTGCGTCGCTGACCGCCGTCTCGGGGGTGCCGAACTCGACGCGCTCGATCGCGGCGGCCAGCTGCGGCTGACGCGGGACGACAGCCGCGATCACGAGGGCGATGCCGATGCCGGCGATCAGGCCGGGGATGAGCGCGATCATCGCAGGCCTCCGTTCTCGTCGGTGGTGAAGATCCGCGCGACGGCTCGCTCGCGGCTGATGCTGCGCATCCATGCCACCAGGGCCACGAACGCCGCCATCCAGGCCGCCAGGACGACCGTGCCGAGCGGGGTGAGGTACCAGGCGGTGAGATTGCCCAGCAGCGGCAGCGCCGCGGCGACGACGAGGATGCCGACGGCGACCACGGTGATGTGCGTGCGGGGCTTGGCCCGGTCGGTGAGGATCTGCCGACGCACCTTGGTCTCCTCGAAGATGATCTCGCCGAGGTCGTCGAGTGCCTCTGCCAGTCCGTCGCCGCGGGCGCTCTCCTTCATGAGGAGGTGGGCGACGACCATGTCGGCCGTGCCGTCGTCGAGGTCCTCAGCGAACCGCTGCAGCGCGGCCTTGGTGGGCCAGCGGGCGTTGATGCGTGCGACCAGCGCGGTGACCTCCTCGCGGATGGCTTCCGGTGCCGACTGCCGCGATGCCTCGAGCGTGGCCTCCAGGCCGGCACCGGCGACGGTGAGGCCGGCGAGGCCGCGGGTCCAGGTCTCCAGCGCCTCCAGGCGCGCGATGCGCTGAGGTGCGTCGCCCTTGCCGAGCAGTACGGGGATGACGATGCCCGCCCCGACGCCGATCGCGATCATGATCCACCAGCCCGTGAACATCCCGTATCCGACGCCGGCGACCAGGCCGGCGAGGGCGCCGAGCTGCTGCTGACGCGAGAGGCGGACCTCGACCATGTGGCGGATGCTGGCCGGGATCGCGAGCTTCCGTCCGGACTCGGGCATGGCCGCGGCGAGGATCGCGATGATCACGCCGGCCACGGCCAGCAGGATCGACAGGGTCAGGCCGGCGTCGTTCATGCCGCACCCTCCTCCGGGTAGGAGCCCGCGAGGCGCGGCGGCTCGTATCCGACCTCCTCGAGACGCTCGAGGATCCGCGGGCTGGGGAGGTTCTTCACCTCGAGTTGCTGGGTGCGCTTGTTGAAGTGGAACAGCTCCCCCACCACCGGGCGTCCGCCCGAGGTCGACTCGCCCTGCTGCACCTCGCTGATGCTGCTGACCACGCGACGTCGCTTCCCCGTGACCTTGTCGGTGATCACCGACATCTGCACGATGAGATCGATGTTCTGCGCGATCTGCCGGTACGCGTAGGTCAGGTTCGAGTTGGTGCGGCTGATCAGCGTGACTAGGCGCTCGATCGCTGCGTCCGGGCTGTGGGAGTGGATCGTGCTCATCGAGCCGAGGCCCGCCTGCATGGCCTGCAGCATGGCCTCCATCTCAGGCCCGAGCACCTCACCGACGATGATCCGCTGCGCGTTGTGTCGCAGTGCATCCTCGAGCAGATCCTGGGTGGTCTCCTCCCCCGGGCGGCGCCCATCGGCACCCTTCTCCCCCTCGCCGGGGCGGGCCTCGAAGGACTTCACCAGCGGATGGTTGGGACGCTCGTGCAGGTACAGCTCCCGCTCGCCCTCGATCGTGATGATCACCTCGTGCTCGGGGATGCAGTCGGCCAGGGCGCGCAGCAGGGTCGTCTTGCCGCTCGCGGCGAACCCGTTGGTGATGATCGCGAGCCCCGCCTCGACCGAGGCGCGCAGGAAGTGCGCGGCCGGCACCGACAGCGTCCCGAGCTCGACGAGCTCGGGCAGCGTGATGTGGATGTGACGGTGGATGCGCAGCGACAGGATCGTGCGGTGACCGACCGGCTTGGCGGTCGCCTGCAGACGGGCGCCACCGGGCAGGTCCAGACGCAGCCTCGGCCGAGCCTGGGTGAACGAGCGGCCGCCTCCGTCGCGCCTGGTCGCGAGGAAGTTGATCTCGCGCTCCAGGTCCTCATCGCTGGCGGCGATGGGGTACGGGTAGCGCTTCTTCACGTTGCCGGCGAAGGTGAGCCAGATGTTGTCGTGCCCGACGACATCGATGTTCTCCACCTCGGGGATGTCGACCAGGCGCTGCAGGCGGCCGAGACGGAACAGCGCATTGAACACGTTCGTGCGGATCTCGGTCTGCATGGCCGTGCTCCACGCGGCCGCGCTGCCCTGACGGGCGACGGTGTCGTTGACGTTGCTGCGGATGATCTCGCTGATCCGCTGCGAGCCGAGCGTCTCCCGCTCCTGGACGCTCATGTCCGGTCGGGCCTGCAGCGCCTCGGCAAGGTCGGTGGCCACGGCGTCGCGGATCTGCGCCACCGCCTGCCACATCTCGGCGCTGGCGGTCAGCTCACTGGTCTCCACCACCGGCTCCGCCTGTTCGGCGCTCTCGCGTGCCGTCGGGGCGGGCGAGGGAGCTGCCACAGTCGGCTCAGGGACTGCCGCGGCTTCCTCGGCCGCGGCTCGGCTGGACGCGCGCAGCAGGTGGCGGGCCGGGCTGGTGGCGGGCTTGGCCGGCGGCTCTTCGACCGGGTCGGCGAAGATCGGCAGGTTCGAGATGTCTGCGGGCTTCGGATCGCTGCTCATGCGCGCTGCTCCTGGACGATGGGGGTGTAGGCGCGCTGCTCGATCAGGGCCGTGACCGACTGGGTCAGAGCCTCCAGTGCGCGCTGGTACTTGGTGCGCCGGCGGCCGACGATGTCGCTGCCGTGCGAGTAGTGAGCGGCGCCTCGGGGGTCCCAGGGGAGGGATCCGAGCACGTCCGCGCCGACGACCTTGGCGATGTCCTTCACGTCCGCCTTCTCCCAGTAGCGGGGAGCTCCGACGGTGACCAGCGACAGCCACTCGCTGTGTCCGATGTTGTCGAGCGAGGACTTGAGCGCGCTGGCGGCCACGCGTGCGGAGGCGACGTCCGGCAGTGTCTGGCCGGTGAGCATCAGCACGGCATCCGCCCGCCCGATCAGAGCCGAGCGCGGGTCGTGCACCTGGTAGCGGCCGCCGTCCACGATCACGTCGACCTCCTCCCCCACCACGGTGCCGAGCTGGTCGACGGCGCCGAGGATCCCGGCCCAGAAGTCCTCCGAGGCGCCGCGTGCGTTGGCGAGGGTGCGGAAGCCGGGTACGGCGTCCTTGCCCTCCGAGAGGCCGACGCGCTGCGCCCACAGGTCCTCGCCGGTGAGCGGCGCGTGCTGGTGGGCGACGTTGAGCTCCGTCATGCCCATGCTGTGCCCGACCTGGCCCTGCAGGGGGCCGGTGAGGACGTGGCCCGTGGTCGTCACATCCGCCTCGAGGAGCACGGCTCGCTTCGGCCAGTTCAACGTCAGTGCCGTGGCGAGGGTGCTGACCCCGGGCGCACCGGATGCGTTGGTCAGGTAGACGATCGCCACGGCCTACTCCCCCGACGACTCGAGCAGCACGACCGCGACACGCTGGGTCGCGACCTGAGCGGCGATCAGGGATGCATCCTCTTCGGGCACGATGACGTCCACGACCCACAGGTTGTTCGCCTGGTCGAAGCGCGTGGTGTAGACCGTCGCCTCGTACGTCTTCGGCTCCCCAGTGACCTCGGCCTGCACAGCCGGCGTGGCGATGACCCGGACGTTGTCGCCGGCGACCAGCGGATGGTTCGGCAGCTGCGCGGGGGTGAGTGCAAGGCCGACGACGGCTTCGCCTTCCGGAACGGGGAGGCTCTCAGTGAACGACTGCGGCGTGAGCAAGGTGCCGGCGGGCAGGTCCACAGCGGCGACCTTCCCGACGACGTCGCCGGGGTTGTCCGCCCGGATCGCCTCGGTGTTCTGGCCTCCCGCGATCGCGATCGTGGTGAGGTCGTCGGCGTCGATCATCTCGCCTCGAGCGATCGGCTTGTTCGTGGTGAACAGCGTCTCGGTCGCCGACAGCTGCGTGGTGATGGTCCACGTCAGCAGCCCGCCGACGAGCGCGATGGCGATGCCGAGCGCGATCACCCATGTGCGACGGCGCGACTTGACCGGCCTGGGCGCTGCAGGGCTCGGCCCCTTGGCGGTCTCCTCGGCCGGCTCCTTGCCGGCTCGTCGACCGCGCTTCGCGTCCGTGCGCTCGACGGTCTCTACCTGAGTCATCTGGTCTTCCCCCTCGTGGTGATGGTTGCCCGTATAGGTGTCTGTCACCTGCCAGATCTGACCGGGAGCCTCAGCTCTCGTCGTCACCGCCCGGCAGGTATGCATCGAGTGCCACGACCATGAGCAGGTTGCGGCTGGGCGCTCCCACCTCGTCCTTGAGCTGGTCGAGCACGGCGACGTGGTCCGTTCGCATGCGCATCGGGTACGCCTCCGTCTTCTCATCCCGGCTGGAGATCCGGACCGTGGGCGCGGGGCGATCGAACAGCTTGCGCTGCGCTGCCTTCGGGTGCTGCACGCCGAGGCGCTCGGCGATGAGCTGCGGCAGGTCGTCGACGGTGGCCTCGACGGCGTCGAGGACCAGGGTCGGCATCGACACCTTCGTGGATGACTTGAACTCCCTGATGCGGGCGCTCAGTGACTCGGGAGCGCTGAGCTCGACGCTCATCGACTCCTTCTTCCTCGTCTCGTCGGTGGCCGGCTTCATCGGGGTGACCGGCCGCTCCTTGGCTGCGCGAGGAGCGCGCACGCGCTCGGGAGCCGGCACCGGGTCGGACACGGTTACGGGAGTCTGGTCGGCCTCCTCCGAGCTCTGCAGGTCGCGCTCGTCATCCTCGGCGGGCGTATTCGTCACCGGTGCCAGCAGCGCTGTGTTGAGTGTGCGACGCTTGCGCTTCTCCCTGGGTCCATCTCCGAGTGCGCTCACTTTGCCTTCTCCTTCATCTCACGCCGGGTGGCCGGCTTCTTCTGCTCGAGGCTCGCGATCCGCTCCACGACCTCCGCGGCGAGGTCTTCCATCGTCTCGGCGAGGGTCACGACGGACTGGGCGATCAGGGTGGTCGACGAGACCTCCTTGCGGCGCACGCGAAGCCAGATCTTCTGCTGCGCCTGCTGCTGTGCCCCGGCCTTGAGCTCGTGGAACAGCTGACCGGTCTTGCGCACGTCGATCGCGGCGGCCGCGGCATCGGGCACGATCGCGTCGAAGACGTACACGCCCTCCCCCAGTTCGTGGAGGTCTTGGCGTGCGTCGTTGATGCGGCGGGTGAAGTTGCTGGGGATCATCGTGAGGACGACGCCGAGCATGGTGAGGGCCGTGTGGCCCTTCTGGTGGGTGGACTCCAGGAGGGAGCCGAGGTCTTCGATGCCTCGGATCGAAGCGTCGTCGGCCTGGGTGGCTGCCAGGATCCACCGTGATGCGAACGCGGCCATCTCCTGCACGGGGCCGACGCCTGGCGGGCAGTCGATGAGGACGAGGTCGTACGCGCCGGCGATCGGAGCGAGAGACTCGGCGAGCCAGGGGGTCGTGTCCTCTCCCCCGAACTCAGCTCGGTACAGCTCTCGCTGCAGGTCCTCGATCGCTGAGCCCCCGGCGACGACATCCAGGTTCTTGCGGACGTTCTTGAGGGGGCGCAGGGGCTTGCGGTTGGTCAGGCTGTCGTAGAGCGCTTCACCGTCGTCGTCGACGTCCGAGTCTCGGAATCCGAAGTCGATGCCGACGTGCCCTTGGTGGTCGAGGTCGATCACCAAGACCCGGAGCCCCTGAGCGGCGAGCAGCCCGGCGACGTTGTCCGTGATCGTGGTCTTACCGACGCCCCCCTTGCGGGTCATCACTGCGCCGACGCGGTTGAGCCGCTCGCGCACGCCTGTGCTCAGCACCGCGCACCCCGTGCGCTGGTCCGTTTGCTGCTAGTCATCTGCATGGCAGCAGGCTATATGCAGGCCATGCGCATGGCAAGTACCAAACTGTGCGTGTCCACGCGCACAGATAGCGCAAGCCAGGCAACCAGCCTGCGCGCAGTCAGCATTGAGCCAATGCCTTGCCAGCGCAGGGATATGTGACGTTCTGCGCAGGGCTGTGCATGATCGGAGCATCGGTGAATGCGTACCGTGCACCGGGTAAGTACGGGGTACGCGCAGGGTGATAACACCCAAAGCGCCCAGGCGACAGTGACCATGCAACCACCAAGCGACTACCCTGCAATCACCCTGCAACCCCCCTGCATCAGCAATGCGCAGGGGGGGGTGCAGGGTGGTTGCAGGGGCGATGCGGGGCCAGCGCAGGGTGGCAGCAGGGTCAGCGGCGAGAAGTGCCCAGCCAGGTGCAGAGTAACCCTCGGTGCTCGAGGGGGCTTCCCCCGGCCTGAGCGGCCCTTCTGTGGCGTCTAGAACGCGACGAGAGGCGTTGCCCGGCATGTTGACCCGTCCTAGGCAGAGAACGACGCCCCTGGGGCCGACCAGGGGCGTCGTTGATCGGGGGAGGGGCGGCTACCAGCGACCGTGGGTGCGCACGTGCTCCTGGATGGCTGCGGTGACTCGGCGACGCAGGCGGGACACGCGCTGGTACAGCGCGGCGCGGGAGACGCCGAGCTGCTCGGCCAGTTGCTCTCGTTCGAGGGCTGCGTCGTCGTCGGTGAGCTCGAAGCGGACGAGGAGAGAGACCTCGTCCTTGGTGAGCGTCTCGTTCTCGATGGCCCAGGTGAGCACGTCGACGAGATCGCGGTAGGTGTCGGTCACGGTCGGCTCAGAGGGCATGGGATCGATGTTCTCTGCTGCGATGGTGAGGTCCTCGTGGGGGAGCACGACTTCGCCCCAGGTCTGGTTTCGGTGGCGCTTGGACATCGAGCACAGCAGGCTCAGCATGTTCCCTCGGATGTTGCCGGCGACGGACGAGACGCGCTCGAGCTTGTAGGTCGCGATCGTCTCCCAGAGGGCGCCGATCGCGGTGGCGATCGCATCGCCGGGCTCCAGGTCGGACAGTGCTGCAGTCGTGCGCGCCTGCCGGACGGCCAGGGGAGCGAATGCGCGGATCAGCACGCGGTTGGCGGCTTGGTGCCCGGACTGGCTGAGCGCGATGAGGGCATGGAGCACGGCGTCGCGGGACTCGCGGCTCTGCGGCCGCTGGACGAGCTCGAGGACGGCTGCACCGGAGAGGGTGCCGAGCGCCCCGTAGGTGTGCTCGGCATCGGCGTGCAGCAGGTCCCAGTCGGTGTGGATGGTCTCGAGGAGTGCGCTGTGTGCAGTCATGAGTCGGCCTCTCGTCAGCACGTGGGTCTGGACGAGAGGCGACGATCCTCAGCACCCCTAGATCGGCAGCTAGAAAACGTGGCGGCCGAGCCGCAACTGCTTCGGTCAAGGGGTCACTGAGCGCATGAAATAACCAGATGAAAAGGCAGAAAAGAACTTCTGAGATTTCTGCCGAAGATTCTCGACGCTGCTGTCAGATCACCCCGTTCGGCCGCACCTATATGTGCGTGAGGGGCGACCGTCCCGACGTACGAGAGGGGCTGACGAATGTCGAACGGCGAGCTCGAGCACGACCTGCATTGGCATGAGGTCGTCACGGATGCGGCAGAGGTGCTGCGGGTGGAAGACGCGCTGCTGGAGGCAGTGCCTCAGCTGCTCGACTCTCCCTTCGACGAGGGAGTGCTCGAGCGGGTGAGCGAGGTCGTCGACCGGGCACGCGCCGTCGTCCCTGTGGCTCGCCGTCTCACGGCTGCGGCCCTGCCTGATGCGGGAGGTGCGTGATGGGCCTGTTCAAGCGAGAGCCGAAGCCCGACGTCGACGAGACCAAGGAGACGATCGCGCAGGGGAGCTCCTGGACCCAGGGGCGTGCATACCTGGCGATCGGGTCGGCGGCTGCGTTCTGGGGGCTCGTGCTGTGCGGTCCGGCCGCGCTGGTCGTCAGTGCCCTCGGCGCGGGGGAGCAGCCCGCCGTCGCTCAGGTGGACGTCCAGCCCGGGCTGAGCGTGCAGCAGCAGGAAGCAGGGGAGTACGCGGCCGCATACGTAGCTGCGTGGCTGGACGCCACGAAGGACGATCCGGGAGAGCTGGCCGCCTACATCGACACGTCGCAGCTGCGGAAGATCACCGAGCAGGCCTGGAAGTACCGCGACCTGGCGGTGTCGTCGATCGCGCCGGCCGACGACGACGGGCTGATCACCGTCACGGTCGCCGCCACCGTCGCTGAGCCGGCGGTCTCCGAAGAGGAGCAGGAGCCCACAGAGGTGTGGCAGCGCCGGTACTTCATGACGGTGATCCGCGCGACCGAGGGCGGTGTCGCCGCCGTCGGTCTTCCCGCTCCCGTCGCGGCGCCCGAGCAGCTCACCGACCAGGTGACGTTGAAGTACCCGCGCACGCTGGCCACCACCTCGCCGGCGATGACGACGGTGCAGCAGTTCCTGCTGGCCTATCTGACGGGCAACGGAGACCTGTCCCGGGTCACCTCGCCTGACTCGCCGCTGCGACCGGTCGACCCGGCACCGTACGCCGCGGTGACCGTCACGCAGGCAGCCGTCGACGTCGATCCGTCCGAGACGCCCGCGACGGGGGAGCAGGTGCGGACCCTCGCGACCGTCGAGCTCGTCAACGTCGCCGACCAGCAACTCACCGCCACGTACGCACTGACGCTCAACGGCCGCGACGGCCGCTGGGAAGTCAGCGCGATCGACACGGCGCCGGTCGTGAACGAGACCTCGACGCCCGGATCTGCTCCGTCGACGTCGACCCCAGCCCCTCTTCCGAGTCCCACCACCAACACCAACTGAAAGGAACGAACATGATCGACCAGATCGCTTCTCTCGCCGTCGAGGCGACCAACCTCGCAGCGACCGCCCAGCCGAGCCTCGTCGAGGCGAGCATCTCCGACAAGGCCAACCAGCTGATCGCTGATTGGACCACGGTCATCCGCGGCGCCGCCGTGCTGGCCGCCATCACCCTTGTCGTCGTCACCGCCATCAAGACGAAGCTCGCGTGGGCGGCGACCGCGCTGTCTCTCGTGGTCGGCGGGGCGATGATCTGGGGCGTCACGATGGACGGGCTGGGCTGGTTCTCCCAGGGCGTCGACAACGAGCTCGCCATCGTCCACGAGATCTCCGACACCACGGTGTGACCGATGGCTCAGGAGATCGCGCGGTTCTACACGCGGTCCCGCCGTTTCAAGAAGATGGTGGGCCGCCTGCTCGACGGCACCCCGATCTGGGGCGGGCCCTACTCCATGCCCCAGTTCGGGGTCGCCGGCGCAGTGCTGTTCGCGCTGCTCGTGAGCAAGCCGCTGTGGTCGCCCGACGGCAATCTGTTCTTCGAGATCCCGATGATCGTCGGGATCACCTGGGGGTCGGCCTTCCTCGTCGGACTGATCCCGGTGACCCGTCGACCGATCGGCTCCTGGGCGATGGGCGCCCTGGGAGCCATGCTCAAGCCGTTCGAGGGGACGGTCAACGGATCCCCGGTCCGGATCCGGTCCCCGCACTACGTCGGAGGCAAGACCGCCATGCCGCTGCCGCCCAGCGCGCCGGCACCTGACCGTCCCCTCGAACAGCCCACCGAGGAGGCCCCAGCCTCCGCCGAGCCGGAACCGGAGATCTCCCCTGAGATCCCGGCCGCCCCGGTTCCCGCGCGCACACCGAAGAAGCCCGTGAGCGCCGTCGAGCGCCTGCTGCAGCAGGCATCAGGAAAGTAAGGAGCACGTCATGCGGATGCCAGCGGTCGCTCTCTCCGGAGGGCTGATGTGGAGCAGGTGGGGCACTGTGTGGGCGACGTGGCGCCTGCGCGGACTGCCCTACGGTCTCGGCACCGACGAGATGAAGGGCGCGGTCCTGGCCAGCCACCAGGCGCTGTTCCAGTCGCTCCGCGGCGAGGCGCTGCTGATGGGTCTGTGCGCCTCGACAGATCCGGCCGACATCGTCGACCGGATGCTCGACGGCGTCGACCTGCACGAGTCGCTGGGGTGGGCCGAGGAGACCGCGCTGACCCTCGACTCCCTCGAGGAGGTGCCGCTGGGGGAGCGAGGCTTCTGGCTGAGCGTCCCGCTCGCAGCCGGCAACTGGAAGTCGCGCGCCTTCGCTGCACTGCGTGCGGGGGACTCGCTTGTCCGCGAGCAGTTCGCTCTGCCGCGGTCTCTGCCGACCAAGGCCGAGATCGCCGAGGCTATGCAGGCGGCCGACCTGATCCAGCAGAAGATCCCCAAGGTGTTCCAGCCCCGCCCGGCCACGCCCGCACAGCACGTATGGATGGCGCTGCACGCCCAGCAGCGCGGCCTGTACACGGACGGCGCCGTGCCGGGGGAGAACGAGCAGCCCGGCATCGACGGCGTCCCGGCGACACAGCCGCCCACCGCGATGCCGCGCCCGTGGATCGACGAGGGCGGGCAGTCGGACCTGACCCGCAACAGCATCCGCCGGCACGTCCCGTTCAACCGCCGCTACCTCAAGGTGCAGTCCTCGCACATGGACTCGGCCCCGTCCTACCAGATCACCCAGGCGCTCGTCGGCAGCCCCAAGGCCGGATGGCAGGTGCCCGGAGTCGAGTGGATCTCCCGCGTGGACCACTACGGCATCGACGTCGATTGGGCGATCCGCATGCAGATCAGCTCCGCCGAGGTCGTCAAGCGCCGCAACAAGCGGGCCGAGGAGCAGCTGGTCGACCAGGAGAAGCAGCAGTCCGGCACCCTGGCGATCACCGGATCGGGATCCGAGCTGGATGAGGTCGCCGAGACCCTCGCCGCCTACCAGCGCTCCCTGAACTCCTCCGACCGCGAGGTCGAGGTGCAGGGCACGATCATGTACACCGTCGCGGCCCCCAGCCCCGAGCTCGCGGTGGAGCAGGCGCGGTTCGTCGCAGCAGACTTCAAGGCCAGCGACTTCCTCCTCGAGGCACCCCTCGGCGGGCAGGAGGAGCTGTGGTGGGCGATGCAGCCTGGCATCCCCACCTCCCGGATCGTCCGGGAGCTGTCGCAGATCACCACCGGCAGAGAGTTCGCCTCCGGGCTGCCGATCGTCACCAGCGCGCTCGGCGACGAGCGCGGCATCCGCATCGCCGACAACACGACCACCGGCCGGCACACCCCATGCCTGCTTGACCTGTACGGGTCGATCGCCGCCGACGCCTCGGGCTCGTTCGGGATCGTCGCCGAGCTCGGCGCCGGCAAGAGCGTGCTCCTCAAGATCGTCGCCGGCTCTGTCGTCGACCGCGGCGGCCGCATCGTCGTCATCGACCGCACCCACCTGCGCGAGTACGCGATCTTCGCCAAGTCGCTGCCGCAGGCCAGCACCCGCATCGTCGACATCCTCGCCCCCGAATGGTCCCTCGATCCGCTGCGCGTGTTCGGCCCCGCCCAGGGCGCGCGCATGGTGCAGTCGCTGTTCTCGATGCTGCTCAATCTGAACAGCTTCGACGACGAGGGGATCGCGCTGTCGGAGATCCTCGCCCCCGACTACATGACCGAACACGGCATCCGGTCGCTGGGCACCCTGGTCGCCCATCTGCAGACCATCGCGGACCAGGACCCGATCGCGAAGAAGCTGCTGCGTCTGATCCGCGTGGTGTCCACCAAGGACATCGGCCGGGTCCTGTTCGACGAGACGCTGCCGCCGCTGGATCTGAACGCCGAGGCCATCGTTTTCTGCACCCACGGCATGGAGCTGCCCGACAAGGAGCAGGTCGAGCAGGAGCACCTTTTCAAGCAGCTCACCATCGACCAGGTGTTCGGCCGGGCGATGTACGCGCAGCTCGTGCAGATCGCCCGCGAGGTCTGCTTCGCCGACCCCAGCCAGCTCGCCGTGGCCTTCTTCGACGAGTGCCACCACATCACCGCTTCCCGCGACGGTCAGGACGAGCTGCGCACGTTCTTCCGCGACGGCCGCAAGCACGGGGCTGCGGCCGCGGTCGCCTCCCATGACCCGGAGGACTTCGGCGACGAGCGCACCCGGGGCCTGATCAAGATCCGGTTCGTGATGCGCCAGACCGACGAGACGCTCGCCAAGCGGGCGATCAAGTGGCTCGGCCTGCCCGTCGAACCCGAGACCGTCGCCACGATCACCTCCGACACCTCCCCGATGGGACCTGACGGCACGGTTCCGATGGACCGTCGCGGCGAGGCGATCATGCGCGACGTGCGCGGCCGCTACGGCAGGATCCGCACGATCCTCCCTCACCGTCCCGAGCGGCGCCTGGCGGTCCTGTCGACCCCGTCCAAGAAGCCCGAGGAGGCGACGGCATGATCGCGTTCTACGCCCGACAGCTGCATGGGATGCACGACCTCGCCTGGCGGATCCGGTTCTGGTGCGCTGAGCACCCGCGGTCGTCCAAGGTGATCATCACCCTGCTCGTGATCGCCTGGATCGTCCTCGCCTCCCAGCAGGCCGCGCACGCCAGCTGGCTGCTGCCCGAAGACACCGAGCTGCGCGACTCCAAGGGCGTCCCGTTCGACAGCTACGTGGCGCTGAGCTTCAACGAGCCTGCCCCGTGGGAGATCCACGCGATCCTCATCCAGTTCCTCGCGCAGCTGATCTGGGCGATCCTGTGGGTCGTCACGGGCCTGACGCTGTGGTTCCTCAACTTCATGCTCGGCTTCGGATGGGTCGACTGGATCTCCACCCCGGTCACCGTGTTCGCCGAATGGCTCGAGGGCATGTTCGGCGAGATCCACTGGGCTCCGTTCGCACTGTCGATCGCAGCACTGTTCGCCGGCATCGCCGTGATGCGCGGCCGCACCGCGGCGGGTCTCTCGGAGGCGTTCATGGCCGCGATCGTCGCCGCGCTGGTCGGGGGGATGCTGGCCAACCCCGTCGCCAGCCTCGTCGCCGAGCCCAGCGGACTCCTGCCCCAGGCGCAGCAGTGGGGCGGCGAGATCGCCAACAGCATCGTCATCGACAAGGACTCCGAGTACGAGATCACCACCGGCACGGGCGCAACCCTCTCCTCCGGCGTGACCGCCGCGATGATGGATGTCTTCGTGCGGATCCCGAACCAGGCGATCTCCTACGGCCAGGTGCTGCCGGACGCCTGCCAGGAGGCCTTCACCACGTTCAAGATCGACGGTGAGGACGCCAAGGGCGCGCTCGAGGACTGCATGCGCGCGAACGGCGCCGAGCAGTCGATCGACTTCACCCGCTCGATCGCCGGCTTCCTGGCGATCATCTTCTCGGTCTCCAACGCGATCGCGATCATCGTGCTGCTGGCGGTCTCGCTCGCGATCGGCGCCCTGCTGATCATCGCCGTCGGCGGGTTCCTCATCGCCGGCGTGAAGTCCATGATCTTCGGCCCGATCGCGATCCTCCCCGTCGACCGCGGCCCGCTGTGGAAGGCGGTCTCCGACATGGTCATGGGCGTGTTCGGCATCGTCGTCATGACCTGCGGCCTGTCGATGTACCTCAAGTTCCTGATGTACGTCCTCGGCCTCGACGAGGTGCTGCGCCTGCCCCACAACCTCCGGGTGATGCTGATCGTCTTCGCGATGATCTTCGGGATCGTGATCATCGTCCGGATGCGGCGGGGAACACTCAAGGCCGGCCACGCGATCGCGCAGCGCCTCGCCAGGATCGGCCTGGGCATGCAGGGATCCTCCTCGAGCACTCACCCGCTGGTGAAGATGGCGACCCTCAAGTCCGGATACGACCTCGCCCAGCAGGCGTTCTCTCGCCGCCCGCGCTCGGCCGCGGCGGAGACGCCGCAGGAGCCGCAGGAGCCCAAGGCCCCGTCGAAGCCGGCCCCGATGCAGAAGCAGCTCACCACCGGAACGCCGGCGGCGGAGCCGATGAGGCTGGAGCAGGTGCCCTCGACACCCAAGCCGTCGCCCTCGCCCAAGGCGCTCAAGGTCGGAAGGGACGCCGTCGAGCTCGCCAAGGGCGCCAGGGGCGGTGCACCGGGCCTAGTCCTCACTGCCGGCAAGCTGGTCGCCCAGAGGGCCGCCAATGCGGTGAAGTCCAAGGCCGCCGCCAAGGCCAAGACCGCCGCCAAGGCGATCGTCACCGGCCCCGCCGAGAACAACGCCAGCGAGCCCACCCCGGCGCAGGTGATCGAGGTTCCCGGTCACCGTCGGTTCGAGATCGACAGGGATGGCCGCGCCCGCGTGCGCCGCACCGACTCCGTCATGATCCACAACATCTCGAGCCTGCCTCCGCGCGCCCCGCAAGCCAGCGCGCGCGCTCAGGACCGCCGGGAGATGCTCGCCCGCCTCCGCGCGAAGATGCAGTCGGCGAAGACCCCGAGCAAGGCATGAAGAAGCTCGCCGTCGGCATCGGCGCCGCCCTGGCCGCACTCAGCGTCGCCAGCGGCGGGCTTCTCGTGCTCATCATGACCGTCGCGGCCGCCGCCGGCGGAACACAGGAGGCCATCGAGAACCCGGACAGCTGCACACCCGGCCAGCAGCTGCCGGCCGAATGGTCCACACCCCCGACCGGCTGGCCTGATCGTCCCGAGAGCACGCTTGCGCCCGCCCCGGACGGGAACGACCCGGCCGTAGTTCCCGACTCGCTCGAGGTTCCCGTCGGCGGGGGAACGGCCACCCTCAACGCCCGCCAGCTCGAGGTCGCCAGCCAGATCGTCGGCACCGCCCGTGAGGTGGGCGCCACAGATGATGCGATCACGATCGCGCTGATGACGGCTCTGCAGGAGTCCACCCTGCGCAACCTCGCGAACTCGACCGTGCCCGAGTCGCTGGAGTATCCCAATGACGGCGTCGGGAGCGACCACGACAGCGTGAACCCGTTCCAGCAGCGGCCCTCGGCCAACTGGGGCAGCATCGAGGAGCTCATGGACGTCGACTACGCCACCCGCGCGTTCTTCGGCGGCACGGACGGACCCAACGGCGGCAGTCCTCGCGGCCTGTTCGACATCCCGGGCTGGGAGGATCTGACCCGCGGCGAAGCGGCTCAGAAGGTCCAGGTCTCAGCGTTCCCTTCCGCCTACGACAAGTGGGAGGACGCGGCCGAGTCGCTCCTCGCCGCCGTCGGGCCGGGCAGCGGGAGCGGCTGCGGCAGCCAGGACAACGGCGAGGCGGTCCTGCCGCTCGATGCGCAGACTTACCAGGTCACCAGCGACTACGGCCCCCGTGGCTGCTACGGCGCGATGTCCTGCTGGCACCCGGCATGGGACTTCGCCACCGGAGGCTGCGGAGCTCCGATCTACGCGATTCGGCCCGGCACGGTCACCACCGACGCCGGCCCCTACCTCGGCATCACGGACCCTGCCACCGGTGTCGAGTACGAGTACCTGCACATCTGGCCGGAGGACCGGCTCGTCGGCCTCGGCGACGTCGTCGACATCGGCGACCACATCGGAGACATGGGCGACATGCCTCCGTCGTACGGCTGCCACCTCGACCTGCGCATCGACGTCTCAGGGACCACCGACGAGGCAATGGCCGCGTTCCCGACCAGCAAGGACGCCGGCGCCCCGCCGAGCGCGTGGGGCTACGTGGAGCCCAACGACTTCATGATCGAGTTCTACGGGCTGGACCTCTGCCCGGCCGAGTGGTGCACCGTCAACCGCGGCTGAGCGCGACAGCCGGTTGCAGGACGCGAGCCGACCTGCTGGGGTAGTGGGATATCCCCCGCTCGAAAAAGACATCGTTTGGCGGTGTCTTTCAAGGCCCACACCCGAACGGACTTTCCCTCGATGACCGCACGCACGCCTGCCCAGACGAGCTCGACCGGATACCGCTCGCAGGCGTACTACATCCACAACGAGAACACGCACCAGCGACTGAAAGCCGCCTGGTGGTGGACCCGCGAGGAGGAGGGGAGCTCCGGTTCCCTCTCTGCCCTGGTGGAACGTCTGATGATCGCCGAGGCCGAGCGACTCGAATCACTGCACAACGACGGCGAGCGGTTCCCGCCGGCCCCGGAGGATGCCCGCGGCGTCGACCGCGACGGCGTCGCGCGACAGGCAGCAGCGATCCGACAGCAGCGCCGCCAGCGGCCCACCGACTGACGAGTCAGACCGCCAAGAGGTCGGGTGGCGCGGGGCCGTCACGCAACTCGGATGAGACATCGCAGGTCTGGTGAGACGCATCGCAACTCGGATGAGAATCCCGCAACTCCCCTGAGACAGGACAGCGCAGGATCGGCGCGGGGAGAGGTCTCACCCTGCGCTGGGGCGGTGCAGGGCCAGTGCAGGGCCGGCTGAAAAACCCCGGGAGGGCTGGGAGGTCAGGGGCTCCTTACTCCCTAGAGGGAGCCGTCGCCCCTGATCCTAACAGGCCTGTCAAGGGGGCGCGCGGCGCGCGCATAGCGATGCCCCGACCGGTTGTCCCGTCTCACGGAACCTGTCAAAGTCTCACCTACCTGTCACAAGTTCTCGGAGAACCTGTCGCGGTCTCAGGTTTCTGTCGCAACCTCGGCGTGTCGCCGGAGCGCATGCTCGTCAGTCCCTAGCTTTCGTCGTGAGTGCGTGTCAGGGCACTCGATATAGGGCGGAACCACTCCTCGAGGCGTCAGGCCGTCTGTCGAACACGGATCGTGATCCCGTCGTGCGATAGGTGCCCTGATGATCGAGACCTCGTTGTGGACTGGCCCTGAGCCCTCCGCAGCAGTGGATGCTTGCCGTGTCGAGTTCGAGCTCGACGGGAAGCGGCTTGAGCTCGACGCGGTGGACGTGTCCGAACTCCCGTTCGAGCGTGCGACGGCGGTGCGGGAGTTCCCTGCCTGGCGGGGCAAGCGACACTACTCGGGGTCGCTGTGGATGGAGGGCGTGCGCGGGCACGTCGCCTTCGAGTCGCTCGCCGAGCGGCTGTGTCTGATCGAGTTGGATCGCGACCCGCGGGTGACCGGAGTTGCGAGTCAGCCGATGTGGATCCGCTGGGGAGACGGGTCGCCGCGCGAGCATGCCCCCGACTACTTCGTGCGCCTGAGCGACGGCACCGGTGCGCTGATTGACGTGCGTCCGCGGGAGCGCATCGACGATGCGGCGCGAGTGCAGTTCGACCGCACTGCGATCTTCTGCCGGATACAGGGCTGGCGGTACGCCGTCTACGCCCCGGACTCGCCGATCCGTGACGCCAACCTGCGATTCCTGCTGCGCTACCGCGAACCGCGATGGAGGTCTGCCGAGATCACGGCGCGAGCAGCCGGGTTCCGCGGCGCGCTCGGCGCACTCGCGGACGTGATCGACGATGGCGATCGCGCGGAAGCGTTCGGCCGTGCGTACGCACTCATGTGGTCGGGGCAGATCATCGCCGATCTTGAACAGCCGCTGTCACCGCGCAGTGCCGTGACCTGGAGGGGAGAGCTGTGAACGTCAAGGCTGGAGGCCGGCTCGCGTGGCGCGGCAGCACGTTCGATGTCGTGATGGTCGGAGCGCTCGCGGTCATCCTCCGTGACGAGAGCGGTGCGGAGCTCGAGGTCTCGCTCGAAGAGCTGAACCATGGGGCAGAGCCCGTCGAGCCGATGTTGCGCGGACGCGTGGTGGCCCTCATCGCACGTGGCGACGAGGCCACCTCTGAGATCTCCGCATGGCGGGAAGCGATCGAACGGATCGTCGCCGCAGGCGCAACGTATGGCAGCAAGTCGAAGGTGGTGGCGGACGAAGCCGAGCGGCTCTCCCGTCAGCTGGGGCGCCCGATCGGTGTGCGCACGGTCTATCGCCGGTTCCAGGCTTTTCAGGAGCAGGGTGCCCCGGGGCTGATGGATCGTCGGGCGGCGGAGCTGCGCGGCCGGGCCGGGACCGGCGTCGACCCGCGCGTGGTCGAGGCGATCAACCAGATTCTCGGCAGTCGTTCCCGTGCATCCACCACAAGCAAAGCGGTCGTGCTTGAGCAGGTCACGCGTCTTGTTCGCACCCAGTTCGGTGATGAGGTGCCGTTGCCGAGCCGGGCGACGTTCTATCGACTCTTCGACTCCGCCGACCGCGGCAGGTTCTCGTTCGGGTCGGCGAAGACCCGGGAATCGCTCGCGCTGGCACCCGACAGGGCGTTCGGGCGCCGCACTGCGCTGCGTCCTGGCGAGCAGGTGCAGATCGACACGACCCGCCTCGACGTCATGGTCCGCATCGACGAGGCGACGATCGGCCGCCCGGAGTTGACGATCATGCTCGACGTGGCGACGCGTTCGATCCTCGCCGCAGTCCTGCGTCCGGAGGGCACCAAGAGCATGGATCTGGTGGTCGTGCTGGCCCGCGCGCTCGTGCCCTACGCGCGCCGTCCCGACGGGGCGCGGGAGACACGGCAGCTCATCTCGACGGCGTGGGCGGACGAGATGCTGATCGATCAAGCGAGGTATGAGCGGCTGCGGGAAGCGCAGCCGTTCATCTTCCCGGAGACGATCACCACCGATCGCGGCCGGACGTATCTGTCGAAGCATTTCCGGGGCGCGTGCGAGACGCTCGGGATCTCGTTGATCACCGCGGCGCCGCATACCCCGACCGACAAGCCGCATGTGGAGCGCACGTTCGAGTCGATCGCGTCGCTGTTCCTGCAGTACGCGAAGGGGTACGTGGGGCGCAGCGTCGAGCATCGCGGGAAGGACGTGCTGAACCAGTCGGAGCAGTTGCTGACGATCGGGCAGATGCAGGAGCTGCTGGAGGACTGGATCGCGGTGGAGTGGCAGAATCGCAGCCACGACAGCCTGCGTGATCCGCTGCATCCGACGATCGCGCTCTCACCGAACGAGATGTGCCGGGCGTTCCGTCATGTCGCCCCGGAGCTGCATGTCCCGTTGACGCGCGACGATTTCATCGCGTTGCTGCCGGTCGTGCATCGGCGCATCAACCGGTACGGGGTCACGATCGATCACCGCGAGTACGACTCGAATCGGCTGGGTGAGTATCGCCGCCGGCAGTCTCCGGAGAAGGCGAAGCAGGGTCGGTGGCCGATCCGCGTGGACCCGTACAACCTGCACGTGGTGTGGCTGGAAGCGGACGGTGAGTTCATCCCGCTGCGCTGGGCCAACGATGTGCACGAGATGCCGATGCTCGGCGACGTGTGGCGGCACGCCCGCGATGAGTACCGGCAGAAGGGCCCGGACGACGCGGCGGGGCGTGACGATCTCGTGGGAGCGATGCGCGGGTTCGCGGCGCGAGGCAACGATGCGAAGGCAGCCCGGCAGCGAGCCCGGGCGAGCGCGGTCGCCGCAGACCCGATGAATCCGACGAGTGCCGCACGCGGCGATCTGGAGCAGGAGGCCACGGCCGTCGCCGAAGCGGTGGTGGTCGAGGTCGATGAGGACGAGGCGTGGCCGCACCGTGGCGGGTTCGGGTTCATCGGTGAGCAGTGGGACGAGATCAGGGAGAGGTTGGAAGGCTGATGGAGATCGGCACCAAGGAGGGATGGCGCGAGTACGTCGACGAGGCGTACGAGCGCCCGATCCCGGTCGCGACCGAGGAGCTCGCGGCGATGTCGTTCGGGGACCGCGCGCTGTACAACCAGGCGAGGGCCCAGTACACGCAGGCTGGCGCGTTCGTGAAGACCCCGCAGTTCCGCACCGTGCAGGCCGTGGTGCGGGACCGGGTGATGCTGAACCGCTACCGGCAGGTAGGCAAGCTCGGCGTGATCGTCTCGGGCGAACCGGGGCAGGGGAAGACGACGACGCTGCTGCAGATCGGCAAGGAGCACGAGCTGCGTCGCCGCGAGACGGGCCATGCCTCGGCGGGCAAGGGGAAGCTCCCCGTCGTGTACGTCGCGGTGCCGGCGCAGTGCTCGGCGAAGGCGCTGCTGCAGGAGTTCGCGCGGTTCGTGGGGCTGCCGGTGCTCACGCGGATGACGTTCGGGAACCTTCTGACCATGGTGGCCAACGCGCTGCGCAGCTGCTCGACCGAACTGATCCTGCTGGACGACGTGCACCATCTGGACCTGCAGTACCGGCATAACATCGAAGCGTCCGACATGCTCAAGCAGCTGTCGGAGCGGTGCGGGGGCACGTTCGTGTACGCGGGCATCGCGGTCGAGGACAGCGGGCTGCTGTCGGGAAGCCGCGGCGGTCAGGTCAGCAAACGATTCGAACTGCACACGGCGCACCCGTTCCAGATCACCAGCAAGGAGGGCCGCGCAGACTGGGGCGACCTGCTGCTCGCACTCGAGGACTCGCTGTGCCTGCTCAACCAGCGCTCCGGCGCGATCCTCGACGCGGCGAAAGACCTGCACCGGCTCACGGGTGGGGAGATCGGCCTGTTGAAAGACGTGTTGCAGCTCGCCGCGTTGCACGCGATCGACGACGGCACCGAGATGCTCGACCTCGCCGACTTCTCCCGCGAAGTGGCCGCCCGTCAAGGCGCGCGGAAGCCGCGGGCGACGGTATGAAGCGGGTGCGGCGACTGCCGGTGCGGGTACTGCCGTTCCCCGCGGAGACGGTCACGAGCTTCTATCGGCGGTTGTGCGCCGCCAACGGCATCTCGGAGCGGGATCTCTGGTTGCAGCTGCGGCATGACGATCCGAGCCTGCCGCTCGCGGTGTCGCCGAGAGCCGCGCCGAACGTTCTGTCCGCCCTCGGCGGGCTGCCCGCGCGTTACTTGGACACGGACGGCACCGATCGGCCCTGCGCGCACGATCCGGCGGTGTGGGTGCGTCGCTGCGCGGGCTGCCGCAGCGGGAACGGTGCGTCGTCGATGTGCCGGCGATGCGCCCGTGGCGAGACCGTTGAGCTCTACCAGCGGGTCGGGCCGATCTGCGTCAAGCACCAGCGTTGGCACGCGGGCGGCGCCGACATCGACATCAGCGGCTTGGAGCCTCAACTCGCGGCGCAGCGGCGCCTGAACGGCACTTTGCGGATGCGGTCGGTCGCGTACCGGTCGAACGCGGCCGCATGCGCACGAGACCTGCTGCACGGCTGGCACGAACCGGCGAGGGACTCGGATGCGCAGCTGAGCCTCGAGCAGCAGATCGAAGAGCTGCCGCTTCTGGTGGCACTGCTGCTGCAACTGACCTCTCCCACGTTCGCGGGGATCCTCGCCGACCGGTCACTCAACTCCCTCACGATCGCCACACTCCTGCAAGGCACTGCATCGGCAGTGCGCGTCGGCGGCGACGCATCCGACGCGCTCGCGGCGCTCATCGGTACCAGCGCAGACGGGATGCCCGCCGGCGAGCGGATCGAGCGCATCCGCTCGGTCCGCGTCGCGGAGCCCGACGAGGCGACCGTGCGGCTGCGGCACCGCCTCCCCACCATCCGAGCCGCCGTCCTGCAGCAGAGCGACTGGGTCAGCGGCGATCCGCTCAGGGCGATCAACGAACCCAGACGCCGCGTGCGTCGCTACCTCGAGGCACTGCGGCGTGAGCACGCCAAACGCGACCGGGCCGGTGATTCGCCCGCGGTGCGCCCGAGCGGCACATCTCTCCTGGAGTGGTGAAATGCCACGGCGGCGGCGCGGCGCGTCAGCCGATGTCGCGCTGCCTCCCGGGGCTGCGCTGCCGGTGCGCCTCACGCCGCTCAGCGGTGAGACACCGGAAGGTTTCGCCGGGCGCCTCGCCACTGCGAACGCGATGACCTGGCCGGAGCTCAAGGCCTCCTTCACACCCGCGGAGGTCAGGACGCTCCGGCGTCCGCTGATGATCCGCGGGCTCGAACGCGCCGCCGGGCTCCGGCCGAGCCACTTCCAAGTCGCCCGCCGCCGACATCTTCTGTTCACGGTCTGCCACCACTACGGCTGGTCGCGCGGGCGCTGCGGGACCTGCGACCTGGTCGACTCCCCGCGCAGCGGATGTCGCCGCTGCGCTCCCGATGCGCCGACGACGATCTTCACCCGCGGCGGCGCGGTGTGCGTGCGTCACCGTCGCTGGCGACACGACGGCAATGACATCGGCGTCTCACACCTGCCCGCCTACGCACACGCGGAGGCCATGGCATCCGGCTGGTTATGGTTCCACGGCGTGACACTGCACACCGGCGAAATCGACCTGGCCACCACGCTCGTGACCTCAGCCCTCACCGACGACGACGGCCACCGCCGTCAACACCGGCTCGCACAACTCGGACTCGACGACGGCGACCCCGCCGCGACGCCGCTGCTCCTGTACTACCCCGAGATCATGCACCTCGCCTGCGCTCTCACCGACCGGGCCGTCGCGAGTGCCCTGTGCACTCACCGGGAGTCGCAGGAGAGGCAGGTCGAGATGCTGATCGGCCTCACGGCGGGCGCCTGCGACGGCGCCCCCACTTCGGAGCTCGCCGGTCTCGCGGTCGACCAGATCGAGCGGACGCGCGCCGCACTGCAGGAGGCATTCTCGATGCCCTCGTCGAAACGAGCCAGAGTGCGCCGAGCACCGCGCCCCAAGGCGATGATCGAAGCCGCCTACCGTCACGACGCGCCGCTGCTGCGGCACGTCGACGAGGTGCGCGTGCACGCGCCCGCGGTGACGGACGTGAAGCACCCGTCGGGATCGCGAACGGTCAGCCGACGCATTCAAGTCGCGCTGAATCGTCAGGACGCTGGGCGATCCGACTCGAGCGCATCGAGGATCATCCCGAGGTGAAGCCGCAGCTCCTCGTAAGCGTGCTGATAGAACATCGCCGTCATCTGCGGCCACGGGACGCTGTCGAAGTCTTCGATCAGCTCGCGCGACTCCGCCAGCAGCTCATCGAACGACAGCTCCGGCTCCGACTCGGTCATCGATGGCCGCCCTTGCGCTTGGCCTCTTCGTGCCGCTCGCACAGCGCCCACATCCAGCCCTTCACGTCCACGAGCCTGCCCTCTTCCCCGCACTCCTCGCAGATTCCGGCGCTGGCCGTCTCGGCGGTGCGGATCAGCCCATGGAACCGCTCGGCATCGTCGTCGCTCGTGAACTCCGCGGACGCATAGAAGCGCAGCGAGCCGAACTTCGCCTTGCACTGATGAACCTCGTAGTCCGGTGCGATCCGAGCGAGCTCGCGGTCGAGACCGGCGAGCAGCGGGAACCACCCGGGGCCGGCATCGATCCACTTTCCCCACGCCTCGGGGATCCGGTCCCTGATCGCTTCGATCTCCGGCGGCAGTTGCTCGTTCATGCGGTCAGTCTGCCGTGCGACACGGACACCGCGGGTTCTTCGCCGACCTCGTCGCCCGCGGCCTGTCCGGGGGTCCGTCTCGTCACCTCCGACGCGCACGCCGGGCTGGACGAGGCGATCGCGGCGAACCTGCCCGGAGCGGCTTGGCATTGTTGCCGCACCCACTACGCCGCGAACCTATGTCTGTCCCCCGAAGAGTCTCTGGCCCGCGGTCAAATGCGATGCTGCACTCCGTCTGCACTAGGAGATCGGCTCGCCGAACCGTGCTTCAAGTTCTGCTTGGCATCCTGTGATCGCCCGGCCGAGTCGGCCCTGATCCCGACTGTCCATGCGGGATTCGACGACTTTGTAAGTAGCATCATCCGCGCCCGGCCAGCCGGCAAGAACATCGGTCGCCGACCGCCCTGTGAGGATGACCGTTTCAACGCCCGCGTCCTCGCTGCACACGATGAACGCGTCGACATACTGGCTCTTGACCACGCCCTGCATGGCGACGCTCGTCGGGTAGAACGCGGTCGCCACGCTGGCGCCGCCGATGCCGGCAATGCTGATGGCCGCTATTGCGGCGGCACCGATACCTGCGCGCTTCGCGCTACGCGCCCGTGCGACGTGCTTCATGGCTCGCCCTCGGACAGTATCCGTTCGGTGCCCGATCTCGAGCGAGCTCGGCAGGCTGTCCATCGTCATCCCTCCAGTTCAGCTGTGCGGAGTCTTGCTCGAATCCGTTGCATTCGCTTTCGTGCAGCGGGTGCGGTGATCCCGAGTGCAATGGCGGCCTGGTCGTAGGACTCGCCGCGCAGAACACACGCCTCGATCAGCCGTTGATCTGGCTCGGGCAGCGAGGCAATCTCGTCACGAATCCACCGCAGCTGGCTGCTCTGGGGATCCGATCCTTCAGCGGCGATCCACGAGACCGCATCTAGCGGAATCGAAGCGTGCCGCCGCCGCGCCCTGTTTGCGTTGAACAGCGTGTAACGACACGTCGTCAGCAGCCAAGGCAACAGCGTCTCTCCATGGACGACAACACGCCTCCGGCGCCGCCAGAGCGTCATGAACGTGTCCTGCACCGCGTCATCGACCTGATCCGGTGAATCGGCAATCGCCCACGCGTACTTGTAGACCGTCGAAAGGTGCTTGCGCATCAGATGGTCGAATGCATGCGCGTCGCCGGCGCGCAAGCTACCGACGGCATCTGCATCACTCTCCGGCGTCATCGGAACCTCCTACTGACACCATGTTGGAGATGCGGCCTGCGTGACATTCCGGTGCGTTCGAGCGAGGCAACCGGCGGAGCCGCGTGTAGATGCCGCGCGCCGAGGCGCATGTCCCTGTCACCGGCTCGAACTGTGTCGGATTGTTGTCCGTGTTGGTGTCGTGCGGTCGGAGAGTCGGTCGGCCTGCTCAGACGTCGGTTCGATTCAGGTAGCGGAGTGCCTGATCAACAGTCTCACGCGCGAGATAGTCGTCCAGGGGCTGGCCGATGGGCAGGACGGCCCGCGCGAGCACTGGCCCGAGCAGGGTGTCGCAGACAAGTTCGACGTCATGCGAGACGGATGCGTCTAACTCGCCACGTTGCGCGGCCTCCGCGATCACGTCCCCGACATTCGCGCGGCGCGGCATGATGAAGCTGTCGCGGTACAGGTCGCGGACGTCCGGGTCCGTGCGGACGGATTCGAGCAGCCCCGGTAGGTTGTTGCGGAGCAGCGGGGACGAGAACATCGCGACGTCCTCCCGCTGCAACTTGAGGAGATCGCCCCGCAGGGTGCCGGTGCCCACGGGCGTTCCCGTGCCGAAGCGCATCTTGATGACGTCGAAAGCGACGTGCGCGATGCTCGGGTAGCGGCGATAGAAGGTCGGGCGGGTCGTCCTTACCTCGGTGACAAGCCGGTCGACAGTGAGCTTCGAGAATCCTTCCGACTCCATAATCCGCTCGGCCGCGCGCAGAAGCGCATCCGTGATCTCGGGAAGCGGAGGACGTCCCACTGTCTTGGTCGCCATCCCGCAACCGTATCAGCGAGGCGTCTGTCTCGACTGGAACTGTCCACACATACAGTTGGGTCTGTAATGTGAGCGCCATGGTGCCGAACAGGTCAGACGTTGGGTTCCGACAGCTCACCCTCGAGGGAGCACTGGGCCCCGCTCGTGGACGCTATTTCGCCGCAGGCTACAGAGGAGTGCGTCACCGGATCCGCGAGATCGGACTTCCCCTCGCGCCGCTCCAACACCTGTCGGCGATCGGGCAGGTTGTGTATCCGAAAGGCTGGTCGGTCGACGGCAAGGGAACGCCGCGTCAGCCGCACCTGAGTTCCGTGGATGCGATCATCCTGCCTCTCCTCGCGCGGCAGGAGGCGGTTCGTGCGTCGCAAGGACGTGCTGTCTTGCGGAGCGTGCGCTTGCGGGCTGGCGCTGAGCCCTGGACCCAACTCGAGCACGTGCCGATCAGCTTGGAGATCGGTCCTCGCGAACCCACCGTCCACGCCCTCGTGGGGAACATCCGCGCATCGCTGGGGCTCGCCCCCGGGGACGCTTCGCTCCCGGCCGCCGACGCTCCAATCTCTGAAGCCGCCGACGCTCCAATCTCTGAATCGGTGTACGGCGACCTCTACCAGTCGATCGAAACCGAATCGACCCTGGTGTCCTGGGACGCGGTCGGCCTCACGCTCAAGGGTGAGCACCAAGCGCAGCTTTCCGAACTTGCGAGCAGTGTCGCTGCCGGCATCGAGGGCGCCTTCTGGCCGTCCCTTACTGCGATTGACTATCTCGTCACGATGGGGCAACTCACTCAGGCGGTGATATACGAGGCCGGCCGCCGCTCCCGAGCCAGCATCGACAACCTTTGGATGCGAACGATGTCGATCGATCTCCCGGCACGCCCCGAGCCCCTTCCCTCGGCATACCGCACAGCGACCACTTTGGTCCGCGACACGGTCGTCTCGCGGGGTGATCGGCGCATCCACGACGTGCGCGTGGAATCCGTCGCATCTACAGGCGTCGTCGCCGGCGCGACGTTGGCATACACCGAGCGAGAGCGGTGACTACTGACGTGTCGACTGAATCGACCCCGCGGATGGCGGTGCTCACAGCCGGTGCCGATCTGTTGGCGCGCCATCCGCTGAACTCAGTTCAGCTCTCCGACGTCGCCAAGGCCGCAGATGTCACGCTGGAGGAGGTCGCGAACGACTACCCCTCAATCCGCCGACTGGCGGCTGACGTTCTCGATCACGAGCGGGCCAGCATGCGCGACGTCCAGCGTCGTGCCGAGCTGGAGCACAGCCCGGTTCGTCGGATAGTCGCGGCGTTCCGCCTCGTAGGGGAAAACCTCGCCGCAGACATCGTGGTGCGAGCTGGAGTGAGAATCGCCAGCGAGTCGCGCGAGCAGTTCCCCGATCGGAGAATTGATCCCTTCCAGACCTGGCAATCGTTCGTACGAGGACAACTTGAGGAGGAGTTGGCTGCGGGGCGCCGCCTCGCGATTGGAATCGAACGCGGCACGTGGTTGATCGTCGCCTCCGGGATGGGAACGAAGGACCTGATCGCGTTCAGTGGCGACTGGGACTCCGCGCCCGAGATGCTGGCGCAGACGGCATCAGACATCCTCGAACTCGTCGTGGAGTTCGCGTGACAACCCCAACTGGACGCGATCACGGAGTTCAGGATCTTGTCGTCATTACCGGCGCGTCCGGTGGTATTGGGCGGGCGATCGTACGCGGACTTGTCGCCTCCGGCCACGCAGTCGTGCTTCACTACCACCGCAACGAGTCCGCAGCGCGCACCCTCGCGGAGGAGATCGGAGCGGGGGGTGCGCGAGCGTTCATCGCACAGGCGGACTTGACAGAACCATCTGGAGTCGGCGACCTCGTCGCGCATGTCGACCAGATCCTCGAGGCTACTCCCGGACTAAGCCTTCACGGGCTGGTGAACAACGCAGCCCGGCTCTTGGGGCCGTCTTTCGACGACGCCTCACCGGAACAATTCGATCTCTACTTCGCACTCAACACCCGGGCGCCGCTGTTCCTGACACAACAACTGTCCGCGCGCATGTCCTCTGGCGGTTCGATCGTGAATGTGTCCTCTGCGGGCGCCCACTTCTCAAGTGCTGGCGACATCGTGTATGCGATGAGCAAGGCTGCGCTGGAGTCACTCACACGCAACGCCGCCGAGGCGCTCGCTCCTCGAGGCATCCGCATCAATACGGTGATCCCGGGCTTCACGGATAACGGACATCCGGCTTTGGCTGTGCCCGGAGTGCGCGAGTATGTCAGCACTTACGCGCTGCTCGGAGGGATCGCATCACCGGCTCCCGTCGCGGACGCGGTGGCCTTCCTGCTCTCGCCTCACGCTGGGCGGACCACAGGAACGGCGCTGGACGTAACCGGGGGTAGCACGCTAGGGGCGCGTCCCCGATCGTCGAAGATCTCGTTGCGGGACATCATCGCACAGCCTGGTATCGCGCCGCGCTGACGGTTGTTGTGATCGGCGCAGCGCTGGCCCATTGGCTCATCCCTGCTCAGATGGCATCATGGCCGCATGAATAAGTTTCGGGTGACTGCTGTAATGCTTCTCGGTGCCGCAACGCTGGTGACTGTCAGCGCCTGCGCGCCCGTCGAGAACACCCTCGCGACCCACTTGGGCACGCCGCTCGAGACATTCCCAGCTGTGAAGGACGAGGTCTACACGCTGAGCCTCACGCAGGACGATCGACTGGGGGAACTGCCCCGCGACGCCAACCAGGTGCGCCCTGACGAGACTGGCTGGATCATCGTGGCGATCTGTGCCGACACTCCAGCCATTGACCCCGCGGTGACCAAGAACGTGGTTCTCCGGGTCGTGGCGGAGGAGTTCCTTGACGGGGATGCCAAGGAAGAGATCGAGGACGGAGCGCTACAGGATGGCGTCGTGTGCGGCAACGCGGCGTCGATAGCTCCCCGTCTGTAAGGCGCTGGAGGGGCCTGAGACGACTCCGTCTCAGGCCCCACTGGCAGGCTCGGTGTGCCGGCTCAGATCACACGGTCGAAGTGATCGACCGAGTTCCCGGAGCCGAAGTCCGACAGCTGGTAGCCGTGCGGGATGTACGTGAACTCCGTCGACGAGATCGGCGCCACGACCCACTTGCGCGCCGAGTACCCGAAGCCGGACCCGTTGCGCGCCGAACGCGTACGGTCGTCGGGCACGTCGACGACCGCCGTCGTGCCGCTGCCGATCAGCGTGCCCGTGAAGTTGGGGCGGTCCCAGACGTCCAGGACGCCCGCGTTCGCGGCCACGCCGCCGCCGAGCGTGAGCCCGGCGGCGAGGAGCAGGCCGAGGGAGGCCCTGGTCTTGATGTTCTTCATGAGTTGATTCCTTCTCGTTGGGTGGTCAGGAGGCTCGGGGGAGCCACCCAAGGCTGAGTATTGCGATCAGCCGATTCCCAGTCAATACACACCATGTTGTAATTCCTTCGAGCGTGCGCGACGATGGGCAACATGAATCGGGTTGTGACCGCCGGTGCGTCAGTGTCGGCACTGGCCATTGGCCTTCTGCTGTCTGGTTGCGGCGCCGCCCAGCCCGAGCCCCCGGATCGAGTGGTGTCCGCCGTAGGAACGCTCTCCGCGCTCCCTGGCGACATCACCGCCGCCCGCACGATCCTTCGGGAGCAATGCGTCCGTGACGCCGGGTTCGAGATGCCCCGCGGCGCGGTCACCACTATGAGCTCACGCGCGCAATACGGCTCCGTGGTCGGCGTCTGGGGTAGCGAGGAGCAGGCCAGATCCAGCGGCTACGCATCGACGTACGCCCCCGACGTGCAACATCCTCTTGATGCGTACGCCGCGACGCTCAGTGACTCGGCGGCAGATCGCTTCTACGAAGTCCTCCGGGGCGACGGCACCTCCCTGGCCGAGTACACCACCGCCAACGGGGCAACCTTTTCGCGCTCGGACACGGGATGCGAGGCGCAGAGCGACGAGCATATCTTTGGTTCCCTCGAACGCGCGATGGAAGCGGAGCTGTTCGTCAACGAGGTGAACGCGGTCATGGCGGAGAAGGTGGCCGATCTACCGGTTCAGGCGGAGACCACTGAATATGAGGCCTGCATGGTCGGGCAGGGCTACGAAGTGGAGGGCTTGGGGGCCGAGTTGCTCGCTGAGCAGGAGTTCGGCCAGTACCGCCAGTACGGTCAGGCGCCTGACACGCCTGAGCGCAACTTGGCTGTCGCCGATTACCGCTGCCAGGTCGACAGTGGACTTGCCGATGCGATACGTCGTGAGGCGGCACGGTCCATCGGCTCTTGGCTACTCGAGAATGAGGCCCGAATCCTGGAGTTGCAGGAGCTCGTCAAGCAAAGTGTCGAGAACGCGCAAGCGGTCATTCGAGGTGAGGGTTGACATGAGCCGCGCGCGAGTCTTCCTGACGGCATTGGCCGGAGCGGCAATCGTTGTCGTCGCGGTGGTCAGCGTGCTCGTTGTCGGGCTCGCGCTTCAGGCTCGTGCCGCACAGGAGCCGGCGGATCGCGAGGAAGCCCTCGTCATGGCTGCGGTCACAAGCGATGTTCTGGCCGATGAGGTGAGCGGGCGAGTCGACGTGCAAGCTGATTCGATGATCAGCGTCACCGCTTCAGGCGTCGTGACAAGGGCAGGGAGCAAGGCGGGAGTCCCAGTTGTGGAGAACGGGGCCGTGCTGGCGACGGTGGACGAGTCCCCAATCTTCGCGTTAGAGGGCGATGTGCCCATCTACCGGCACATCGCGCACGATTCGGTGGGCGCCGACGTGTTGCAGCTTCAGACGGCACTGAACGCGATGGGCTATAACGTAGGGCCGTTGGATGGCGTGTACGGAGACGCGACGGCTGAGGGAGTTTATGCCTTCCTCGTCGATCATGACGCCACGCCCGTAGACGACGCCGGCGGCGCCGTTGATGTGGATCCGGCGAGGACAACTGTGCCACGAGGCCAGTTCGTCTTCGTTCCTGGTTTCCCAGCCGTGCCCATGGACCAATGTGGGGCCGTCGGCGAAGTCATAGACGGGCCTCTGTGCATGCTCGCCGCGCAGCCCAGCTCGGTGACCCTAGAGGTTGCCTTGGTCGATGCTGAGCGTCTCGAGACAGGGATGCGGGTTGAGACCGACATCGAAGGCATTCCCACCGCCACTCTGGGACCGAGGCTTCAAGCCGAGGAGCAGGGGGAAGAAGGCGAGTCGGAAGTGGCGTCCCTCGCGCGGTTCGCGGTTGACATCGGCGATGCGACCGATCCGGCCCCGGGCACCGACGGAACTGGACGAGTCATCATCGCAGCGTCCGCTCCCGGTGCGCTTCGCATCGAAGGTGCGGCCGTCAGGGACCCTGAGGGAGATGGGCGGCCAGTGCTCTTGCTCGACACCGGGGCAGAAGTCGAGATCGATCTGGACATCTGTGCCTCGGGATACTGCACCTTCTTGTCCGACAGTGTGACCGAAGGAACCAAGGTCGTACTGTCGGGGCGCCTCCCGACGGACGGATGAGCGCCCGTGAGTGACGCGTTGCTGTCTATACGCTCGTTGAGCAGGTCATTTCCCCATGGCATCGTTGCGCTACGGGACGCTTCTCTTGAGCTTGGGCGGGGTGAAACGCTCGCTTTGGTCGGGCCGAGTGGAGCGGGCAAGTCGACATTGCTGTCGCTGATCGGCCTGCTCGACTCGGCATCATCCGGCGAGCACGTCTTCATGGGGCATGATGTTCGCCGGATGGCTCCGTCCCAGCAGACGGCCTTGCGCAGGACCGCGATCGGCTTCGTATTCCAAGCGTTTCACCTTGTGCCGCACCTCACTGCTCGTCAGAATGTCGAGCTCGGTCTCCGGGCGCGTGGCATGGGCAAGCTCGTGGCGGCGGAACGAGCGGAAAGGGCTCTCTCCCGAGTCGGATTGCATCACAGGAGTGACGCGTATCCATCGACACTGTCTGGTGGAGAGCAACAACGCGTTGCCATAGCGCGGGCGACTGCCGTTCGTCCAGCTTTGCTTCTGTGCGACGAACCCACGGGGAATCTCGACTCACGGAACAGCGCCTCCGTCCTTGCGCTCCTGACCGAGGAACGCACACCCGAAGGCGCGATGATCATCGTCACTCATGACCCGGACGTCGCGGCGTCATGCTCCAGAGTGATCACCGTGAGTGACGGCTGCACGATTGAGCGCATCCGATGATCTTCATCATCGAACGGGCCTTGAACGGCGTCCGGGGGCGGTGGCGAAGGAACTTGCTGGTCGTTGTGGCGGTGGCTCTCAGCGCTGCCAGCTTTGTTGTGATGCTCGCCCTCTCACTTGGCTCGAGCAACGCCATCCTGCGGTCACTTGGGAACGGAGACGTTAGCCGGGTGCAACTGGCTCTGCCGCCGTCATCGTGGAGCATCCCAGAACTGGACCTCATGAGCCGCCTGCTCTCGACCGAGGGCGTGCTCGGCGGGGGCACGATAACGAGTTCCGACAGCACCGGAGTGTCAGCAACGCTGACGTCGAGCGCAAGTGCCGCCCCCGTAACGACGTCAATCGCGGTCGCAACGGAACAGGGCCTCCTCAGTCGCGACATCGCGTTGATCGACGGAGGAGGGTTCCCGTCGGTGACCGTGCTGGAAAAGGACCCAGCTCAGGTGGTTCTGGGTAGACGTATCGCGGAGGCGCTGGGAGTCTCCGCCCGGCCCGGCGACAACAGCGTCACACTCAATGGGCGCCAAGCCACCGTCACCGGTGTGATCACTGAGAACGGCGACAGCGCGCTGCTGACAACGGCAGTGATCGTTCCTCCTCAACTATTGCCCAGCCTGACTCCGAATCTTCCGGTCCGTGTGATCGAAGCAAACGTCCGCACCGATCTGAGCGTGTGGATTGCCCAGCAAGCGCCGCTGATGCTCTGGCCGCAGGATCCATCGGCCGTATCGGCAGCTGCTCCGGCTGACCCGCAGCAGCTGCGCGGGCGGTTAGAGACCGAGACGCAGGGCCTCATTGCAGCTGTGACATGGGTGATGGTCGGGGTGAGCATCTTCGTGGTCGGCAACACCATGCAGATCGCGATCGGTGAGCGTCGCAAGGAGATCGGTGTCTCACGCGCCTTCGGCGTATCGGCCGGCAGTGTCGGAAGTCAGTTCTTCCTGGAAGCATCCATTCTCGGCTTTGTGGGCGCCGTGACAGGAACTCTGTTCGGTGCGCTCGTCGCGCGTGCGGTGACGATGGTCGCCGGGTGGGAGATGCTGCTTCCGGCTTCCGTCCTCGCCACTCCCCTGATTGGGCTCGTCGTGGGCGGCGTGGGCGGCCTCGTGCCGGCGTGGGTGGCCAGTCGCGTGCAACCTCTGGAGCTTCTGCGCTCGGAATGAGTTCGTGGCCGTAGGCGAGGGGGTGCGGGCCCGGAGCTCTAGCATCACTCGTAAGCGGGCTCAGCCAAGCCGGCATGGATGCGACGAGGCATCACCGCTGACTTCACTGGGCTCTGCCCGGTGGCACGCTGCTGACATGCCGATGTCGCTCGGTCAAGACATACTGAACTCGATCTATCCATCCATCTGCAGGAGTGGTTTATGCCGTACACGCCGTTCCCGATCGTTGAAGTTGCGATCTCGGAGCTCAGGCTCGATCGACAGAACTATCGAATCGACGGTGACCTGCCGACGGAGTCCGCCGCGATCACGTACCTGTTCGCAGAGCATGATGTTGCAGCGCTTGCGCGACAGATCCTCATCGAGCGGTATGTCGACAACGAACTCATCCTGGCGGTGGAGGAGGACGGTGCTTACGTGGTCTTGGAAGGCAACCGCCGCGTTACGGCTCTGAAGGCTCTGCGCGATCCCAGCATCGCTCCTGGTGAGTCCCGCGAGTATCTGGAGCGGTTGCTGCTTCGCAACGAGATCGAGGCTGAGGATCTGCCTGAGCGAGTTCGAGTGATGGTGGCTCCTGACCGTCCGTCGACCGCGATGCTGCTGGCGCGTTTGCATATCGGCCGCTCCAAGAGCGGATGGGGGCGCGATGAGCAAGCACGGTTCGTCATCGCGCAGCTTGAAGCAGGCAATACGATCGACGACATCCGGCGCGAGCTTCCGGGCATCAAGAACCCGTCGACATTCGTCCGTCAATTCCACGTGCGCCGGATCCTCAAGGATGCCGCGTTCTCCGATCCAAAGCTTGCGGAGTACGCCGCCAGCGCGAGACTGAAGATGACGGCGTTCGAGTACGCCTACGGGAGCCCGGAGATTCAACGAGTGCTTGGTCTGGCCTTCGACAAGAGCGGAGCAGCTGTTTCAACACCGACGAGCCCCGCGGAGGTCGCGGCCCTCGAGCGCCTCGTCGAGAAGTACTTCCGCAACGAGTTGAGTTCACGCAAGTTCCCCAAGCGCACCGCTGTGGACTTCGATGAGCAGATGGAGGCGCTCCTCTACGACCTGACCGGCGACCGCCCCCCGCGCAGCGCCGCGTCGCCCGCATCACCGGGGTCGACGGACGACGATCCTTCGCGGGGCCAGGAAAGCGACGAGTCCATCGGCAACCCGACGGGCTCTGCGCGCGACGACCGCTTCGGTGGGCTAGCACCCGATTCGCCCCCCGCTAGTGGTCGGGAAGACGGGGCTCGTCAAGGGCGCGGCCCGAACGGCACCGACACGCTTAAGACCCTGCACGTGAGTCTGTCCTACGAGCATGCTCCGATTGGTATTCGGAAGCGCTTGAACGAGCTTCGGGGCCTTGAACTCGCAGATCGGCCGATCGCCGCCGCGGTGTTGATGCGCAGTGTGATCGAAGCAAGCGTGAAGTGGCACTTCGCCACCCGCCCACTGGGGAAGACCGCCAGCGGTGAGCTGGGTCCGGTGATGAGGGTTGTGCGCGAGACGTATTATCAGTCTGAGCAGCGGCTGAGGAACGTGATCGACTTGCTGATGGATGGTTCAGGCAAGAACGTCCGGGCCGGTTCGCTCTACTGGTTCAACATGGCGGCACATGATGCGCACCATGTTGTGGACCACCAAGCGGTCCGCGACGCTTGGCAGAGTGTCGAGCATTTCGTCGGCTTCATGCTGACGCCGGCACCCTCGCCAGACCCTTCATGAGTGAAGCCGCAACGTCGGGGGATGCGATGAGAAGCTCGTCGGCAGCCCCGTAATAGCGCGCCGAGTAGTTCAGCTCGTATCGGCAGACGAAGTGGGCAGCATACAGCTTCTCGATGAGCGGTGCCACGTCGTAAGTCATCAGCCAGTGCGCGGACTGAATCGCGTTGACGATGTCCGCGAGAGCAGCGTGATCACGGTGCTCGAAGGAGTTGAGGTAGAGCCGGGAGCCAGCTCGGACGTACGGCGGGTCGATGTACATGAACGCGTTGGAGCGCTCTGAGTAGTCGCGGATCACTGATCGACCGTCTCGCGAGAGCACAGTGATCCGGTCGCGCAGAGCGCCGATGCTACTGACGCGGTCGATGAGCGTGTCGCGGTTGAAGCGCGCATCGATTTTGTAGTTGCCGGTCTGGGCGAGACCGCCGATCACTCCGCCGGTGAGGACGCCGGATCGATTGGTTCGGTTGAGGTAGAAGAAGGCGAAGCCGAGCTCGAGCGGATCGGCTGTTCGGGCGGCACGGTAGATCTCGCGCTGGCGCAGCCACTCGTCGATTGTGAGCGGTGCCGAGGCAATCCGATCCACGAAATCCGCCGTACGTGTGGTCACGCTCTGCCAGAAGGCGTGCACAGCCGGATCGAAGTCGTTGACGACGAGGTGCTCGATTAGGTCTTCGCGCAGCAGCGCAATCCCGGCGCCGGCGCCCCCTGCGTACGGTTCGACATAGGTCGCGTTCACGATTCCGAGGTCAGAGATGAGGTCTGCGAAGAGGCCAGCGAGAGCGGCCTTGCCCCCTGGGTAGCGCAAGGGGGAGAGGGTGCCGTATCGGCGTGAAGCACGTATTTTCACGGCCTCAGTCATCGACGGCCTTCTTCCTCGCCCTAAAGGCAGCCAGGCGGCACTTTGCCTGGCAGTAGCGCGCATCTGCGCGCGCCAGCCATGTGCGGCCGCAGTGCTCACACGTACGAAACGACATGCGGCGACGGAGGTGCTCACGCTTGAGTCGCCTGCCCAGCTCGGCCAAGTCCTCTGCATCCAAGCCGACGAGATCGTCGGGAGAAGCGCGGTCCAACACTGACATGCAACAGATACTAACTGTTTCCAGACACATCGATGGATGCCGCGTCAAGGAAACGGCGCCAGGGTGGTCACTCACTGAGTCAATGGCGTGGCCACCGCGGCAACGAGATCACGTGCGCGGGGGGTGAAGCGCTGCTTCTATCCGTCACCGGGCTCTTCCAGCGTCCGAACGTACTGGTCGGGCGGCTGAGAGCCGATCTCGTTGGCTTCCGAGCCGATGGCGACGTAGACGTGGCCGGCCTCAAGGTCAGTTCCATCCCAACCGGCCACGGGCCATGCGTCGACTCCGAAGGTGCGACTGCGTCCCCGCGCGCGATGGTCAGTGCCCCAGCATCGCCGATGGAGTGAGCGCCTGGATGTTCTCGCTCGCGTGTCCGATCGTTTACTGACAACTTTCGTGAGACGGATCGACCCGTACGGCAGTCACCGCACTCGCGTAATCCCGCATGACGTCCGTCTCACATTCTGACAACTACCGTGAGAAGGGACACCGGTGCCGGGCGGATGCAGGGGCGATGCAGGGCCGATGCCCACCCTGCATCGCCCCTGCGTCACCTGATCACAGCGCGGCGCGCGGCGAGGCCTGGATCTCTGAACGGCTGTCAGACGGGGGCCTCCGGGCTCACCTATAGGGGTGAGCGAACAGGAGGATCTTCGATGGACGAGCTCAAGCCGACGTCGCGTCGACGCCAGGAGTACACCGCCCCGCTGAGCGCCCCGCCGCTGCGGGCGAGTCTGGTGGAGCGGGCCGAGACCGCGATCCGCAACCCCGACGTCGAGAAGCATCTGCGGATGCTGCTGGCGAGGTACTCGAAGATCCGGGCCAGGTTCGAACGACCCTACGCGCGCCTACGCGAGATCTCGCCACTGGCGAACGGGGCTGCTCTGCTCGCGGCCGTGGCGCTCCTGACGTCCATCGCCTCGGGTGCGTGGTCAGCGCTGGAGACCGTCGCGAGCGCAATCCTCATGCTGTGGGTCGCCGGGGCCCTGTATCTCTGGTGGCTCCGCCGCCGCGTCGACGAGGTCGACCAGCCCGTCGAGGAACGCCTCCGCGATGACACCTGGCTCCGTGACCCGGAACTGCTTCGCGACTACTTCATCAGCCCGGATGCCTCCCCGGAGGCGATCTGGGAGGCTGCCGGCCTGGCCATGCGGGAGCGCTCGCTCCGTGTCGAATGCGACATCGCGCGTCGTGAGCGCGAGCGAGCCGTCACCGTCACCGCGCGCAGGATCGCGGAGTGGGCGCAGCTCGAGGAGGACCTCGCGTCCGTGCGAGCGGAGATCGCCGAGCTGCTGGATCCGGAGCCGGTCATTCCTCCGAGGGCCCGAGCATGAGCCTCACCGCGTCCCGCCCGCGCGCGCCGAAGGCGCAGCCGTTGAGCGTGCTCCCGCCGCGGCGGATCGCCGGCCTGGGCAGTGTGGCTGTCCTTCTCGCTCTCGCCGTCGTCGCTCACGGCGTTCTGCTGCTGATCGACGAGCACACCGAGTGGATCGTGCCGATCTGGATCTGCGCCGGCGTGCTCGCGGCGGCGATGGTGAGTTCAGCGGTGCGCACCTTCATGCGCGGCAGCCGGATCGAGCCGGGCATCCAGGCGGTCATGCCGATGCTCGGCGCCCGCGTCCCCAGTCGGGATCTCGTCAAGGTGCGTCGATGGACGCGGGGATGGGTCGGCAACCCGCAGCGGGTGCTGATCCGGTACGCAGCGGACATCGACGACGACGAGGAGCGGTTCGTCCCACGGGTGGTCGAGAGCTTCTCGCGCCGGATGGGCCTTTCGTACAAGGTGCGCCGGCACAACGTGCGCCGGTGCCTCCTCGAGCTCGAGCTGACCACCAGCGAGAAGAAGACCAAGACGCACGAGCGGGCCGAGAAGGTCGTCGCGGCGCTGCTGGGGGAGAGTGCCTCCACCAAGATCACGCTCGACTCGTTCGGGCAGCTGCAGCGCATCGACGTCAAGCACAACGTGGGCCCGCGGATCTCGCAGGGCGCCCGCCGCAGCCAGATCGAACGCACCCTCAGCCAGATGCTCCCCGGCCGGTGGCGCGCGCGCTGGGACCTCGAGGCCGACACCGTGATGTTCGAGATCCGGCCCGAGCTGCCGGACATGGTCCGTCACGAGGTCGACGGCCCGCAGGAGAAGCAGACCCACGCCGTCTACAAGGCGTTCAAGATCCCCATCGGCGTCGACGAGGACGGACGCACGCAGTGCTGGCAGCCGTCCGTCTCGCCGCACTTCCTCATTGCCGGCGGTACCGGCTCAGGAAAGACGTCGCTCGAGCACACGATCCTGACCCACCTCGCCAACGCCCGATGGCGGATTTGGGTGCTGGACGGCAAGCGAATCGAGTTCGCCGGGTTCCGGGACTGGCCGAACGTCGAGCTGGTCGCCTCCCGCATCGAGGACCAGGTGCGCATGCTGCACGCGGCGCACGAGCTCATGGAGGAGCGGTACTCGCTGATCGAGGAGGGCAAGGCCACCGTCGCTGACTTCGAGCCCCTCGCGGTGATCATCGACGAGTACGCCACGTTCAAGGCCCGCGTGATCCGCTGGTACAAGACCGTCAAGCAGAAGGGTGACCCGACTCAGCCGCCCGTGCTGGATCTGCTGCCGGACCTGGCCCGCCTGGCGCGCTCCGCGAAGATCCACCTGGTGCTCGGCCTGCAGCGCCCCGACGTCGAGTTCGTCGGCGGTGAGATGCGAGACAACTTCGGAGCCCGCTACTCGCTCGGCCGCCTCTCCCCGCAGGGCGCGAACATGATGTGGGACAGCTTCGCCGTCGGCGTCGCGATCCCGCGCAACAAGCAGGGGCGCGGTGTCACGCTCAATGCCGAGTCGCTGCCGGTCGAGGCGCAGGCGTTCTACACGCCGGATCCGCAGAAGGTTGGTGCCGACGACACCGAGGATCTTGCGCACCTGGCCCGGATCCGAGAAGCAACGATCGTCACCTACACCCGGAAGGCGATCCGCCCGCCCGAGCCCGTCTACGACGACGAGGGCGAGGAGCTCGCCATGCCGTCCTACACCGAGTGGGTCTCGGCTCCGATCGTCGACTGGACACCGAGCCTCACCGACGAGCTGCCGGACCTCCCGGCCACGCCGGCCTCACGACACGGTCTGCCGTCGAACGTCGTGCCGATCCCCGCCAAGATCCGCTTCGAGCCCAGCGAGCCCGACGTCGATGACGCCGAGCCTGCAACCGAGGCAGACCTGTTCGAGGGGTACGGGCCCGCGCTGGAGGAGCCGATCGGCCAGATCCGGATCGGCGATCTCATCGTCGTCGACGAGGACCTCGAGATGTGGGGCGTGGTCGAGTCCATCGAGGAGGACATCGTCGAGGACGACTACCTCTGCATCGACTACCGCCACTTCGAAACCGGCGAACCGGGCGGCGTCTCGCTGCCCGACTCAGCCGCCGTCACCGTCCGCCGACCCACCCGCGACTGAGACAGGAGAGAGCGCATGCGCGACAACGACGACGACCTGATCACCCTCTTCATGCTGCTCTCCGGCGCTGTCAGCAGCGGCATGTTCGCGGGGATGTTCCTCGAACCCGCCCGCGATTGGGCCGTCCAGCACGGGCTGCTCGCCCTCGGCGATGCGGTGATCGTGCCCATCGTCGACGGCGTCGGCCTCGGCCTGCCGCAGCTGCTCATCCTCGGCGGCGGTCTGGCCCTGCTGCTCGTGCTCGGCGGCACGCTCATCCACCGGCGCCTCGACAAGAAGCGCTGACCCTCGAGGAACGAGAGGAGAAGAAACCGTCCACCGTCCACCTCTGACCACCACACAAAGGAGAAACCGATGACGATCACCGTCTACACGAAACCCGCCTGCGTCCAGTGCACGGCCACGCACCGCGCTCTCGACTCGAAAGGCATCGACTACGAGGTCCACGACCTCTCCCAGGACCCCGCTGCGCTCGAGCAGGTCAAGGCGCTCGGATACATGCAGGCGCCCGTCGTCGTCACCGACGAGGAGCACTGGTCCGGGTTCCGCCCAGACAAGATCGACGAGCTCGTGGCCCGGCTCTAAGCCGGCCGCCTGCGCAGCTGGTCTGCAGCCCACAGCTGCAGCGCCACCTCACGCAGATGCGGGTTCCTCTCGAGGGCCTGCTGCACCGCCGCCTGATCCGCGGCCGGGCGCGGCAGGCCCTCGACCAATGTCCGGGCGCGTCCGGACCGCACCAGCCACGCGGCGACCGTCCCGAGTTCGACGTCGACCTGCGCAGCCACCCGGACTGCGCTGGACAGATCGACGCGGTAACGGGTCATGGCTCCAGGTCGCGGAACAGGGCGCCGCCCGCCCAGACGAGCACGGCGCACAGAACGAGGAGCAGGATCGCGAGGAAGGTCATCAGCAGCACGTGCCACAGGCGAGTGCCGAGGACGACGGCTCCGACGATCAACGCGGCCAGGGCGAGCAGGTATCCGGCCCAGAACACCACGGCGCGGCCGTGACGGGTGCCGGCAGGAAGAGAGGTCATGCGAGCCTCCGATCATGCGTAAGCGCATATAGATATCTCTGACAGATACAAATATACGCGCGACCGTGGCAGCGCACAACCCCAAGTGGCCGCCGGTCGCCACGCCGGGGGGATTGGTCGACGTCATCGCCCGGGGTTACAGTCGTCCACTGAACAAATCTTCGAAGCTGGCACGGGGGTGGCGGATGTCTCGCGTCGTCGTGGTGGGCAGAGCCGCGCTGCTGGCGCCGCTGCGCCCGCTGCCGTTGGCGCCGGTGGCCGTGCCGGCGGGGTTCCCCAGCCCGGCCGAGGGATGGATCACCGATGAGCTCGACTTGAACGAGCACCTGGTGAAGGACCGAACGGCAACGATGTTCGTTCGTGTCTCGGGGGACAGCATGGAGCCGGCCGGGATCAGCCACGGCGACGTCCTGATCGTCGACCGCTCCCTCCGCCCCGTGCACGACGACATCGTGATCGCCGTCCTCGACGGCGAGCTCACGGTCAAGCGGCTCTGGATCTCGCCTCGCGGCGTCACCCTTCACGCCGACAACCCGCGCTACCCGGACCTGCATGTCGGTGAGCTGTCCGCGCTGTCGATCTACGGCGTCGTGAGAACGAGCCTCCATGTCTTCACCAGCCGGTAGCCGCCGCATCGCGCTGGTCGACGCAAACTCGTTCTACGCTTCCGCGGAGAAATCTCTCGACCCTGCGCTGGCCGATCGTCCCGTCGTGGTGCTCTCCAACGGGGAGGGCGCGATCGTCGCCGCGAGCTCGGAGGCGAAGGCGCTCGGCTTCGAGACCGGCACCGCCTGGTTCAAAGTCGCCGGGCGCGCCGCGCGGCACGGCGTCGTGGCGAAGAGCTCGGCCTATGAGAACTACGGCGTGATCTCGAACCGGATGCACGCGATCATCGGCCAGGCGGCCGCGGCGGTCGAGCCGTACTCCGTGGACGAAGCGTGGGCCTTCCTCGGGCCTCGTTCTGATGCGGTCGGGATCGGCCGGCAGCTGCGCGCGACCCTGCTGCAGAACCTCGGCATCCCGGTGTCGATCGGCATCGCGCCGACCAAGACCCTCGCCAAGCTGGTCAACAAGCACGTGGCCAAGCGAGTCCCCGCGCACGGGGGAGTGGTCTCCCTCGACGATGCCCCGGCCGGATGGCTGGACGCCCACCTGGCAGCGCACCCCGTCACCGACCTGTGGGGCGTGGCCGGCCGCACGGGGAAGAAGCTCGCCGCCCTCGGGATCCACTCCATGCGAGATCTCCGGGACGCGGACACCAAGATGATCCGCAAGCGATTCTCGATCGTGCTCGAGCGCACGGTCCTTGAGCTGCGCGGCATCCCCTGTATCCCGCCGGACCCGCTGCACCACACCAAGCAGCAGCTGATGTTCTCCCGCACCTTCTCCGAACCGGTCACCACCGCCGACCGGATGACGCAGGTCATGAGCATCTACGCACAGCATGCCTCGGGCCGTCTGCGCCGGCAAGGATCGGTCGCCAAGACGATGACCGTCTTCGCGTCGACGTCGCCATTCGGGCAGCAGCACCATTCCCCAGTGGCCACGGTCACGTTCCCGGAACCGACCGACAACCCGCTGCTGATTGCCAAAGCCGCGATCGCCGTGCTGCCGCCGAGGATGATCCCCGGCTACCGATACGTGCGCGCCGGCGTGATGCTCACCGGGCTTCAACCGGTCGCGGTCCAGCCGATGCTCGACCTGTTCGAACCGTCCCCGAAAGCGCGCGAGCTCGGCGCCACGCTCGACAAGATCACCCGAAAGGCGGGGCCCGGTTCGATCGGCATCGGCCTTGCCGGTCTCCGCACTGCTCCGGACTGGGCGAAGCGGATCGAGGTGGTCGCGATGGACGGCTTCGCCGGGTTCAAGACCGCTGCCGCCGAGGAACTCCCCGACGCCGTCCCCGTCATGGACCCGTTCCACGTGGTCCGCCTCGCCGG
>NZ_JADGLL010000013.1 GCF_015235415.1 Microbacterium paludicola | reverse complement strand
CCCCGAGCCCACATCCCTCTCAGCGAACCCGCGTCACATCGCGTGCCGGGTCGGCGAGAACGTACGGGTTCAGGACGACGGGGTGATGCCGAACGCCGCGAGATGGGCCCCGAGCGTGCGAGCGTCGGGCATGTCCTTGTCCATCCAGCGAGCGAACGGCTCCTGCGATCGACCGCGCACCCAGTCCTCGCGCCGCTTCTCGTCCAGGAAGGCTTCCTGGGGCGTGCGCCCCCGCAGGAACGCAGGATCGGCATACTTCGCCGCGCCGTCGAACTCGCCCCACCCATGGCGGAATTTGATGTCGAGGCGGAACTCCGTGCCGTCGGGGCCTGCGAAGGTCACCTGGATCTGGATGCCCTCGAAACCGAGGACGTGAAGGTACCAGCGACTCACGCTCTCGCCCGGTGACTCGGCACGGTGGTCCGCGAAGGCGAGCACCGCCCGCGCGCGACGGATGCCGCGAGCGCCGCTCGCGCGGCTGATCCGCTCTTCGATCGCCGCGCGCAGCGCCTCCGCGTCGGGTGCCGCTCGCAGGGCGGCATCCGCGAGAGCGACCCCCGCCTCCGGTGTCAGCAGCCGGATGAGATCGAAGACCGTGCGATCGATGGTCGTCAGGAGGAAGCCGTTGTGCTCCTCCAGGTCGTCATCCGAGAACGCATCCTCGTGTCGCATGACGAGCCGATTCTTCGCCGCTGCCCGGTCAGCGCGGCTGAGGACATGCACGCGCTCATCCCGGATGCGGAAGAGCGGCAGGCCGTGCAGAGCCGCCGCCGTGACATGACAGTGGATCGGCGCGACGGCGCAGGCGTCGGCCGCGGCTGCGGCCCGCACTCGCTGCCGTGCCTCAACATAGAGGTCGTTCCATTCGGAGGCCGTCACGAATCTGCCCGGCCGGATCGCGATCGCACGCTTCTCGGCGACAGCGCGCCGGATCGCGCGATCCGACATCCCGAGCGCATCGAGCTCCCGGCGCGAGTAGATCTGGATCTCCGAAGCCATGCTCGCGATCCTCGCGCCCCTCCCCCACGGCATGTCACCGGGCAGGCGAGATGTGCACAGCCCGCCCCTACCGGCTCCCTGTGGACGGCCCGGCCTCCTCCCGCCGTCTCACGCCCAACCCGCGCCTTTTCGGCGAACCCGCGCCTGATGTCATGCCGGGTGGGCGAAAGGATGCGGGCTCGACGGATCCCCGGCCGGTAGCGTGGGCGCATGGCGCAGCGACGGGTCGTGATCACCGCTCACGCGGGGTTGCACGCGCGGCCCGCGGCCGAGCTGGCCAGGCTCGCGCAGGAGCGGGAGGGCGGCATCCGGATCCGCACGGCGGGCGCGACGGTGGATGCGGCGAGCGTGCTCGCGGTGATGGACCTCGCGCTGGAGCGCGGTGCCGAGATCGTTCTCGAGACCGAGGGGCCCGACGCGGAGGCCGCGCTGGAGACCGCGGCCGGCCTGCTCGATCCGCGCGGGGTGTGACGACCACGCTCGACTCGTCCGGAGCAGTGCCCGAGGTCGCCGGCTTCGACGCGCCCGAGGGTCAGCCGTCGATCACGGCGGCGAGCTCGTCGAGGAACGACGACAGGTCGACCCCGCGGCGGACGAGGCGCTGCGCGCTCTCCGGCTCGCCGAACACCTCGACGAGCTGCTCGAACACCGTCTGGAAGGCCGGGCGGTCGCTCTCGCTGAAGGCGACGAGGGCGACGACATGCACCCGCGCATCGCCCCACGTGATCGGCTGCTCGCTGATCCCGATCGCGATCGCGGTGCGCGCGGCGGTCATCTTCAGGGCGTGCGGCACGGCCAGCGTCTCGGTGAATGCCGTCGACGACAGCCGCTCGCGCTCGATCGTGCTGTCGACGTAGTCGTCGCCGATCACTCCCTGCGCGACGAGCAGCGCTCCGAGATCCCGGATGACGCCCTCCTCGCCGCGGGACGCATCCACTCCCCGCAGGAACGCGCCGGGCGCGAAGTAGCGGGCGAGCTCCGCGCGCAGCCGGCCGAGGCGGCGGGCCCGGCGCACGCGCCCCGCCGCGGCGGTCACGCGCTCCACGTCGGCGTCGGTCAGGAAGGGCTGGATCCGCACGATGCGCTCCGAGGGAAGTCCCGTGACGTGGACGGGCGGCTCGATCGTGGTGAGGACGAGATCGGAGTCGATCGCCGACCAGTCGGGGTCGACGCGGGTCTCGACGCCCGTCACCTCGATCGAGCGGCCGAGCGAGCGGTCGACGCTCGAGCGCAGCAGCTCGTGGAGCTCGTAGTAGCCGGGGCACACGATCGTCGCCGTGAGCATCGTCTCGGCGCGGCGGCTGCGCTCGAGGCGGCCTCCCACGTGCATCGCGATGTAGGCGATCTCGTCGTCGTGGATGGGAACGCCGAGCGTGACAGACAGCTCGCCGGCGATCGAGACGGCGACGTCGAAGATCATCGGATACGCCGACTTCAGCGTGCGGGTGAGCGGGTTCCGCGACCACGCCTGCTCGCGTGCCCGGTGCACGAGGTTCTGCACGTGCAGCGCGAGACGCTCGACGAAGTCGTCGTGCGCGATGTCCACGAGGTACGACTCGGCCGCCCGCTCGACCGCCGTGCGGACGACGGCCGCAATACGCGGGTCCGGCGCGACGGCGGGCTCCTCGCGCGAACCGGGCACGACGACGCGCGTGAGCAGCAGCGCCGCGAGGTGGAGGCGGTCGCCCTGACCGAGCTCGACCCCGAAGTGGCGGCTCGTGAGCTCTCCGACGATGTCGGCGAGGCGGGCGCGGGCGGGCTCCGGGTCGCCGTGCACCGCGTCGAGCGCACGCCCCTGCGCGACGCGGTCGGCGGCGATCGCGACATGCAGCACGACATCCGCGGCGGCGAACTCGTTGACGAAGTACCCGAGCTCGCCGAGCCGCGCGACGAGGTCGGTCTTGAACGCCCCGAGCGCCTCCGACGGGATCGCCATCGCGTCGGCGGCGCGGCGAAGGGCCTCGAGGTCGAAGGCCCCTTCGTCCATCTCGTCGTGGGCGACCCGGCTGACGAACCGCCGCTGGGCGAGCTCCGAGCCGACGAGCCGGATGCGCGAGCCCGCGCGCACCAGCGTCAGCCCCGCACCGTCTCCCAGCAGCGACCGCACGCGTCCGAGGTCGGCCTCGAGCGTGGCGGAGCTGACGTGCATCCTGTCCGCCGTCTCGTGCACGTCGATCCCGTCGTCGGCGTCGAGCAGCGCGCGGACCACGCCGTGCAGCCTCTCGCGGGGCGTTCCGGGATCGACCTCGGCACCGGCCCGCAGCACGGCCGCGGCGGCTCCCGTCGCCCGGTATCCGGCGGGCCCCGACTCGATCGCCTCGTCGCCCGGCACCCGCGCGTTGACGGCCGTGACGTAGCTGCGGACGCTGCGCGGAGTCACGCCGAGCTGATCGGCGAGCGTCGCGGCCGTCACCCAGTCGCCGCGGCGGATCAGGATGCCGAGCACCCGGTCCTGCCGCCGCCTCGTCATATCCGCAAGTCAATCACGCGCGCACGCGGGATCTTCCGCGGGGGCGGAAACAATCCTCGTTGCGCCGCTCCCAGCGGAAGATCAGGATCGATTCCGAAGGGATGTGTGGGAATCGATGAGGATCCTCGTTGTGTGCGGTGCGGGCGCGTCCAGTACGTTCGTCGCGCTGCGGCTTCGTCGTGCCGCCGCATCGGCCGGCATCGATCTCACGGCCATCGCCGGCGCCGCCCCCTCCCTCGCGACCGACCTCGACACGGCGGATGTCGTGATGGTCGGTCCGCATCTCGAGCGCTCGCTCGACGAGATCCGCGCCCTCGCGAGACCGCGAGGAGTGCGCGTCGTGCTGCTGCCCGACGACATCTTCACCGACGGTGACGGCAGCCGAGCGCTCGCGCTCGCGGTCGCCGCCCCCTCCGACGTGGACTCCGCGGCCGCGGAGCCCGCCTGACGAAAGGATCACCATGGCCACTCGCACCCTTCAGCTGGGCTCGTCTCACGGACTCCACGCGCGCCCCGCGAAACTGTTCGCGCAGGCGGCGAAGGAGGCCGGCATCCCGGTCACGATCGCGAAGGGCGACGGAAAGCCCGTCAACGCCGCCAGCATCCTCGGTGTCATCGCGCTCGGCGTCGAGCAGGGGGACGAGGTCACACTGACCGCGGAGGGCGACGGCGCGGAGGGCGTGCTCGACACGCTCGAGCAGCTTCTTGTCACCGACCACGACGCGCAGTGATCCCGATGCGACGCACCCACGAGCGGAACGAGACCAAGTGAGCGACACCATCAGCGGCGTCGGCATCGGCCTGGGCGTGGCCCAGGGGCCGATCGCGCGGATGCCTGAGCGCACGCCGGCGCCGAAGGACACGCGCAGCGAGCGCTCTCCTGAGGACGAGGCCGCGCGCGTGCGCGAGGCCGTCGGCGCGGTCGCGGCCGAGCTGACGCGCCGCGCCGAGGCCGCGGGCGGTGCCGCCCACGACGTGCTCGAGGCGCAGGCGATGATGGCGGAGGACCCTTCGCTCGAGGAGGCAGTGCAGGCCCGCCTCGACGAGGGCAAGACCGCCGAGTGGGCGGTGCACGACGCGTTCGCCGAGTTCCGCGCGACGCTCGAGGCCGTGGGCGGCTACCTCGGGGAGCGCGCCGCGGACCTCGACGACGTCGCCGCGCGCGTGATCGCGCACCTGCGCGGCGAGCCGGCGCCGGGCGTCCCCTCGCCGGGGCACCCGTTTGTGCTGCTCGCTCCGGATCTCGCACCGGCCGACACGGCGCTGCTGGATCTCGATCCCGACTCCCCCAACCGCGTGCTCGCGCTCGTCACCACCGACGGCGGCCCGACCTCGCACACGGCGATCCTCGCCCGCGAGAAGGGGATCGTCGCGGTCGTCGGCGCATCCGGTGCGACCGGCCTCGCCGAGGGCGACGTCGTGATCGTGGATGCCGCGGCGGGCGCGGTCGTCGCCTCGCCGACCGACCAGCAGCTCGCCGAGGCTCAGCGGCGCTCGGACGAGCGCGCGGCGGCCGTCGCGGCTCCGGTCACCCCCGGCGCCCTCGCCGACGGCACGCCCGTTCCGCTGCTGGCCAACCTCGGCTCCCCGAAGGGCGCGGGCGAGGCGCTCGAGCTGGGCGCGGAGGGCGTCGGCCTGTTCCGCACCGAGTTCCTGTTCCTGAGCTCCAAGGAGGCCCCGACGGTCGAGGCGCAGCAGGCGGAGTACACGAAACTGCTCGCCGCCTTCGCGGGCAAGAAGGTCGTCGTGCGCGTGCTCGACGCCGGCGCCGACAAGCCCCTGCCGTTCCTCAACGACGCCGAGGAGGAGAACCCCGCCCTCGGGCTTCGTGGCCTCCGCGCCCTGCGGGCGAACGAGCAGATCCTCCGCGACCAGCTCACGGCGCTCGCGCGCGCCGACGCCGACAGCGACGCCGACCTGTGGGTCATGGCGCCGATGGTCGCCACGGTGGAGGAGACGATCTTCTTCACCGAGCTCGCGCACGAGCTGGGCCTGAAGACCGCAGGCGTCATGGTCGAGGTCCCGGCGGTCGCACTGCTCGCCGAGCGCGTGCTGAACCACGCCGACTTCGCGTCGATCGGCACGAACGACCTGACGCAGTACACGATGGCGGCGGATCGCCTGCTCGGCTCGGTCGCGACCCTGCAGGATCCGTGGCATCCGGCTGTCCTGAAGCTCATCGCCGCGGTCGGCGAGGCGGGACGGACGCATGGAAAGCCGGTCGGCATCTGCGGCGAGGCCGCCGCGGATCCGCTGCTCGCCGTCGTGCTCGTCGGTCTCGGCGCGACCACGCTGTCGATGGCGCCCGCGGCCCTCGCCGACGTGCGCTTCTCGCTCGGCCGCTACACGATCGAGGACGCCCGGCGCATCGCGCAGGCGGCCCTCGATGCGGACGACGCGCCCGCGGCTCGTGCCGCGGCGCAGGCCGCTGCCGCCTCCTGACACCTCTCCCACCCGAAATCACAGCAGAACACAGCAGAAAGACGAGTCATCATGACTGACACCCAGGTCGCGGCGAAGGCGCCCGGCGGCATCCGCGTCGGCGTGCAGAAGTTCGGCACGTTCCTCTCCGGCATGATCATGCCCAACATCCCCGCGCTCATCGCGTGGGGCATCTTCACAGCGTTCTTCATCGCCGTGGGCTGGACGCCCAATCCGGCGCTCGAGTCGATCGTCGGCCCGATGATCCATTACCTGCTGCCGATCCTGATCGCCTACCAGGGCGGTCGCATGGTCTACGAGACGCGCGGTGCCGTGGTCGGAGCCGTCGCCACGTTCGGCGCCATCGCCGGCTCCGACTGGCTGATCGCCCTCCTCAACGAGGATCTCGTCGCGGCGGGAGAGAAGGAGATCGGCCAGATCCACATGTTCATCGGCGCCATGATCATGGGTCCGCTCGCGGCCTGGGTCATGAAGAAGCTCGACGCCCTGTGGGAAGGCAAGATCAAGGCCGGCTTCGAGATGCTCGTGAACATGTTCTCGGCGGGAATCTTCGGATTCATCGCCGCGGTGTTCGCGTTCTACGTGCTCGCGCCGATCGTGAACTGGATCATGGACCTCCTCGGTGGCGCCGTGGGATGGCTTGTCGACAACGGCCTGCTGCCGCTGACCAGCATCCTGATCGAGCCCGCCAAGGTCTTCTTCCTCAACAACGCCATCAACCACGGCGTCCTGACGCCGCTCGGCACCGCCGAGTCGGCCGAGGCGGGCAAGTCGATCCTGTTCCTGCTGGAGGCGAACCCCGGCCCCGGCCTGGGCATCCTCCTCGCCTTCACCCTGTTCGGGGTGGGCGCCGCGCGCGCCTCGGCGCCCGGCGCGGCGATCATCCAGTTCTTCGGCGGCATCCACGAGGTCTACTTCCCGTACGTCCTGATGAAGCCTGCTCTGCTCCTCGCGGTCATCGCCGGTGGTGCGACCGGTGTCGGCACGAACGCGATCTTCCAGTCGGGCCTCGTCGCCCCCGCCGCGCCGGGATCGATCATCGCGGTGCTCGCGCAGACCGCGCGTGACAGCTACGTCGGCGTGATCCTCTCCGTCGTCCTGTCGGCGCTGGTGTCGTTCCTCATCGCCGCCGTCATCCTGCGCGCGAGCCGCAAGCGCGACCTCGCCGCCGAGGCGGCCGGCTCGGACGGGTTCGCCACGGCCGTCGCTCGGACGCAGGCGAACAAGGGCAAGTCGTCGGCCACGCTGAGCGGCCTCGCTGGTGCGGGTGCCGCGGGCGGCACCGCCACCCTCACCGCCCCGGCGCACACCATCGAGCGCGTCGTGTTCGCGTGCGACGCCGGCATGGGCTCGTCCGCGATGGGCGCCAGCGTGCTGCGCAACAAGTTCAAGGCCGCCGGCATCGAGGGAGTGAACGTCACGAACAAGGCGATCGCCGCGCTCGACGGATCCGCGGATCTCGTCGTCACCCAGCAGCAGCTGACCGACCGCGCCCGCCAGCGCGAGCAGTCGGCGGTGCACGTCTCGGTGGACAACTTCATGAACTCGCCGAAGTACGACGAGATCGTGCAGATGCTGCTCGTGCAGCAGTCGGCCGACGAGACCAAGGCCGAGCACGGCGAGCCGACGGATGAGGGCGCCGGCTTCGTCGCCACGCCGACCCCGGCGACCGACGCTCCGGCCACGCGTGCCGAGGCGCGCGCCGCCGCGGCGGCCGTCGACTCCGGCGCCGCGGCGTCGGAGGGTGTGCTCACGCAGGGAAGCGTCCGGATCCACGCCGGCTCGGTCTCGCGTGACGAGGCGATCCGCGAGGCGGCCGACATCCTCGGGTCCGCCGGCGCCGTCACGGGCAAGTACTACGACGCGATGCTCACCCGTGAGCAGACGGTCTCGACGTTCATGGGCAACGAGCTCGCGATCCCGCACGGCACGAACGACGCCAAGGACGCGGTGCTCGCCTCGGCCCTGACCGTCGTCCGCTACGACGGCGGCGTCGACTGGGACGGCGACAAGGTCACGTTCGTCGTCGGCATCGCCGGCCGCGGTGACGAGCACCTCGGCCTGCTGCAGAACGTCGCGCTGCTCTTCTCGGACGAGGAGCAGGTCGAGCAGCTCAAGCGGGCCGAGACGCCCGAGGAGCTGTACACGCTGCTCAAGACGGTGAACGAGGGCTGATCCATGGCGAAAGCGGTCCACTTCGGAGCGGGCAACATCGGACGCGGTTTTGTTGGGCTCCTGCTTCATGAGGGCGGGTATGAGGTGGTGTTCTCGGACGTCGCGACGGCGCTCGTCGACGCGATCAACGCGGCAGACGAGTACACCGTTCACGAGGTCGGTGAGGGGGGCCGCGATCGTGTGGTGACCGGCTTCCGCGCGATCGACAGCGCGGCCGATCCGGATGCGGTGGCGGCGGAGGTGGCGACGGCAGACGTCGTCACCACCGCCGTCGGCCCGACGGTGCTGCGCTTCATCGCGCCGCACATCGTCGCGGGTCTCGCGCGGCGGGATCCGGATGCCGCTCCCCTGCAGGTGATGGCGTGCGAGAACGCGATCGGCGCGACCGACACGCTGCGCCAGCACATGCAGGACTCGGCGGGCGAGGGCTGGGATGCCCTCGCCGGCCGGGCCGTGTTCGCCAACACGGCGGTGGATCGGATCGTTCCCGGCCAGCCCGAGGGTCACGGCATCGACGTGACCGTCGAGCCGTTCTTCGAGTGGGCCATCGAGCGGCCGCCGTTCGGCGACACCCCGCCGTCGATCCCCGGTGCCCACTTCGTGGACGACCTCGCGCCGTACATCGAGCGCAAGCTCTTCACGGTGAACACGGGTCACGCGACGGCGGCCTACCTCGGTGCGCGCGCGGGCCTCGAGAAGATCTCCGACGCACTCGCCGACACGGCCGTGGCCGACGGCGTCGCGGCGGCGCTCGAGGAGACCTCGGCGCTGCTGGCCGCGAAGCACGGGTTCGACCCGGCGGATCTCGCGCAGTACCGGGCGACGATCCTCGGCCGCTTCCGCAACCCGGCCCTTCCCGACACCGTGTGGCGCGTCGGGCGCCAGCCGCTGCGCAAGCTGTCGCGCCACGAGCGCTTCGTCGGCCCGGCGGCGGAGGCCGTCGAGCGCGACCTGCCGGTGGACGGCCTCCTCGCCGCGGTCGGCGCCCTCCTCGCGTTCGACGATCCCGAGGACGAGCAGTCGGTCGACCTGCAGCGCCTGCTGCGCGAGCTCGACGCCGCGGCCTTCACGGCGCAGGTGACGGGCCTCGAGCCCGAGCACCCCCTGTTCGCCCGGATCGCGCAGGTCGTGGAGCGCGCGCAGGCGGCGTAGGTCGCGAAGACAGCAGAGGATCCCGCCGGGTCCGTGGCGCATGCCCCGGATCCGGCGGGATCCTCTGTTTCTGGGGCCGCCGGCGGTCCGGGCCATTCGATAATCGAACGCCGCGGCATAGGATCGAGCACGTGGCCACGCCGACCGAGACATCCGCCGGATCCGCCGCCTCCCACTCGGGCGCGCAGGCCGGATCGCAGACGCTGAGCCGCGGCATCCGCCTGCTGGAGGTGCTCGCGGCGGCCGACCGCGCGATGTCGATCGACGAGCTCGCGGCCTCCCTCGGGGTGCACCGCTCGGTCGCCTACCGACTGCTGCGCACGCTCGAGGACCACGGGCTCGTCTCGCGTGGTGGCTCTGGCCTCGTCTCGCTGGGCGCGGGCCTCGCGGCGCTCGCGGCGAGCGTCTCGCGCGACCTGCAGCAGGCAGCGCTTCCCGAGCTCGCCGAGGCGGCCGACGATCTCGGCATGACCTGCCTGCTCGTGCTGCTGGAGTCGGATGAGGGGATCACGGTCGTGAGCACTCCCCCGCGCCGGACGGTCGCCGTGTCGTACCAGCCAGGCCACCGGCATCCGATCACGCGCGGCGCACCCGGCAAGGCCCTGCTGATGGAGCTTCCCGACACCGCGTGGCCGCGGGATGCGTCGCCCGAGCTGCGCGAGGAGATCGAGCTCAGCCGGGAGCGGGGCTACGCGACGAGCCACGACGAGGTCGTGGCATCCCTCTGGTCCGTCGCCGTGCCGCTTGTGCTGCCGGGTCAGCCGCTCGCCGCCGTCGCGGCGATCCACGTCTCACTCACCCGCCCCGAGCCCGAACTGGCCGAGCGGCTGCACGCCGCCGCCGCCGGCATCGCCCGCGCCTTCGGGGCGTAGGGCCGGCGTCAGGCACGCCTTCCGACGCGCGCCTCAGACGGCAGCCCGCTGCGCCGCGAACACCCCCGAGAAGAACGCGGCGAGCTCGTCGATCGCGTCGAGCGGCAGCACCTGCGCCACGTAGTGGTCGGGCCGCACGACGACGATCGCCCCGTCGCGGCTGATCTCGCGCGCCTCGAAGATGTCGTCGGCGGGATCCGCCGCGTACACCTTCTCGTAGTCGACGATCTGGAAGGGACCGACCTTCGGCAGGAAGAGCCTCGGCACGTCGTTCGTCTCGACCCGCGTGTGGTCCTGCTGGTACACGACCTTGACGTCGAACCACGCGTCGACGTCGGCACCCTCCGGCGTGAAGGCGACGACCGGGGAGTCCGGCGACGACGCGAGCCACTCGGCGAGATCCGTCGTGCGCGAGGCCTCGCCCGGCGCCGCCGCGTCCGCGAACACGTAGATCCGCCAGCGGCCGTCCGCCCGGTGGTGGTGGCCGAGGTGCTGCGGGTTCGCGTCGCATACCCGCACGACCGGGTGCGACTTGAAGCGCTTGCCGACCGGGAACCCCCCCGCGAGCTGCGGATGCGCATCCGTCCCCATGATCATCGACGGCCCGTACTGCGTCATAAATCCCGCCGGGAACTCGATGGTCTTCATGTAGAAGTCCTCGAGCGCCGACGGATCCTCCATCTCCTCGGGCTTCGCGGCCATGAGCGTCGACCACTGCTTGTCGAACTCGATCAGATTCACTGCCACCTGCTGGCGCTCGGCCGAGTAGGTGTCGAGCAGCGCCTCGGGCGCCCGCCCCTCGAGCACGTGCGCAAGCTTCCAGGCGATGTTCCAGCCGTCCTGCATCGACACGTTCATCCCCTGGCCGGCCTTCGCGCTGTGCGTGTGGCACGCGTCGCCGGCGATGAACACGCGGGGCGTGCGAGCCCCGTCCTCACCGGCCGGCACGTCGTCGAACTTGTCGGTGACGCGGTGGCCGACCTCGTAGACGCTGCGCCAGGCGACGTTCTTCACGGTGAGCGTGTAGGGGTGAAGGATGCGGTTCGCCCGCGCCTCGACCTCCTCCTGCGTGGTCTGGCGCACGCGGCCGTTGTCGTCGGGCGGCACCTCGCCGAGGTCGACGTACATCCGGAACAGGTGGTTTCCCTCGCGGGGGATGTGCAGGATGCTGCCGCCGTCGTGCGACTGGATGGCGCACTTGGTGCGGATGTCGGGGAAGTCGGTCTCGGCGAGCACATCCATGACGCCCCACGCGTGGAAGGCCTGGTCGCCGACGAGCTTGCGGCCGATCGCCTCGCGCACCCGGCTGCGCGCCCCGTCGGCGCCGATCGCGTACCTGGCGCGGACGGTGCGCTCCTCGCCCTCCGCCACGCCGGCCGATGCGCCCGCGCCCTCTGCGCGGCGCAGCGTGGCGACCACCGGGTGGTCGCCCTCGTCCTCCACCCGCAGCGTCACGAACTCCCAGCCCCAGTCGGGCTCGAGGCGTCCGGGGGCGTTCCGCGCGTACTCGGCGAAGTAGTCGAGCACACGCGCCTGGTTCACGATCAGGTGGGGGAACTCGCTCATCCCGTGCGGATCATCCGGGGTGCGGGCGGAGCGGACGATGTTCTGCGGGTTCTCCGGGTCGGGCTTCCAGAAGCACATCTCGGTGATGCGGTACGCCTCCTCGGTGATCCGGTTCGCGAAGCCGAACGCCTGGAACGTCTCGACGCTGCGCGCCTGGATGCCGTCGGCCTGTCCCACCGCGAGCCGCCCGGGACGCCGATCGATCAGGCGCGTGGAGATGCCGGGGAACTGCGCGAGCTGCGCCGCGGCGATCATGCCCGCGGGCCCCGCGCCGACGATCAGGACGTCCATCTCGTCGGGAAGCTCCGGCGAGCGGTCGAGCCCGATGCCCTCGGCCGGCTGCACGCGCGGGTCGCCGGACACGTAGCCGTGGTGGTGGAACTGCACGCGATCTCCCTCGATCCTCGCCCTGCGCCCGCGTCGTCGCGGGTAACGCCCGTGATCGCATATCGAACACGCTGTTCGCTTATCGATCACGGAAAGTCTACGAATGCCTAAGGACGACCGCAACCGATTAGGATCGTGCCCGTCCGGCCGACGATGTTGAGGCCGGTGCTCGAAAAAGGGGCACGAAGCACTGCCGATGACGGCGGCGAGACACATACGGAGTATCTGACCCGGTGCCGCACGCACGGCGCCTGCCGGCTCGTCCACCCCGTCTCGAAAGGCATCCGATGCCGTCTGTCTCCGCGCATGTCGCCGCCGCCCTCTCCCGCCACATCGACCAGGTGTTCGGTCTGATGGGCAACGGCAACGCCTACTTCCTCGACGCCCTGCTGCGCGACACCGGCACCGCCTACACCGCCGTGCGGCATGAGGCCGGCGCCGTCGTCGCCGCCGACGCGCACTTCCGCGTCTCCGGCCGGATCGCCGCGGCGAGCACCACCTACGGCGCCGGGTTCACCAACACGCTCACGGCACTGGCGGAGTCGGCCCAGGCCCGCATCCCGCTGGTGCTCGTCGTCGGCGACCAGCCGACCGCGGGACCGCGCCCCTGGGACGTGGATCAGATCGCGCTCGCCTCGGCCGTGGGAGTGCGCACCTATACGGTCGGCCGCCTCGACGCGGCGGCCACTACGGTCATCGCGATCGAGCACGCGCTCGCCAACCGCACCCCCGTTGTGCTCGCGCTTCCCTACGACACCCCGACGCTCGAGGCGGGTCCCGTCCCGGACCTGCCCGAGCCGCGCCTCCCCCGGCCGATCGCCCCGACGCCCGACGGCCGGGCGGCGATCCGCCGCGCGGCACTCGCCCTCGCCGGCGCCGAGCGGCCCGTTCTGCTCGCCGGGCGCGGCGCCTGGCTCGCCGGAGCCGGCGACGCGCTCGGGCGCCTCGCGGACGCGGCGGGGGCTGTGACGGCCACCACCGCACTCGGACGGGGAGTGTTCCCGGATCACGCCCACGACCTCGGCGTCACCGGCGGCTTCGGCGCGCCCGCGGCGATGGAGCTCATCCGCACCGCGGACGTCGTCGTCGCGATCGGCGCGAGCCTCAGCCCCTTCACGATGCGCTTCGGCGAGCTGCTCGCCCCGGAGGCGCGGCTCATCCAGGTCGACATCGCCCCGACCGCCACGCACCCTCGCGTGGGCGAGTACGTCCGCGGCGACGCGCGCGTCGTCGCCGAACTGCTCGCGGACGAGGTCGCGGCCGCGCACGCGACGGCGACGTGGCGCGACGGTCTCGACGTGGCGGCCCTGCGCCGCCAGGTCGTCGAGGGCGAGTTCGCCCCCGACGGCCGCCTCGATCCGCGTGCCGCCGCGGCCCGCATCGGCGAGCTGCTGCCCGAGAACCGGGTGGTGGTGAGCGACGGCGGGCACTTCATCGCCTGGGCGAACATGTTCTGGCCGGTGGCATCGCCGGGCCGGATGATCATGATCGGCACGGCGTTCCAGTCGATCGGGCTCGGCTGGCCGAGCGTCGCTGGCGCGGCCCAGGCGGACCCGGACGCCGCGATCGTCCTGACCACGGGCGACGGCGGCGGGCTGATGGCGCTCGCCGACCTCGAGACCGCCGTGCGCAGCGCGGCCGGTCGCGGCCTCGCCGTTGTCTGGAACGACGCCGCCTACGGCGCCGAGGTGAACCTCTACGGTCTCAAGGGCCTTCACGAGGGGCCCATGCGGATCCCTCAGGTCGACTTCGCCGCGCTCGGTCGCGCCGCGGGCGCCGAGGGCGTCGTCGTCGAGCGCCTCGCCGACCTCGACCGGCTCGCTGCGTGGGCGGCCGAGCCCGTCGCGACGCGCCCGTTCCTCGTCCTCGACCTCCGCATCTCCGGATCGGTCATCGCCCCGTACCAGCACGAGGTCATCCGCTTCAACAGCTGACCCGCGCACGAGAAGGCCGCCCCGGCAGAGCAGCCGGGGCGGCCTTCACGTGGAGCACTGCGCGAGCGCGGAGGCGCCCCCGCCGTCACTTCCAGATGTAGATGCGCTTCTCCTGGTTCGCCTCGTTCGCCGGCGAGAGGTCGATCCCCTTGCGGTCACGCAGCAGCAGCGTGCCGAGCATCGACACCGCGACGGTGCCGAGGAGGTACCAGGTGATGCCCGTGGTGGAGCCCGTCGACCCGAGGATCGCCGTGGCGATCGTGGGGGCGAACGCGCCGCCGAAGATCGAGCCGATCGCGTAGGCGATCGAGACGCCCGAGAAGCGCACGGAGGCGGGGAACAGCTCCGAGTACCAGGACGACTGCGCGCCGTAGGTCAGGCCGAGACCGAGGCCGAGCAGCACGACACCCGCGGTCAGCCCGCCGATCGTGCCGGTGTTGACCAGCGGGAACAGCGCGACGACCGTGAGGGCCAGCACGATCCAGCCGCCGATGTAGACCGTGCGCCGGCCGAAGCGGTCGGACAGGATGCCCGCGGCGAGGGTCGTCACGAGCCAGGCGACGGCCGAGGCGACGATCGCCCACTGCACGGCGGCGGGGTTCAGCGCGAGCGGACCGTCGGGGTTGCTCGCGTAGTTCTGGATGAAGCCGCCGGTGGTCATGTAGCCGACCGCGTTGTTGCCGACGAACACGAAGGCCGCGAGGAGCACAAGCGGCGCGTACCGGGCGAAGAGGCGCACGACCGGGATCTTCGCCTGCTCGCGACGCTCGGCGATCTCCTCGAACACCGGGCTCTCCTCGACCCGCCGACGCACCCAGTAGCCGACGAAGATCAGCACGAAGCTCAGCAGGAAGGGCACGCGCCAGCCCCAGGCGAGGAAGCTCTCCTGGTCGGGGGTGATGAGGCGCATGACGCCGACCACGGCGCTGGCGAGCAGCAGGCCGATCGGCACGCCGATCTGCGGCATCGCGCCGTACAGACCGCGGCGGTTCTTGGGCGCGTGCTCGACGGCCATAAGCACCGCGCCGCCCCACTCGCCGCCGGCCGACAGGCCCTGCAGGATGCGGAGGAACACGAGCATGATCGGGGCCGCGACGCCGATCGCGGCGTACGTCGGAAGCATGCCGACGAGCATCGTCGCGCCGCCCATCAGGATGAGCGTCGCGACCAGCATCGGCCGGCGGCCGATCTTGTCGCCGAAGTGCCCGGCGAGGAACGCCCCGAGCGGGCGGAACAGGAAGCTCACGCCGATCGTGATCGTCGACCAGATCGGGGCGAGAGACTCGCCTGCCGGCTGGAAGAACAGCACCGCGAAGACCGAGCTGGCGGCGAAGGCGTAGGTGAAGAAGTCGTACCACTCGACGGTGGTGCCGACGACGGTGGCGACGACCACGCGACGACGGTCGACGGGACTGGCGATGGTGCCGGTGGGGGTGAGCGTGCCGGGGGCTGCGTCTCGGGATGACATCTGACCTCCCTTGGTCAAAGGCATGCGGCGCATCGTCGCGCCGGTTCGAGGGAAGGACTCCGCGAACGGGCTGTTCGCATATGGAACACCCTGTTCGCATACGGAATCGGGCGATCCGGATGCGACGCTACACCACGCGCGACCGCGGAGCCAGCACAAAGCGACCGATCGGTCAGTATTGTTGCCTGAGGTCCTCAGCGCCGTCGCGAGCGTGCCAGCCGCGCGCGAGCGAACGGAGCGAACCCGTGCGAGCGAAGCGAGCGTGCCCCGGATGGGGCCCCGCAGCGCGAAGCGCTGCCGGCGATGGAGCGAAGCGACAGCGCCCTCGCTCGCGAGTGTCCGGCGCGCCAGCGCCGGCGCGAGCGTGCGAGCCGCGAAGAATCAGAAACCCTCGCCGATGAGCTCGATGAGCTCCTCGCGCTCCTCGATGGGCAGGAAGGCCGCCGCCGCGGCGTTCAGCTGGAAGGTCTCGAGGTCGTCGAGGCCGTAGCCGAAGGCGGCGACGAGCTGGGCGAGCTCGCGCGTCAGCGAGGTGCGGCTCATCAGGCGGTTGTCGGTGTTGACCGTCACGGCGAAGCCGAGCTGGTACAGCAGGTCGAACGGGTGGTCGTCGAGCTGCTTCCCCCACGCCGCGATGGCGCCGGTCTGCAGGTTCGACGACGGCGACAGCTCGAGCGGGATCTCGCGGTCGCGCACCCAGCGCGCGAGGTCGCCGAAGCGCACGCGCACCTCCTCGCCCTCGCGGGCGACGACATCCAGGTCCTCGGCGATGCGGACGCCGTGGCCGAGCCGCAGGGCGCGGCCGTCGAGCAGCGCGGAGCGGATCGAGTCGAGGCCCGCTCCCTCCCCCGCGTGGATGGTCGTCGGCAGGAACGCCCCGCTGACGATGTCGATCGCCTCGCGATGGCCGGAGGCCGGGAAACCCTCCTCGGGGCCGGCGAGGTCGAAGCCGACGACGCCCTCGTCGCGGAAGTCCACGGCGAGGCGGGCGATGTCCGCCGACCGGCCGTTGTGGCGCAGCGCGGTCAGCAGCTGCCCCACCCGGATGCTGCGGCCGGCGTCATCCGCGGCGTCCTCGCCCTCCTCGATGCCCTCCTGGACGGCCTCGACGGCCTCCTCGAGGGTCAGCCCGCCCTGCAGGTGCTGCTCGGGCGCCCAGCGCACCTCGCCGTAGATCACGCCGTCCTCCGCGAGATCCTCGACGAACTCGCGCGCCACGCGCGTGAGGCCCTCGCGGGTCTGCATGACGGCGGTCGTGACGGCGAACGTCTCGAGGTACTTCTCGAGCGAGCCGGCCTCGCTCTGCCGCCCGAACCAGGCGGCGAGCCGCGTCGGGTCGGTCTCGGGCAGATCGATTCCCGCCGCGTCGGCGAGCTCGACGATCGTGTCGGGCCGCAGGCCGCCGTCGAGGTGGTCGTGCAGCGACACCTTCGGCAGGCTGCGGATCGACACGCCCTCCACGCGGGCGTCTCCGAACGGATCGATCATTGTGCGCTCCTCGCGGTCGGTGTCCGCCCCGGCGAGCCGGCGGCGAGTCGAGAGCCCCCTCGGGGACCGTCGGTGTTCAGGATGTGGCCGCGATGCGCTCGCGCACAAGCGGAGTGCCCTCGGGCGCGGCGTCGCCGAGCTCCCACGCGCCGTCGAGCGCGTCGAGGGCGCGGGTGAAGCGGCTGTCGTCCGGCCCGCCCAGGGTGAACAGCGGCTGGCCCGCGGCGACGCGGTCGCCGGGCTTGGCGTGAAGGTCGATCCCCGCCGAGTGAAGCACCGGATCCTCGGCGCGGGCGCGGCCGGCGCCCAGGCGCCACGCGGCGACGCCGAAGCCGTAGGCGTCGAGGCGGGTGACGTACCCGTCGCGCGGCGCCACCACCGTGTGCGTCTCGTTCGGCACGGGAAGCGCGGCATCCGGATCGCCGTCCTGCGCCTGGATCATCCGGCGCCACGCGTCCATCGCGCGGCCGTCGCGCAGCGCGGCCGCCACGTCGGCGTCCGGCTGACCCGCGAGGGCGAGCATCTCGCGCGCGAGCGCCACGGTCAGCTCGACCACGTCGGCGGGGCCGCCACCGGCGAGCACCTCGACCGACTCGCGCACCTCGTTGGCGTTGCCGATCGCGAGCCCGAGCGGCGTGTTCATGTCGGTCAGCAGCGCCGTGGTGCGCACGCCCGAGTCGGTGCCGAGCTCCACCATCGTGCGGGCGAGCTCACGCGCCCGGTCGAAGTCCTTCATGAATGCGCCGGATCCGAACTTCACGTCGAGCACGAGCGCGTCCGTGCCCTCGGCGATCTTCTTCGACATGATGCTCGACGCGATCAGCGGGATCGCCTCGACCGTGCCGGTCACGTCGCGCAGCGCGTACAGGCGCTTGTCGGCGGGCGCGAGGCCCGAGCCGGCGGCGCAGATCACCGCGCCGATGTCGCGCAGCTGCGCGGTCATCTCGTCGTTCGTGAGCGCCGCGCGCCACCCGGGGATCGACTCGAGCTTGTCGAGCGTGCCTCCCGTGTGGCCGAGGCCGCGGCCCGAGAGCTGCGGCACGGCGACGCCGAACGCCGCCACCAGCGGTGCCAGCGGCAGGGTGATCTTGTCGCCCACACCGCCGGTGGAGTGCTTGTCGACCGTCGGCTTGCCCAGCCCGGCGAAGCTCATCCGCTCCCCCGACGCGATCATCGCATCGGTCATCACGCGGATCTCGTCGCGGTCCATGCCGTTGAGCAGCACGGCCATCGCGAACGCGGCCATCTGCGAGTCGGCCACGTAGCCGCGCGTGAACGCGTCGATCATCCAGCGCAGAGCGTCCTCGTCGACCCGGCCGCCGTCGCGCTTCGCGCGGATGACGTCGACCGCGTCGAAGGGCTCGACCGCCGCCGTCCCGGTGAGGGTGTCGCTCATCGTCCTGCCTCCTCGAGGTCGCGGGGCCCGAAGGCATCCGGCAGCACCTCGTCGATCGTGCGGATGCCCGAGACGGTCTCGAGCAGCATGCCGGGGACCGCGTGCTCGAACAGCAGCTGGCGGCACCGGCCGCAGGGCATGATCGTCGCGCCCGTGCCGTCAACGCACACGAAGGCGACGAGCTGGCCGCCGCCGCTGCGGTGGAGCTCGGACACGAGCCCGCACTCGGCGCACAGCGTCACGCCGTACGCGGCGTTCTCCACGTTGCAGCCGGACACGATCCGGCCGTCCGACGCGATCGCGGCGGCGCCGACCTTGTAGCGCGAATAGGGGGCGTAGGCGTGGTGCATGGCCTCGGTGGCGACGGCGCGGAGCTCGTCCCAGTCGATGTCGCCCGACCACGCGGTGGCGTCTGTCATCTCATCCCTTGATATACGGCTTGCCCGCGGCGGCGGGGCCCCGCGACTGTCCGACGAAGCCCGCGACCGCGAGGATCGTCACGACGTACGGGAGCATCTGCATGAACTGGCCGGGGATCGGTGATCCCAGCACGGTGAGCAGGTTCTGGAGGTTGGTGGCGAAGCCGAACAGCAGGGCCGCCAGCGCCGCGCGGATCGGGTCCCACCGGCCGAAGATGACGGCCGCGAGCGCAATGAAGCCGAGGCCGTCGGTCATGTCCTCGCCGAACTGCGGCACCGACACCAGCGTGAAGTACGCGCCGCCGGCACCGGCGATGACGCCCGCGAGGCTGACGTTCCAGAACCGCGTCGCGTTGACCTTGATGCCGACGGTGTCGGCGGCCTGCGGGTGCTCGCCGACCGCGCGCAGGCGCAGTCCCCAGCGCGTGCGGTACAGGCCCCACGCGACGAGGGCGACCGTGATGAACATCAGGTACACGATGAACGGCTGGTTGAACAGCACCGGCCCGAGCACGGGGATCTCCACCAGGCCGGGGATCGGCAGGCGCGGGAACGTCGCGGGGCGGTTCAGCAGCTCCTCATTCGGCACCAGCAGGATGCCGTAGAGGAAGCCGGTCAGGCCCATCACGAGGACGTTCAGCACGACGCCGACGATGACCTGCTCGACAAGGTACTTGATCGCGAACACAGCGAGCACCAGCGAGACGAGCACGCCGCCGATCATGGCGCCGATGAGTCCCACGTAGGGGTTGCCGGTGAGGCTGCCGAGCACGGCGGCGCTGAACGCGCCGAGCAGCAGCTGACCCTCGATCGCGACGTTGACGACGCCCACGCGCTCGCCGATCACGCCGCCCATGGCGCCGAACACGATCGGCACCGAGATCGAGAGCGCACCCGCCAGCAGGCTCACGACGGGCACGAGCCCGCCCGCGCCGGCCCAGGTGAGGAACGCGAACAGCGCGAGCACGCCGAAGGCGAGCGCGACCCAGACGCGGGGCGTCCGGTAGCGCCACGCCTGCACGGACGCGTATGCCGTGAGCGCGAGCAGGAGCACCACGACGACCCAGACCGTGGGCCCGGCGGGAACGCTCACGTCGCCGAGGGCGAGCAGCGCCTCGCCGCCGCTCAGGCGGAACGTGGTCACGCCGTCGCGTGCGCCGAACAGGAACAGCGCCGTGAGCAGAGCCGTCGCGATGCCGAGGGTGACGGGCACCTTCGGATGCCGCACGCTCACCGCGGCGGTCGCGGCGCTCTCGGGGATCGTGGTCACGGCACTCACTGGGCCACCGCCTTCCGCAGGGCCTTGGCTCGCGCCTTGGCGCTCTTCTCCGCGTCGTCCTTCGGCAGGAAGAAGATCGTCCGCACCAGCGGCGGCGCGGCGACGAACAGCACAACGAGCGCCTGCACAACGAGCACGAAGTCGACGGGGATGCCGGCCGCCTGCATCTGGTACGCGCCCGCCTTCAGCGCGCCGAACAGCAGGCCCGCCGCGAACGTGCCCCACGCGCGGCTGCGGCCGAGCAGCGCGACGGTGATCGCGTCGAAGCCGAAGCCCGCGTCGATGTGCTGGTTGAAGCCGCTGGTCACGGCGCCCTGCACCTGGTTCATGCCGGCGAGACCGGCGAGGCCGCCGGCGAACAGCATCGCGTAGATGTAGATGCGCGGCACCGAGATGCCCGCCGCGCGCGCCGCGTGCGGGTTCTCCCCCACCGCCCGCATCCGCAGGCCCAGGCTCGAGTGCTCGAGCAGCCACCACACGAACACGGTCGCGAGGATGACGAACAGGAAGCCGAGGTCGAGGTTCGGGAAGGCCGGCCCGAGATCGGGGAAGACGGCGCCGGACGGAGTGGGGTTCGAGATCGGCTGCGTGGTGCCGGCCTTCTGCAGCACTCCCTGCGTGCTGACCATCCACTCGACGAACAGCACGCCGACGTAGTTGAGCATGATCGTGAGGATCACCTCGTGTGCACCGGTGCGCGCCTTGAGCACTCCCGCGATGCCGGCCCAGATCGCGCCGCCGATGATGCCGCCGAGCAGCGTGATGGGAAGCTGCAGCGCGAGCGGCAGGTCGAGGCGGAACGTCATCAGCGCGGTGAACGCGACGCCGAAGACGATCTGGCCCTGGGCGCCGATGTTGAACAGGCCGACGCGGAACGCGACCGCGACGCCGAGCCCGGCGGCGATCAGCGGGGCGGCGGCGCCCAGCGAGTTCGTGAGCGAGCGGATGCCGCCGACGAAGTCGTCCGCGCGGGTGTTGAAGATCGCGCCGCGGAACAGCGCCTCGTAGCCGCCGGCGACGGCGGACCAGATCGCGGCGAGCGTGTCGCCGGGCCGCGCGAAGAAGTACCCGGCCGACTCGGCCACGTCCTCGTCCGTCACCGCGATGAGGATGCCGCCGACGACGAACGCCGCGACGAGCGCGAGCACCGTCGTGACGACGCTGCCGCGCAGGATCTCGCGGAGGACCGTGTTCGACCTCGGCGCCTCGGCCGCGGTGTGGGGCTGTGGCGCCTGGGGCGCCGGAAGGGTCTCGCTCACTTCGACTCGCTCCGCTCGCGCAGTGCGTCGCCTGCGGCGTTCTCGTTCTCCTGTGCGCCGGCCATCATCAGGCCGAGTGTGTCGCGCGGTGTGTCTGCCGGGACGATGCCGACGATCCTGCCCCGGTACATCACCGCGATCCGATCGGCGAGCGCCGTGACCTCGTCGAGCTCGGTCGACACCACGATCACCGCCACTCCCGCGTCGCGCGCGGCGACGATCCGGGAGTGGATGAACTCGATGGATCCGACGTCGACGCCGCGGGTGGGCTGGGAGGCGAGCAGCAGACTCAGCTCGCGGCTCATCTCGCGAGCGACGACCACCTTCTGCTGGTTTCCGCCGGACAGCGTGCCCGCGGGGGTCAGCGGTCCCTGGGCGCGGATGTCGAACTCCTCGATCCGATCGCGCGCGAATCCGTCGAGCGCGCGGCGCATCAGTGTGCCGGCCCTGACGAACTCCGGCGACGACGAGCGGTCGAGCACGAGGTTCTCGGCGATCGACATGCCGCCGACGAGGCCGTCGACCTTGCGGTCCTCGGGGACGAAGCCGACGCCCGCGTCGAGGATGTCCTTGACCCCCTCGCCGACGAGCTGGCGGCCGTCGAGCGTGATCGATCCGGTCACGTGGGACTGGAGCCCCATGAGGGCCTCGGTGAGCTCGGTCTGGCCGTTCCCCTGCACGCCGGCGATCGCGAGGATCTCCCCTGGCCGCACGTCGAAGCTCACGTCGTCGACGACCACCGCGCCGGAGGCGGTGCGCACGTGCAGATCGCGCACCTCGAGCCCGCCCTCGCCGGGCGAGGCGGGGCCCTTGTGCACCGTGAGCTCGACCGCGCGGCCGACCATGAGGGCTGCGAGCTCGGCGTTCGTCGACTGCGGGGACGCCTCGCCGACGACCGTGCCGCGGCGGATGACGGTGATGCGGTCGGCGACCTCGCGCACCTCGCGCAGCTTGTGGGTGATGAAGACGATGCCCGTGCCGCCGTCGCGCAGCTGGCGCATCATCGCCATCAGCTCGTCCGTCTCCTGCGGCGTCAGCACGGCCGTCGGCTCGTCGAACACAAGCACCTCGGCGTCGCGCGCGAGCGCCTTGATGATCTCGACGCGCTGCTGCACGCCCACCGGCAGGTCCTCGACGAGCGCATCCGGGTCGACGTCGAAGCCGAAGCGGTCGGCGATCTCGCGCACGCGCGCACGCGCGGCGTCGAGGTCGAGCCGGCCGAGGCGCGTCGACTCGTGACCGAGCGCGACGTTCTCGGCGACGGTGAAGACCGGCACCAGCATGAAGTGCTGGTGCACCATGCCGATGCCGGCGGCCATCGCGTCGCCGGGGCCGCGGAAGCGCTGCGGCTGGTCGTCGAGGAGGATCTCGCCCTCGTCGGCCTGATAGAGGCCGTACAGGACGTTCATCAGCGTCGACTTGCCGGCGCCGTTCTCGCCGAGAAGCGCGTGGATCTCACCCGGTTCGACGGTCAGGTCGATGTGGTCGTTTGCGACGAGGCTGCCGAATCGCTTGGTGATTCCGCGGAGCTCGAGCTTCATGTGGGCACCCTACCGTGCGGGTCTGGATGGGAAACGGAAGCAGGCACAGCACGAGGGCGACCGGACCGTGGCGGCCCGATCGCCCTCGTCGCACCTGCGGATTACGGGGAGTTCGGCGACTCGACGGTGATCTCGCCGGCGACGATCTGCTCCTGCAGCGCGGCGATCTCGTCGAGCGTGCCCTCGGGCAGCTCGGCCTCGAAGTCGTGGAAGCTCGAGAGCGCGACGCCCTCGTTCTCCAGCGTGCCGACGTACGGCGTGACGTCGAACTCGCCACCGGCGGCGGCGACGGTGGTGTCGAACACCGCCTGGTCGATCGCCTTCAGGATCGACACGAGCGTCAGGTCGGCGAGCTCCGGGTCCTTGACGGCGAGGTCGCTGTCGACGCCGAGGAGCTTGACGTCCGCTCCACCGTCGCGGATCGCGGCCGCGGCGCTGGTGTAGATCGGGCCGCCGACGGGAAGGATCACGTCGACACCCTGGTCGAGGATGCCCTGCGCGGTCTGGCGAGCGACGTCGTTGGCCTCGAAGCCGCCCGTGAACGAGCCCTTCTGCGCCTCGACGTCCCAGCCGACGACGCCGACCTCGGCGCCCTTGTCCTCGTTGTACTTCTCGACGCCCAGCTGGAAGCCGTCCATGAAGACCTTCACCGAGGGGATCTCGCCGCCGCCGAAGGTGCCGACCTTGTTGCCGCCGGCCTGCGCCGACCAGGCCGCCGCGGCGTAGCCGCCGAGGTAGGCGGCCTCCGCCGTGTTGAAGACGAGGGGCTTGATGTTCGGCGCGTCCGTCTCGCCGTCGAACTCGAGGTCGGCGTAGTCGTCGATGATCGCGTACTCGACGTCGGGGTTGGCGAGGGCCGACTCGACCGTGGCGGCCGCGAGGTTGAAGCCGACCGAGATGATCAGGCTGCAGCCGTTCGAGACGAGCGTCTCGAGGTTCGGCGCGTAGTCGTTCGCGGTCGTCGACTCCATCTCCTGGGCCTCGATGTCCAGCTCCTCGGCGGCGCGGTCCATGCCCTCCTTGGCGGACTGGTTGAACGAGCGGTCGTTCCAGCCGCCCTCGTCCGAGATGAGGCAGGGGATGAAGTCGTCGGCGGGCTCGGGTGCACCCGAGCCGCTGCCGGCGGGCTCCTCCTCCGGGGCGGTGCCGCAGCCGGCGAGAAGGATCGCCGACGAGACGATCGCGAGACCGGCGAGCGCGGCCTTCCGGGTGGTCCTGATCACACTGTCCTCCATGAAAGAGCTTCGGCCCGGCGTTGAGCGGGGCGTGCGCGACCCCGTTAGGGTGCGGGGCGATACGCACACGGTACAGAACGACAACCGCGCATATTGCACGGAGGGCACCGCTGAAACGCGATAGTTACAAACCCGTCTCAGAGGGATGCCATCCGCCTCGCAGGGCGGAAGTCCGCCGCGGGCTCAGAGCACGCGGTCGTCGCCGCGCGACTGCAGAGTGCCGACCACGCTCTTCACACGCTGCGCGTGCTCGCTGGTGGTGACGAGCAGCGCGTCCTCGGTGTCGACGACGATGAGTCCCTGCACGCCGACCACGGCGATGACACGGTTGGTCTGCGAGACGACGAGCCCCGTCGACTCGTCGGCGAGCACCATCTCGTTCCGGCCGAGGATCGACATGCGATCCGGACGCCCGCCGGAGATCAGCTTGGCGAGGCTCGCGAAGTCGCCGACGTCGTCCCAGTCGAAGTGGCCGGGCACAACGGCGAGGCGGCCCTTCTCGGCCGCGGGCTCGGCGACGGCGTAGTCGATCGCGATCTTCTTGAGCCCCGGCCAGATCCGGTCGGTGACCTCGGCGCGGCGGTCGGTGTCCCACGCCTCGGCGATCTCGAGGAGCCCGGCATGCAGCTCCGGCTCGTTCGCCGCGAGCTCGGCGAGCAGCACGTCGGCACGGGATATGAACATGCCGGCGTTCCAGAGGAAGTTGCGATCGGCGTAGTACTTGCGGGCCGTGTCGAGGTCGGGCTTCTCGACGAACTGCTCGACGATCGCCGCCATCGGGGCGCCCTCGACGTCGATCTCGTCGCCCTTCTGGATGTAGCCGAATCCGACGGACGGCTCGCTCGGTGCGATGCCGATGGTCGAGATGTAGCCGGCCCGCGCCAGCGCCACCGACTGGCGCACCGCGAACTCGAACGCGCGCTGGCGGGAGATGTGGTGGTCGGCCGCGAAGGATCCGATGATCACGTCCGGCTCGCGTCGCTGCAGGATCGCCGCCGCCAGCCCGATCGCCGCGGCCGACTCGCGCGGCGACGACTCGATGAAGACGTTGCCCTCGGGGATGTCGGGCAGCTCGTCCTCGACGCGATGCTCGTGCGCCTTGCCGGTGACGACGGCGATCCGGTTCGGTCCGGTCAGCGGCAGCAGGCGATCCCACGTGTTGCGCAGCAGCGAGACGCCCGACCCCGTGAGGTCGTGAAGGAACTTCGGCGCCTCGGCACGGGACAGCGGCCAGAGCCGGGAGCCGACGCCTCCCGCGGGGATCACTGCGTAGAAGTCCTCGATCGGCTCAGCCATGACAGCGAGATTATCTTCTCCGCGCGTCCCGCATGGTCCCCTCGGCGGGGACGACGGTTTATCTCGACGTCGAGATAGTTAGGTTCCCCTTCATCGCGGCGTTCGCCGAGGGCGAAGTAGAGTTGGTGGGCCCACGGACGCTCCGCGTGCCATCCGGGCGAGAGACCTCGCAACGACAGGGAGGAACGACGTGTCCGCTCCTACGCGCACGACATTGTCGGTCAAGGAGACCACTTCGAAAGTCCCCCGAGGAACCCTTTACCGGGGTCGCGAGGGAATGTGGTCGTGGGTCCTGCACCGCATCACCGGTGTGGCGATCTTCTTCTTCCTCCTTGTGCACGTGCTCGACACCGGCCTCATCCGCATGGCCCCCGAGGCGTACGACGCCGTGATCGGCACGTACAAGAACCCGATCATGGGCCTCGGCGAGATCGCACTGGTCGGCGCGATCCTGTTCCACGCCTTCAACGGGCTGCGGATCATCCTCGTCGACTTCTGGGCGAAGGGCGCGATGTACCAGCGCCAGCTCTTCTGGGGAGTCATCGCGATCTGGGTCGTGCTGATGGCCGGCTTCGTGCCGCGTCAGCTGATCAACACGTTCTCGCACATCGGAGGGGGACACTGATGACCGCCGACACGCTCGCCGCGCCGCGCGCGCCGCACCGGGCTCCCCGCAAGGGCGTCAACCTCGAGAAGTGGGGCTGGATCTACATGCGCGTCTCCGGCGTGCTGCTGGTCGTGCTCATCCTGACCCACCTCATGGTGAACCTCGTCCTCCCGGAGAACGGCGTGCACGCGCTCAACTTCGCGTTCGTGACGGGCAAGTTCTCCACGCCGTTCTGGCAGTGGTGGGACGTGCTCATGCTCTGGCTGGCGCTCATCCACGGCGGCAACGGAATGCGCACGATCATCAACGACTACGTGCACAACCAGAAGGTGCGCACGACGCTGGTGGCCGTCGTCTGGATCGTCGTGGCCTTCATGGTGCTCGGTGGCACGTGGGTCGTCTTCTCGTTCGACCCGTGCTTCGACGGCCTGGGCAACCCGTTCCAGCACGAGGCGGGCAGCATGCTCGCCGAAATGTGCGCCGCTCAGTAACCGTCGTCCGACGAAGAGATCCAGGAATATGACGATCCAGACCAGCGAGTCCGTCGTGCGCGACGGCGTCCACTACCACCAGTTCGACATCGTGATCGTCGGCGCCGGCGGCGCCGGCATGCGCGCGGCGATCGAGGCGGGCCCCGGCGCGAAGACCGCGGTGATCACGAAGCTCTACCCGACCCGCTCGCACACGGGCGCGGCGCAGGGCGGCATGGCCGCGGCGCTCGCGAACGTCGAGGAGGACTCCTGGGAGTGGCACACCTTCGACACCGTCAAGGGCGGCGACTACCTCGTCGACCAGGACGCGGCGGAGATCCTGGCGAAGGAGGCCATCGAGGCCGTCATCGACCTCGAGAACATGGGCCTTCCGTTCAACCGCACCCCGGACGGCAAGATCGACCAGCGCCGCTTCGGCGGGCACACCGCCGAGCACGGCAAGACGCCCGTGCGCCGCGCCTGCTACGCCGCGGACCGCACCGGCCACATGATCCTGCAGACGCTGTTCCAGAACTGCGTCAAGCTCGGCATCAACTTCTTCAACGAGTTCTACGCGCTCGACCTGATCACCGTGAAGGACGCCGACGGCAAGACGCAGATCGCCGGCGTCGTCGCCTACGAGCTGGCCACCGGTGAGCTCCACGTCTTCCACTCGAAGGCCGTCATCTTCGCGACCGGCGGCTTCGGCAAGATCTTCAAGACCACCTCGAACGCGCACACGCTCACGGGCGACGGCGTCGGCATCGTGTGGCGCAAGGGCCTGCCGCTCGAGGACGTGGAGTTCTTCCAGTTCCACCCGACGGGCCTCGCCGGGCTCGGCATCCTGCTCACGGAGGGCGCCCGAGGCGAGGGCGCCATCCTGCGCAACGCGTCAGGTGAGCGCTTCATGGAGCGCTACGCCCCCACCATCAAGGACCTCGCACCCCGCGACATCGTCGCCCGCTGCATGGTGCAGGAGGTGCGCGAGGGACGCGGCGCCGGCCCGAACAAGGACTACGTGCTTCTCGACTGCACGCACCTGGGCGCCGAGGTGCTCGAGACGAAGCTCCCCGACATCACCGAGTTCGCGCGCACCTACCTCGGCATCGACCCCGTGGTCGAGCCGGTGCCCGTGATGCCGACCGCGCACTACGCAATGGGCGGCATCCCGACCAACAACGCCGGCGAGGTGCTGGCCGACAACGAGACCGTCGTGCCCGGCCTGTACGCCGCCGGCGAGTGCGCCTGCGTCTCGGTGCACGGCGCCAACCGCCTCGGCACCAACTCGCTGCTCGACATCAACGTCTTCGGCAAGCGCTCCGGCCGCAACGCGGTCGAGTACGTCAAGACCGCCGACTTCGTGCCGCTCCCCGAGGACCCGGCCGCCGGCGTCCGCGAGATGATCGAGGGCATCCGCAACTCGCAGGGCACCGAGCGCATCGCCGACATCCGCAAGAAGCTGCAGGACGAGATGGACGACAAGGCGCAGGTGTTCCGCACCGAGGAGAGCCTGACGGACGTGCTCGGCACGATCGCCGAGCTGCGCGACCGGTACCGCAACATCTACGTCGACGACAAGGGCAAGCGGTACAACACCGACCTGCTTGAGGCCGTCGAGCTGGGCTTCCTGCTCGACATCGCCGAGATCGTCGCCTACGCCGCGCGCAACCGCCGCGAGAGCCGCGGCGGCCACATGCGCGAGGACTACCAGACGCGTGACGACGAGAACTTCATGCAGCACACGATGGCGTACCTCACGGGCGACCCGCACTCGTCCGACCCCGAGGACCACATCAAGCTCGATTGGAAGCCCGTCGTGTTCACCAAGAACGACAAGGGCGAGTTGAACTACCCGCCGCTGGAGAGGAAGTACTGATGGCCGCCACCGCCGTCGTCGCCGACACCACCGAGACCGCACCCGCCGAGTCCGCGGACCCGGCGATCCAGTCGTACCTCGTCACCTTCATCATCCGGCGCTTCGACCCGGAGAAGGACAGCGAGCCGCGCTGGGTCGACTACGACGTCGAGATGTACTCGACCGACCGCGTGCTCGACGCCCTCCACCGCATCAAGTGGGACCAGGACGGATCGCTCGCGTTCCGCCGCTCGTGCGCCCACGGCATCTGCGGCTCGGACGCCATGCGCATCAACGGCCGCAACCGCCTCGCCTGCAAGACGCTGATCAAGGACCTCGACATCTCGAAGCCGATCTACGTCGAGGCGATCAAGGGCCTGCCGCTCGAGAAGGACCTGATCGTCGACATGGACCCGTTCTTCGACGCCTACCGCGAGGTGCAGCCCTTCCTGCAGGCGTCGTCGAAGCCCGAGAAGGGCAAGGAGCGCCTGCAGACGGTCGCCGACCGCGCGATCTTCGACGACACCACGAAGTGCATCCTGTGCGCCGCGTGCACCTCGTCGTGCCCCGTGTTCTGGACCGACGGACAGTACTTCGGCCCCGCCGCGATCGTGAACGCGCACCGCTTCATCTTCGACTCGCGCGACGACGCGGGCGACGCGCGCCTCGAGATCCTCAACGACAAGGAGGGCGTCTGGCGCTGCCGCACGACCTTCAACTGCACCGAGGCCTGCCCCCGCGGCATCGAGATCACGAAGGCCATCGCCGACGTGAAGCAGGCAGTGATGCGCGGCACCGAGAGCCAGAAGAAGTCGCTCAAGCTGCTGCACGCGTCTTAATCGCTCACGCCTCCCGCATCCGCTCGGGCACCCTTCGGGCGCCGCTCGCGTCTGCGGACGCTGTCGCTCACGCTCCATCGGCGGGCGTGAGGTGGCGGGCGCACGAGCGCCCGCACGCTCGCGCGCTGAGCGCGCTCTCACAGGCGCTGCAGTCGTTCGTTGTGCACAACACCTGGTCGTTGAGCGGATCTTCGCGAGTCGACGCCCTGGGAACCTCGCCGGCGCCCCGTGCCTCTCGTCCACAACCCCGGTTTTAGCCGATCTGATTTCACACCCCTGATCTGCGGTTTTGAGTCCGTTGAATGTCGGTGGCCCCTGCAAGACTGGTCCCATGACAGCTCAGGTGATCGCCCCGGCCCCGTGGATCCCCACGGCCGAGGAGAACGCCCGCGCGTCCGCCCTGGTGGATGAGTACGTCGAGGCCGAGGCGCAGATCGCGCGGCTGCGCGCCCGCCAGGCAGAGATCCTCGTCGGCCTGACGGAGATCGCCGCCGCCCAGGGCCACCGCAGCGGCTCCGAATCCGACTACGACTTCGCCACCCGCTCCATGGCCGCAGAACTCGGCGTCGCCGCGAGGATCCCGGACGGCACCATCCGCAGCAGGATGGCCGGTGCCACCACCCTCGTCACCGAGTTCCCCGGCACGTTCGCCGCCCTCCAGGACGGCCGGATCAGTGAAGGCCACGCGCGCACCATCGTCACCGCGGGCGAACGGCTGGACGATGACTCCCGCGCCGAATACGAGCACATCGTCCTGCCCCGTGCCGAGGTCATGACCGTGGGCCAGCTGCGCGCCCTGGCCAAGGCGGTGGCCGAGCGGATCGACCCGCTCCCGATCGCCGCACGCCATGAGGAGGCGATGGCCACCCGTGGCGTATGGGTCTCCCCGTTGGAGGACGGGATGGCGCAGTTGCTGATCATCACCCCCGCCACCGCCGTCTACGCCATGCACGACCGGCTCACCCAGATGGCCACGCGGAACAAAGCCATCGCCCGCGCCGCCTGCGCCGGAGACGACCGCACGCTCGACCACCACCGGGCCGACCTCATCGTCGACCTCGTCCTGACCGGCACCCCCACCGCCGGCGAGGGTCTGGACGCCATCCACGCGGTTGTCCAGGTGACGATCCCGGTGGACACGGTCACCGGGATCGGAGAGGACGCGGCGTTCCTGGCCGGATACGGGCCCATTCACCCCGACACCGCCCGCCGGCTCGGGGCACGAGCCCCCACGTGGGTGCGGCTGTGGCAGAACAAGCAGACGGGTGCCCTCGAAACCGTCGACGCGTACACCCCGACCGCGGCGCAGCGGAGGTTCCTGGCAGCGAGGGATGAGCACTGCCGGTTCCCCGGCTGCCGGCAGCCCGCACGAAGATGCGACGTCGACCACACCGTCCCGTACTCCGAAGGCGGACCCACCGCCGTCGGCAACACCGCCCACCTCTGTGAAGCCCATCACCGGTTGAAGCACCACTCCCCGTGCGGCATGCGGCAGGGGCCGGACGGGCTGATCGAGTACATCAGCCCGCTGGGACGCGTGCATGCGTACAAGCCGACCCCCGTCGTCCGGTTCGAAGCCGAAGCCGAGGTCGTGATGCCCGACCTGCGGATCGGGGAGGATGCGCCGTTCTGAGCGGGGCTCGGACTCGCCACACCGGAGGGAATGTCGGGGGGCCTTGTTACCGTGAGAGCATGCCTCGCTCGGTTCGCATCGCCTCTGTCAACGTCAACGGGATCCGGGCCGCCGCCCGCAACGGGATGGCCGCGTGGGTCGAGGCCGCGCAGCCCGACATCATCACGCTGCAGGAGGTGCGGGCCGAGCTCGAGCACCTCGAGGCCGCCCTCCCCGGATGGCGCGTCGTCGCCGACGCCTCGCTGCAGAAGGGACGAGCGGGCGTCGCGATCGCGAGCCGCGAGGAGTGCTCGATCTCGCGCGTCGAGCTCGGCGACGACGGGCTCGAGTCGAACGGCCGCTGGATCGAGGCCGACTTCGAGTTCGGCGACGAGACACTGACGGTGGTCAGCGCGTACGTCTTCACGGGCGAGGCCGAGACCCCGGCAAAGCAGGACCCGAAGTGGGCGTTCCTCGACGCGATGGAGCGACGCCTTCCCGAACTGTCGGCCGATGGCGGGCTCGCGCTCGTCACCGGCGACCTCAACGTCGGCCACCGCCCGCTCGACATCAAGAACTGGCGGGGAAACGTCGCCAAGGCCGGATTCCTCGCCCGCGAACGCGCCTACTTCGACCGCTTCCTGACGCCCGAGGGCGAGCCGGTCACCGGCCAGGAGGGCCTCGGGCGCGGCAAGGTGGCCGAGCTCAGCGACACCCGCGCCTTCAGCGAGGGCGCCACGGGCCTCGGCTGGGTCGACATCGGTCGCGCGGCCGCCGGCGAGGTCGACGGCCCGTACTCGTGGTGGTCGATGCGCGGCAAGGCGTTCGACAACGACTCGGGCTGGCGCATCGACTACCACCTTGCCTCTCCGGCCCTGGCTCCCCGCGCCTCGGGCTACCGCGTCGACCGCGCCCCGTCGTACGACACCCGGTGGAGCGACCACTCCCCCGTCGTCGCCGACTACACGGTCGGCTGAGCAGAAGCGAGCAAATAGGATCAAGTGGTGACGAAACAGCGCCTCTACTCCGGAATGCAGCCCTCCGCCGACTCCCTCCAGGCCGGCAACTACATCGGGGCTCTCCTGCAGTGGCGCAAGATGCAGGACGAGTACGACGCGTTCTTCTCGGTCGTCGACCTGCACGCCCTCACCCAGCCGAACGACCCGGCCGAACTGCGCGAGAAGACGCGCCGCACCGCCGCGCAGTACATCGCGGCGGGCATCGAGCCGTCGCGCTCGACGCTCTACGTGCAGTCGCACGTGCGCGCGCACGCAGAACTGGCGTGGATCCTGTCGACCATCACGGGCTTCGGCGAGGCCGGGCGGATGACGCAGTTCAAGGACAAGTCGCAGCGCTACGGCGCCGACGCCACCAGCGTCGGGCTGTTCACCTACCCGGTCCTGATGGCGGCCGACATCCTGCTGTACAAGACGGACGTCGTGCCCGTGGGCGACGACCAGAAGCAGCACGTCGAGCTGACGCGCGATCTGGCCGAGCGCTTCAACGGGCGCTTCGGCGAGACGTTTGTGGTGCCCAAGCCGGTGATCCAGGCCGAGACCGCCCGCATCTACGACCTGCAGGAGCCGACGTCGAAGATGTCGAAGTCGGCCGAGTCGCAGGCAGGCGTGCTGTGGCTGCTTGACGAACCGAGCGTGACCGCGAAGAAGATCATGCGCGCCGTGACCGACAGCGACGGCACGGTGCGGTACGACCGCGCCGAGAAGCCGGGTGTCTCGAACCTGCTGACGATCTACTCGGCGCTGACGGGCCGTCCGGTCGCCGAGATCGAGGACGAGTACGCGGGCCGCGGCTACGGCGACTTCAAGAAGGGCCTGCGCGACGTCGTCGTGGCCGAGTTCGAGCCGGTGCGCGCCCGCGCGCTCGAGCTGCTCGACGACCCGGCCGAGCTCGACCGCGTCCTCGCCGCGAACGCCGACCGCGCGGCCGAGGTCGCCGACGCGACCCTCGCCACCGTCTACGAGCGCGTGGGTCTTCTCCGTCGTGGGTGAGCCGGTCGTCCTCCGGACCGCCCGCCTCACCCTCTCGCGCCCCGTCGACGCGGATGTCGACGCGATCTTCGACGCCTGCCAGGATCCGCTGATCCAGCAGTACACGACGGTCCCCTCGCCATACGCGCGCGATGACGCCGAGAAGTTCGTCGCGCTCGCGGCCCACTGGTGGGACGTCGGATCCGAGCTGGTGTGGGCGATCCGCGACGCCTCGGGGCTCGCGGGGATGATCGGGCTGCACCGGATCAAGGACGGCGCCGCCGAGCTCGGGTACTGGCTGGCACCGCAGGGCCGCGGTCGCGGCTACATGGGCGAGGCCGCGCGCACCGTCGTCGACTTCGCGTTCGGACCGCTGCGGCTCGAGCGCCTCGAGTGGCACGCGGTCGTCGGGAACACGGCGTCGGCGCGGGTGGCGCAGGACCTCGGCTTCCGGCTCGAGGGCATCCGCCGTCGCGGCCTCGCCGGGCACGGCCCGCGTGTCGACGGCTGGATCGCGGGGCTCCTCTCCACCGATCCCCGCACGCGCCAGGCCTGGCCGATCTGACCCGCAGCCAGGGCATTCCGCGCCCCGATCGGCACGATACCCCCGCCTGGGCGTTCACGTATGCCCCCTTGACCCGCTTCCGCGGGCTCGGTAGGCCGGGATGCACGACCCGGCGCAGGTGTCGCCGGGCGTGCACCTCAGGGGAGGTACTGATCATGGATCTGCCTGGTATCGGAGCCGGGCTCGGTGCGACGCTCGCCGGAGTCGGCGCGTTCGTGCTGCAGCTCATCGTGTTCCTGGTCATCCTGCTGATCGGATGGCTGATCGCGAAGGGCGTCGTCAAGGCGCTCACGTTCCTGCTGAACAAGATCGGGTTCCAGCGCGTGCTCGACAGGTCGGGCCTGACGAAACTGCTCGCCCCGACGGGCATCAGCGCGATCGATCTGCTGCTGAAGCTGATCTACTACTTCATCCTGCTCATCACGCTGCAGCTGGCACTCGGCGCGTTCGGCCAGGACAACCCCGTCTCTCAGATCGTGAACGACATCGTGGCGTTCATCCCGAGCGCCCTCGTCGCGGTCGTCATCGTGATCGTCGTCTCGGCGATCGCGAACGTCGTCGGCGATCTGCTGCGTCCGGTCCTGTCGAGGTTCTCGTTCGGGCCGCTTCTGACGCGGATCGTTGTGATCGCGATCATCGCGCTCGGGGTCATCGCCGCGCTGAACCAGATCGGCGTCGCCGTCACCGTCACGATGCCCATCCTCATCGCCGTGCTCGCCGCCATCGTCGGCGTTGTCGTCGTGGGTGTCGGCGGTGGGCTCATCAAGCCGATGCAGTCCCGCTGGGAGGGCTGGCTCGGCGCGCTCTCGCATGAGGCGGCGAAGGCCCCGGCCCCGGCGGCTGCCACCCGGGCCACCACCCCGGGTGCTGCCACCCCGACGACTGGCGCCCCGCCGGCCGGCGCCCCGAGCGACCCGGCCACCGCGCCGACCCGCCCGAACCCGGCCGCGCACGACGTTCCCCCGGTCCCGCCTGTGCCGCCGACGCCGCCGCTCACGCGCCCGGGCGAGACACCGCCGGCCTGACGCGCTCCGCGACGCGGCCCGCACCGGTCTCGGTGCGGGCCGCGTTGTGCGCGCGACCCACGGCGAGGCAGGATGGTCCGCATGCCGGAGATGCCCGAGGTCGAGGGTCTCGTCGAGTTCCTGCGCGCCAGGATCGGCGGTCTCGAGATCGCCTCGGCGCGGCTCGCGCAGATCGCCGCGCTGAAGACGTTCGATCCGCGGCTCGACGCGCTCGTCGGCAGCGCGGTGAGCGGAGTCGAGCGGCACGGCAAGTTCGTCGACGTCGCTGCCGGCGACCTCCACCTCGTCTTCCACCTTGCCAAGGCAGGGTGGCTGCGGTGGCACGACGCACTGCCCGCAACGGTGATCAAGCCCGGCCGCTCGCCGATCGCGCTGCGCATCGGATTCGCCGACGGTTCCGGCTTCGACCTCACCGAGGCGGGCACGAAGAAGTCGCTCGCGGTGTATGTCGTCCGCGACCCCGCCGAGGTGCCGGGCGTCGCGCGGCTCGGCCCCGACCCGTTGGACGACGCCTTCACCCGCGACACCCTCGCCGGCCTGCTCGCCGGGCGCCGCACGCAGATCAAGGGCGTGCTGCGCGATCAGCAGACGGTCGCCGGCATCGGCAACGCGTACTCCGACGAGATCCTGCACGCCGCGCGGATGTCGCCGTACGCCCTGGCGGCGAATCTCGCCCCCGAAGACGTCGACCGGCTCTACACCGCGATGCGCGAGACGCTGACCGAGGCGGTCGCCGCCGCCCGCGGTCGTCCGCCGGCCGAACTGAAGGACGCAAAGCGCCGCGGGATGAGCGTGCACGCGCGGGCCGGCGAGGCCTGCCCCGTGTGCGGGGACACGGTGCGCAGCGTGTTCCTCGCCGACCGCAGCTTCGAGTACTGCCCGACGTGCCAGACGGGCGGCAAGGTGCTCGCGGACAGAAGACTGTCTCGCCTGCTGAAGTGACGGCCGCGCAAGCCGAGGACGGCGGATCCGCACGCGTCATCGGATGACGGGAATGGATCCGATCTGTATGCGTTCGGATAACCTGAGTGCAGCAACACGTGCTCCGGGGTCGGTGAGAATCCGAACCGGCGGTGACAGTCCGCGAGCCGAAGCGCCCCCACGGGCGCCACGCTGATCCGGTGGAATTCCGGGACCGACGGTGATGTGCGACGACAATCGCACGAGTCCGGATGGGAGGCAGCACGGAGGTCTGTCGCGGTCAGCCGACCGCGCGATCTCCCGAGCATCGGCGATGTTCGACCCCGGGTTTCATCGAGGAGGGTCGGATGGCGCACAGCCCCGTGGAGGAGCGCGCGATGAGCCGCGCCCTCGAGCTCGCGCAGCGCGGGCCCCGCAGCCGCAATCCCCAGGTCGGCGCCGTCATCCTCTCCCCCGAGGGCGAGATCCTCGCCGAGGGCTGGCACCGCGGCGCCGGCACGGCGCACGCCGAGGTCGATGCGCTGAGCCGGCTTCCCGAGGGCGGCGCCCAAGGCGCGACCGCGGTCGTCACGCTCGAGCCGTGCAACCACACCGGCCGGACGGGCCCCTGCGCCGAAGCGCTGATCCGCGCGGGTGTCGCGCGGGTCGTGTACGCGCTCGACGACCCGGGTGAGGTCTCGGGCGGGGGTGCCGAGCGCCTTCGCGCCCACGGCGTCGACGTCGAGGCGGGCGTGCTGCGCGACGAGGCGGCCGACCTGATCGGCCCGTGGCTCACCGCCACCCGCCTCGGCCGTCCGCACGTGACGGTGAAGTGGGCGCAGAGCCTCGACGGCCGCGCCGCCGCCGCGGACGGCTCCAGCCAGTGGATCACGGGGCCGCAGGCGCGCGCCGACGTCCACGCCCGTCGGTCCCAGGCGGACGCGATCGTCGTCGGCACCGGCACGGTGCTCGCCGACGATCCGGCGCTCACCGCCCGCGACGGCGACGCGCTGCATCCCGAGCAGCCAGTGCCCGTGGTGATCGGCGCGCGCGAGACGCCGGCCGAGGCGACCGTGCGCTCGCACCCGCGGGAGCCCCTGTTCTACGACACCCACGACCTCGACTTCGTGCTCGCCGATCTGTGGGACCAGGGCCTTCACCGTGTGTTCGTCGAGGGCGGACCGACGCTCGCCAGCGCCTTCATCGCCGCAGGCCTCGCCGACCGCGTCCTCGCCTACGTCGCCCCCGTCATCCTCGGCGGCCCCCGCGTCGCGCTCGCCGATGTGGGCGTTCCGTCGATCGACCGCGCCCTGCGGCTGCGGGTGACCGAGACCGTCGCCCTGGGCGACGACATCCTCTACGTCGCGGAGCTCCGCGACTCCGCCGAGCACAACACGAGAGAACACCCCGTCGCGGAGCAGCACCCGCCCGCAACAGCACCGACAGAAGGAGCCGCCTGATGTTCACCGGGATCATCGAGGAGATCGGCCGCATCACGGCCATCGAGCCCTCCGGCGACGGCGTGCGCCTCACGCTTCACGCGCCGCGTTCGGTCGAGGGCGTGCAGCACGGCGACTCGATCGCCGTGAGCGGTGTCTGTCTGACGGTCGTCGACTGGACCGCCGACGGCTTCACCGCCGACGTCATGCGCCAGACGCTCGACATGTCGACGCTCGATGCCGCGCGGGAGGGGACGCCGGTGAACCTCGAGCGCGCGACCGCCGCGGGAGGCCGCCTCGGTGGGCACATCGTGCAGGGCCACATCGACGGCACCGGCGTGGTCCGCGAGGTGCGTCCCGGCGCGCAGTGGCGCGTCGTGCGGATCGGGCTGCCGGGGCACCTCGCCCCGCTCGTGGTCGACAAGGGCTCGATCGCCGTCGACGGCGTCTCGCTCACGGTCAGCGCCGTCAGCGCGGCCGGCGTCGCCGACCCGTGGTTCGAGGTCTCGCTCATCCCCGAGACGCTCACGGCGACGACGCTCGGCGAGCGCCTCGCCGGAGACCGCGTCAACCTCGAGACCGACATCCTCGCCCGCCACGTCCAGCGCCTGCTCGCCTTCGGTGCGAGCGCGCCCGAGGACCCGCGCCCGTGGTCGTTCGCGACCACCGAGGTCCCCGCCGCCGACTATTCGATCCTCGACCCGACACTCGCCCCGGCTCCGGCCGTGGGCAGCCGCACAGAAGGAGGCTCCCGATGAGCCTGAACACCGACGACACGGTGAGCACGAGCTCGCTCGCCTCGATCGACGAGGCACTGGATGCGCTCCGCGCGGGACGTCCGGTGATCGTCGCCGACGACGAAGACCGCGAGAACGAGGGCGACGTCGTGCTGTCCGCCGAGCTCGCCTCGCCCGAGTGGGTCGCGTGGGCCGTGCGCTGGTCATCCGGCTTCCTCTGCGCACCCATGCCCCAGGAGTATGCGGACCGCCTCGATCTGCCGCCGATGGTCGAGCACAACGAGGACGCCCGCTCCACCGCCTACACCGTGAGCGTGGACGCCGCCGTGGGCGTGACGACGGGCATCAGCGCGGCAGACCGCGCGCGCACCCTCAACGTGCTCGCCGACCCGTCGTCGACCGCCACCGACCTGATCCGTCCGGGCCACGTCCTGCCGCTGCGCGCGGTTCCCGGAGGCGTGCGCGATCGCGCCGGCCACACCGAGGCATCGGTCGAGCTGATGCGACTCGCGGGTCTCGCGCCGGTCGGCGTGATCGGCGAGCTCGTCGCCGAGGACGGCAGCATGATGCGGATGCCGGGGCTCGTCGAGCTGGGACGCCGCGAGGGGATCCCGGTCATCACGATCGAGCAGCTCATCGCCTACCTGGATGAGAAGGAGCCCCGCGACGGCGACCACCCGGTGGCGCGACGCCAGGTGAGCCTTCGGGCCGATGCGACCGTGCCGACGGCGCACGGGACCTTCCGCTTCCTGGCGTACAAGGACCGGCAGACCGGCACCGACCACATCGCCGTCGTCTCGGGCGACCTCTCGGCCGAGGCCCCGCTCGTGCGCGTCCACTCGGAGTGCCTGACGGGCGAGGCCTTCGGGTCGCTCAAGTGCGAGTGCGGCCCGCAGCTCGAGGCGGCGCTCGACGCGATCGAGCAGGACGGCGGCGTCGTCATCTACATGCGCGGTCACGAGGGGCGCGGCATCGGCCTCATCAACAAGCTGCGCGCCTACGCGCTGCAGGAGCGCGGCCTCGACACCGTCGACGCCAACACGGCGCTCGGGCTCCCCGCCGACGCGCGTGACTACGCGGCGGCTGCGGGAATCCTCGCCGACCTCGGGATCGACAAGATCCGCCTGCTCACGAACAACACGGATAAGGTGGCTCAGCTGCGTGGTTTCGGGCTCGACGTGGTCGAGCAGGTTCCGCTGATCGTGGGCGTCGGCCCGAACAACCACCAGTACCTGGAGACGAAGCGCGACCGGATGGGTCACATCATCGGCGAGGAACAGCTCGCCGACGCGATCGCCCGCATGACCGACGGCGGGCAGCGCTGATGGGGATCGGCGCCGACAAGAGGGGGAACAGCAGATGAGTGGAACAGGATCGCCGGAGAAGGCGACCGTCGACGGATCGGGACTGGATGTCGTGATCGTCGCGGGAACGTGGCACGAGCAGATCACGAACGGCCTCATCGCCGGCGCGCAGCGCGCGCTCGACGCGGCCGGCGCGACGCATCACCTCGTGCGGGTGCCGGGATCGTTCGAGCTCCCCGTGGTCTCGAGGGCGGCGCTCGATGCGGGCGCGGACGCGGTCGTGGCGCTCGGCGTCGTGATCCGGGGCGGCACGCCCCACTTCGACTTCGTGTCCTCGGCCGCGACGGACGGCCTCACGCGGGTCGCCCTCGACACCGGCAAGCCGGTCGGGTTCGGCGTGCTCACACTCGACGACGAGCAGCAGGGCCTTGATCGCGCCGGCCTCGAGGGCTCCAAGGAGGACAAGGGCGCCGAGGCCGCGGACGCCGCGATGCGCACGGCGCTGGTCCTCAAGGAGCTCCGCACGCTGCGCCTCGCGGACGACATCGACGACGAGGCCTGATCGGATCGGATCCGCCCGACAACGGGGACTCGGCATTACGCCGGGTCCCCGTTGTCGTCTGTCATCAGATTGCGAGATGCGCAGGCGAGCGGAACAGCGAAGAGCGCAACTGCGCAATTGTCGTCATTCTCGGCGAATAGACTTGCAACCTGCCATGCCGGCCACGCCGGCATGAGTCCCCCTTTTGTTGTTCCCCAGACAGGCATCACATGACCAACGCTGTTCAGCGCCCCACGAGCGCTGCCGCTCAGCCCGCCAACTCACGCTCGCGCGTGATCACGGCGAGCCTCATCGGCACCACCATCGAGTTCTACGACTTCTACGCGTACGCCACCGCGGCCGTGCTCGTTTTCCCGGCCCTGTTTTTCCCCACCGGGAACGACACCACCGCCCTGCTCGCGTCGTTCGCGACGTTCGGCGCGGCGATGGTCGCCCGCCCCATCGGCGCGGTCGTCTTCGGCCACTTCGGCGACAAGTTCGGCCGCAAGGCCACGCTCGTGGCGTCGCTGCTCACGATGGGAATCGCGACGTTCCTGATCGGCGTGCTGCCGACCTTCCAGAACATCGGCTGGTTCGCGGCCTTCCTGCTGCTGATCCTCCGCCTCGCGCAGGGCTTCGCCCTCGGCGGCGAGTGGTCGGGCGCGGCGCTTGTGGCCACCGAGAACGCCCCGGCGGGCAAGCGCGCGCTGTACGGCACGTTCCCGCAGCTGGGCGCGCCGATCGGCTTCATCATCGCCAACGGCCTGTTCCTCATCATCAACTTCTCGATGCCCGGCGAGAACGGCGCACCCTCCGAGGCGTTCCTCGCCTGGGGCTGGCGCATCCCGTTCCTGTTCTCGGCCGTCATGGTCATCATCGGCCTCTGGGTGCGCCTCAAGCTCGTCGAGTCGGCGAGCTTCGAGAAGGCTCAGGCGACCGGCGCGATCAAGCGCTTCCCCCTGGGCGAGGCATTCCGCCGCTACTGGAAGCAGCTCATCCTCGGCACGTTCATCATGCTCGCGACCTACGTGCTGTTCTACCTGCTGACGAGCTTCATGCTCTCGTACGGCACGAAGGCGCCGGTCGCGCCCGAGGGCTACGACGCCGCCGCCTCCGGCCCGTGGGTTCCCGGCCTCGGCTTCACGTACGTCGAGTTCGTGCTGATGCAGATCGTGGGAGTGGTGTTCTTCGGCATCTTCACGATCCTCGCCGGTCCGATCGCCGACCGGGTGGGCCGCCGCAAGCTGCTGATCGGCGTCACCATCGGCATCATCGTCTTCGGCACGCTGTTCCCCCTGTTCCTGCAGCCGCAGGGCGCCGCGACCGGCACCCTGATGGTGATCTTCCTGATCCTCGGCTTCGCGCTGATGGGCTCGACCTTCGGCCCGATGGGAGCGCTGCTTCCCGAGCTGTTCCCGACCCACGTGCGCTACACCGGATCGGCCGTCGCCTACAACGTGTCGTCGATCCTCGGCGCCGCGCTCGCGCCGCTCGTTGCCGTCGTGCTGTGGGCGTGGGGCGGCGGCAACCCGTGGCTCGTCGGTCTGTACCTCTCCGCGGCGGGTGTCCTGACGCTCGTGTCGCTGATCCTGTCGCGCGAGACGAAGGACGTCGACTACGACGCCACGGAGCACTGAGCCCCGCGCTGATCCACGACGAGGCCCCCGGAGCGATCCGGGGGCCTCGTCGCGTTCGGATCAGAGTCCGTACTCCTCCAGCAGGCGCAGCCAGAACTCGCTGAGGGTCGGGTAGGACGGCACCGCATGCCACAGGCGAGCGAGCGGCACCTCGCCCGCGATTGCGATCGTCGCCGCGTGGATCTGCTCGCCGACGCCGGGGCCGACGAGCGTGAGACCCACGAGCACGCCGCGATCCTCGTCGACGACCGCGCGGGCGCGTCCGGCGTAGTCGTCGGCGATCAGGCCGGCGCCGGCGACGTGGGACAGGTCGTAGTCGACGACGCGGATGCGCATCCCGCGCTTCTCGGCCTCGGCGGCGGTGAGCCCCGCGGACGCGACCTCGGGGTCGGTGAACACGACCTGCGGCACCGCCGCGTGGTCGGCCGTCGCGACGTGACGGCCCCACGGGGCGTCGTCGACCGGCTCGCCCTTCGCGCGCGCGGCGATCGCGTCGCCGGCCGCGCGGGCCTCGTACTTGCCCTGGTGCGTGAGCAGCACGCGCCCTGCCGCGTCGCCGACCGCGTAGAGCCACTCGGTCCCGGCGACGCGGAGGGTGTCGTCCACGTCGAGCCCGTGATCGCCGAGCAGGTCGTCGACGCCGATGCCGCGAACGCGCGGCGCGCGGCCCATCGCCACCGCGACCTCGTCGGCGAGGATCTCCTCGCCGCCATCGAGCAGGATGCGCACGGAGCCGTCGTCGTGTCGCGTGACCTCGGCGGCGCTCGCGTCCTCGCGCACCGTGACGCCGCGGGCGCGCAGCGCATCGCGCACGGCCTCGCCCGCGAACGGCTCGAGCGACCGCAGCAGGGGGCTGCGCGAGAGCAGCGTCACCTGGCTGCCGAGGTCGGCGAACATCGTCGCGGCCTCCACGGCGACGACGCCGCCGCCGAGCACCGCGAGCCGCCGCGGGATGGTCTGCGCGGACGTGACCTCGCGGCTCGTCCACGGCTTCGCCGCGCGCAGGCCGGGGATGTCGGGGATGCGGGCCTCGCTGCCGGTCGCGATGACGACCGCGTGGCGCGCGACGATCTCGGTCTCGCCGTCCTCGCCCTCGACAATCACGCGGCGCTCCCCCGCGACGCGGCCGCGGCCGCGCACGAGCGAGATGCCGGCCGAGTCGAGCCACTGCACCTGGCCGGAGTCGTTCCAGTTCGCCGCGAACCCGTCGCGTCGCTTCAGGACGGCCGCCGGATCGAGGACTCCGCCGGTGACACCCTCGACCGCCTGCGCGGCCCGCAGCGCGGCCCCCGGACGCAGCAGCGCCTTGGAGGGCATGCACGCCCAGTAGGAGCATTCGCCGCCGACGAGTTCGGCCTCGACGATCACCGCCTCGAGCCCGCCCCGCACGGCACGGTCGGCAACGTTCTCGCCGACCGGCCCCGCCCCGATGACAACGACATCCGTCTCGATCTTCGTCATGAGGCGAACGTACTGCCGCCTGGATCGCACGCGGTAGCGTGGGCGGCATGGAAACCCTGCGCGACATCGTCATCGTCATCCACCTGATCGGATTCGCCATCCTGTTCGGCTCGTGGGTCGTCGAGGCGGTGGCCCGCCGCTACCAGGCGACGCGCCTGATGGACCTCGGGGTGCTCGTCGCCGGCGTCGCGGGGCTGGCGCTCGCGGCTCCGTGGGGTCTCGACGGCGGCGAGCTCAACTACGTGAAGATCGGCATCAAGCTCGTTGTGCTGATCGTCATCGGCGGCCTGATCGGCGCCAGCACGGGCCGCGCCAAGAAGGGCCGCCCGCTGCCGTCCTGGGTCTTCTGGCTGATCGGCGGCCTCACCCTCTTCAACGCCGCCCTCGCCGTCATCTGGTAACCCGCAGTACGGCTTCGACTCCGCTTCGCTCCGCTCAACGACCAGTGCTTCAGGTCGCTCGCGACATCCGCGTGCACCCGCGGGCGAGCGGAGGCGGAGGGATCGGGTCCCGACGGCGCATCAGGGTGTCTGGTCGGCTCGTCCGCTCTGCGGGCGAGCCGGCCAGACGGGTCCCCTGCGAGCGCCGGAGGGACCCGATCCCGCAGCCGCAGCGCAGGGACCCACAGCGCTAGCTACACAACCGGCGTGCCGTGGGTGTGGAACGTCTCGATGGTCTTCATGCCCCAGGCCTGGCCCTTGCGACGCTCGGCCTCCGACCATTCGACGACCGGCTGGTCGGGGTCGAGCAGAAGGCGCGCGCCGGCGTTGGCGAACTCGATGCGGTTGCCGCCGGGCTCCCACACGTACAGGAAGAACGTCTGGTTGATCGCGTGCTTGTGCGGGCCCGACTCGATGTGGATGCCGTTCTCGAGGAAGATGTCGGCGGCCTTCAGGATGTCCTCGCGCGTGTCGGGCGCGAACGCGATGTGGTGAAGGCGGTTGCCGTGCTTGGTCCAGTCGTCCGAATACACGACGTCGTACGACTTGAGCGAGAAGTGGAACCACCACGCCGCGAACCTGCCGTTGTCGAGCCGGATCCGCTCCGACTCGCGCATGCCGAGCGCCTTCGCGAGGAACTCGCCGTTCGCCTCGACGTCCTTCGCGAGGTAGTTGATGTGGTCGATGCGGCGGGCGTTCACGCCGCGGCCGGGGAACCGCGACGCCTGGTTCTTCAGCGCGGGATGGTCCTCGTCCGAGGCGACGTATCGCTCGGTCTCGTAGTAGATCGCCATCTCGTGCCCGTCCGGGTCGTGGAAGCGGAACGTCGGCCCGGTGCCGACCTCGCCGTCGACCCAGCCGTCACCGAGGCCCATCTCCTCGATCGCCGCGACGCGGCGCAGCAGCGCCTCCTGGCTCGCGGCGCGGAACGACGTGCGACCGACTCCCGCGGCCTCGCGACGCGTGAGCTTGATCGTGTAGAGCTCGTAGTCGTCCCAGGTGCGCAGGTACACCGAGTCGCCGTGCTCGGCGACGACCCGCATCGCGAGAAGATCGCGGAAGAACCACAGGCTCCCCTCGAAGTCCGGCGTGAACAGCTCGACGTTCGCGAGATGCGCGACGTCGAAGGCGGTGGAGTCGGTCATTGCGGTCCTCTCTGACAGCGACGTTTCAGGTGCGGGGGCGCGGAAAGACCGTGCCGTCCATGATCTTTCGCGCCGTCCGCAGGGCGGCGGAGCGCTCGACGACCAGGCCGTCGCCGCGACCGGCGATGGCGACGTCCACGTCGAAGTGCCCGGTCGGGTGCTCGATCGCGAACGGATCACCCGGGGCCGGGAGCCGTGCCAGGTCGCGTCCGACCGATCCGTCGGCGAGGACGCCCGCGGCGACCGTGAGCGCGCCGAGCACACCGATCGACGTGTGCACGCGGTGCGGCAGGAAGCTGCGGGTCGCGATGGCACCCCCGCTCCGCGGCGCGCTCAGCAGCACCATCTTGGGGACCGTCGCCTCGCTCACGTCGCCGAGCCCCATCCGCTCGCCGGCGGCGAGCCGGATCCGCTCGAGCCGCTCCGCGAGGGCTTTGTCGGCCTCGAGCGCCTCCGGGTCCTCGTCCCCCTCGAGCCCGAGATCGGACGCCCGGATCAGCACGCTCGGCATTCCGTTGTCGACGCAGGTCACGCGGATGCCGTCGACGTCGTCCGCGGTGGCGCCGGTCGGGAACAGGGCGCCCGTGGACGATCCGGCGGTTCCCTCGAAGTCGAGCGAGATCGCGCCCGCGGTGCCGGGCACGCCGTCGATGGCGGTACCGCCGTCGTAGTCGACGGCGCCGCCGGGCGTGGCGAACTCGGCCGTCGCGATTCCGCCCGTGTTGACCATCCGGATCCGGACGCGCGTGCGATCCTGCGCGGCGGTGACAAGGCCCCGCTCGACGGCGAACGGCCCGATCCCCGCGAGGATGTTGCCGCAGTTCTGGCGGTCGGTGACGACCGCCTCGTCCACGACGACCTGCAGGAACAGGTAGTCGACGTCGATGTCCGGGTCCGTCGACGGCGAGACGACCGCGACCTTGGAGGTGAGCGGATGCGCGCCGCCGAGCCCGTCGATCTGCCGCGGATCGGGCGAGCCCATGATCCGCAGCAGCAGGTCGTCGCGCTCCGCAGGGTCGGCGGGCAGGTCGGACGCGAGGAAGTAGGCGCCCTTCGAGGTGCCACCCCGCATGAGCATGCAGCGGATGCCGTCAGCGGTCATGCTCGTCCTGACGGACGTATCGGACGCCGAGGTCGGACAGCAGCGCGCGCAGCCCCTTGCGGTCGAGGCTGAGCTCGACGCCACTTCCGTACGCCGCGCGATCCGCATCCTCCTTGGCGACGCGCGCGTCGGCCGCGGCGAGCGCGCCCTCCGCTTCGAGCCGCGGCACGCACACGACCCCGTCGTCATCCGCGATCACAACGTCCCCCGGATGCACGAGCATTCCGTCGATGATGACCGGGACGTTGACGGATCCGGCTGTCGCCTTGACGGTTCCCTGCGCGTGAACGCCGTTCGACCAGACGGGGAAGCCCATCTCCCGCAGGTCCTGTGTGTCCCGTACGCCGGTCGCGGTGACGAGGCCCCGCACACCGCGGGCCTTCAGCGCCGTGGCGAACAGGTCGCCGAACGCCCCATCCGTCGAGGGCGAGGTCGTCGCTACCACCAGGATGTCGCCGGCCTCGCACTGCTCGATCGCGGCGTGGATCATGAGGTTGTCGCCGGGCCAGCTCAGCACCGTCACGGCCGTTCCCGCCACGCGCGCGCCCTGCTGGACCGGCCGGATCGACGGCCCGGCGAGGCCCCGGCGTCCCATCGCCTCGTGCACGGTCGCGACGCCGTGGGCCGCCAGGGCGTCGACCGTCGCGCCGTCCGCGCGCGCGATGTCGGTCACGACGATGCCGAGCTCGCTCATCCGGTCTCCCTCATTCAAGGACGGAGGTGACCTGCGGGTAGTACCGCATGTACGCCTCGCCCATCGTCTCGTGGGGCAGGCCGAGGTTGGGGCCCGCGTTGCGCGTGAGCTGCACCCCGCGGCGCACGGCGAGCGACGTGTAGTACTCCCACATGTGCTTCTGGGCCGGCAGGCACTCCATCGCGGCCTTCTTGCGTGGGAACGCCTCCGTGATGTCCAGCAGCAGATCGGGCTTGAAGTCGGACTGCTCGGGCTGGTGCGGCTCGAAGAAGAACACCGGCGGCGCGCCGATGATGTCGTCCTTCGTCGGATACGAGCCGTCCGAGTTCGCCACACCGATCGCCTGCGCGAGAACGCGCGCCTGCAGCGCCATGCGCGCGGCGGCCGGGTGGTCGCCGTTGTACGGATCGGCGAGCGGATGCGTCAGCACGACCGTGGGCCGCACGCGGCGGTACACGTCGACGAGCCGCTGCACTGCCTCCGGGCTCTCGAGAAGGGGGTAGTCGCCGAGGTCGAGGAACTCGATCTCGGCGCCGAGCGCATCGGCCGCGGCCTGAGCCTCCGCGCGCCGGATCTGCTTGATCTCGTCCAGCGGCTTGCCGGCAAGCCACTGGCTCGCAGACTCGCCGCGCTCCCCGTACGACAGGCACACAACGGTCGCCCTGTCGCCGCGCTGAGCGGCGGCGGCGATGGCACCGCCGGCGCGCCACACGAAGTCTCCGGCGTGCGCGCTCACCACGAGGAGCGACGGCGGGGTCTGCGCCATGAGGTCATCCGTTCGTCATGGGCTCGTCCGGCGGTGGGCGGCCCCTGTTGCAGTGGCCACCATTATGTCTACAATTCTGGCGACGATGCAATGACGCTCGATTGAGGAAGAGGATCCGATGGCGAACAACCTGCAGGAGCTGCTGGACGAGCACGGCGACACCGTGGGGATGCTCCGCAACTCCCGCCTCGGCACGTACATCTATCCCGTGGTGCCGACGGAGTTCACAAACTGGCGGCGCGAGCAGAAGGCCTGGCGCGAGACTGCCGTCCTCTACGACCAGACCCACCACATGGTCAACTTCTTCCTCTCGGGCCCGGATGCGCTGACGCTGCTGAGCGACACCGGGATCAACGGCTTCGCGGACTTTCCCGTCGACACCGCCAAGCAGTTCGTGCCGACAGCCTCGAACGGCGGAGTGATCGGCGACGGCATCCTGTTCCACGAGGCAGACCTCGATTACGTGTACGTCGGCCGCGCTCCCGGCGCGAACTGGCTGCAGTTCCACGCGGAGACCGGCGGGTATGACGTCGAGTTCCGCTACGACGACCGCTCGCCGTCGCGGCCCTACGGCCAGGCGGTTCACCGCGACTACTACCGCTTCCAGATCCAAGGCCCGCGCGCCTGGGACATCATCGAGAAGCTCAACGGCGGGCCGCTCGAGAAGGTCCGCTTCTTCCGGATGGGCCACCTGGGGATCGCCGGCCGGCAGGTGCGGACGCTCCGCCACGGCATGGCGGGAGCCCCCGGGCTGGAGCTGTGGGGCCCGTACGAGGACCACGGCCTGATCCGCGACGCCATCCTCGAGGCGGGCGCCGAGTTCGGGATCGAACCGTGCGGGTCCCGCGCGTACTCGTCCAACACGCTCGAGTCGGGATGGATCCCCTCTCCCCTCCCCGCGATCTACTCGAGCGACGCGGAGCGGGCCTACCGCGAGTGGCTGCCGACGACGAGCTACGAGGCGATCAACGCGATCGCCGGATCCTTCGTGTCCGAGAACATCGAGGACTACTACCTGAACCCGTGGGAGCTCGGCTACGGCTCGTTCGTGAAGTTCGACCACGACTTCATCGGGCGCGACGCCCTGGAACGGATCGAGCCGGAGCGGCAGCGCCGCAAGGTCACGCTCGCGTGGAACGACGAGGACCTCGGCCGGATCCTGACCTCGGTTCTCGACCGCGAGAGCGAGGGATACCAGTTCTTCGACCTGCCGAATGCGAACTACGGCTCGAGCAACTTCGACGCGGTGATCGACGCCGACGGCAGGAACATCGGCCTGTCGCTGTTCACCGGGATCACGGCGAATGAGAAGCGGGGCCTGTCACTCGCGACCGTGGACCGGGATGTGCCGGAGGGCGCCGAGGTGCGCGTGATCTGGGGCGAGCCGGACGGCGGATCGGGCAAGACCACGGTCGAGCCGCACACGCAGATCGAGGTGCGGGCGATCGTCAGCCCCGTCCCCTATGCCACCGTCGCGCGCGAGACGTACCACGGCGGCTGGCGCTCGTCCGGGCGGGTCTGAGGCCCGCCCGTCAGCGGCTCTCGGCAAGGATGCGAGCGAGCCATGCGTGCGTGGCTCGCGTCATGTCTGCCGGGGTGCCCGCCTCGTCCAGCACGCTCAGCACGTCGCGCAGCTCGTGCTCCCGGCGCTCGACGTGCATGTACGTGCCGGCCACGAGCCGCTCGACCGCCGTGTCGCCGTCGGCACCGAGCTCGGCGGCGATCTGTGCACGCAGCCACTCCTCGGCGCCGGTGGCGCGGGCGGCCTCCAGACCCTCGATGACGAGAGCGGCGAGGCCCTTCATGAACACTGCGCGCAGCAGCTTCAGCCGTGCCGCGTCGCCGATGCCGCCCGGGGCGACATCCACGGGCACGCCGAGCGGGCGCATCCGCCGCGCGAACTCCTCGGCGGCGTCGCCGCTGGCAAGCAGCGGCGTCCGGTGCCCGGCGCGGGGCACCGGCGCGAGCACGGCGACATCCGCGACGGCCATCCCGGCGCCGCGCGCGAGCGCCGCGACCTCCCGCTTCGTCGCCGGTGCGGCGGTGTTCAGGTCAGCGAGAAGGGCGCCCGGCGCCATCCGCTCCACCGCGTCGCGCGCCGCGTCGACGGACGCCCTGGCGCCGACGAGGCTCAGCACGAGCTCTGCGCCCTCGAGGCAGTCGGCGAGCGTCTGCCGCTGGGCGATGCCGAGCGCGGACACATCGACGTGCGGGTCGTATCCGGTCACCTCCGCGCCGGCATCGGCGAGGCCCCGCGCGTAGAGCGCGCCGGCCTCGCCCAGCCCCATCACCGCGATCCGCACCATGGCGGCCACCCTACGACGACGCCGCGATTCACGCCACGATTGTTGACACTTCGTACCTCTGTCCATAGCCTTCCGGTACGGGAGCACCGGCGCTCCACCCGACGCGGGTCCATCCGCGGGCGCGCCGGTCTCCACCGACCGCGATGACGCACGGAAGACTGGGGCGATGGCCGCTCGACTGACCCTGCAGGATGTGAACCTCCGCTTCGGCGGGGTCACGGTGCTGCACGACGTCGGCTTCGCGGTGGAGCCCGGCGAGATCCTCGGACTCGTCGGCCCCAACGGAGCCGGCAAGACCTCGCTGTTCAACTGCATCAGCGGGCATTACCGCCCCACCTCCGGATCCATCCGCATCGACGACACCGAGGTCAGCGGCCTTCACCCCGCGCGGCTCGCGGGGCATGGACTCGCCCGGACCTTCCAGCACCCCGCGCTGCAGCTGCACGAGACGGTGCTCGAGAACGTGCTGCTCGGCGGCCACACGCGCCTCGCCGGCGGCCCCCTCGCCTGGTCGCTGCGCGTGCCGCCCACCGGCCGCCGCGAGCGCGAGCTTCGCGCCGAGGCGCTCGAGCTCCTCGATGCCCACGACCTCGGCTGGGCCGCCCACCTCGCGGCCGACGAGCTGTCGCACGGCCTCCACAAGGGCGTCGAGCTGTGCCGCGCCCTGCTGATGCGTCCCAGCCTGCTGCTGCTCGACGAGCCCGCCGCCGGCCTCTCGCACGGCGAGGTCGAGCGCTTCATCCAGACCGTGCGGGCGCTGCGCGCCGACGCCGACATCACGGTCGTGATCGTCGAGCACCACATGGGCCTCATCTCGGCGCTGACGGATCGCGTCGTCGTCCTTGACCACGGCCGCAAGCTCATGGAGGGGACGGCCGCCGAGGCGCAGTCGGATCCTCGAGTGATCGAGGCGTACATCGGCAAGGAGGCGGCGGATGACGCTGCTTGAGCTCGTCGACGTCACCGCGTCCTACGGCCCCGTGCAGGTGCTCGAGGGCGTCTCGCTGAGCGTCCCCGACGGCGGCGCGGTGGGCATCCTGGGCGCCAACGGAGCCGGCAAGACCACCACGCTGCGCGCGATCAGCGGCGTCGTCCGCACGGGCGGCCGAATCGTGTTCGACGGCAAGGACATCAGCGGCCTGCGCCCCGACCAGGTCGCCGCCCGCGGAATCGCCCACGTGCCGGAGGGCCGCGGCACGCTGCCCAATCTCACCGTGCGCGAGAACCTGATGGTGGGCGCCTATCTGCGCAAGGACCGCCGCGCCCTCGCCGCCGACGTCGACTACCTGATCGACCTGTTCCCGAACCTCGGAGAGCGGATCGGATCGAACGCCTCTGCATTGTCGGGCGGCGAGCAGCAGATGCTCGCCGTGGGCCGCGCGTTCATGGCCCGGCCCCGCCTGCTGCTGCTCGACGAGCCGTCGCTGGGCCTCGCGCCCAGCACCGCCAAGAACGTGTACGACGCCATCCGCCGGCTCCGCGTCGAGTCGGGCATCGCGATGCTCGTCGTCGAGCAGAACGCCACTCTCGCCTTCAGCATCGTCGACACCGCCACGGTGCTCGAGACCGGTCGCAGCGTGCTCACGGGCAGCTCGACCGAGCTGAAGGGCCGGGACGAGATCCGACGCGCATACCTGGGAGGCTGACGTGGGCACCTTCATCCAGCTCGTCATCGACGGCCTCGCCATGGGATCGATCTACGCAGCCCTGGCGCTCGCGATCGTGCTCGTGAACCAGTCGACCGGCATGATCAACTTCGCCCAGGGCGGCATGGCCGTGCTGTCCGCCTACGTGTCGTATGCGTTCCTCGGCATGGGAGTTCCGCTGATCCTCGCCATCGCGATCGCCGTCGTGATCTCCTTCGCGCTCGGCGCGGTCGTCGAGCGCCTGCTGATGCGCAGGTTCGAGGGAGGCGATCCAGACACCGCCGTCGTTGTGACGGTCGGCCTGCTGACGCTCATCACGGGCGTGTGCGGAATGATCTGGTCGTACAACAACCTGCAGTTCCCCTCGCTGTTCCCCGGCGACTCGTTCCCGTTCCTCGGCGCGGCGATCAGCTGGCGCTCCCTCGGCACGTTCCTCGTCATCGCGGCGATCATGGTCCTTCTGCAGCTGCTGTTCCGGAAGACGAAGATCGGTCTCGCGCTGCGCGCCGTCGCGGACAACCCGCGCTCGTCGTCGTTCTCGGGCCTGCCGGTGGGGCGCCTGCTGATGGTCGGCTGGGGTCTCGCCGCCGCGCTCGGCGCGGTCGCGGGAGCGCTCGTCGCTCCGCGGCTCTCGCTCACGCCCGGCATGCTGGACGGCGCGCTCGTCTACGCGCTGGCGGCGGTCATCCTGGGCGGCGCGTCGAGCCCGATCGGGGTCGTCGTCGCCGCGTGGCTCATCGGCGTGCTCGAGAACCTCGGCGCTGTGTACGTGCCGTTCATCGGACACGACCTGAAGATCGCCGTGCCGTTCATCCTGCTGTTCGTTGTGCTGCTGATCCGCCCGCAGGGCCTGTTCGGCCGCAAGACCGTGGTGCGTGTGTGATGGCCCGGCAGAAGGTGAGCGGCGCGATGTTCTGGAGCAATCGCTGGGTGCGCGTCGGCGTCGCCGTCGTGATCGCGCTTGTGCTCGTGTTCGCGCCATGGAACCTGGACGTGGCGACGAACCAGGCCCTCGCTCGCGTCGGGGTCTTCGCGGTGGCGGTGCTCGGCCTGAACGTGATCATGGGGTACGCGGGCCAGGTGTCCCTCGGCCAGATCTTCTTCCTCGGGCTCGGCGCGTACGTCACCGCGTACGGCGTGAACGAGGGATGGAACGTCGCCCTCGTGTTCGTGCTCGCGGTGCTGATCCCGGGGCTCGCGGGCTACATCGTCGCGCTGGCCGCGGCCCGCCTCGGCGGGCTCGCGATCGCCATGGTCACGATCGCGCTGCCGATCATCGGCGTCCCGCTCGCCAAGCGCCTCGCCGACTGGACGGGCGGATCCCAGGGAACGTCAGCGCGGTTCAGCTCGGCACCCGACTGGTTCGGCAGCGACCTCGACGACATCTGGCAGTACTACATCGTGCTCGCCGTCGCGTCGGTCGTCTTCGTGCTCGTGCACAACCTCGTGCGCGGCAAGTTCGGCCGCGCACTCGCGATCGTCAAGGAGAACGAGGCGGTCGCGTCGTCGATGGGAATCTCGCCGTACCGCTACAAGGTCATGGCGTTCACGATCGCGGCGATGATCGGCGGGGTGAGCGGGTTCCTGTACATGGTGGTGGTGCAGTACACCTCGCCCGAGACGCTTGCCTTCCACCACTCGATCAGCCTCCTCGCGTCGATGGTCGTCGGCGGCGCGGCGAGCATCGTCGGCTCGCTCATCGGCGGGGCGTATTACGTGCTCGTGCCGAATGTGACGAACGAGATCGACGCGACGTTGACCGCGGTCATCCAGGGCGTCATCCTGCTCTTCGTGCTGTTCGTCCTGCCGGGCGGCATCGCGAGCCTCCCCCGTGTCCTCCGCCGCCTGTTCCGCGGCCGCAGCGGCACGCCGCGATCGGATGCAGATCGGGCACGCGCCGCGCAGACCCCCACCACAGAGTGATCACCAGAGAGAAGGTCAGCATGAACACGCGCAGCAAGACCGCCGGCATCGTCGCCGTCGGATCGATCATCGCGCTCACGCTCGCGGGCTGTTCGCGCGGCGCCGAGGCAGGGCCCGACCCGTCGGGCGACGGCGAGGTCGCCGCGAGCCCCGGCATCACCGACGACAGCATCACGCTGGGCGTCACCACCCCACTCTCGGGCGGCACCGCCGGCCCCGGAAACTGCACTGTCGCGGGCCTCGTCGCCTACTTCGGCGAGGCGGGGCCGATCGAGTTCGGCGACGGCAAGACCCGTGAGGTCACCGTCGAGGCGTACGACGACACGTACGACCCCCAGAAGGCGCTGACCAACTTCCAGCAGAACCAGGCGAACGTGTTCGCGTTCACCTCGGGCCTCGGCACGCCGACGAACCGCGCCTACCGCGACGCGGCGATCGAGGAGGAGGTGCCGCAGGTGCTCGTCATGACCGGCGACCCGCTCTTCAGCGACCGCGAGCAGAGCCCCTGGCAGCTCGGCTTCGTGCCGATCTACCAGAACGAGGGCGCGGCGTTCGGCGAGCTGCTCGCCGCCTCGACCGAGGAGCACAAGGTCGCGATCCTGTCGCAGAACGACGACTACGGCAAGGGATACGTCGAGGGCTTCAAGGAGGCCATCGAGGGAGCCGCGAACATCGAGGTCGTCGAGGAGCTCACCTACGAGGCGACCGACACCTCGGTCGACGCGCAGCTGACCGAGCTCGCCGCCAGCGGAGCCGACGTGTTCTTCAACGCCATGTCGATCACGCCGCTCACGATCAGCACCATCGAGAAGGCGCGCGAGCTGTCCTGGTCGCCGAGCTGGTTCCTGCCGTCGAACACCTCCAGCCCCGGTGCGATCCTGGGCCCGGCGGGCGCGAACCCCGACGACGGGTTCTATTCGGTGTCGTTCGCGAAGGCCCCGCAGAGCCCCGCGTTCGCGGAGGACGAGGACGTGACGACGTTCCTCGCCGCGCTCGAGGAGCACTCGGGCGACTACACCACGACGCCCGACTTCCCTCACTGCATGTGGAGCTACATGGTCGGCGCCACGCTCGAGGAGGCCTTCGCGGCGATGGAGGAGCCGACGCGCGAGAGCTTCATGGAGGCCCTCGGCGGCATTTCGGGCTTCACCGCCCCGCTGATGCTGGAGGGCACGTCGATCGACACCACGCAGGACGGCCAGCCCGCCGTCTCGTCGGTCGTCGTCCAGCGCTACAACGGTCAGGGCTACGCGAACGCCGACGCGTTCGAGTGAACCCCACCCGCGGAGGGGCTCGGTCCGACCGAGCCCCTTCGCGGAGCGGGCCGCGCAGCAGCCCCTGTGCGAGCGAAGCGAGCGTGCCGCGAAGCGGCCCCGCAGCGCGAAGCGCTGCCGGCGATGGAGCTTGCGACAGCGCCCTCGCTCGCGAGTGTCCGGCGCGGAGCGTCGGCGCGAGCGTGCGAGTCGCGAGCGAAGCGAGCTATAGACCAGCTATAGACCAGCCAGCAGCGTCACGATCCCCTGTAGGTGGCGGCGGGTCGCCTCGGCGGCCGCGTCGGGATCGCGGGCGAGCACCGCGTCGATGATCGCGATGTGCTCGGGCGCCGACTGGTTGATGCGCCCCGGGTGGTATGCGAGCCGGAACTGGTGGCGGGCCGACTGGGCGAGCAGCCGCTCGAGCAGCTGTGTGGCGGTCGCGTGCCCGCTGAGGTCGCGGATGCGGCGATCCATCTCCTGATTCAGGGAGGCGTAGCCGACGAGGTCTCCCCCGTCCGCCGCCGACCGGATCCGCTCCCGCAGCTCGGCGAGCTCGACCGCGTCCTCGTCCGAGAGGTTCTGGGCCGCCTTGCGTGCGCACAGCTCCTCGAGCCCCATGCGCACCTCGACGATCTCGATCGCCTCCTCGACGCTGATCGCCCTCACCCGGGCGCCGCGGTTCGGCAGGCGTTCGACGAGCCCCTCGCCCGCGAGGTTCATGAGCGCGGTGCGCACCGAGGCGCGGCTCGCCTCGAACCGGTCGCTGAGGTCGGCCTCGATCAGCCGCTGATGGGGCGCGAAGTCGCCCCGCAGGATCGCGTCGCGGATGCGGGCCGTCAGATCCTGCTGGGTCACGTCGATTGTCGCCTCGGTCGTCGTCGACACGCGTATCCCCTCTCGGCAGGCCCACCGGGCGGCGGGCTGAGGCCTATTCTGCAAGACCTGTGTCGGATTGTCGCGGATCCTGTGTACAAAGCGGGCGGTGTCGCGCACACTTGTCGCATACCCGCGCATACACGGGGCCGGGACGCCCGGACCGGGACCCGAGGCGCAGAACCCCGGCCACAGCCCTGGCACACACACAGAGAGGTGAGTGATTCCATGACGGACACCCAGAACGCGGTCGTGAGCACCGACGCGGCATCCGGAGAGGCCTCGGACACCGAGGTCGGATCGGCCGCCGAGGCCGCCGTCCGCACCGGCCTGTTCATCGGCGGCGAGCAGCGCTTCACCGACGAGGTCGTGAAGATCACCGACCCGGCCAAGCCCGGCGTTGTGGTCGGCGAGGCGGCCTCCGCCTCGCCCCAGGACGTCGCGGATGCGGTCGCGGCCGCGAAGGCCGCCTACCCCGCCTGGTCGGCACTGTCGGCCGCAGAGCGCGCCGCGAAGATGGCCGAGGCCATCGCCGGCATCGCGGACGACCGCGACACGGACGCCGCCATCCTGTCGCAGGAGAACGGCAAGATCCGGATGGAGGCGTGGATCGACGCGCTGGTGTTCGAGATCCGCTGGAACCTCGCCCTCGCCGTCGCCGACCAGGTCGATGAGGTCACCACGCTCGAGCCCGCGCCCGGCCTTCCCGTGACCACGAAGGTCGCGCACTCGCCGCTGGGAGTCGTCTCGATCATCGTGCCGTTCAACTGGCCGATCGCCATCCTCGGCGCCGGCCTGCCGTACGCCCTGCTCGCGGGGAACACCGTCGTGGTGAAGCCGCCGGCATCGGCGCCCCTCGCGACGGCGCGCCTCGTGCAGCGCGTGGCGGAGAAGCTCCCCGCCGGCGTGCTGAACATCGTCACCGGCAAGGACGAGAACATGTCCGCCTTGATCCAGAACCCGGATGTCGCGAAGGTGTCCTTCACGGGCAGCGTGAACGGCGGCAAGCGGATGATGGAGATGGCCTCGAGGACGCTGACCCGTGTCACGCTCGAGCTCGGCGGCAACGACGCCGCGGTGCTCGCCGAGGACGTCGACCTGAGCGATGCGCACCTCGACCGACTGTTCGGCGCGATCTACGACACCACGGGCCAGATCTGCATGAACGCCAAGCGCGTGTACGTGCACCGCTCGCGCCTCGACGAGCTGGTCGCGGGCCTCGAGGCGCGGCTGCAGAACGTTGTGATCGGCTACGGCCTCGACGAGGGGACGACGATGGGCCCGCTGCACCAGCCGGCGCAAAAGGCGTTCGTGGAGGAGATCATCCAGGAGGCGAAGGACGCCGGCGCCGAGGTGCGCGAGTACGGCGAGCTGCCCGGCGGCGAGCTGGCGGGAGGCAACTTCCTGCGCCCGGCGCTCGTGATCGATCCGGATCCGTCGCTGCGCGTCGTGACGCAGGAGCAGTTCGGCCCGGTGATCCCGATCATCCCGTTCGACAGCGAGGACGAGGCGATCGCCGCCGCCAACGACACGTGGGCGGGCCTCGGCGGCTCGGTCTGGACCTCCAGCCCCGAGACCGCGCAGCGCATCGGCTCGCGCCTTCAGTGCGGCTACGTCTGGATCAACGACCACGGCGCCAACCGCCTCGACCTCCGCGCCCCCTTCGGCGGCGTGAAGCAGTCGGGGATGGGCCGCGAGCAGGGGATCCACGGCGTCCGCGACTTCCAGGACACCCACTCGATCGCCACCCTCGACGAGGAGGCCCTCACGGCGATGGCCCACTGATCGCCGCGAGAATCCACCGCCGCGCCGAGAATCCCGGCACCCCGGGATTCTCGGCGCGCTGCTGGATTCTCGGCCGGGATGTCAACTAGAGTTGACGCATGGTCGAGACCGCACACGCGACGGATCCGGATGAGCCCATCGCACAGCTGTTCCGCATCGCCGAGCAGCGACGAGCGCTGAACCGCGAGGAGGAGGCGCAGGTGCGCCGCGCCCGCGTGCGCGGATACTCGTGGGAGGCCATCGCGACCGCCCTGGGGATCAGCAGACAGGCCGCACACAAGAAGTTCGGCCGAAAATGAACACCGTGCCAGAACCCCGCACCCGCCGCAGCCCGTTCGCGCGTCCCTCGAAGGACGACGGCCCCCGCGCCACCTTCCGGCAGCTGCTGCCGTTCGTCTTCGAGCACACGCGCGTGCTCGTGTGGGTGTCGCTGCTGAGCGTGCTCGCGGCGGTCGCGACGCTCATCCAGCCGCTCCTGATCGGGCAGGTGATCGAGCGCGTCCAGACGGGCGAGACGCTCGGCCTGCTTGTGTGGGCGCTCGTGCTGTTCGTCGTCATCTCCTCGGCGATCAGCGCGTACCAGCACTTCCTGCTGCAGCGCACGGGCACCGCCGTCGTGCTGTCGAGCAGACGCCGGCTGATCTCGCGCATCCTGCACCTGCCGATCGCCGAGTTCGACGGACGCCGCACCGGCGACCTCGTCTCCCGCGTCGGCACCGACACGACGATGCTCTACGCCGTGCTCACGCAGGGCCTCGCCGACAGCGTCGGCAACGTGCTGCTCTTCATCGGCGCGCTGATCGCGATGCTGGTGATCGACCCGCTGCTGCTGCTCAGCATCGTCGGTGTGCTCGCGGTCAGCGTCCTCGCCGTCGTGTCCCTCAGCGGGCGGATGCGCCGCGCGACGAGCCTGCAGCAGACGCGCGTCGGCGAGCTGACGAGCGGCATCGAGCGCGCGATCGGCGCGGTCCGGACGATCCGCGCCGCCGGTGCCACCGAGCGCGAGGAGCGCGCCGTCAGCGAGAAGGCGACCCAGGCCTACGAGGCGGGCGTCGAGGTCGCGAAGGCGTCGGCGCTCGTTGTGCCCATCGCCGGCATCGCGCTGCAGGCGTCGATGCTCGTTGTGCTGGGCGTCGGCGGCATGCGCGTCGCCTCGGGTGCCGTGGAGATCTCGAGCCTCGTGACGTTCGTGATGTTCCTGTTCCTGATGGTCATGCCCCTTGCCTCCGCCTTCGGGGCGATCGCGAGCGTCGGCCAGGCGCTCGGCGCGCTCGGGCGCATCCAGGAGGTCCTCGACATCCCCGCCGAGACCGCGGAGGACGCCGCCGCGCGTCCCGCCACGCCGGTGGAGGGCGCCCCGGCGATCGCGTTCCGCGACGTGCGCTTCCGCTACCCGGAGGCCGTCGTCGCCGCCAGGGAGCAGGCGACGCGCGAGGCGATCGAGGCCCACGTGCCGCTCGGCGACGAGGAGCCGTCGGCCGACGACGTGCTGCGCGGCGTCTCGTTCGAGGTGCCGCGCGGGGCGCGCGTCGCGCTCGTCGGCCCGAGCGGGGCGGGCAAGTCGACGATCCTGGCGCTGCTCGAGCGGTTCTACGACCCGACCTCGGGCAGGATCGAGCTCGACGGGCAGGATGTCCGCGAGCTGTCTCGCGACGAGCTGCGGGCGCGCTTCGGCTATGTCGAGCAGGATGCGCCGACGCTCGCCGGCACGATCGCCGACAACCTGCGCCTCGCCTCGCCCGACGCGACCGACGCCGACTGCGAGCGCGTGCTGCGCGCCGTGAACCTCGGGTCGGTGATCGACCGCTCCCCCGCGGGGATCGACACCCCGGTCGGCGAGGACGGTGTGATGCTCTCGGGCGGCGAGCGTCAGCGCCTCGCGATCGCGCGCGCCCTGCTGGCGGCGCCGCCGATCCTGCTGCTCGACGAGTCGACCTCCTCGCTCGACGGCCTCAACGAGCAGCTGATGCGCGACGCGATCGACGCCGTCGCCCACGGCCGCACGCTGCTCGTGATCGCGCACCGCCTCTCGACCGTGATCGACAGCGACCGGATCGTCGTGCTCGACAAGGGGGAGGTCGTCGGGCAAGGCACGCACTCCGAGCTCGTGGAGAGCGTCCCCCTCTACCGCGACCTCGCCCGCCACCAGCTGCTCGTCTGATCCGCACCGGCTGCCGAGCGAGCGCCGGAGAGCGATGTCGGACCCCCGCGCGACACTTGGCGCCATGACGAAGCTCACGTACTACACGGCGACGACGCTGGACGGGTTCATCGCCGACCCGGACGACTCGCTCGCCTGGCTGCTGCGGCAGCCCCTGGATGAGAAGGGCGCCCTCAACTACGACGACTTCATCGCGGGGATCGGCGCAATCGTGATGGGCTCGACGACGTACGAGTGGGTGCTGCGCCATGACCCCGAAGGCTGGGCCTACGCGATGCCGACCTGGGTGATGACGACCCGGGACCTGCCGGAGCCGCCGACGCAGGGCACGGATGTGCGCTTCGCCTCGGGGGATGTGGCTGACGTCCACGCCCAGATGGTCGCGGCAGCGGGCGGCAAGGACCTCTGGGTCGTGGGAGGCGGAGAGCTCGCGGGGCAGTTCGCGGACGCCGGGCTGCTCGACGAGGTGATCGTGAGCATCGCGCCGGTCACCCTCGGCGCGGGACGCCAGATCCTCCCCCGCAGGCTCGACCTCGAACTGCTCCAGGTCTTCCGGAACGGGGCGTTCGTCGCGGCACGCTACAAGTACGTCGGCGCGCTGGCGGAGGACCGCACGGCCTGACCGACGCCGCGGGCCCCGGCTGGCACGATTGACGCATGACCAGCGAGACGATCCAGTTCCCCTCGACGTCCGGTCCGATGCTCGCGGGCGTGCTCGAGATCCCCGAGGGCGAGGTGCGCGGCTGGGGAGTCTTCAGCCACGGCCTGACCCTCGGCAAGGACAGCCCCGCGGCGTCGCGCATCTCGAAAGCGCTCGCGGCCTCGGGGATCGGGATGCTCCGCTTCGACAATCTCGGCCTCGGCGACTCCGGCGGCGACTGGGCCGACAGCTCGTTCTCGCTTAAGGTCGCCGACACCGTCGCCGCGACCCGGGTGATGGCCGAGCGCGGCACCCCCGCTTCCCTGCTCGTCGGCCACTCGTTCGGCGGGGCGGCGGTGCTCGCCGCCGGCCCGCAGTGTCCGGATGTGCGCGCGGTCGCCACGGTGGGCGCGCCCTACGAGCCGAAGCACGCCGAGCACAACTTCGACCACATCGTGGATCTGGTGATGGCGCAGGGCGAGGCCGAATGGCGCATCGGGGGCCGGGAGCTCACCCTGCGCCGCGGGTTCATCGAGGACCTGCGCCGCACCGATCTCGACGACGTGATCGAGCGCCTCGGCAAGCCGCTGCTGATCCTGCACGCCCCGGACGACGACATGGTGCCGATCACGAACGCGCAGGAGATCTTCTTCGCCGCGCGTCATCCCCGCAGCTTCGTGGATCTCGATGGCGCGGGCCACTTCCTCACCGGCAAGGGACAGGCCGCCCGCGCCGCGCGCATCATCGCAGGCTGGGCCGACAGCTACCTGCAGGGCTGACCCCGTCCGGCCGGCGCCGTGGCGGGGACAAGGTGAACGGCCCGCCCCCGGATCGGAAGACGGGGGCGGGCCGTTTCTGGTTCGCGGCTGATCCGGGCGTGTGCGGCGCCTGATCGGATCGTTCGCGGCGAGGGACCGCTGTGCGGTCAGTCCCTCGCGGTCTGGAGGCGGGTGCGCAGCTCCTGCAACTGCACCCGCAGTTCGGCGGGGGTCCTCTCGCCGAACAGGTCGTAGAACTCCTCGGTGAGGTCTGCTTCCTCGAGCCACGCGTCGACATCGATCGCGAACAGCTCATCGAGATCCTGCCGCGAGACGTCGATCCCGTCCAGGTTCAGCGAACGCGGGGCGGGGACGAGCCCGATCGGCGTGACGACGGCCTCCGCCTCGCCCTGGAGGCGCCGGATGATCCAGTCGATGACGCGCGAGTTGTCACCGAACCCGGGCCACAGGAACCGGCCGTCCGAGCCACGGCGGAACCAGTTCACCTGGTACACCTTCGGCAGTTCCGAGGCGAGATCTCCCATCTCGAGCCAGTGCGCGAAGTAGTCGGCCATGTTGTAGCCGCAGAACGGCATCATCGCGAAGGGGTCCCGGCGCAGCTCACCGACCTTTCCCTCGGCGGCGGCGGTGCGCTCGGACGAGATGTTCGAGCCGAGGAAGACACCGTGCTCCCAGTCGAAGGCCTCGACGACGAGCGGCACGTTCGTCGCGCGGCGTCCACCGAACAGGATGACGTCGAGCGGCACCGCCTCTTCCCAGTCGTCCGCGATGGATGGCGCCTGGGACGCCGAGACCGTGAACCGGGAGTTCGGATGCGCCGCCGGGCGGCCCGCATCCGGGGTCCAGTCCTCGCCGCGCCAGTCGATCAGGTGCGCGGGAGGCTCCTCCGTGAGCCCCTCCCACCACACGTCGCCATCGTCCGTCAGGGCGACGTTCGTGAACAGGACGTTGCCCCAGAGCGTCTCGACCGCCGTGACGTTGGTCGCCTCGCCCGTGCCGGGCGCGACGCCGAAGAACCCGGCCTCCGGATTGATCGCGTACAGGCGGCCGTCCTCTCCCGGCCGGATCCACGTGATGTCGTCGCCGAGGGTCTCGACCCTCCAGCCCGGGATCGTCGGACGCAGCATGGCGAGGTTGGTCTTGCCGCAGGCCGAGGGGAACGCGGCGGCCGCGTGGTAGGCGCGCCCCTGCGGGTCGATCACCCGGATGAGCAGCATGTGCTCGGCGAGCCATCCCTGGTCGCGCCCCAGCACCGAGGCGATGCGCAGCGCGTAGCACTTCTTCGCCAGGATGGCGTTGCCGCCGTAGCCGGAGCCGAACGACCAGACTTCGAGCGTGTCGGGGAAGTGGACGATGTACTTCTCGTCGTTGCTCGGCCAGGCGACATCCTCGTCGCCGGCGCGCAGCGGGGCCCCGACCGAGTGGACGGTGCGCACCCAGGGCGCGCCCTGCGCGATCCGCTCGGTCACGGCGATCCCGACGCGCGTCATGATCCCGATCGAGGCGACGGCGTAGGGGCTGTCGGTGATCTGCACGCCGAGCTGCGAGATGGGGCCGCCGATCTTCCCCATCGAGAACGGCACCACGAACATCGTGCGCCCCCGCATCGAGCCCTCGAACAGGGGGCGCAGGGTCGCGCGCATCTCGGCCGGCTCGGCCCAGTTGTTCGTCGGCCCGGCGTCCTCCTGCTTCTCTGAGCAGATGAAGGTGCGCGACTCGAGGCGGGCGACGTCGCCTTCGTCCGATCGCGCGAGGTACGAGCCGGGGCGCTTGTCGTGGTTCAGCGGGATGAGCGTGCCGTCCGCGACCATCTGGGTGAGCAGGGCCTCGTTCTCCTCCGGCGAGCCGTCGACCCAGTGGATGCGGTCGGGCCGTGTGAGGGCGGCGATCTCCTCGACCCAGGCGACGAGCGCAGCCATGCCGGGCCCCTGGATCTCGGGCCGGGCACCGAACGCGGCAAGGGGCGATGCGGCGCGGGCGGTGGGGCTTTCGATGATGGCCATGAGGAGGTTCCTAACCGTCTTTCCCGAGGGAGAGGTGCGGGGTCTTCTCCAGGATCACCCTGCGGAGGTGGCCTTTTCGGCGACCCCGGCGCAAAAGAATCCGCATTCTTTAGATACGATCAAGGAATGACCCCGCGGGACGACAAGACCGGCATCGAGCTCAAGACCCTCGGCCACCGCATCCGGCACTACCGCCTGCAGAAGGGCTTCACCCTCGACGAACTCGGCGCCGCGGTCGGCGTCGCGGGAAGCCAGCTGAGCCTGATCGAGAACGGCAAGCGCGAGCCGAAGCTGTCGCTGCTGCAGGCGATCGCCGCGGCGACGGACGCCGCGGTCACCGATCTCATCTCCGGCGAGCCGCCGAACCGCCGCGCCGCCCTCGAGATCGAGCTCGAGAAGGCGCAGTCGAGCTCGCTGTTCCGCAGCCTCGGGATCGCCCCCATCAAGGTCACGAAGACGCTCCCCGACGAGACGATCGAGGCCATCCTCGGGCTTCATCGCGAACTCCAGCGCCGAGAGAGGGAGGCGATCGCGACGCCCGAGGAGGCACGCCGGGCGAACACCGAGCTGCGCCTGCGGATGCGGGGCCTCAACAACTACCTGCCCGAGCTCGAGCAGCTCGCCGAGAAGCAGCTGCGCGCGGCCGGGCACACGCAGGGCGCGCTGACGCACCGCACGGTGAGCATCATGGCCGAGCAGCTCGGCTTCGAGCTGATCTACGCCAACGACCTGCCGCCGTCGACGCGCTCGATCACCGACCTCGAGAACGGCCGCATCTACCTGCCTCCCGCCTCGATCCCCGGCGGTCACGGCCTGCGCTCGATGGCGCTGCAGGCGATGGCGCACCGCCTGCTCGGCCACAAGCCGCCCACCTCGTACGCCGATTTCCTACAGCAGCGCCTTGAGATCAACTACTACGCGGCGTGCTGTCTGATGCCCGAGGCGAACTCGGTGGCCTTCCTGCAGCAGGCGAAGAAGGACCGCAACCTCGCGGTCGAGGACTTCCGCGACGCGTTCGGCGTCACCCACGAGGCCGCCGCGATGCGCATGACCAACCTCATGACCGAGCACCTCGGCATGCCGCTGCACTTCCTCCGCGTGGGAGAGGCTGGCCAGATCGAGCGCGTCTACGAGAACGACGCGCTTCCGCTTCCGGAGGACGTGACCGGATCCGTCGAGGGCCAGATCGTGTGCCGCAAATTCGCCGCACGCGACGCGTTCGACCAGCAGAACCGCACGACCGAGCACTACCAGTACACCGACACCCCCGCCGGCACCTTCTGGTGCTCCACGCAGACCGGCACGAGCGACCGCGGCGGTTTCTCGATCACCGTGGGCGTGCGCTTCGACGACGCCAAGTGGTGGCGCGGGCGGGAGACGCAGAACCGCGAGACGTCCACATGCCCCGAGGAGAGCTGCTGCCGCCGCGCCCCCGCCGAGCAGTCGGCCCGCTGGAGCGGGCGGGCGTGGCCGAGCGCCCGCGTGCACACGCACATCTTCGCCCCGCTCCCCCGCGGCGCCTTCCCGGGCGTCGACGAGACAGCGGTGTACGAGTTCCTCGACCGCCACCACGAGGCCTGACCCGGCTCAGCCGGGCAGGTGGCGGGACTCCCAGCCGTCCGCGCTGCGCGCGTACTCGAGGCGACGGCTCGCGGCTCGTCCGGTCGACGCCCAGAACAGCATCCGATGCGGGGTGACGGCGAAGCCGGTCCACCCGTGCGGCTGCGGCGGATCGGGGCGTTCGCGGGCGAAGTCGGCCCACCGCCGCTCGCGCTCGGAGCGCGGGAGCGTCGCGTGCTCCGCGGTGTTCAGCCACGCGAGCTGCTTCAGGTACGGCGGCAGGGCCGCGTAGGCGCGCGCCTTCTCCTCGTCGGAGGCGGCGCACGCCGTGCCCTGCACCACGAGCTGTCGCGTGCCCTCCGGCCAGAGGATCGTCAGCGCGACCCGGGGATCCGCCGCGAGCTCCGCGACCTTGCGGCTGCGCGCGTCCGTGTGGAACAGGAACCGCTCGCCGTCGAAGCCGGTCAGGCGCACGGTGCGCGCCCGGGGATACCCCTCGCCGTCCACGGTCGACACGGTCATCAGCAGCGTGTCGGCATCCTCGCCCGGGAGCCACGACCGCACCAGGTCGGCCGGATCGGCGGGCGGCGCGTCCGCGTGCACGGCGTCGCCTCCGCGCGCGGTGGCGGGATCCGGCGTGCTGTCCATCGTCCCCTCCTACGCGAACTCGAAGCGATCGATCTCGGCGAGCGCCTCGCTCACGAACGCGACGCCCTGCTCGAACAGCACCTTGCCGTGCGCCGCGTTCGCGCCCGTGGGGTCGCCGATCACACCCGTCGGGCCGAAGTCGTCGCTCGTCCAGCCGAACATCACGGGCTTGCGGTTGAAGCCGATGTGCGTCATGCCGGCGATCCTCTCGGGCACGTTCCGCGGCGGCAGGTCCGGCGCCACCAGGTGCGGGGCGAGATGCATGACCACCGAGGTCTCGCCGAACCCGGCGTGGATCCCCTGCCCCAGCTCGTCCGGTCGGCCCTGCAGGCCGTCCCCCGCGGCTCCCGCTCCGGCGGGCATGGAGAACGAGCGCAGCCCGTAGCGGCGCCGCAGCTCCCGGTTCGCCCAGCCGAGCAGCATGACGTTCCCTCCGTGGCCGTTCACGAACGCGAGGGTCTTGACCGGCGTCATGGCGATCGAGCGGCCGAGTTCGATCAGCTGATCGAGCAGCGTCGTGCCCTCGATCCACAGCGTTCCGGGGGCCCAGTGGTGCTCGTCGGACTTCGCGTAGGTGATGGTCGGCAGCAGCCACGCGTCGATCCCCGCCGCGGCGGCGCGCTCGACCGCGGCGGTCGCCACGGCCTCGGCCACGAGCGCGTCCGTCCGCAGCGGCAGATGCGGACCGTGGTGCTCGATCGCGCCGATCGGCACGACGGCGATCGAGCGCTCCGACGTGGCCGCCACGAGCGACGGGCCGGCGAGGTCGTCCCACCGGCGGGTGTCCGGCACGAAGGCGTCGGTCATCGGATCGCTCCCTTCGCAGGGCCTCGGTAGTCGGGGTTGAGCTTGCCGGGGTTCAGCAGGCGCTGCGGGTCGGTGCGCGCGGCGAGGTCCAGGGTCTCGGCGAGGCGGAAGTCGACGTTCCACTGGTGCGGGCTGTGGACGCCCACACCGAGCTCCGTGAGGCGCTCGATCCCGGCGTATACGGCCTCGGGGCTCTCGTACTCGCCCGCGAGCATCCCGATCGGGGCGGCGTGACCGGCCTCGATGTGCAGCATGCCGCCGGGGTAGACGCCCTGCACCTCGTCGATGCGGTCGACGAGGGCGTCGCCCGACACCTCGACGTGGAAGTACACGCCCGGCTCCGACTTCTGCAGCCACTCGATCGGGTGGTTGTAGCTCAGCACCGACAGCGCGGCCGAGACACCGGGTCCCTCCCGCACGTCTTCGATCCGGCCTCCCGCCTCCTGGATGATCGCCCGCGCCTGGGCGACGGTCGCGGCGTCGGCGATCATGCGCAACGACGCGCGCCCCTCGGGGAGGGCCGGATCCGGCGGCAGCTGGGCCGCGATGTGCGGCGGATCCGCGGAGACGAGCCGTGGCGTGGGGCTGAGCCGTCCGAGCATGCGCAGCGCGGGGAGGGCCTCTTCGAAGGCGTCGAACGACGCGTACACGCCGCGCCAGTCCTGCAGCGGCTCGACCCGGACCGTCGCGCGCGCGATGATCCCCGCGGTCCCGTAGTTGTGCACGAAGCCGAGGGCCTCGTCCCCCTCCACGTGCGCGAGCTCGCCTCGGGACACGGGGGTCACGACATCCAGCGCGACGACGAAGCCCATGTGGTTGCTGCCGTGGGCGATCGTCCCCGTGCCGCCCGAACCGCCCGCAAGGAAGCCGCCGATCGTGGAGTGCACGGTCGAGGGGTACATCCACAGCTGACGCCCGGCCGCGCGCGCGGCCTGCTCGAGAGCCGACATCGTCGCGCCGGCCTCGGCGGTGATCGTGTCGTCGCCGACCTCGAGGATCGCACGCGCCCGAGAGGTGTCGACCACCAGGCCGCCCGACATCGGGATGCCCTGCCCGTAGTTGCCGGTGCCCTTGCCCCGCGGGGTGATCGGCGCTCCGTGATCGGCGGCGAGCCTCACGACGGCGGCGATCTCGTCGGCCGTCGTCGGGAAGGCCACGAGGTCGGCGACACCGAGCGGCAACAGCTCCGCGATGATCGGCGACATCCGGGCGCCGTCGACCGAGGCCTTCTCCCGCTGCCGCAGGTCGCTGCTGACGCCGCGCGGGCCGAGCAGGCGGGCGAGATCGGCTTCGAGGGCCGTGTAGTCGGGTGGGGTCATGCGTGTCCTCCTTGGCGGTGGGGCGGCCGGTAATCTTCAGCCATGACAGACGCGACCGAGGGCTCGGCGGCACCGAGCCGGGCCACGGACGTGGACGAGACGGCGCGTGCCCTGGGGGCGCGGATTCGGGCACTGCGTCAGCGGCGCGGAATGACGCTCACGCAGGCCGCGGCGGAAGCGGAGCTGTCGCACTCGTTCCTCAGTCAGGTGGAGCGCGGGCTCGAGCGGCTCAGCATGGCGTCGCTGTTCCGCATCGCGCGGGCGCTCGGGACGACGCAGCAGGATCTCCTGACGGAGGATCCGCCCGACCGCCCCGAGGGGGCGTTCCATGTCTACCGCCGGGAATCCGGATCGCCCGTCGACGCGGGCACTGGGCCCGTGGCCGTTCTCGCGCAGCATCGTGCTCGCTTCCTTCCGATGGTCTTCTCGGGCTCGTTCGAGGACGGCGCCTGGTGGCAGCACGACGAGGAGGAGTTCCTGTACGTGCTGGAGGGCCAGGTCATCGTGTCGCTCGGCGACACGGAGGTCCTGCTGGAGGCGGGCGACGCGACGTATTACGAGAGCAGCATCCGCCACCGGTGGCGCACCCCCGAGGGCGTGAGCTGCCGCGTGCTCGTGGTGAAGGAGCAGCAGCACAGCCGCTGAGGGATGCGCCACGGGCGTGTCACTGGATGGAGATCGCGGTGTCGAGGAAGTCGTTCGTGTAGAGCGAGTCCACCTCGATCGCGTCGGCATCCGACTGGCTGATGCTCCCGGCGTCGACGAGGAACGGCGCGAAGTCGTCGACGATCGTCTGCATGCGCTCCGGGTCGAACGCGCCGAAGACGCCCGACGCGCGGTCGTCCTCGACGAGCCCGAGCGCGAGCTGCTGCTCGACCGAGTACTTCGCGACGCCCTCGGAGTACGTCCAGCCGGTGTCGTACTGCTCCACGAGGTCGAGGATCAGCGCGATGCCCTTGTCCGGCTCCTCAAGGAAGTCCAGCTGCGACTGCTGCATGATCGGGATGAGCTTCTCGAGGCAGTCGCCGTGCTCCTCGATCGCCTCGGGCCGCACGGCCAGCGGCTCGGGGTACACCGACCAGCCGATCTCCGAGAGCAGCTGGTAGCCGACGGGCTTGCCCCACTCCGGGATCTCGTTCTCGTAGATGTACGGCTCGGCCGTCGCGAAGCCCTGCTGCAGGATGCTCGGGTCCGACACGAACCGCTGCGGGGTGCCCTCGTAGCTCGTGTCGACCTGCGAGTCGTCGATCAGGTCCTGGGACTTCAGCAGCGACGGGATCACGTCGCCGGCCGTCACGACGATCGCGCCGTCGGCGGTTGCCTCCTCGATCGTCTCCGCGCCGTCGTGGCTCTCGGGATCCCACATCAGGATCTGCGGGCTCCACGTGAGCTGCGACGCGACCGCGACGGTCGGCTGATCCGCGGACGCCACGATGGCGGCATCGGTCGTGACCGCGCCGAGCAGGATGTCCGGGTCGAGGTACATGAGCGCCGGCACCGGCTGGAAGTTGACGTTCGGGCCGCCGGGGCGCACCTCGATGTCGACGCCGGTGTCCACGCCCTGCGCGACGAGCGATCCGGTCACGGTCTTGGCGTCGGTGTCGACCGTGTAGTCGTCCCCCACGAGGTTGTACATGGCGCCGTGCTCGGCCTCGGGTTGCCAGTCCTGCTGCATCACGACGGTCGCGGGGCAGACACCCGACAGATCGAGGGCGCTTCCCGCCTCGGCGGCCGGGGCGCTGCTCGCGGAGTCGGCACTCGGCTCGGCGGCCGGGGCGGCGCCTGCGCACGACGCGAGCACGGTGGCGGCGGTCAGGACGATTCCCGCGGTGAGCGCGCGGCGCATTCGCGGGTCGACGGATGATGTGGGCACGGGTTCCTCCAGATGCGTTGGCTGTGACGTCGGTGGGACGGGATCGGGTGGGACGGGGCGCGGAGACGGGCGG
>NZ_JADGLL010000012.1 GCF_015235415.1 Microbacterium paludicola | reverse complement strand
GATCACCTGGCGGCAGAACCTGGAGACCTGGTGGCAGGCATACGGGCACCTCACCAAGGAACGTTCCCTCTACGACAACGGCCAGTTCGGGTTCACCCACAAGCGGCTCCGCGACGCCTGGAAGATCCTCGCCCGCGTCGCCGCCGGCGGCCACGCATTCACGTTCCTCGACTACGGCAACCCGCGCACCACCAGCGCGATCGAAGGCGGAATCAACGCCCAGATCCGTCACCTGCTGCGCCTCCACCGCGGCATGCCCATCGAGCACCGCCGCCGAGCCGTCGAATGGTTCCTGCTGCTCCGAGCGCTCCCACTCGAGCATGCCCTTGCCTACGCCAACCAGCCCGCCACCACGACGACACCCCGCACCGACGACCCCGTCGAACCGATCCTCTACGACACCGGCCTCAGCGCCGACGAGGGACTCTGGCACCGAACAGGCTGGATCGGCAGGCACTGACACGCCCGACCCCATCCACACGTTCTGACCTATAAGCCGCGAGCCGCGCGAGGGCTGACCCGGGGACGAACGAAAGCCCCCGGTTGAACCGGGGGCTTCCACTGGTGGGCGATACCAGACTCGAACTGATGACCTCTTCCGTGTGAAGGAAGCGCGCTACCAACTGCGCCAATCGCCCGTCTTCTTTCGGCCCTGCGGACCGAGTAACGATACTACCCGATGCCGGACGGGCCGCCGAACCGCGGTGAACGCGGGCGTGGCGCGCTACCGCCCCGCCTCCCAGCCGTAGCGGCCGCGCAATGCCGCGGCGACCCGGGTGAAGAGGTCGAGATCCAGCTGTGCGGCCTCGCGGCGCATCCCGTTGACGTGCACGCTGTAGAGCTGGTCGAGGTCGACCCACGACTCCCGACCCGCGCCATCCCAGGCCCCCGCCCCGAGCGGCAGGTACTCGCGGTCGCCGTCCTTCGACTTGCTGGTGAGCTTGACCGCATACACACGCTCCGCGGTGTGGCGACCGATGATCAGCACCGGGCGATCCTTGCCGCGGCCGTCGTTCTCGACGTACGGCACCCAGGTCCAGACGATCTCGCCACTGTCCGGATCGCCGTCGCGGGCCGGCGCGTAGGTCATCCGCAGGTCGTGCACGTCCTGCGGGCGCAGCTCGATCGTCTCGACGCCGCGGGGAGCGTCGGCCGGGGAGGCGCCGCGCACCCGGGTCTCGCGCGGCGCTCGCGGCGCCTCGCGGCGCTCGGCGGACCCGCGCGAAGGCGTCGCGCCGCCGTCGCGCCCCCTCGCAGGCCGGCGCGTCGCCGCCTCCACCGCTCCGAGCGCGAGCCGCGCGATCGTCCCCAGGATCCCCCGTCGTGCCATGCGTCGAGCCTAGCGATCCCCACGCACGCCGAAGGGGCGCCGCGGCGTGAGCCGCGACGCCCCTTGGTGCAGCGTGAAGATCACTCCGCGAGGGCGTAGCCCTCCTCACCGTGGACGATCGAGTCGACACCGGCGATCTCGTCCTCGTTCTTGACACGGAATCCGAGCGTCTTCTCGACCGCGAAGCCGATCACCCATGCCACCGCGAAGGAGTAGACCAGCACGGCCAGCGCCGCGAGGAACTGAATCACGAGCTGCTCGATGCCGCCACCCACGAACAGGCCCGTGCCGGTGGCGAAGAAGCCGAGGTAGAGCGTGCCGATGATGCCGCCGACCAGGTGGATGCCCACGACATCGAGCGAGTCGTCGTAGCCGAGCTTCCACTTCAGCTCGATCGCGAGGGCGCACACCGCGCCGGCGACCACGCCAAGCAGCAGAGCCCATCCCGGGGTCAGGTTCGCGCACGAGGGCGTGATGGCGACGAGACCGGCAACCGCACCCGAGGCTGCGCCCACCGAGGTCGCCTTGCCGTCCTTGAGCTTCTCGACCACGAGCCAGCCGAGGATCGCCGCAGCCGTGGCGCCCAGGGTGTTCACGATGATCAGACCGACCGAGGAATCCTCGGTTCCGAGCAGCGAGAAGGTGCCCTCGGCACCAGCGTTGAAGCCGAACCAGCCGAACCACAGGATCGACGCGCCGAGCAGCACAAGCGGCACGTTGTGCGGCTTGTGGATGCCCTTCTGGAAGCCGAGGCGCTTGCCCAGCACCAGCGACAGGGCGAGCGCCGCGGCGCCCGCGTTGATGTGCACGGCGGTGCCGCCGGCGTAGTCGATCACGTTGACGCCCGCGTCAGGGAACATCGTGGCGCCGAGCTGCATGATCCAGCCGCCACCCCAGACCCAGGCCGCCACCGGGAAGTACACGAGTGTCGCCCACACGCCCGCGAAGACCATCCAGGCGCCGAACTTCGCGCGGTCGGCGATGGCACCCGAGATCAGCGCCACGGTGATGATCGCGAAGGTCGCGCCGAAGGTGGCGCTCACGAGCGTGTCACTGTCGGCGGATCCCAGGCCGAAGTCGGAGAACGGGTTGCCGGCGAACTCGAAGAACGATTCGCCGGAGACGGCGCTCATGTTGAATCCGTAGAGGATCCAGAGCACCGAGATGAGACCGAGGGCGCCGAAGCTCATCATCATCATGCTGACGACAGACTTGGCCTTGACCAGACCGCCGTAGAAGAAGGCGACGCCGGGTGTCATGAAGAGCACGAGCGCCGTCGCCGCGATCGACCAGGCGAGATTTCCGCTATCCACTGTGATTCCTCACTGTTCGGGTGACAGGACACCGGTGAGCTCGTGGGGTCGATATGGAGCGCTCGACCGGGTTGGCACAAGTGTGGCCAGTTCGCATTACCTCGCAGGTGCGATGCGAGTTTCAGGCGCGTTACACACTCACCCGGTGTGTAAACAGTGTGTTTCGGGGAGCGGGTGAAGTCCCCAACATTCCGCTGGAGCGTGCTCAACGACAGGGCACACCGATCAGGCGTATGCCGAGGCGACAAGGCGCGAGATCGCGCGCAGGTACTTCTTCCGGTAGCCGCCCGCGAGCATGTCGTCGCCGAACACCTGGTCGAGCGGCAGCCCCGTGGCGCGGATCGGCAACTCGGCGTCGTACACGCGGTCGACGAACGCGACGAAACGCAGCGCCTCCGACTGGTCGGTGAGCTGCCGCACGTCGCGCAGGCCGATCGCGTCGACACCGTCGATCAGCCGGATGTAGCGCGACGGGTGGACGCGGGCGAGGTGGGAGATCAGCGCGTCGAAGCCGTCGTCGCTCGCGGTGCCGAACCCCGCGAGCGCCGCCTCGTACTCTGTGGCATCCAGCGAGGGAGCGTGGCCGTCGAACGAGCGCTGCCGGAAGTCGACGCCGTCGATCCGGATGGTCTGGAAGCTGTCCGCCATCGCGTGGATCTCGCGGAGGAAGTCCTGCGCCGCGAACCGCCCCTCCCCCAGCGCGTTGGGCGGTGTGTTGCTCGTCGCGGCGAGCCGCGTGCCGCTCGCGACGAGCTCGCCGAGCAGGCGGGTCATCACCATGGTGTCGCCCGGGTCGTCGAGCTCGAACTCGTCGATGCAGAGCAGCGCCGAGCCACGCAGCAGGTCGACGGTCTGGCGGTAGCCGAGCGCACCGACGAGCGCGGTGTACTCGATGAAGGATCCGAAGTACTTCCGGCGTGCGGGCATCGCGTGGAAGATCGCCGCCAGCAGGTGGGTCTTGCCCACGCCGAAGCCACCGTCGAGGTACACGCCGGGCTTCAGCTCCGGCGTCTTCGGCCGGCGCGAGAAGAACCCGCCGCGCTTCGCCGGCGGCGCGCCGACGGCGAAGGTCGTCAGCAGCTCCTTCGCCTCCTCCTGCGAGGGGAACTCGGGATCGGCGCGGTACGACTCGAAGGTCGCGTCGTCGAACTGCGGCGGCGGGACCAGGCTCGCGAGCATCTCCTCGCCGCTGAGCTGCGGCTGTCGCTCGGTGAGGTGGACGATGCCGGGCGCGGCAGGAGTCATGGACGTGAGGTTTCCGATCGTTACGCGAGGAGCGGATCACCGGCGCCGCCGCGCACGGGGGCGCATACGCTCGAACCGGGACGCAATCAGCCTAGTTGCGCCGCCCGTGCACACGAGCACGGGCTCCCATCCAGACCGCAGGAGGATCCCGTGAGCGTGGAATTCGACCCGTCGCCCGACTTCGCCGAGTACGCCGAGCCCGGCCGGCTCGTCTCCACCGCGTGGGTCGAGGAGCATCTCGGCGCCCCCGGCCTCGTGATCGTCGAATCGGATGAGGACGTGCTGCTCTACGAGACGGGCCACATCCCGGGCGCGGTGAAGATCGACTGGCACACCGAGCTCAACGACCCCGTGGTGCGCGACTACCTTGACGGCGAGGGCTTCGCGAAACTGCTCGGCGCCAAGGGGATCTCGCGCGACGACACGATCGTGATCTACGGCGACAAGAACAACTGGTGGGCCGCCTACGCGCTCTGGGTGTTCTCGCTGTTCGGGCACGAGGACGTGCGCCTGATCGACGGCGGCCGCGACCGCTGGATCGCGGAGGGCCGCCCGATCACGACGGAGCCGACCGTCCGGCCGGCCACGGACTACCCCGTCGTCGAGCGCGACGACGCCACGCTGCGCGCCTTCAAGGAGGATGTGCTCGCCCACCTCGGCAAGCCGCTCATCGACGTCCGATCGCCCGAGGAGTACACGGGCGAGCGCACGTCCGCGCCGGCCTACCCCGAGGAGGGAGCTCTGCGCGCGGGACACATCCCGAGCGCGCAGAACGTGCCGTGGGCGAAGGCCGTCGGCGAGGACGGCGGATTCAAGCCGCGGGCCGAGCTCGAGGCGATCTACCGCGACCAGGCGGGGCTCGGCGACGCCGACGAGATCGTCGCCTACTGCCGGATCGGCGAGCGGTCGAGCCACACCTGGTTCGTGCTCAAGCACCTGCTCGGCTATCCGAACGTGCGCAACTACGACGGCTCGTGGACCGAGTGGGGATCCGCGGTCCGCGTCCCGATCGCGACCGGCGCCGAGCCGGGTGCGGCGCCGACCCGCTGACCGCCCCGGGGACGGTGCCGCCGCGCGGTGGGAGGATTGAGGACATGACCTCCGACGTCCTTCCCGCCGCGCTCGCGGAGATCCGCGACGAGTTCCTCGAGCTCGACGAACCCGAGCGCCTTCAGCTGCTGCTGGAGTTCTCGCGCGAGCTGCCCGAGATGCCGGCGGAGTACGCGGATCACCCCGAGCGCACCGAACGCGTCGCCGAGTGCCAGTCGCCCGTCTTCATCGTCGTCGAGGTCGCGGACGACGACGCGGTGACGATGCATGCGACGGCACCCGCGGAGGCGCCGACCACGCGCGGCTTCGCGAGCATCCTGACGCAGGGCATCACCGGGCTCTCGGCGGGCGAGGTGCTGGCGATCCCGGCCGACTACCCGCAGTCCCTGGGGCTCACGCGCGCCGTGTCGCCGCTGCGGATCGCCGGCATGACCGGCATGCTGATGCGCGCCAAGCGTCAGGTGCAGGCCCGCCTCGACGCGCGCTGAGCCTCAGCGGCCGAGGCCCTGCGCCTCGAGCCAGTCGCGGATCGCGGCGGTCCAGCGGTGCTCGTCGTAGTTCCAGAGCTTCGTGTGGCGCGCGACCGTGAACGTCTCCATCGTGACGAGGTCGGGCCGGGCCGCCGCCAGGGCGTGGGAGGCATCGGACGGCACGAAGCCGTCATCGTCGCTGTGAAGCAGCAGGATCGGCACCGCCAGCTCCTCCGCGCGCGCCACCATGTCGAGCTCGTCGAACGGGATGCCCTGACCGAGCCCGGCCGCCCGCGACACGGCACGCGAGGCGAGCATCGCCATCGCGGTGCGGACGATCGCCCGCGGGATCCGCAGCTGCGCGGCCTGATCGTCAAGGACGATCTGCCAGTCGATGACCGGGGAATCCAGGATGAGCCCGGCGATGAGATCGCGGTGGGCCGAGCGCAGGGCGCTCTGGAGCGCGATCGCGCCGCCCATCGACCAGCCCATCAGGATGACGCGCCGGGCGCCGCGCTCCCGCGCGAACTCGATCGCGGCGTCGACGTCCTGCCACTCGGTGGAGCCGAGACCGTAGAGCCCGGCGGGACTCGGCGGCGCCTCGCCGTCATCCCGGTACGACATCACGAGGGTGGTCAGGCCCGCCTGGTGAAGCGTGGGCACCGCGCGCAGGATCTCGGCGCGCGTGCCGCCCCGGCCGTGCACGCCGATCACCCAGTCGTCGCCGCGGCCCGCGTCGAACAGCCACGCGGGCGCGTCGCCGACCGGGAGCGGAATCAGCGGGCGGCTCACCGGGAGATGCAGCTGCTCCGGGCTGTCGAAGTACCAGCCGCTGAACGACGCGTACTCGCCCACGCGGGTCGCGGCATCCACGTGGCTCAGCAGTTTGCGTGTCGCCGACTCCTCGTCGAACGCGAGGACGGCGCCGAGCTTCAGATACCCCGCACCGTTCGTGAACAGCCCGTAGCGCCCCGGCAGCACGGTGTCGTCGTTGCGCTCAAGCGTGATCGTCTGCGCCGCGCGGTCGATGCGCAGGATGCGCAGATCCGCCGTCCGCACCGCGGGCGTGACGACCCGGCGCGCGACGGAGGCGATGCGCGTCGCCGCCGCGGAGCCGAGACTCGCCGCCCCGAGCACGAGAGCCGCCATTGTCACCAGCGCGGATGCGGAGGGGGAAGCGGCGCGCCTGGACTCCTTCATGACCCCTCCACTCTAATCTGACAGCGTGACTGCAGGACGAGGCCCCGGCGACGCGTTCGCCGCCGCGGAGGAGCAGCTGCGCGCCGCATCGTTCCGCGCCGATTTCGTCGTGCGGGAGATCCCGTCGCCGCAGGGCGTCGCGCCGTTCAGCCTCGCTCTGGCCGGCGACGTCCGCCCCACCGAGGAGGGCGAATCGCCCTACGGCACCGGCAGGTTCATCCTGCTGCACGACCCCTCGGAACCGGACGCCTGGGGCGGGGCCTGGCGCATCGTCGCCTTCGCGCAGGCGCCTCTCGAGCCGGAGATCGGCACCGATCCCCTGCTCGCCGACGTCACGTGGTCGTGGCTTGTCGATGCGCTCGAGTCCCGGGGTGCGCAGTACCACTCCGCGTCGGGCACTGCCACCAAGATCCTGTCCAAGGGCTTCGGCTCCCTCTCCGACGAGGGGGACGGCGCCCAGATCGAGCTGCGGGCCTCGTGGTCGCCCGACGGCGCGTTCGGCGCGCACCTCGAGGCCTGGGCCGAGCTCGTATGCATGCTGGCGGGTCTCCCGCCGGGGTCCGAGGGCATCGCCGTCCTCGGGGAGCGGAGGAACCTGAATGGCTGAGGCCCCTCAGTACGACGTGATCGACACGAGTGAGGAGCTCGCCGCGGCGTGCGCGGCCCTCGCCGCCGGGACGGGGCCGGTCGCGGTCGACGTCGAGCGTGCATCCGGCTTCCGCTACTCGCAGCGCGCCTACCTCGTGCAGGTGTTCCGCCGCGACGCCGGCGTCTTCCTCTTCGACCCGCCGGCGCTCCATGACCTGTCGCCGCTGCAGGACGCGATCGGCGACGAGGAGTGGGTGCTTCACGCCGCGAGCCAGGACCTCCCCTCTCTGCGCGAGCTCGATCTGCTGCCGCCGCGCATCTTCGACACGGAGCTCGCGGCGCGCCTGCTCGGCTGGGAGCGCGTCGGCCTGGCCGCCGTCGTGGAGGCGACGCTCGGCATCACGCTGAAGAAGGAGCACTCGGCCGCCGACTGGTCGACGCGGCCGCTCCCGCAGGCGTGGCTCGAGTACGCCGCCCTGGACGTCACGCACCTCATCGACGTGCGCGACGCGCTCGTGGATGCCCTCGAGGAGGCCGGGAAGACCGAGTACGCGGCGCAGGAGTTCGAGGCGACCCGGGTGCGCGAGGCGAAGCCCCCGCGGGCCGAGCCGTGGCGCCGGCTGAGCGGTCTGCACACCGTGCGCGGCCGCCGGAACCTCGCGGTCGCCCGCCAGCTATGGCTCGCGCGCGAGGAGTACGCGATGCAGCAGGACATCTCCCCCGGCCGCCTCGTGCCGGACCGCGCGCTCGTCGCCGCCGTCATCGCATCACCGGCCACCAAGGCCGAGCTCGCGGCGCTCAAGGCCTTCAACGGACGCGCGAGCCGCTCGCAGCTCGACCGCTGGTGGAACGCCATCGTCCTCGGGCGCGAGAGCGCCGACCTGCCGGCCGAGCGGGTGCCCAGCGACACGCTGCCGCCGCCTCGCGCGTGGGTCGACCGCAACCCCGAGGCCGACGCCCGCCTGAAGCAGGCGCGCCCCGCGGTCGAGGAGCGCGCGGAGCAGCTCTCGATGCCGACGGAGAACCTGCTCACGCCCGACACGCTTCGCCGCGTCGCGTGGGAGCCGCCCGTCCCGGCGGACGCCGACGGCATCGCGGATGCGCTCCGTCGCCTCGGCGCGCGCGAGTGGCAGATTGAACAGACCGCACAGATCATCGCCTCCGCGTTTGTGCGGGCCGTGCAACCGGACGACGAGCCCGCCGAACCGGCTTAGTGGATCCGGGCCAACCGCTTCGTGCGCGCGAAGGCCCCCTCCGTAGGCTGAGCGGGAACCGATACTGGTCCGCCGGCGTGCCCGGCTGACCCGATCAGACAGGGCCGTCAGCGAGACTGGCGGGCCCGATCCGACTGGAGGCAGAGTGGCCGAGCTGGCTGATGTCTATTTCGTCGACGGAGTGCGCACCCCCTTCGGGCGCGCCGGCGAAAAGGGCATGTACTGGAACACGCGAGCGGATGACCTCGCCGTCAAGGCGATGAAGGGTCTCCTCGAGCGCAACACCGAGATCCCGAAGGATCGCATCGACGACGTCGCCATCGCCGCGACCTCGCAGACGGGAGACCAGGGCCTCACCCTTGGCCGCACCGTCGGCATCCTCGCGGGGCTGCCGATGACCGTGCCGGGCCTCGCGGTCGAGCGTATGTGCGCCGGCGCCATGACGAGCGTCACCACGATGGCCGCGTCCATCGGCGTCGGGATGTACGACTTCGCCATCGCGGGCGGCGTCGAGCACATGGGCAAGCACCCGATCGGCTCGAACTCCGACCCGAACCCCCGCTTCGTGGCCGAGAAGCTCGTCGACCCCGGCGCGCTCAACATGGGCGTCACGGCCGAGCGCATCCACGACCGCTTCCCGCACCTCACCAAGGAGCGTGCCGACCGCTACGGCATGCTGAGCCAGCACAAGGCGCAGGCCGCGTACGAGGCCGGCAAGCTCCAGCCCGACCTCGTGCCCGTCGCCATCTCGGGCGCCGACGGCACGTGGGGGCTCGCCACCGAGGACGAGGGCCGCCGTCCCGAGACCAACATGGAGGGCCTCGCCGGGCTGAAGACGCCCTTCCGTCCGCACGGCCGCGTCACGGCCGGCACCGCATCGCCCCTCACCGACGGCGCGACCGTGAGCCTGCTCGCGAGCGGCGCGGCGGTCAAGGAGTTCGGCCTGGCCCCGAAGATGAAGCTCGTCTCGTTCGCCTACGCGGGCGTCGAGCCCGAGATCATGGGCATCGGACCGATCCCCTCCACCGAGAAGGCCCTCGCCAAGGCGGGGCTCACGATCGACGACATCGGCCTGTTCGAGCTCAACGAGGCGTTCGCCATCCAGGTGCTCTCGCTCCTCGACCACTTCGGCATCGCCGACGACGACCCCCGCGTGAACATGTGGGGCGGGGCCATCGCGCTCGGCCACCCGCTGGCGGCCTCGGGCGTGCGCCTGATGATCCAGCTCGCGGCGCAGTTCGCCGAGCACCCCGAGGTGCGCTACGGCATGACCGCGATGTGCGTTGGCCTCGGCCAGGGCGGCACCGTGATCTGGGAGAACCCGCACTACACCGGCAAGAAGAAGAAGCAGAAGTGAGCGCAGCCGTGACCGACTACACCACCATCGACTTCTCCCCCCTCCTCGCGCTCTCCGGCGACGAGGTCGTGACGCGTTCGCTGGTCAGCGACGTGCGACTGCCCAGCGGCCGCACCATCGCGCTGATCACGCTGCACAACGGCAAGGACCACACCCGCCCCAACACCCTGGGGCCCGCGACGCTCACCGAGCTCGGAGCGACGCTCGACGAGCTGAAGAAGCGCGCCGCCGCCGGCGAGATCGACGCGGTCGCCGTGACGGGCAAGCCGTACATCTTCGCCGCCGGTGCCGATCTCTCCAGCGTGGGCGACCTTCCCTCGAAGGACATCGCACGCCTCATCGCCCAGCTCGGCCACCACGTGCTCGGCAAGCTGTCGGCGCTCGGCGTTCCCTCGTTCTCGTTCGTCAACGGGCTCGCGCTCGGCGGCGCCGTCGAGATCGCGCTGAACTCGACCTATCGCACCGTCGACTCCTCGGCCGCCGCGATCGCGCTGCCCGAGGTGTTCCTCGGCCTCGTCCCCGGGTGGGGCGGCGTCACCCTGCTGCCGAACCTGATCGGCATCGAGAACGCGCTCGAGGTGATCATCTCGAACCCACTCAAGCAGAACCGCACACTCAAGCCGCAGCAGGCATTCGACCTGGGGATGTTCGACGCGATCTTCAGCCCGACGAGCTTCCTCGAGGACTCGCTGCGCTGGGCCGACGGCGTGCTCGCCGGCACGATCAAGGTCGAGCGCAAGAACGCGCCGGGCAGGATCGAGCGCCTCACCAAGTGGCCGATCGCCGTCAAGATGGCGCGGGGAATGCTCGAGAGCCGGATCGGCGCCGTCCCCCGTTCGCCCTACCTCGCCCTCGACCTCATCGACAAGGCGAAGTCGGGATCCGTCGAGGAGGGCTTCGCACGCGAGGACGAGGTGCTCGCCGAGCTCATCTCGGGCGACCAGTTCATCGCCTCGATGTACGCGTTCGATCTCGTGCAGAAGCGGGCGAAGCGCCCGGTGGGCGCGCCCGACAAGGAGCTCGCGAAGAAGGTCACGAAGGTCGGCGTCATCGGCGCGGGCCTCATGGCCAGCCAGTTCGCGCTGCTGTTCGTGCGTCGTCTGCAGGTGCCGGTGCTCATCACCGACATCGACCAGGCGCGCGTCGACAAGGGCCTCGCCTACATCCGCGACGAGATCGCCGCGCTCGAGGCGAAGGGGCGCATCGACTCCGACACCGGCAACCGCCTCCGCGCGCTGGTGCACGGCACCGTCGACAAGAGCGAGTACGCCGACTGCGACTTCGTGATCGAGGCGGTGTTCGAGGAGACCGGCGTCAAGCAACAGGTGTTCCGCGAGATCGAGCAGGTCATCGCCCCCGACGCCATCCTCGCGACCAACACGTCGTCGCTGTCGGTCGAGGAGATCGGATCCGTCCTCGAGCACCCCGAGCGGCTCGTCGGCTTCCACTTCTTCAACCCCGTCGCGGTCATGCCGCTGATCGAGATCGTGAAGACCCCGCAGTCGAGCGACGAGGCGCTCTCGACCGCCTTCGTGGTCGCCAAGAACCTGCGCAAGAACGCCGTGCTCACGGCCGACGCGCCCGGATTTGTGGTCAACCGCCTGCTGGCGAAGGTCATGGGCGAGGCGGCGCGCGCCGTCGACGAGGGCACCCCGCTGCTCACGGTCGAGAAGGCGTTCGCTCCCCTCGGCCTGCCGATGACGCCGTTCCAGCTGATCGACCTCGTCGGCTGGAAGGTCGCCGCCCACGTCCAGGACACGATGGTGCGCCACTTCCCCGACCGCTTCTTCGCGTCGGACAACCTGCACCGCCTCGCCGAGGTCGGCGACGTCGTCGAGAAGGACAAGAACGGCAAGGTCACTGGCTGGACGAAGCAGGCTCAGAAGGTGCTCGAGACGGGCAAGAGCCCCGCGACGGAGGACGAGATCCTGCGTCGGGTCGAGGACGGCCTCGCCAGCGAGATCCGGCTCATGCTGGACGAGGGCGTTGTGCCGGAGGTCGAGGACATCGACCTCTGCCTCATCCTCGGCGGCGGCTGGCCGTTCATCAACGGCGGCGCCTCGGCCTACCTCGACCGCTCCGGAGCCTCGGAGCGCGCGACGGGCCGCACGTTCCACACCCCGCCTCTGCGGGGAGCCGCCAACCGCTGACGACGGCCGGGCGACACCATACGAAGGACCGGATCCCGCGAGATCCGGTCCTTCGTGCGTCGTGACAGGATCGGCGTATGCGCATCTCCGCCCGTGCCGAATACGCTGTGCGCGCCTCGGTGCTGCTCGCCGGTGCGGCGGGAGTGCTGACCAGCGCCGAGATCGCGAACGCCGAGGAGATCCCGGGGAAGTTCCTCGAGGGCATCCTGACCGGCCTGACCCGCGCGGGAGTGGTGACAAGCCGCCGCGGCGCCGGCGGCGGCTACGAACTCGCGCGGCCCGCCGAGCGCATCACGGTCGCCGACGTCATCCGGGCCGTCGACGGCCCGCTCGTGTTCGTGCGCGATCAGCGCCCGAGCGAGATGCGCGAGGAGGGCGTGCTGCTCGAGCTGTGGGTCGCGCTGCGCGCGAGCGTGCGCGAGGTGCTCGAGGGCACAACCCTCGCCGATCTCGCCGCCTCGCGGCTGCCCGACAATGTGGCCGCGCTCGTGCGCTCGCCCACCGCATGGATCAGTCCCCACCCCGAGCGGCGCACGGACGCGCCGGAGTTCTTCATCTGATCCCCTGATCGGGGGCCGATAACCGGCGCGGTCGAGGTTTTCCTACCTGCGCGGTGGGGATTCGTAACACCACGTCTCTTCGTGTCGCCATCCGCACGGTGCTCCTTAGTCTCCTGGAGACGACGAGTCAGAGGAGACCCCGCATGACACCCACGGAGATCGCTGCTCCCGCCGCCCCGGTGCGCGGCGCACGCGTCCGTCCGTCCGGCAAGCCGAACGGACAGTGGCTGGTCGATGGCACGGCGCCGCTGAACGCGAACGAGGAGTGGAAGCAGGTCGACGACGGCCTGAACGTCCGCGCACGCATCGAGAACGACTACGCGCAGGGCGGCTTCGCCTCGATCGACCCGACGGACCTCCACGGGCGCTTCCGCTGGTGGGGCCTCTACACCCAGCGCAAGCCCGGCATCGACGGCGGCCGCACCGCCACGCTCGAGCCGCACGAGCTGGAGGACGAGTACTTCATGCTGCGCGTCCGCATCGACGGCGGGCAGCTCACGACCGAGCAGCTGCGCGTCATCGGCGGGATCTCCACCGAGTTCGCCCGCGACACCGCCGACCTCACCGACCGTCAGAACATCCAGCTTCACTGGGTGCGCGTCGAGGACGTGCCCGAGATCTGGCGGCGGCTCGAGGGCGTGGGTCTGTCGACGACGGAGGCGTGCGGCGATGTCCCGCGCGTCGTCCTCGGCTCGCCCGTCGCCGGCATCGCCGCCGACGAGCTCATAGACCCCACCCCCCAGATCGACGAAATCACGAGCCGCTTCATCGGGGACCCCTCGCTCGCGAACCTTCCTCGCAAGTTCAAGTCGGCGATCACCGGGCATCCGAGCCAGGATGTCGTGCACGAGATCAACGACGTCGCCTTCGTCGCCGTCGACCACCCCGAGCACGGCGTCGGGTACGACGTGTGGGTGGGAGGCGCGCTCTCGACCGTGCCGCGCCTCGGTGAGCGCCTCGGGGCCTGGGCCGCCCCCGACCAGGTCGCCGCCGTGTGGCACGGCGTCGCCAGCATCTTCCGCGACTACGGCTACCGCCGCCTCCGCAACAAGGCGCGCCTGAAGTTCCTGCTCGCCGACTGGGGAGTCGAGAGATTCCGCGAGGTGCTCGAGACCGAGTACCTCGGCTACCGTCTCGCCGACGGGCCCGCCGCCCCGACGCCGGCCACCCCCGGCGATCACGTGGGTGTGCACCGGCAGAAGGACGGCCGCTTCTACATCGGCGCGACCCCGATCGTCGGCCGCGTCTCCGGCGCGCGCCTGACCGCTCTCGCCGACCTCGTCGAGGCGCACGGGTCGACGCGCGTGCGGACCACGCCGCATCAGAAGTTCGTCGTGCTCGACGTGCCCGAGGACCGGGTCGAGTCGCTCATCGCCGGGCTCGACGCGCTCGAGCTGAGCGCCCGGCCGAGCCTCATCCGGCGGGGCACGATCGCGTGCACGGGCATCGAGTACTGCAAGCTCGCGATCGTCAACACGAAGGACACCGCCCGCGCGGCGATCCTGGAGCTCGAGGAGCGGCTCGACGGCCTCGACCTGAGCGCGCCGCTGAGCGTCCACGTGAACGGCTGCCCGAACTCGTGCGCCCGCATCCAGACAGCGGACATCGGGCTCAAGGGCCAGATCATCACCGATGACGAGGGGAACCAGGTCCCCGGCTTCCAGGTGCACCTCGGCGGCGGCCTCGCCTCGAGCGAGCGCGCGGAGGCCGGCCTCGGTCGCACCGTGCGCGGCCTCAAGGTCACCGCGGACGGCATCGCCGACTATGTCGAGCTGCTCGCGACGCGCTACGTCGCGGGGCGGGCCGGCGACGAGACGTTCGCGCAGTGGGCGCACCGCGTCGACGAGGCGGAGCTGCGATGACCGTCTCGCTCGCGCCGCGCGTCGCGACGCGCCGCTCCGCCGAGGAGCTCGAGGCCCTGGCGCTGCAGGGGAACGCGGAGCTCGGCAGTCTCACCGACGAGGAGGCGACTCCGGCCGAGGTCGTCGCGTGGGTCGCCCGCCACTTCGGGGTCGGTGCCGTCGCCGTCGCGTGCTCGATGGCGGATGCCGCCCTTCCGCACCTCGTGGCCCAGCAGCTGCCCGGGGTCGACGTCCTCTTCCTCGACACCGGCTACCACTTCACGGAGACGATCGCCACGCGCGACGAGGTCGCCCGTGCGCTGGATGTCCGGATCGTCGACGTCCTCCCCGAGCAGACGGTCGCCGAGCAGGATGCCGCCCACGGCGCCGACCTGTTCGCCCGTGACGCGGCGCGGTGCTGCGCGCTGCGGAAGGTGGCGCCCCTCCACGACGCGCTGCAGGGGTACGAGGTGTGGTTCACGGGCGTGCGCCGCGAGGAGGCCCCCACACGCACGAACACACCGCTCGTGTCGTGGGACGCGAAGAACGGCCTCGTGAAGGTCAACCCCGTCGCGGCATGGAGCTTCGACGACCTCATGACCTACGCGACCCTCCACCGGGTGCCGATGAACCTGCTGCTGGACTTCGGATACCCGTCGATCGGCTGCAAGCCCTGCACCCGCCCCGTCGCCCCCGGCGACGATCCCCGCTCCGGCCGCTGGGCCGGACTCGACAAGACCGAATGCGGACTCCACACATGAGCGACATCCTGACCGCGCCCACGCGGCCCGCCCAGCGCCTGTCGACCCTCGATCTGCTCGAGGCCGAGGCGATCCACGTCATCCGGGAGGTCGTCGCCGAGTTCGACCGGCCGGTGCTGCTGTTCTCCGGCGGCAAGGACTCCGTCGTTGTGCTGCACCTCGCCGCGAAGGCCTTCCTCCCGGGCCGCGTGCCCTTCCCCGTGCTGCATGTGGACACCGGGCACAACTTCCCCGAGGTCATCCGGTTCCGCGACGAGACGGTCGAGCGGCTCGGACTCACGCTCGAGGTCGCGCGTGTGCAGGACTACATCGACGACGGTCGCCTGCACGAGCGGGCAGACGGCACCCGCAACCCGCTGCAGACCCAGCCCCTGCTCGATGCGATCGCGGCCGGCCGGCACGATGCCGTCTTCGGCGGCGCGCGCCGCGACGAGGACAAGGCCCGCGCGAAGGAGCGGATCTTCTCGCTCCGCGACGAATTCGGCCAGTGGGATCCGCGTAACCAGCGCCCCGAGCTCTGGAGCCTCTACAACGGCCGGCACACCGCCGGGCAGCATGTGCGCGTGTTCCCGATCTCGAACTGGACCGAGCTCGACATCTGGCGCTACATCGAGCGCGAGCGGATCGCGCTCCCCCCGCTCTACTTCGCGCACCGGCGCGAGGTCTACCGGCGCGACGGAATGTGGATGGCGGTGGGACCGCATTCCGCGCCGCGGCCCGAGGAGACGGTCGAGACGCGCACCGTCCGCTACCGCACCGTGGGCGACATGAGCTGCACCGGGGCCGTCGAGTCTGCCTCGGCGCACGTCTCCGACATCGTCGCGGAGGTCGCGGTGTCGACCCTGACCGAACGGGGCGCCACCCGCGCCGACGACCGCATCAGCGAAGCGGCGATGGAAGACCGCAAGAAGGACGGATACTTCTGATGACCACGCTCGCTCCCTCGACCCTGTTCCGCTTCGCCACGGCCGGATCGGTCGACGACGGCAAGTCGACCCTCGTCGGCCGCCTGCTCCACGACTCGAAGGCGATCCTCGCCGACCAGCTCGAGCAGGTCACCCGCACGTCCCGTGAGCGCGGCTTCGCCGGGGCGGAGGGCATCGACTTCGCCCTGCTGACCGACGGCCTGCGCGCCGAGCGCGAGCAGGGGATCACGATCGATGTCGCCTACCGCTACTTCGCGACGGCCGAGCGCTCGTTCATCCTCGCCGACTGCCCCGGTCACGTGCAGTACACGCGCAACATGGTCACCGGGGCGACCACGGCCGACGCGGTCGTTGTGCTCATCGACGGTCGCAAGGGAGTGCTCGAGCAGACGCGCCGCCACCTCGCCGTCACCGCGCTCCTGCGTGTGCCGCACGTGATCGTCGCGGTCAACAAGATCGACCTGCTCGAATACGCCGAGGCCGCCTTCCGCCCGGTGGAGACGCAGGTGCGCGAGGTCACGACCGAGCTGGGGCTCGGCGACGTGCATGTGCTGCCCGTGTCGGCGCTCGAGGGCGACAACATCGTCGAGCGCTCCGCCCGCACGCCCTGGTATCAGGGTCCCTCCCTGCTCGAGCTCCTTGAGCAGCTGCCCGCGGCCGACGCCGAGGACCGCGAGCAGGAGGCGTTCCGCCTTCCGGTGCAGCTCGTGCTGCGCCCGCAGGGCGGGCTGTCCCCCGTGCTGCTGGCGGAAGAGCCCGGCGCGGCCGAGCGCCTGCGCGACTACCGCGCCGCCGCGGGACGGATCGCGGCAGGGTCGGTGCGGGTCGGCGACCGCGTGCGCGTGCTTCCGGCGGGCATCTCCACGACCGTCGCGGCCGTCGAGCTCGCGGGCGTGCCGGTCGTCGAGGCCGCCGCGCCCCAGTCCGTCGCGGTGCGGCTCGTCGACGACGTCGACGCGGCGCGCGGCAGCGTCCTGGTGGCCGAGGGCGCCGAGCCGACGCTCGCGAAGGAGATCGACGCGAACGTCTTCCTGCTTGACGAGCGGCCGCTCGTGGCCGGCGCCCGGGTGCTCGTCAAGCACGGCACGAAGACGGTCCAGGCGGTGATCGACGAGATCGTCGATCGCCGCGACCTCGATTCGTTCGCGCACGTCCCCGCCGACACGCTCGAGGCGAACGAGATCGGACGCGCGCGCATCCGCCTCGCCGAGGCCCTGCCGCTCGAGCCGTACGCCGTGTCGCGGCACTCCGGATCGTTCCTCGTCATCCGGCCGGGCGACGGCCACACCATCGCGGCCGGCACCGTCCGCGGCTGAACGCACGCGGCGGCGGCATCGCGCCGCTGCGCGGCGCTCCCCTGCCTCCCTTCCCCTCGCACCCGCCGAGGCCGTCGACGCGCCGCGTCCAGGTCTCCGAACGAAAGACAGCACAATGAGCCTCGACAGCAGCCCCCGCCTCGACCTGCGCGTGGCGATCGTCGGCGCGGGCCCGGCGGGCATCTACGCCGGCAACCTGCTCGCGAACGCCGTCGAGGAGGCCGGCGGATCCGTCGCGATCGACCTCCTCGAGTCGCTCCCCGCGCCGTACGGCCTCATCCGCTACGGCGTCGCCCCGGATCATCCGCGCATCAAGGGCATCGTCGACTCGCTGCACGAGATGCTCGACGCGGGGCGCATCCGCTTCCTCGGCAACATCGAGGTCGGTCGCGACCTGTCGATCGAGGAGCTGCAGCAGCGGTACCACGCCGTCATCCTCGCCACCGGTGCGATCCGCGACGCCGCGCTCGACATCCCGGGCATCGGTCTGCCAGGGTCCTTCGGCGCCGCCGACTTCGTCGCCTGGTTCGACGGTCACCCCGACGTGCCGCGCACGTGGCCGCTCGATGCGCGGGAGGTCGCCGTCATCGGCAACGGCAACGTGGCGCTCGACGTCGCGCGCGTGCTCGCGAAGCTGCCCGAGGACCTGCGCACCACCGAGGTCCCCGACAACGTGCTCGAGGGCCTCGAGGCCTCGCGCGTCACCGACGTGCACGTGTTCGGCCGCCGCGGGCCGGGCGACATCAAGTTCACGCCCATCGAGCTGCGCGAGCTCGGCGAGCTCTCGGGCGTCGACATCGTCCTGGATGAGGCGGACTTCGCCGACGTCGACCCCTCGGCCGCCCCGACGAACCAAATGAAGATCATGCTCCGGACGCTGAACTCGTGGCGGGGCACGGAGCCGACCGGGGCGTCCCGGCGCCTTCACCTCCACTTCTGGCACGCGCCGGCGGCCGTGATCGGCGACGACCGGGTCGAGGGGATGCGCTTCGAGCGCACCCGCACCGAGGACGGGCGCGTCGTGGGCACGGGCGAGTTCGTCGAGTATCCGCTGCAGGCGGTGTACCGCGCGGTCGGCTACTTCGGCACCCGGGTCGAGGGAGCGCCGTTCGACGACACGCGCGGCGTCATCCCGAACGTCGCGGGACGCGTCACGGATGCGCCGGGCCTGTACGCCACCGGCTGGATCAAGCGCGGCCCCGTGGGCCTGATCGGCCACACGAAGTCGGACGCGATGGAGACGGTCGGGCACCTCGTCGCCGACGCGCAGGCCGGGCTGCTCGCCGCACCGACGGAGGCGGGCGTGATCGAACTGCTCGAGCAGCGCGACGTCGCCTACACGACGTGGGAGGGCTGGCTCGCGCTGGATGCCCACGAGCGCCACGCCGGCGCGACCCACCGTCACGCGCGCGAGCGCGTGAAGCTCGTCCCCCGCGACGAGCAGGTGGCGATCTCCCGCTCCGGCACGCTCGCACGCGCATGACCTACGTCATCGCGTTGCCGTGTGTGGATGTCAAGGATCGCGCGTGCATCGACGAGTGTCCGGTCGACTGCATCTACGAGGGTGAGCGCAGCCTCTACATCCACCCGGACGAGTGCGTCGACTGCGGCGCGTGCGAGCCGGTGTGCCCGGTCGAGGCGATCTACTACGAGGACGACCTCCCCGACGAGTGGCAGGACTACTACAAGGCGAACGTCGAGTTCTTCGACGAGATCGGCTCCCCGGGCGGCGCCGCCAAGGTCGGCGTGATCCCCAAGGACCACCCCGTCATCGCCGCCCTGCCCCCGCAGGCGCACTGACTCACCACACCGACAAGGCCCCGTGATCTCCGGATCACGGGGCCTTGTCGGCGATCAGGTGCCGGGGGTCACTCGCCGACCAGGGCGGGCTCCCGTGGCTCGTCCGCGGGTGCCGCGGCCTTCGCGGCCGCGACCGTCCTGCGGTGCTCCCTGAGCGACCAGCCGACCGCTGCCGCCCAGAGCACCGAGATCGCGACGAGCGAACCGCTCACAACGCTGTCGGAGGCCTCGGCGGAGGTCAGGATCGTCCGGACGTTCGTGAAGACGATCAGCCCGCCGACGAGCGAGCCGAGGATCCTGGCCGGGATCAGCCGCACGAGCCACGCGGCAAGGGGCGCGGCGACCACCCCACCGGCGAGCAGCGCGAGCACCCACGTCGTGTCGATCCCGGCGCCGCTGAGGCCGACGAAGAAGCCGACGGATGCCGCCACCGCGACGAGGAACTCGCTGGCGTCGATCGTGCCGATCACCTTGCGCGGCTCCAGGCGACCGCTGGCGAGCAGCGCGGGTGTCCCGACCGGGCCCCAACCGCCGCCACCCGAGGCGTCGAGGAAACCGCCGACGAGGCCGAGGGGCGCCAGGAACCTCAGCGAGAGGCGCCCCGCGGCGCGGCGCGCCGGGAGCCCCTTGAGCGTGAAGCGCACGAGCACGTAGATGCCGAGGCCGAGCAGGATCGCGCTGGTGTAGGGCTTCGCCACGTCGGTCGCGAGCCCCGACAGGAAGGTCGCGCCGGCGAACGCGCCGATCGCGCCCGGGATGCCGATCTTGAGCACGGCCCGCCAGTCGACGTTGCCGAAGCGCCAGTGCGACAGGCCCGACACCAGGGTGGTGCCGACCTCGGCGAGGTGCACGGACGCGCTGGCGGCGGCGGGCGCGAGCCCGACCGCGAGCAGCAGACTCGTCGAGGTGACGCCGTAGGCCATTCCCAGCGCACCGTCGACGAGCTGCGCTCCGAGTCCGACGAGAGCGAGGAGGATGATCGTCTGCATGCCTCCGAGAGTAAGGAGGCGCGGCGAGGGGCGCGTCCGCGCCGAAACCTCACGTCACAAAGGCCACCGCTCCGGTAGGAATAGGCGACTCCGGCCCCGCCCGCCGCTCAGTGACCGGTGCTGCGCAGCGTGAACTCGCCCGTGACGGCGGGAAGTCCCCGGCCGTTGTCCCGGCGCGCGACGGGCACGCGGGTGCCGAGCACCTGCGCGACGACATCCTGAGCGATCTTGGCGGGAGTGAGCCCCGCGTCCTCGAGGATCTGCTCGCGCGACGCGTGATCGAGGAACTCGTCGGGAAGCCCGAGCTCGTCCACGGCCGTGTCGATCCCCGCCTCGCGCAGCACCTGGCGCACGCGGGTGCCGATCCCGCCCACCCGGATGCCGTCCTCGAGCGTGATGACGAGACGGTGGCGGGCGGCGAGCTCGACGATCGACGCCGGCACCGGCACGACCCAGCGCGGGTCGACGACGGTCGCTCCGATCCCCTGCGCGCGCAGCCTCGATGCCACGTCCAGACCCAGCCGGGCGAACGGCCCGATACCCACGATCAGGACGTCCTCCGCGTCTCCGCGCGCAAGCACGTCAACGCCGTCCTGCAGGCGCTCGAGGGTCGGGATGTCCTCGCCGACCGCGCCCTTCGGGAAGCGCACGACGGTGGGGGCGTCACGGACGGCGACGGCCTCCTGCAGCTCCTCCCGCAGGCGGGTCTCGTCGCGCGGCGCGGCGATCCTGATCCGCGGCACGATGTGAAGCAGCGCGAGGTCCCACATTCCGTGATGGCTCGGGCCGTCGGGGCCCGTCACGCCGGAGCGGTCGAGCACGAAGGTGACGCCCGCCTGGTGCAGGGCGACGTCCATCAGCACCTGGTCGAACGCGCGGTTCACGAACGTCGAGTACAGCGCCACCACGGGGTGGAGGCCGCCGTACGCGAGGCCGGCGGCCGACGTCACGGCGTGCTGCTCGGCGATGCCCACGTCGTACACGCGGTCGGGGAACCGCTCCGCGAAGGGCGCAAGGCCCGTCGGTCGCAGCATCGCCGCGGTCATCGCGATGACGTCGTCGCGCTTCTCGCCGATGCGGACGAGCTCCTCGGCGAAGACGTCGGTCCACCCGGGAGCGGACGCGCCGAGCGCCCCGCCCGTCACCGGATCGATGCGCCCCACGGCGTGGAACTGATCCGCCTCGTCGTCGAGGGCCGGCTGGTAGCCGCGGCCCTTCTCGGTGATGACGTGCACGATCACGGGGGCGCCGTACGACTTCGCCAGCTCGAGCGTCTCGATGAGTGCGGGCAGATCGTGCCCGTCGACGGGCCCGAGGTACTTCACGTCGAGGTTCGAGTACAGCGCCGAGTTGTTCGTGAAGCGCGACAGGAAGCCGTGCGTGCCGCCGCGGACGCCGCGGTACAGCGCACGCCCTACCGCGCCGAAGCGGCCCGCGATGCGCGACGACTTCTGCGAGAGGTCGCGGTACGTCTCGGTCGTGCGGACGCGGTTGAGGTGGCGCGCCATGCCGCCGATCGTCGGCGCGTAGGACCGGCCGTTGTCGTTGACGACGATGACCAGGTTGCGGTCGTTGTCGTCGGTGATGTTGTTGAGGGCCTCCCATGTCATGCCGCCGGTGAGGGCACCGTCGCCGACGACGGCGACGACGTGGCGGTCGCTGCGGCCGGTGCGGCTGAATGCGCGCGACACGCCATCCGCCCAGCTCAGCGAGCTCGAGGCGTGGGACGACTCGACGACGTCGTGGGGGCTCTCCGACCGCTGCGGGTACCCCGCCAGCCCGCCGCGGGCGCGCAGCGCGGAGAAGTCCTGACGGCCGGTCAGGAGCTTGTGAACGTACGACTGGTGACCGGTGTCGAAGATGATCGGATCCGCCGGGGACGCGAACACCCGGTGAAGCGCGATCGTCAGCTCGACCACGCCGAGGTTCGGGCCGAGGTGACCGCCGGTGCGCGCGACGTTCTCCACGAGGAACGTCCGGATCTCGGCGGCGAGATCGGTCAGCTGCTCGTGCGTGAGGGCGTCGAGGTCGCGAGGATCGCGGATGCCGTCGAGAAGACTCACGTCGCCTCGCTCCGCTGCTCAGTACGTCGCATACGGCTGAGCCTACGCGCGTCATCTGGGATTCCGACGAACGACGAACGGCCCCCGGAGATCCCGAGGGCCGTTCGATGCGGTGCGTCAGACGAGGCTGCGCAGCACGTACTGCAGGATGCCGCCGTTGCGGTAGTAGTCGGCCTCACCGGGGGTGTCGATGCGGACGATCGCGTCGAACTCGATCGTCTGCTTGCCCTCGGCCGAGTGCTCGCTCGGCGCCGCCGTGACCTTGACGGTCTTCGGAGTGACGCCGTTGTTGAGCTCGTCCAGGCCCTCGATCGAGACGATCTCGGTGCCGTCGAGACCGAGCGACTCCCAGCTCTCGCCCGCCGGGAACTGCAGCGGGACGACGCCCATGCCGATCAGGTTCGAGCGGTGGATGCGCTCGAAGCTCTCGGTGATGACCGCCTTGACGCCCAGCAGGCTCGTGCCCTTCGCTGCCCAGTCGCGCGACGAGCCGGAGCCGTACTCCTTGCCGCCGAAGATGACGAGCGGGGTGCCCTGTGCCTGGTAGTTCTGCGACGCGTCGTAGATGTACGACTGCGGGCCCTCGGGCTGCGTGAAGTCGCGCGTGAAGCCGCCCTCGATCTGCTGGCCGTCGTTGACGGCCTTGACGAGCGCGTTCTTCAGGCGGATGTTCGCGAAGGTGCCGCGGATCATCACCTCGTGGTTGCCCCGGCGCGAGCCGTAGGAGTTGAAGTCGCGCTGGGCGACGCCGTGCTCCGTCAGGTACTGCGCGGCCGGGGTGCCCGCCTTGATGTTGCCGGCCGGGCTGATGTGGTCCGTCGTCACCGAGTCGCCGAGGGTGGCGAGGACGCGCGCGCCGGTGATGTTCTCGACCGGGGTGAGCTCCATGGTCATCCCCTCGAAGTACGGCGCCTTGCGCACGTACGTCGAGTTCTCGTCCCACTCGAAGACCGGACCGGTCGGCGTGGGCAGGTTCTTCCAGCGCTCGTCGCCGTCGAAGACGGTGGCGTACTGCTTGATGAACTGCTCGCGAGAGATCGACGAGTCGATGATCTCCTGGACCTCTTCCGGCGCGGGCCAGATGTCCTTGAGGAAGATGTCGTTGCCGTCCGCGTCCTTGCCGAGCGCGTCGGTCTCGAAGTCGAAGTTCATCGAGCCGGCGAGCGAGTAGGCGACGACGAGGGGCGGCGACGCGAGGTAGTTCATCTTCACGTCGGGGCTGATGCGGCCCTCGAAGTTGCGGTTGCCCGAGAGCACCGCGGTGACGGCGAGGTCGTTCTCGTTGATCGCCTCGGAGACCTCCTCGATGAGGGGGCCCGAGTTGCCGATGCAGATCGTGCAGCCGTAGCCGACCGTGTAGAAGCCGAGGGTCTCGAGGTCCTTGTCGAGACCGGACTTCTCGTAGTAGTCGGTGACGACCTTCGACCCCGGGCCGAGCGTGGTCTTGACCCACGGCTTGCGCGTGAGGCCCTTCTGCGCGGCCTTGCGGGCGAGCAGGCCGGCCGCGATCATCACGGACGGGTTCGACGTGTTGGTGCACGACGTGATCGCCGCGAGCGTCACGGCGCCGTGGTCGAGCAGGTACTCGTCGCCCTCGGGCGTGGTGACCTTCACGGGCTTGGAGGCCGCGTGCGGTGCGCCGCTGACGAGCATCGACGGGGCGTGCTCGTGGATCTCGCCCTCGTGCTGGTGCGAGACGCCGTTCACCGCGACGTGCTCGTGCTCGACGCCGGGGGTGTTGCCCGGGTCGGAGGCCGGGAAGGTGCCCTCGACCTCGACGGACTCCTGCGCGTGCGCGCCGTCCGCGTAGCTCAGGATGTCCTTCGCGAACTGCGACTTCGCCTCGGACAGCAGGATGCGGTCCTGGGGACGCTTCGGGCCGGCGATCGACGGGACGACCGTCGAGAGGTCGAGCTCCATGTACTCGCTGAAGACGAGCTCGCGCGCCGGGTCGTGCCAGAGCTGCTGCTCCTTCGCGTACGCCTCCACGAGCGCCACCGTCTGCTCGTCGCGGCCGGTCAGGCGCAGGTAGTCGAGGGTGACGTCGTCGATCGGGAACATGGCGGCGGTCGAGCCGAACTCGGGGCTCATGTTGCCGATGGTCGCGCGGTTCGCGAGCGGCACCGAGGCGACGCCCTCGCCGTAGAACTCGACGAACTTGCCGACAACGCCGTGCTGGCGGAGCATGTCCGTGATCGTCAGCACGACGTCGGTCGCCGTCACGCCGGCGGGGATCTCGCCGCTGAGCTTGAAGCCCACGACGCGCGGGATGAGCATCGACACGGGCTGGCCGAGCATGGCCGCCTCGGCCTCGATGCCGCCGACGCCCCAGCCGAGCACGCCGAGGCCGTTGACCATCGTGGTGTGCGAGTCGGTGCCGACGCAGGTGTCGGGGTACGCGCGCAGCACGCCGTCGACCTCGCGGTCGTAGATGACCTTCGCCAGGTGCTCGATGTTGACCTGGTGCACGATGCCGGTGCCCGGGGGCACCACCTTGAAGTCCTGGAACGCGGTCTGACCCCAGCGGAGGAACTGGTAGCGCTCGCCGTTGCGCTCGTACTCGATCTCGACGTTGCGCTCGAGCGCGTTCTCCGAGCCGAAGAGGTCGGCGATGACCGAGTGGTCGATGACCATCTCGGCCGGCGAGAGCGGGTTGATGCGGTTCGCGTCGCCGCCGAGAGCGGTCACCGCCTCGCGCATGGTGGCGAGGTCGACGATGCACGGCACGCCCGTGAAGTCCTGCATGACCACGCGGGCCGGGGTGAACTGGATCTCGGTGTTCGGCTCGGCGTTCGGGTCCCAGGAGCCGAGCGCACTGATCTGCTCCTTGGTGATGTTCGCACCGTCCTCGGTGCGAAGCAGATTCTCCAGCAGCACCTTGAGGCTGAAGGGGAGCTTCTGGAAGCCTTCGACCGCATCGATGCGGAAGATCTCATAGTCGGTGCTGCCGACCGTCAGGGTGCTCTTGGCACCGAAGCTGTTCACCGTGGACACGGGTGTCTCCTCCTGGTCGACCGCGCACTTGCGCTCCCCATCTTGCCCTCATGCACTGCCTTCGGCCACCAAGGCGGGCCTAACAGCTGGAGGGTGCGGGACGGGCCCGCGGGGAGTGCAAATTTATCTTGACATCGAGATAAATCTACCACGAGGGATCGCGCCGTGATCGACGCGGCCCGCGCGTCTAACGCTCGCGGGCGGCCGGGTACAGCGCGCGGACGGCGAGCCAGGTCACGGCGACGAGCGGGGCGAACAACGGCAGCCCCATGATGAGCTTCAACGTGCCGAGCAGCGTCGTCTCGTTCGCGAGATACAGCGGCAACTGCACGGCAAGGCGCGCGTAGAAGAGCGCTGCCCACGCGAGCGCGAGCCACAGGAACACGCGGCGCTTGCGCCGATCCTGCCGCCAGCCGGTCCCCTCGCCCATCAGGTAGCCGGCGGCGAGCCCGATCAGCGACCAGCCGATCACGGCCGAGATCAGGAACGCCGTGCCGTACACGGCGTTGGTCACGAGTCCGAGCACGAAGTTGTCGCGCCCCTGTCCCGTGAACAGGGCCAGGGCGGCCGCGGCGGCGGCGGCGATGAGACCGCCGAGCGCGGCGGACGGCGGCGACTTCTGTGCGAGACGGATGACCGTGAACACCGCGGCGATGCCGACGGAGAGGCCGAGCGACAGGACGAGCGGATCGGGCCAGAACGTGTACACGACGACGAAGACGAGGCTCGGCAGCACCGACTCGAGGACGCCGCGCACGCCGCCCATCGCCTTCCAGACCACGTGGCCGGTCGTCGCCTCTTCGGCGGGATCGATGCCGGCCCGGCGAGCGGCGCCGCCGATGGCCGCCCCCACGAGATCGGACGCGGAGGGCTCATCCCGCCCGTCGCGGCGCGCGTCGTCCAGGCCCGACTCCGAGTTCATCCCTGCCTCACGCCGACGCGGGCGTCGACGGCATCTTCAGCGGGATCAGGTCGCGCGGCGGCATCGGAGCGCCGCCGCGGACGACGACGATCGACCGGAAGAGGTCCTCCACCTGCTCGGCCGCGGCCGGATCGGAGGCTGCGGCGCCGCCGATGACGCCGCGCAGGAACCAGCGGGGGCCGTCGACGCCGACGAAGCGGGCGAGCCGCATCTGCGCGTCCTGACCGGCGACCACGGGCACCTCGGCAAGCAGCTCGGCCCCGAGCGGGCCCTCGCGCTCCTCGACGCGGCCGCCCTGCTGGCGCACCTGGTCGCGGATCTGGGTGCGGGTCTCGTCCCACAGCCCTGTCGTCCGGGGCGCGGCGAAGGGCTGCACCTGAAGGGTGGAGTCGGCGTAGTCGAGCCCGACGGCGACGATGCGCTTCGTCTGCTCCTCGACCTCGAGCCGCAGGTTCAGGCCCTCGCGCGGCAGCACCTTGATGCCGCCGAGGTCGATGTAGGGACGGACCGGGTTCGCCTCGGTCTCGTCCAGCGGACCGGCCGTGGGGCGATCGCCGGGGGCCGCCTTCCGGCGGATCTCGAGCTCGTCGCTCATGCGTTCCCCTCCTGGGTCTGATAGCCGGTGGAGCCGAAGCCGCCCTCGCCGCGGACATGCTCGGGAAGCTCGTCCACCGGGATGAAGCGCGCCTGCGGCACGGGCATCAGGATCAGCTGGGCGATCCGGTCCCCCACCGCGACGTTGTACGCCTCGCGGGCGTCGGTGTTCAGCAGCGCGACCTTGATCTCGCCGCGGTACCCCGCGTCGATCGTGCCCGGCGCGTTGACGATGGTGATGCCGTGCTTGGCGGCGAGGCCGCTGCGCGGCACGACGAATGCCGCATAGCCGTCGGGCAGTGCGATGCGCACCCCCGTGCCGACGAGCGCGCGCTCACCCGGCGCAAGACGCACCGCCTCCACCGCCACCAGATCCGCGCCGGCATCGCCGGGGTGCGCGTACACCGGCGGGGCCGGTGCGATGATGGGGACGTCCACGGTTTCGGTCACTCCACGAGGGTAATGCAGAACACATCACAGCCTGCTCGCCGCCAAGCCGCCGCGGAGCCGGGCAAGAAGCCTCGCCCGCTGTACCACGAGCGGCTCACTCCCTCGCTCTGGATCCTCGGCGGAGCCGCGGTCGTGGCGCCCATGGCGGCGCTCGTGTTCGTCCAGTACGACGGCACCCTCTCCCTCGCGATCGGCCTCGCCGTCGGCATCCTCGTCGTGGCGACGCTCATCCTGACCTCCCCGGTGATCGAGGTCGCGGATGGCGAGCTGCGTGCGGGACGCGCCCACATCGCAGTCAGCCTGCTCGGCGAGCCGTCGGCAGTGACCGGCGAGGAGGCGCGGACGGCACGCGGGCCGCAGCTCGATCCGCGCGGCTGGCACCTGATACGCGGAGGGGTCGACGGGATCGTCGTCCTTCCGGACATGGATCCCGACGACCCCGTGTCATCGTGGACGCTCTCGTCGCGCACCCCCGACCGCCTCGCGGCGGCCGTGCGTCACGCGCAGAGCGGGCGCTAGGCCTTTATCAGGCGCAGTCGCGGCAGATCGGGCCGTTGGCGTCCTCGTGATCGATCTGCGAGCGGTGCTTCACGAGGAAGCAGTTCATGCAGGTGAACTCGTCTTCCTGGGGCGGGAGCACCACGACGTCGAGCTCGACGTTGGAGAGATCGGCGCCCGGGAGGTCGAAGCTCGACGGGTTGTCCGAGTCCTCCACGTCCACCGAGCCCGACATCGTGTCGGGCACACGCGCCTTCAGCGCCTCGATCGACTCGTTGCCGTCGTCCTCGGTCTTGCGCGGGGCGTCGTAATCGGTTGCCATGTGAGTGGGTCACACTTCTTTCATCAACTGCGGTGCGGTCTCCGCCGTGCGGCGGAGCGGCGATAGTCTGCACGTCCGCCGCCGGATAAGCAAATGCGGGCGCGCGCTGGGATCGAAACTCGCGGCGCGCCCGTTCTATTCCCCGTGTTCGGCCGCGTGCGTGAAACCATGTGAGCGTCGTGAACGCCAGCGGCGCGCCGTGATCCGACAGCGGCGGCCAGCGCGAGCCAGAGGAGGCTGAGCATGGAATCGCTCACCATCATCGGAACCGAGGACGGCCGCCTCGTCCTGGCCACCGAGGCGGGCCAGCGCTTCACGCTCGCGATCGATGACGTGCTGCGCTCGGAGATCCGCAAAGCCCAGCGCGAGCACTCCCCGGCCGAGACGCGCGCGCCCCTGCCGAGCCCGCGCGAGATCCAGGCGCACATCCGCTCCGGCATGTCGGCCGAGGATGTCGCCGAGCTGCTCGGCGCGCCGATCGAGGCGATCCGCAAGTTCGAGACGCCCGTGCTCGCCGAGCGCGAGCACATCGTCGGCCAGGCGCTCGCCGTGCCGGTGCTGATGGGAATCGATCTCGAGCAGGACGAGAACCCGACCTTCGGCGTCGCCATCCGCGCGAAGCTCGCGGAGCTCGGTGCGACGGGCGAGCGCTGGACGAGCTGGAAGGAGTCCTCGGGCTGGATCGTGAAGCTCGAGTTCACCGCCAACGAGGTCGATCACGACGCGCGCTGGAGCTTCGAGCCCCGCCGCAGCGCGCTCTCGCCGCTCAACGGCGACGCGACCCAACTGTCGCGTCAGGGCCCGATGCCGGAGGGGCTGATCCCCCGCCTCCGCGCGCTCGACACGGTCGCGCCCCTCCAGGGCGACGGCTCGGGCGCCGAGGACGCGGATGCCCAGTTCGACTCGGGTGCCTTCGGCCCTCGCCGCCTTCCCGACGCCCAGCCGGAGCCGGGCGCGGAGCACGCTTCCTCGTCGTCGACGGTGCGCGACCTCGCCACCAAGCGCGCCCCCGGCGCGCAGTCGCCCAATCCCGACACGGCCGATCTGCTGGAGGCGCTCCGCCGCCGCCGCGGCCAGCGCGAGCCCGCCCCCGCCTTCGACGCCGACGAGCAGGGCCCCTCGGCTCGGCCCGAGGCGCGCGACTCGGAGCGTCGGGCGCCCGTGGCGCTGTTCGACTCGATGCCGGCCGCCGAGAAGCAGGATCGCGGCGCCACGCCCGAGGCGGACGAGTCGCCGCGCCGCCGCGGTCGCACCTCGATGCCGTCGTGGGACGAGATCGTCTTCGGCGCGCGCAGCGACGACTAGCTGTAGTTCGCCGACACGTTGTGAACGTGTGAGCTGAGGCGAGGGCCTCCGGGACGATGTGGGTTACCACACTCACTACGTCACAACGGAGGCCCTCGTGACTCACGCTAACGCTCCCTTGACGCCGGAAGGGCGTCGTCGCCTCGCATCCGCGATCGTCGATGCCGGTTGGACGATCCGGCGGGCAGCGGAACGGTTCAACTGCTCGCCCGCGACCGCGTCGAAGTGGGCCAAACGCTACGCCGCCGGCGAGCCGCTCACCGACAGGTCGTCACGGCCGGTGTCGTCGCCGCATCAGTTGTCACGGCGCACGGAGCGGCGGATCATCGCGTTGCGGTTCACCCGTCGTTGGGGGCCTCACCGGATCGCGTATCACCTGCGCCTGGCTCGCTCGACGGTCGGGCGGGTCCTGGCCCGCTACGGGATGCCGTTGCTCAAGCACCTGGACCGATTCACCGGACTGCCGGTCCGCAAGCCCAAACCGATCCGTTACGAGGCGTCGCGGCCGGGCGAGCTGGTCCATGTCGACATCAAGAAGCAGGGGCGCATCCCCGAAGGCGGCGGGCACCGCGCCCTCGGCCGGGCAGCAGGCAACCGGGACCGACAGCGCGGTGTCGGCTACGCGTTTGTCCACAACGCGATCGACGACCACTCCCGGCTGGCCTACTCCGAGATCCTCGAAGACGAGCGCAAGGAGACGGCTGCAGCGTTCTGGACCAGGGCGAAGGCGTTCTTCGCCGACGCGGGCATCACGGTCACCGCGGTGATGACGGACAACGGCGCCTGCTACCGCTCACATGCCTTCCGAGACGCGCTCGGCAACGGAGTGAAGCACCGTCGAACGCGGCCCTACCGGCCGCAGACGAACGGGAAGGTCGAGCGCCTCAACCGCACCGCCGAGGACGAATGGGCATACGCCCGCTTCTACCCGAACGAATCGACCCGCATCGAGGCGTTCCCGGCCTGGCTGCATCACTACAATCACCACCGACCCCACACCGCCCTCGGCGGCCAGACCCCGGCCTCACGCGTTCACAACCTCACGGGGAACTACACCTAGCGGTTTCCGACCTCAGCCTGCGTAGGCGCCCAGGCGCAGCAGCGGCACCATGACCTCCTCGGGGGTCACGGAGCCGTGCTGGCCGATCATGTTCTGCGGGCGCTTGTCCTCGAGGCGGTCGTCGTAGAACGCCCACGAGCCGCGCGCCGCGACGAGAAGGTCGCCGATGCGCGGGCGCACCTCGTCCGAGACCTCGCCGAACAGGCCCGCGGCGATCGCCTCGTCGCGCGTGGCGACGTCCGCGGTTCGTCCCGAGGCGACGGTCCACACCCCGGCGGCCGCGCGGGCATCCGATCCCGGCTCGAGATACACGTGAAGCAGCCGGGGCTCGCCGCCCAGGTGCGCCACGCCGTCGAGCCGCGGGTCGCCGTCCTGCAGCAGGACGTGGCGGTGGCGCGGCACATCCACCATTCCGTGGTCGGCGGTCACAAGCGCGCCGACGCCTGCGGGAACCGGCGCGGCGAACGCGGCGTCGACCTCCTCCAGTGCCGAGATCCACGCCTCCGAGTCGACGCCGTGGCGGTGGCCTGCCTTGTCGATCTCGGGCAGGTAGCAGTACACAAGCGATCCCGGCTCGCCCGCGGCGAGCTCGTAGGCGACGCGCACGCGCATCCGGATCTCGTCGGATGCGACGTACTCGGCCCCGCGCAGGATCGCGGCGGTGAGCCCGCTCGTGGAGTACTCCGCGAGGCCGACCGCGAACGTGCGTCGCCCTTCCGCGGCCGCGCGTTCGAAGATCGTGGGGCGGCGCTGCCACGTGGCCGGATCGAGTCCGTCCCGCTCGTAGCCGTTGAGCTGATTGGCGAGTCGTCCCTGATCCGGATCCAGGACGCGGTACCCGACAAGACCGTGCCGGCCTGGATCGGAGCCGGTCAGGATCGAGGTGAGCGCGGCCGCGGTCGTCGACGGGAAGACCGTGCGGGCGACATCCTTCTTTCCGCCCGCTGCCGCGAGGCGGCGGGCATGCCCGGCATGCGCACGCAGCTGATGGGCGCCGAGCCCGTCGATCACGAACAGCACGGCGGATCGCGCGGGGCGCAGATCACCGGATCCGTCGGACAGCGATCGAAGGATGTCCGGCGCAACTCCGGTGAGGCTCCGGGCTGACAGAGAGCCCGTCGGTACGATGGGGGGCATCCGGGCAAGTCTCGCACAACGCGCTTCGCCCGCTCCGGGTCCTGCGCCCGGAGCCCACCGCTCGACCCGACGAGCGTTCGAGAAAGAGAAGCATGGCTCGCAAGTCCTCCGCATCCCCGAGCTCGACGGAACCCGTCGAAGAGCGCATCGAGGACATCGACCTCGAAGCGGAGATGCAGGGGTCGTACCTCGAGTACGCGTACTCGGTCATCTACTCCCGTGCCCTCCCAGACGCCCGCGACGGCCTGAAGCCGGTGCAGCGGCGCATCCTGTACCAGATGGCCGAGATGGGCCTCCGCCCCGACCGCGGTCACGTCAAGAGCGCCCGCGTCGTCGGCGAGGTGATGGGAAAGCTTCACCCCCACGGCGACACGGCGATCTACGACGCGCTCGTGCGCCTCGCGCAGCACTGGGCCCTGCGGGTGCCGCTCATCGACGGCCACGGCAACTTCGGATCGCTCGACGACGGTCCCGCCGCGGCCCGGTACACCGAGGCGCGTCTCGCCGCGCCCGCGCTGTCGCTGACGGCGGACCTCGAAGAGGACGTCGTCGACTTCGTCCCCAACTACGACGGTCAGTTCCAGCAGCCCTCCGTGCTGCCGGCGGCGTACCCGAACCTGCTCGTCAACGGCGCCAGCGGCATCGCGGTGGGCATGGCGACGAACATGGCGCCGCACAACCTCAGCGAGGTCGTGGCGGCGGCGACGCACCTGCTCGAGCACCCGGAGGCGACCACCGCCGAGCTCATGGAGTTCGTGCCCGGCCCCGACTTCCCCTCGGGCGGCATCCTCGTCGGGCTCGACGGCGTCCGCGACGCATACGAGACCGGCCGCGGCGCCTTCAAGCTTCGCGGAAAGGTGTCGGTCGAGCAGATCGCACCGCGCCGCACCGGCATCGTGATCACCGAGCTGCCGTACATGGTCGGCCCCGAGCGCGTGATCGAGAAGCTCAAGGACGCGGTGCAGTCGAAGAAGCTGCAGGGCATCAGCGACGTCGCCGACCTCACCGACCGCAACAACGGCCTGCGCCTCGTGATCGGCATCAAGACCGGGTTCGACCCGCACGCGGTGCTCGAGCTGCTGTACAAGCTCACGCCGCTCGAGGACTCGTTCAGCATCAACAACGTCGCGCTCGTGGACGGGCAGCCGCGCACCCTCGGGCTGAAGGAGCTGCTGCGCGTCTACATCGACCACCGCCTCGCGGTCGTCACGCGCCGCAGCCGGTTCCGCCTCGCCCGGCGCCGCGAGCGGCTCCACCTCGTGCAGGGCCTGCTCGTCGCGATCCTCGACATCGACGAGGTCATCCAGGTCATCCGCTCCTCCGACACGTCGGAGCAGGCGCGCGGGCGCCTGTGCACCGTGTTCGACCTCGACGAGGTGCAGGCCGAGTACATCCTCGAGCTGCGACTTCGCCGCCTGACGAAGTTCTCGCGCATCGAGCTCGAGCAGGAGCGCGACGCCCTGCTTGCCGAGATCGCCCAGCTGGAGGAGCTTCTCGGCTCGGACGTGCTGCTGCGCAAGCAGGTGGCGCTCGAGCTCGACGCCACCGCCGAGAAGCACGCGACGCCGCGTCGCACCCTGCTGATGAACGGCAAGCCCGCCGCGCCCCGGCCGCGCAAGGGCGAGCCCGATCTCCAGATCGCCGACGGGCCCACGACGATCGCGCTGTCGACCACCGGCCGCGCCGTGCGCGTCGAGCTGCAGGAGGGCCAGCAGCTGGTCGCGCCCGCGCGCCGCAGCAAGCACGACGCGCTGCTGACGACCGTCGACGCGACGATCCGCGGCGAGGCCGGCGCGATCACGTCGAAGGGGCGTCTTGTGCGCTTCTCCCCCGTCGACCTGCCCTCGGTTCCCGCGAACTCCGTGCAGCTCGGCGTCGGCGTGAAGCTCCACGACTACATCGGGCTCACCGATCGCAGCGAGCGGATCGTCGGGCTCTTGCGACTGGATGACGACACGCCCGTCGCCCTCGGCACCTCCCAGGGCGTGGTCAAGCGCATCGTCCCATCCGCCCTGCCGCCGAAGCCCGAGCTGGAGATCATCGCGCTGAAGCCCGGCGACGGCCTGGTCGGCGCCGCGACGGCACCCGACGACGCCGAGCTCGTGTTCGTCACGTCCGACGCGCAGCTGCTGCGCTTCGCCGCCTCGTCGGTCCGCCCCCAGGGCGCGCCGGCCGGCGGCATGGCCGGTGTGAAGCTCGCGGCGAAGGCCGAGGCGATCTTCTTCGGCGCCGCCGTCGGTGACGAGACCGTCGTCGTCACCGTCTCCGGGTCATCCGCCGCGATCCCGGGCATGGACACCGGCCGCGCGAAGATCACCGACTTCTCCGAGTTCCCGGCAAAGGGGCGCGCGACCGGCGGCGTCCGCGCGCACTCGCTGCTGAAGGGCGAGGATCGCCTGACGCTCGCGTGGGTGGGTCCGGATCCGGCACGCGCGGTCGACGCGACCGGCACGGTCCGGAAGCTGCCCGAGACGCTCGCCCGGCGCGACGCCTCGGGGCAGCCGCTCGAGGCCCCCGTGGGCTCGATCGGCCGCACCCTGCGCTGATCCGGGCGCGCGCCGGTCCCGTCGTCAGCGACGCCGCGGAGGTGCGATCCGGCTCACGCCCCCAGCAGCCGCCGCAGCACGAGGCGCTCACCCAGCGTCCAGGCGGTCGTGACCGCCAGGTAGAGGGCCGCCGCCAGCGGCACGAAGGCGGCGATCGCCGCGGTCGCGAACGGCAGCAGGCTCACAACGCGGACGAGACCCTCAGCCCCAGGCGCGGCGGCGCCGCCCACGGGCAGCTCGACGGGCTGCAGGCGCCGGGACAGCTGCGCGACCACGGCGATCACGGCGATCAGCACCGCGAACACCGCGATCGACGCGGCCGACGCCGTGCCGGCGACGATGCCGCCCACCAGGCTGTCGCCGAGCCCCACGCCGAACACGGCGTGCGCCAGCAGCTCGTTGGGCGCGCCCCCGATGCGCGGGTGCACGAAGATGCCGTAGACCGCAAGCAGGATGGGCGCCTGCGCGAGCACAGGGAGGCAGCCCTGCAGCGGCGACGCCTTCTCGGAGGCGTAGAGCTCGGCGACCTTCCGCTGCAGGATCTCGGGCTGCCGGCGATGGCGCCGCTGCAGCTCGGCGAGCCGCGGCGCGAGGCGGCGGCGCGTGCGCGCGGCGCGCGCCTGCGAGATCCCCACCGGGATCAACGCGGTACGCACCAGCAGAGTGAGCAGCACCACGGCGACAGCGGCCGAGGCGCCCTCTCCGACGAGGGGCTGGACGAGGATGCTCAGCTGCCCGACCGCCCAGGAGGCGGCCGACAGCAGCGCCTGGACGGGCGCGAGGTCATAGATGTTCACGGGGTTCCTTCGGCTCTGCGACGAAGCGCCGGAGGCGACCGGGGCCCGGGGTGGGCCGCACCGGCGCCCCGACGGCGCCATAACTCGGCGTGCGCCGCGGAGCCCGGGCGCCCAGGAGGGGCGGACCGGCGTCAGCGCGCGGCGCGGAACCGGAAGGCGGGCGCGCGGGGCCGGGCAGTCCCGGCGGTCCCAGCGGCAATGGGCGCCGGCAGCGCCTTGTCTTCGGCATACGGCCGCGGGGCCGTGGGCGCGGCGGCCGGAAGGATCGTGCGAGCGATCGCCCGGATCACCGACGGCGCGTACGCGGCGGCCAGTGCCGCGAACAGAACCAGGATCGCGGCGGCGGGGAGCAGGGCCGCGTCGCCACCGCTGACGAAATGGGACGTCGCGATCACGGCCAGGGGCAGGATCACGGAGAAGAACGTCACCGTTGTCTCCTCCCCTGTCGGCTCACGTGAAGTGTACCGATTGGGATCTCCCGGCGTCGGCTCCTGAGATCAGGCGTCGATCGACTCGCGGCTCAGGCGGTCGGCGGACTCCACGATGAACTCGCGGCGCGGGCCGACCTCGTTGCCCATCAGGATCTCGAAGACACGACCGGCGGCTTCGGCGTCCTCGAGGCGCACGCGGCGCAGCAGGCGTCCCTCGCGCATCATCGTGGTCTCCGCGAGCTGATCGGCATCCATCTCGCCGAGGCCCTTGTACCGCTGGATCGGCTCCTGCCAGCGCTTGCCGGCCTTGCGCAGCTTGTCGAGCAGGCGGTGGAGCTCGGCCTCGCTGTAGGTGTAGATCGTCTCGTTCGGTTTCGAGCCGGGGTTGATCACGATGATCCGGTGCAGCGGCGGCACGGCCGAGAACACCCGGCCGGCCTCGACGAGCGGACGCATGTACCGGTAGAACAGCGTCAGCAGCAGAGTGCGGATGTGCGCGCCGTCGACATCGGCGTCGCTCATCATGATGATCTTCCCGTAGCGCGCCGCATCGATGTCGAACGTTCGACCCGAGCCGGCGCCGACCACCTGGATGATCGACGCGCACTCGGCGTTCGAGAGCATGTCGCTGATCGACGCCTTCTGCACGTTCAGGATCTTGCCGCGGATCGGAAGCAGTGCCTGGTACTCGCTGTTGCGGGCGAGCTTCGCGGTGCCGAGCGCCGAGTCGCCCTCGACGATGAACAGTTCGGACTGCGCGACATCCTGCGTGCGGCAGTCGACGAGCTTCGTCGGCAGCGACGAGCTCTCCAGGGCGTTCTTGCGTCGCTGCGTCTCCTTGTGGGCGCGGGCCGAGACGCGCGCCTTCATCTCGGAGACGACCTTGTCGAGCAGCATCGACGTCTGGTTCTTGTCGTCGCGCTTGGCGGAGGCGAACCGGGCCTTCAGCTCCTCGCGGACGACCTTCGCCACGATGGCGCGCACGGCGGGGGTGCCGAGCACCTCCTTCGTCTGGCCCTCGAACTGCGGCTCGGGCACCTCGACGGTGAGCACGGCGCTGAGACCGGCGAGCACGTCGTCCTTCTCCAGCTTGTCGTTCCCGACCTTCAGGCGACGGGCGTTGGCGGCGACCTGGTCGCGCAGCTGCTTCAGCAGCTCCTGCTCGAAGCCCTGCTGGTGCGTGCCGCCCTTGGGCGTGGAGATGATGTTCACGAACGAGCGGATGTGCGTGTCGTAGCCGGTTCCCCAGCGCAGCGCGATGTCGACGCGGCACTCGCGCTCGACCTCGGTCGAGACCATGTGGCCGTTCGCCTGCAGCATGGGCACGGTCTCGGTGAACGTTCCGGATCCGGTGAGGCGCCACGTGTCGGTGATGGGCGCGTCGGTCGCGAGGAAGTCGACGAACTCGGAGATCCCGCCGTCGAACCGGTACGCGGTCTCGACAGGCTCCTCGCCGCGCTCGTCGCGGATCACGATCTCGAGCCCGGGGACGAGGAATGCGGTCTGACGCGCGCGCGTCACGAGGTCGTCGAGCTGGAACGCCGCGTCCTTCGTGAAGATCTGGCGATCGGCCCAGTACCGCACGCGCGTGCCGGTGACGCCCTTGGCGACCTTGCCGACAACGCGCAGCTCGCTTCGCTCCTCGAACGGGGTGAACGGGGCATCCGGCGTCGGCTCGCCCTTGCCGTCCGCGAACACACCCGGCTCGCCGCGGTGGAACGACATCGCCCACGTCCTGCCGTTGCGGTCGACCTCGACCTCCAGGCGCTCGGAGAGCGCGTTGACGACCGAGGCGCCGACGCCGTGAAGGCCACCGGAGGCGGCGTACGAGCCGCCGCCGAACTTTCCGCCCGCGTGGAGCTTCGTGTAGACGACCTCGACGCCGGACAGGCCGGTGCGGGGCTCGACGTCGACAGGGACGCCGCGCCCGCGGTCGCGGACCTCGACGCTGCCGTCGCCGTGCAGGATGACATCGATGCGCGTGCCGTTGCCGGCGACCGCCTCGTCGACGGCGTTGTCGATGATCTCCCAGAGGCAGTGCATGAGGCCCGGCGAGCCGTTCGAGCCGATGTACATGCCCGGGCGCTTGCGGACGGCCTCGAGGCCCTCCAGGACCTGGAGATGATGGGCGGAGTACTCGGCAGTCACAATCTTCGATGCTAATCGCGCGCGCCCGGATCGCCCGTTGGACACTCCCTTGTCACCTACTCCCGTCTGGGCAGGAGAGGCCCGGCGTACGCGCTGAGCGAAACATGCCGCATGGCGGGCAGGTTTATCAGGGCCGCGTGGTTATATGTGACGCATCCCGCAAGAGTGCACGGATGGACAGAACGAGGAGGCAGACATGATGACCACGACCGAAGCTCCCGCCCCCTCCTACCGCCTCTCGGCGATGGACCGCTGCGACTCGTGCGGTGCGCAGGCGTACATCGCCGCCGAGGTCAACGGCAGCGAGCTGCTCTTCTGCGCCCACCACGGACGCAAGTACGAGGAGAAGCTCCGCTCCGTCGCGACCTCCTGGCACGACGAGACGGCACGCCTGAGCGACGCCGACTGACCGCAGCCGAGGCTTCACGCGCCCGCCGCCCTTCGGGGCCGCGGGCGCGTTCTCGTTCTCGGCGCCGGTGCGCCCCGCCGCGTGACACGACAACTCACGCACGAGAGTGCATCCTGCCCGCGAGACAGCATGTGCGCCGCGCAGTCTCGGCCGCGGGATGCCGCATCGCGCGCGCTACGAAGTCTCGGCCGGGGAACGCCGGCTCGCGGATCAGTCGACGACGACGCGAGGGATGAGCGGGGAGACGCGCAGGACGGGCTCCTCCCCGACGGTGCCGATCGCCTCCGCGAGGGTGGTCGCCGACGACTCCCCCGACGCGCCCGGTCCGAACACGGCGACCTCGTCCCCGACCGCGGAACCGGGCCATGCCGCCACGGTGCTCTCCGCGAGGCCCACCCGCTGAAGGGGGCGCGCGCCGGCAGGCGTGCCGACCGTGACACGTCCGCCGAGGGAGGACGGCAGTCCGTCGAGCGATCCGATGCCGATGTCGACCCCGTCCGCGCGGACGGCGGTCACGCGTGCGACGAGGGTCGCCGCCGGGGCGATGCCGGGCAGCTCCGGGCCGTCCGCCGACCGGATGCCGTAGCAGAACGCCCCGACGCGGACGAGGTCGTACCGGAACTCGGGCCTCGCCCAGCCTGCGGCGCTGGCGGCGAGATGGCGCACCTCGGGCTCAAGCCCCGCGGCTCGAGCCGTCGCCACCGCCGCGTCGAACTCGGCGCGGGCGACGTCGTCGTCCTCGTCGCTCGCCTCGGAGATGTGGCTCCAGATGCCGGCGACGCGGATGCGCCCCGCCCGCTCCAGCTCGGCGGCGCGCGCGACGAACGCGGGCCAGTCCTCGGGCCGCACGCCGTTGCGGTGAAGGCCCGTGTCGATCTTCAGGTGCACGACGGCGGTGTCCTGCGCGGCCTCCGCGATCCGCTCGAGGTAGTCGGCGTCGCCGACGCCGAGCTCGAGACCGCCGTCGAGCGCGACGCGGGCGGCCTCGGCGCCGAGGGTGAGCCAGCAGAACACGCGCGCCCGATCGCCGGCCACGGCCTTCGCGCGCAGCGCGCTCGGCGGGTCGATCGCACCGAACCAGGTGACGCCCGCATCCAGCGCGATCTCGACGATGGTCTCGACACCATGCGCGTACGCGTCGTCCTTGACGACCATCAGCAGCTCGGACGGCGCGATCCGCTCCCGTACCGCGGCGAGATTGGCCACGAGGCGCGACCGCGAGATCCGCAGCTCCGCACTCATTCGGTCACCTCGCGCTCGACGTGCAGGCCCACGGCGCACACGAGCTCGGCGGTGCTGAGTCCCGTCGCCGCGGCCCAGGCGGCGAGACCGTCGCGCACGAGGCCCGATCCGAAGTACACCGCCTCGTCCCCCGCGGCGACGTCGGCATCGCCGATGTCGATGACGCAGACGTCCATGGCGACGCGGCCGATGATGGGCCGCACGGCGCCCGCCAGCTCGACGCCGACGCGGTTGCCGAGGGCGCGCACGACGCCCTCCGCGTAGCCGCCCGCGATCAGCGCGACGCGCGTGTCGGCGACCGCACGGTGGGTGTAGCCGTAGGAGACGCCCTCGCCCGCGAGCAGGCGCTTGGTCGACAGGATCGGCGTGCTCAGGACGAGCGCGGGCGCGCCTCCCGATCCCGGCAGGCCGTACAGCAGTTCGCCGCTCCCCGGCTCCCGGTCGACCAGCTCGAGGCCGGCCGCTGCGGCGGCGGCCGCGTCGCGCTCGTCGACACGCGCGAACCGCACCCCGGCGGCGGCAACCGCGTGCGCGACGACGTCGATCCCGTGGCCCCAGGCGTCACGTCGCAGATCGGCGACGACATCCGGATCGCGGGCGAGTAGCCGCGCGTTGGCGAGGAGGGCCGACCGCGAGATGCGCGCCAACGGGGCTGCGCGCCGGGGGTTCGACCAGGTCACCGACCTAGACTAACCCGGGGGCCCACCGGTCCCGCTGACCCCTCGGAGTGTGAATGTCTGACAACCGCCTCGGCCTCGCCGGCAAGTTCCGCTACCTCGCCGAGCGCGCCCGCCGCATCGACGTGAAGTCGGTCGCGGAGCGCGCCAGAGAGGTGCACGAGCAGCACGGGGCCTGGACGCCTCGGGTGTTCGCGGACATGCTGTGGTCGGCCGCGCGCCACGACGTCGCGTTCCAGGACTACGTCGACTACGACTTCGCCATCCTCTCGAAGGAGGAGCGCGCGACGTACATGACGCATCCCGTCTCGATGCAGCTCGCGCAGCGCTTCGCCCGCAAGGACAAGCGCGTCCTGTTCGAGAACAAGATCGAGTTCAACAAGCTGTTCGACCGCTTCCTCAAGCGCGAGTGGCTCATCGTCGAGGCCGGCAACGCCGACGCCGTCCGCGCGTTCGCGGAGAAGCACGGCACCTTCATCGCGAAGGTGCCCGTCAGCCACATGGGCCTCGGCGTCCGCCGCTACCACGCGAAGGACGTCTCGGACTGGGAGGCGTTCCACCGCGGCCTCATCGAGCGCGACGAGCTGCTGCTCGAGGAGGTCATCCGCCAGCACGACGACCTCGCGGCCGTCTGCCCCGGCACGGTCAACACCACCCGCATCACGGCGTTCTTCGATGGCACGCAGGTGCACGTCCTCGCGATCGCGCAGAAGTTCGGCCGCGGCGCCGTGAGCGACCAGATGTCGTACGGCGGCTTCTACACGATGCTCCACGACGACGGTCGTGCGTTCGGCGCGGGCTACGACTCGCACGGCCACGTGCACGAGAAGCACCCCGACACGGGTTTCCCGATCGCCGAGTTCCGCCTGCCGCTCATCGACGAGGTGCTCGCGTTCATCGACGAGGTCGCGCGCGTCGTGCCCGAGGTCCCCTACGTGGGCTGGGATGTCGTCGTCACCCCGGATGGCCCGGTCCTGGTCGAGGGGAACTGGGGCGCCGGCGTCTACGAGAACAAGCCGAGCGTCACCGGCATCCGCACCGGTCACAAGCCCCGCTACAAGGCCGCGATCAAGTTCTGATCCCCTTCGCTGGTTGAGCGAGGGAGCGAAGCGACCGAGTCGAAACCCCAAAGCCTCCCGGGAGGTTTGGGGGTTTCGACTCGCTTCGCTCGCTCAACCAGCGATCGATCTCACGATCCCGAGCGGCGTGGACTGGTGGCCCTGGCCGAGCGGGTTGTCGCCGAGGATGCGCACGAGGCGCTTCTCCCCCGCCTTGTCGAGCGTCGAACCGAGGATGTTGCCGCCGATGTCGTTGATGTCGACGACGGCCACGTCGATGCCGCCGCCGAGCAGCGCCTGCACACGGCGGGCGACCTCGCGCGGCTTGTCCGGACCGAGCACGACGGCCTGGTTGTACGGCGGGATCGTGCCGCTCGTGGGGCCGTCGATCGCGCGGGCCTTGTCACCGGCGATCCGGTAGAAGTCGCCCTTGCGCCCGAAAGCCTTGGTCACTGCCGCGACGGCGGCGGCGAACAGGATCCGCGGGGTGCCGCACTCGCGCAGCGCCATCTCCATGGTCTCGGGCATGCCGAGGCCGATGCCGTACGGCGTCTTCACAACGTACTTCGACAGGAACCGGGCGAGGGGACGGACCTTGATGTCCGTCAGCAGGTACGAGCGGCCCTGCGTGATCGCGACGATCTTCTCGGTCACGAACAGCAGGTCGCCCGGCTGCACGGCGTCCTTCGCGTACTCGGTGATGATCGCGTCGAGGTCGTCATCCGGCATCACGACGCGCGTGCGCAGCGGGATTCGCTGGACCTTCTCACCGTCGACCTCGACCTCGAGGGCCTTGCCCTCGTTCGCGGCCGCGCTCACTCGAGGTAGTCCCGCAGCGACTGCGAGCGGCTCGGGTGACGCAGCTTCGCCATCGTCTTCGACTCGATCTGGCGGATGCGCTCGCGCGTGACGCCGAACGTGTCGCCGATCTGGTCGAGAGTCTTCGGCTGACCGTCGCCAAGACCGAAGCGCATCCGGATGACGCCCGCCTCGCGCTCGGAGAGCGAGTCGAGCAGGCTCTCGAGCTGACGCTGCAGCATGGTGAAGCCCACGGCGTCGGCCGGGACGACGGCCTCGGTGTCCTCGATCAGGTCGCCGAACTCGCTGTCGCCGTCCTCACCCAGGGGCGTGTGCAGCGAGATCGGCTCACGGCCGTACTTCTGCACCTCGATGACCTTCTCGGGGGTCATGTCGAGCTCCTTGGAGAGCTCCTCGGGTGTGGGTTCGCGGCCGAGATCCTGCAGCATCTGACGCTGCACGCGGGCGAGCTTGTTGATGACCTCGACCATGTGCACGGGGATGCGGATCGTGCGGGCCTGGTCGGCCATCGCGCGCGTGATCGCCTGGCGGATCCACCAGGTCGCGTACGTCGAGAACTTGAAGCCCTTTGTGTAGTCGAACTTCTCGACCGCGCGGATCAGACCGAGGTTGCCCTCCTGGATCAGGTCCAGGAACTGCATGCCCCGGCCCGTGTAGCGCTTCGCGAGCGAGACGACGAGACGCAGGTTGGCGCCGAGCAGGTGCGACTTGGCGCGCTGGCCGTCGCGCGCGACCCACTGCAGGTCGAGGCCGAGCTGGCTCGACTTCTCGGCTGCCGACATCTTCGACAGCTTCTCCTCGGCGAACAGACCCGCCTCTATGCGCATGGCGAGGTCGACCTCCTCCGCCGCGTTCAGCAGCGGGACCTTGCCGATCTGCTTCAGGTAGTCCTTGACCGGGTCGGCCGTGGCGCCCGTGATCTGCGTCGAGTAGACGGGGACCTCGTCCTCGTCGCTCGAGCTGATGACGATCGCGCCCGTGGGCAGCGGCTCTGTGACGACGTTCTTGGGCGCGTCGTCGTCGTCGGACGCCTCGGCGGCGTCGTCCTTGGCGGCCTCTGCCGCCTCGGTGTCGTCGATCTCGACCTCTTCGACCTCGACGGCCTCATCGTCGTCGGGACCGTCGGAGTCCTTGGCGGCCTTCTTGGGCGCAGCCTTCTTCGGAGCGGCCTTTGCGGCCGTCTTCCGCGCTGGCGCCTTTGCCGCGGGCTTGTCGGCCGTCTTCGCCGCGGTCTTGCGCGGCGCCTTCGCCCCTGCCGGGGCCTCGGTCACAGCGGTGTCGACGGGCGCATCCGCTTCCGTCGCGTCCTTCTTCTTCGCGGTGCTCCGCGGAGTCTTCGTGGCAGTGGTCACGTTTCGCCTTTCACCGGCGACGCTTGCGCGCCGCGCCCCCGGGTGTGTACGGGCACTAGTAAGACCCTTGTCAAGTCCAGCGCCGTCATATGCGCCGTCTCGACAACGGGTCGGACACCCATTCTCTCATACGTCGGGCGACGCTCCCTCACCCGACCCTTACGGCGAGGCGGCTCCGCCTCGCGCGACAGTGGAGACAACGGTTCGAGGGGCTCCGGTATTCCGCCGGGAGGCGCTCTTCCGTCAGCTTCCGCGCTTGTCGTCGTCGCCGCTCGGGCGCGACGCGAGGAACCGCTCGAGCTCGGCCGCGAGCTCGTCGGCGCTCGGCAGCTCGCCCTCCCGCAGCCCGCCGACCGTCGGCGTGCCGCCGGCGAGTCCCGCGGCGTAGGCGTCGTAGCGCTCCTCGAGTCCCTGCACCATCCGGCCCAGCTCCTCGTTGCCGGCGATCTGGTCCTCGACCTTGCCGAGATACTCGCGGTTCTCGCCGTACAGCTCGTCCAGCGCGAAGACCAGGCCCGTGGCGGCCATCAGCTTGTCGAGGGCGGCGATCGTCGCCGCCGGGTAGTCGGTCTCGGCCAGGTAGTGAGGCACGAGCAGGACGAAGCCCGCCGTGTCGAAGCCCGACTCGATGAAGCGGTACTCCAGCAGGTGCCCGACCGTCGCCGGCACCTGCGTGCGCGGGTGCCAGATGGAGTGCGCCTCGATCAGGTCGGCGCGGTTTCCGCTGACGGTGACGCCCAGCGTGCGGGTGTGCGGCACCGGCATCGCGATCGCGTGCACCCACGTGATCGACTTCACGGCGTAGCGATCGGCGAAGTCGACCGCCGCCTCGGCGAACGCATCCCACGAGAAATCCGGCTCGTAGCCCGAGAGCAGCAGGAAGGGCTGACCCAGCGCGTCGTGCGCGAGCGAGAGCTCGAGACGCGGCGGCCGGTAGTCGCTCAGGTGATCCTGCTCGAAGGTCACGATGGGGCGCCGCGCCCGGTAGTCGAGCAGCGCGTCGTTCGAGAACACGACGACGGGCCGCGGGTTCAGCTCCTCGCGCGCGAAGTCGATGAGGTTCGACACGGCACCGCCCGCATCGGTGAACCCCGTCATCAGGATGACGAGGGGAAGTCCGTCCGGAACGATCGGACCGTTCGCGACCCGCTCATAGATGTCACCTGTCGAGGGCATGCATCCATGCTACGAGCCCCCGGAGTGCCCGGGACCTGTTCCGCTCTGCGCGTACCTAGGATGGAGGAATGCCGATTCCCGCTCTCGCGCTGACCCAAGACTCGTTCCCCCAGGAAAGCGCGGAGGCCGCGATCCTGGCGCTTCCCTCGTTCGCCGAGGGCGACGAACTCGACCTTCCCGGCCTGCGCCCGGCGCTCGACGCCACGGGATTCACCGGCGCGAAGAACTCGTTCGCCCGCGTCTACGCCCCCGACGTGACCGACCGTCCGCTCGCGGTCGTCGGTCTCGGATCGGATCCGGACGCCACCGCCGTCCGCGAGGCCGTCGGCACCGCCGCACGGATGCTGACCGGCTTCGACACCGTCGCGGTGCACGTCGCCGCCGATGTTGACGACGCCTGGCGCGCCGCCGCCGAGGGCGCATCCCTCGGTGCCTACTCGTTCGAGTCGTACAAGACGCAGGATCCGGAGAAGGCGAAGAAGAAGCGTCGCGCCTCCTCGGTCATCGTGCACGTGCCCGGCCCGGTCGACGACGCCGAGCTCGCCACGGTGCGCGCGGCCGCCGAGGCGGTCGCCCTGGTGAAGGATCTCGTCTCGACCACGGCCGACCGCCAGAGCCCGGAGCAGCTCGCCGAGGCCGCGGTGGCCGCCACGGCCGATCTCGACATCGACGTGACCGTGTACGACGAGGAGGCCCTCGAGGAGGGCGGCTTCGGCGGCATCCTCGGCGTCGGCAAGGGATCGGACCGCCCGCCCCGCCTCGTGCGCCTCGAGTGGGCGCCGGAGGGCGCGCAGCGCCACATCGCGCTCGTCGGCAAGGGGATCACGTTCGACACCGGCGGCCTCTCGCTCAAGCCCGCGGCCTCGATGCTCGGCATGAACGAGGACATGACCGGCGCCGCCGAGGTGCTCGCCGTCGTCCGCGCCGCCGCGCAGCTCGAGCTCCCCGTGCGCGTCACCGGCTGGATGTGCATCGCCGACAACATGCCCTCGGGCCGCGCCACGCGCCCGGGAGACGTGCTCACCATGCTCGACGGCACCACGGTCGAGGTGACGAACACCGATGCCGAGGGACGCCTCGTCCTCGCCGACGGCCTGGTCGCGGCGAGCCGCGAGAACCCGGATGTCATCGTCGACGTCGCGACCCTGACCGGCGCCGTGATGGCCGCCCTGGGCACGCGCCACACCGGCGTGATGGGCCACGGCGATGCGGTCGACGCGTTCCTGCGCTCGGCCGACCGCACCGGAGAGCTCGCCTGGCCGCTCCCCCTGCCTGAGCACATCGCCGAGCAGCTCGAGTCGCGCGTCGCCGATCTCCGCAACGCCGACATGGGAAACCGCAACGGCGGCGCCCTGTACGCGGGGCTGTTCCTGCAGCACTTCGTCGGTCGCACGGGTGACGGCGACGACGCCCCGCGGATCCCGTGGGTGCACCTCGACATCGCCGGCTCCGCCATGAGCGCGAGCGCCGCCTACGGCTTCACGGACAAGGGGCCCACGGGGGCCAGCATCCGCGCGCTGATCGATTTCGTCGCCGCGGGTGGAGAGGTGCAGTGACCGCTCACGACTTCGACGTCGTCGTCCTCGGCGGCGGCAGCGGCGGATACGCCGCCGCGCTGCGCGCCTCCGAGCTCGGCAAGACCGTCGCACTGATCGAGAAGGACCGCCTCGGCGGCACGTGCCTTCACCGCGGGTGCATCCCCACGAAGGCGCTGCTCCACGCGGCCGAGGTCGCCGATTCCGTGCGCGAGGCCGCCTCGTACGGCGTGACCGCCTCGCTCGGCGGCATCGACCCAGCCGGCCTGCGCGCGTACCGCGAGGGAATCGTCGCGAAGAAGTTCAAGGGCCTCGAGGGCCTCATCGCCCGTCGCGGGATCACCGTGATCGCGGGCGAGGGACGGCTCGAGGCCGGACGCACTGTCCGGGTCGGAGACGACACGTACACGGGCCGCGACGTCGTGCTGGCCACCGGCTCGTACAGCCGCACCCTGCCGAGCCTGGAGATCGGCGGCCGCATCCTGACGAGCGAGGGCGCCCTCGCCCTCGACGAGGTCCCGGGAAGCGTCATCATCCTCGGCGGCGGCGTGATCGGCGTCGAGTTCGCCAGCGTGTGGCGTTCCTTCGGCGCCGAGGTCACGATCGTCGAGGCGTTCGAACACCTGATCCCGAACGAGGACATCGCTCTCAGCAAGGGCCTCGAGCGCGCATACCGCAAGCGCGGCATCCAGGCGCGCCTCGGCGTCCGCTTCGCCTCGGCGACGCAGGATGGCGACGGCGTCACGGTCACGCTCGAGGACGGCGCCTCGCTTCGCGCCGACTACCTGCTGGTCGCCGTCGGCCGTGGGCCGGCAACCGCCGGTCTGGGTTTCGAGGAGGCCGGCGTCTCGCTGGATCGCGGCTTCGTCACGGTCGACGAGCGACTGCGCACGACCGCGGAGGGGGTGTGGGCCGTGGGCGACATCGTGCCCGGCCTCCAGCTCGCTCACCGCGGGTTCCAGCAGGGCATCTTCGTCGCCGAGGCGATCGCGGGGCTCGATCCCGTGCCCGTTCCCGAGACGCAGATCCCGAAGGTCACCTACTCCCATCCCGAGGCGGCTTCCGTCGGGCTGACGGAGGCGCAGGCGGTCGCCGAGCACGGCGCCGAGGGCGTGACCTCGTACGAGTACAACCTGGCCGGAAACGGCAAGAGCGAGATCATCGGCACGGGCGGGCTCGTCAAGGTCGTGCGCCGCGTCGACGGCCCCATCCTGGGCGTGCACCTGCTCGGCGACCGGGTGGGCGAGCTCATCACGGAGGGGCAGCTCGCGGTCGCCTGGGAGGCGCACCCCGAGGACATCGCGCCGCTCATCCACGCCCACCCCACCCAGAGCGAGGCGCTCGGCGAGGCCTTCCTGGCTCTTGCGGGCAAGCCGCTTCACGCGATCTGAAACCCGATGCGGCCCGATCCGAGGACCGCACGTCACTAAGCTGTAGAACGTCATCGAATCCTGAAGGAGACTCCGACATGAGTACTTCCGTGGTCCTCCCCGAACTCGGCGAAAGCGTCACCGAGGGAACGGTCACCCGCTGGCTGAAGAAGGTCGGCGACACGATCGCCGTCGACGAGGCCCTGTTGGAGATCTCGACCGACAAGGTCGACACCGAGATCCCGTCGCCCGTCGCAGGCGTGATCGAGGAGATCCTCGTTCAGGAGGACGAGACCGTCGAGGTCGGCGCCGTGCTGGCGAAGATCGGCGACGGCTCGGGCTCCGGCGCGCAGGACGACGCGCCGGCCGCCGAGCAGGCGCCCGCCGAGCAGGCGCCCGCCGAGGCCGCTCCGGCGGAGCAGGCGCCGGCCGAGCAGGCGCCCGCGCCCGCCGCCGAGGCCCCCGCCGAGCAGCCCGCACCGGTCGCCGAGACGGCGCCGGCCCCGAGCTCGTCCGGCGACGCCACCGACATCGTGCTTCCCGAGCTCGGCGAGAGCGTCACCGAGGGAACGGTCACCCGCTGGCTGAAGAAGGTCGGCGACGAGATCGCCGTCGACGAGGCGCTGCTGGAGATCTCGACCGACAAGGTCGACACCGAGATCCCCTCGCCGGTCGCCGGCGTGATCCAGGAGATCCTCGTCCAGGAGGACGAGACCGTCGAGGTCGGCGCCGTGCTCGCCCGCGTCGGCAGCGGCGCCCCGGCTGCCGCGCAGGAGGCTCCGGCCGCCCCGGAGGCGCCCGCACAGGAGGCGCCGGCACAGGAGGCCCCGGCACAGGAGGCCCCGGCTCCGGCTCAGGAGGCCCCGGCTCCGGCCGCGCCGGCGCAGCCCGCCGCTCCGGCCCAGCCCTCGGCTCCGGCGCAGGAGGCCCCGAAGGCCGAGCCCGCCGCGCCCACGTTCACGCCCTCGGCGGACGACGACAAGGTCTACGTCACGCCGCTGGTGCGCCGCCTCGCCGCGCAGAACGGCGTCGACCTGGCGACCGTCACGGGCACCGGTGTCGGCGGCCGAATCCGCAAGGAGGACGTCCTGAAGGCTGCGGAGACCGCTTCGGCTCCCGCCGCCGCCGAGGCGCCCGCCCAGGCCGCTCCCGCCACGAAGCTCGAGGTCTCGGAGCTGCGCGGCACGACCCAGCCGATGTCGCGCCTGCGCAAGGTGCTCGCGTCGCGCGCGGTCGAGTCGATGAACTCGACGGCGCAGCTCACCACCGTGGTCGAGGTGGATGTGACGAAGGTCGCCGCTCTGCGCAGCCAGGTGCAGAGCGACTTCGTCGCGAAGACCGGCGGCAAGCTGTCGTTCCTTCCGTTCTTCGCTCTCGCCGCGGCCGAGGCGCTGCAGGCGTACCCGATCATCAACTCGACGCTGGACGGCGAGAACATCGTCTACCCCGCGTCCGAGAACATCTCGATCGCGGTCGACACGCCGCGCGGCCTGCTCACTCCGGTGCTGCGCGACGCGGCGACGAAGAACCTCGCTCAGATCTCGACCGAGATCGCCGACCTCGCCGCGCGCACGCGCGACAACAAGCTGAAGCCCGACGAGCTCGCGGGCGGCACGTTCACGCTGACCAACACCGGTTCGCGTGGCGCGCTGTTCGACACCCCCGTCGTGTTCCTGCCGCAGTCGGCGATCCTCGGCACGGGAATCGTCTACAAGCGTCCCGGTGTCGTGAAGGTCGACGGCGTGGAGGCCATCGGCATCCGCTCGTACGTCTACCTCGCGCTGTCCTACGACCACCGCACGATCGACGGCGCCGACGCGGCCCGCTTCCTGTCGGCGGTCAAGGCCCGTCTCGAGGAGGCTGCCTTCACGGGCGACCTCGGCATCTGACCCGCTGCCTGAAGGGGCTCGGCCGGCATCTCGCCGGTCGGGCCCCTTCCGCATTCACGCGGGGGCTCATCCTGCTCCCGAGAGAGCCTGCGCGCTGCGGATGAGCCAGCGGCCGTCGAGCCTGACGAGCTGCATCAGCACGGCCTGCGGCGCGCCGTCCGCATCCTGGACGCGGAAGACCGCCACGTCGCCGTAGTCGTCGAGCAGCACGGCCTCGGCCGACGCGGCCACCGCGGCGAGCACCTCGTCCGGGAAAGGCTCCGCGGGGTCGTCCCGGATGCCCTCGCACAGCGGGTCGCCGTGCGCGGCGCAGTCGGCGAGTTCCGCGAGCAGCCGCTCGGCCGCGGCCTGCGCGTCCTCGGCCGGGGCATCGGCGGTGCCGCTCGGTTCGGGAGTCGGCACCCCCGGCGCGGCGGTGGCGGGCGCGGTCGCCGAGGGTGTGGGCGTGGCGCCCTTCGCCGCGTGGGCATCGGCCGGCTCCGGATCCGACGGCCACATGAGCCCGCCGACCACAACGAGCACCGCCGCGGCCGCTCCCACCAGCACCGGCAGTCTCCGCCCCGTGCCCAGGGCGCGCCGCGCCGCGGTGCGCGTCCTGTCGAGCGCGTCTCCTACGGCGTCGGCGAGGCCCGGATCCGTGAAGTGCCCGAGGATGCCGGCAAGACTCGCACCCGGGCTCGGCCCCGCGGGAAGCTCCGGTGCGTCGTCGAGGCGCACGACCGCACCGGCATCCGCTGCCCTTCCCTCGCCGCGCTCGATCGCCCTGGGCGCGTAGCACTCGAACAGCGCGTCTTCGAGCGCCCCCAGTGCGCGGTGAAGCCGGCGCGGTCGTTCGAGGGCGTCTCGCGCCTCCTCGATCACTCGGCGCAGCACCCGGTCCTTCGTGTGCGCGGCGGCCCGCGCGAGGAGCGCACTCGCCTCCTCCGCCACGGGAGCGCCGTCATCCGCCGGCGCGAACAGCGGGCGCCCCTCGTCGTCGATCCACCACCGGCCGGGCGGCGGCTCGGCCTCCGGCGGGACGTCCTCCCACGCCTCGCACGCGCCGCGCGCGAGGCTCACGGCGACGGTCACCAGCTCGCCGCCCGCCAGCGGCCTGTTCTCCGCCGCGCGACGGTCGAGCAGGCGCGCGAGCGGCTCGCGGCACCAGGGAAGCTCGAGGTCGTGGCCGTCGGCGCGCCGGACGAGGTCGAGGGGGACCAGGAGGTGGTGGGGAAGATCCGACCTGCCGAGGAAGACGCGACCGGCGCAGGCCTCGGCGTCGGCGAGCAGCACGCGCCGCTCCCCCGCCGCGGCGAGCATCCCCGCCACGGGCGCGTGCGGCAGGGCGATGCGCCGAATGGGTCGATAGGCGTCCGTGAGGGGCGGCTCGGACCCGGCCGGCGCGGGGTCGAGGACGGACGGCGCGTCAGAGGGGCGAGCGGTGGCGGACATGCGGCAATCCTGCGCCGCAGCGCGTCGCCGTGGGGCTCGATGCCGCAGGTGTGCATCGCCCTGCGCGAACATCGGCCTGTGGACGGGTCGCTGCGGCACCGGACGGGTCGGAACGTCGCCGGGCACTGGGTAGTCTGGAGGTATGGCAGCACGCACCCCCGAGGCAGAGAAGCGCCCCGGTTTCTTCCGGCAGATCCGGTCCCTGTTCACCTTCACACGCGAGGTGTACCCGTGGCTCGGCTGGCTGCTGCTCGGCATCCTGGTGCTGGGTCTCGCGGTCGGCATCCTGCTGGGCGTGCTGCTCCAGCCCGACCCGCTCGGCCTCATCCTGTGGGGTCTTGCCGGTCTTATGCTCGGCCTGCTCGCCGCGATGATGACGCTCACGCGCCTCTCGACCAAGGCGATGTACCGCAAGCTCGACGGAATGCCCGGCGCCACCGGCCACGTCCTGTCGACGATGCTCGGCCGCAACTGGCGCTCGAGCGAGATGCCCGTGGGTGTGAACCCGAAGACGCAGGAGGCCGTGTACCGCGCGGTCGGCCGCGGCGGCGTGGTCATCGTCGGCGAGGGAAGCCGCGGCCGCCTGACGCGCCTCATGCGCGACGAGCGGATGAAGGTCAGCCGGGTCGCGAACGGGGTCCCCGTCCACGAGCTCTACGTCGGACACGGCGAGGACGAGGTCTCGATCGCCGAGCTCGTCCGCACGATCAAGTCGTACCCGAAGGCCATCGACCGCGCCACGATGGGCGCCGTGGTCCAGCGCATCGAGTCGGTGTCGCAGTCGCTCGCGTCGCTGCCGATCCCCAAGGGAATCGATCCGACCAAGGCACGCGCACCGCGTCCGCGCTGATCCTGACCTGAGAAGCCCCGCCACGGCGGGGCTTCTCCCATCTCCGGGGACGCCGCCTCGGGCGGCCCGCGCCCGCTACGCGCGGACCAGGATGGTGCCGGCGGCGCGATCGTGGAGGCCGCGCTGATCCGGATCCCAGATCACGGCAGGGATCACGAGCACCAGCAGCAGCGTCCGAACGATCGGACGCCACAGGCCGGGCCATCCGCCGGTCGCGAGCTGCAGGCGCATCCCCGCGATCCGATGGCCGGGGCTGCCGCCGATCGTCGGGATGAACAGGATGTGCACCACGGCGAAGATCGCCATCGTCGCGAGCGGGTCGTAGTCGAAGAAGGCGATGGAGATGACGACAGCAGCGAGCCAGTCGATCGCGAGCCCGGCGAGGCGTCGCGGGACCCGCGCCACGCTTCCGCGTCCGGTCGGCGGCAACCCCAGTCGCTGGCCGGGGTACGCGTCTGCGGAGGTGGTCATCTCGAGTCCCTTCGGCCGCTCGTTACGGCGCATCGCTCCAGCCTAGATCGCCCTGGCGGGCGCGCCTTCCGAGGGCCGCCGTAACATGCCGGAAACATAAGGGACACCCTTGGGCAATGCCCCACCTATACGGTCGTGGCGTCACCTGCGTTCCAGGCGATCCCCACCCGAAGTCCCACCAATCTGGAGCCTCAATGTTCAACGACTCATCCGAGGTGCTGAAGTTCATCAAGGACAACGATGTCAAGTTCCTCGACATCCGCTTCACCGACCTTCCCGGTGTTCAGCAGCACTTCAACATCCCGGCCTCGACTGTCGATGAGGACTTCTTCACGGTGGGACAGCTGTTCGACGGCTCCTCGATCCGAGGCTTCGCGAACATCAACGAGTCGGACATGCAGCTGATCCCCGACGTCACGACCGCGTACCTCGACCCGTTCCGCGAGGCGAAGACGCTGATCATGGTGTTCGACATCTACAACCCGCGCAACGGCGAGATCTACTCCAAGGACCCGCGCCAGGTCGCGAAGAAGGCCGAGAAGTACCTCGCCTCGACCGGCATCGCCGACACCGCGTTCTTCGCGCCTGAGGCCGAGTTCTTCATCTTCGACGACGTCCGCTACGAGGTCTCGCAGGGCAAGAGCTTCTACTCGGTCGACTCCGAGGAGGCCGCGTGGAACTCGGGCCGCGAGGAAGAGGGTGGAAACCTCGCGAACAAGACCCCGTACAAGGGCGGCTACTTCCCGGTCTCGCCGGTCGACAAGCAGGCCGACATCCGCGATGACATCGTGCTGAAGCTCATCGAGGCGGGCCTCGAGGTCGAGCGCTCGCACCACGAGGTGGGCACCGCCGGCCAGGCCGAGATCAACTACAAGTTCGACACGATGGTCCACTCGGCGGACGACATCCTGAAGTTCAAGTACATCGTGAAGAACACCGCCGAGGAGTGGGGCAAGACGGCGACGTTCATGCCGAAGCCGCTCTTCGGCGACAACGGCTCGGGCATGCACACGCACCAGTCGCTGTGGGCCGACGGCAAGCCGCTCTTCTACGACGAGAAGGGCTACGCGCAGCTCTCGGACATCGCCCGCTGGTACATCGGCGGCCTGCTGAAGCACGCTCCCGCCGTCCTCGCGTTCACGAACCCCACGCTGAACTCGTACCACCGCCTGGTCAAGGGCTTCGAGGCCCCGGTCAACCTCGTCTACTCGGCCGGTAACCGCTCGGCGGCCATCCGCATCCCGATCACGGGTTCGAACCCGAAGGCGAAGCGCATCGAGTTCCGCGCCCCCGACTCGTCGGGCAACCCGTACCTCGCGTTCGCGGCGCAGCTGATGGCCGGCATCGACGGCATCAAGAACCGCATCGAGCCGCACGAGCCGGTCGACAAGGACCTGTACGAGCTGCCGGCCGAGGAGGCGAAGAACATCCCCCAGGTTCCGAACTCCCTCGTCGACTCGCTCGACGCGCTCGACAAGGACCGCGAGTTCCTCACCGCCGGTGGCGTGTTCACCGACGAGCTGATCGACACGTGGATCGACTACAAGCACGAGAACGAGATCAAGCCGATGGCCCAGCGCCCGCACCCGTTCGAGTTCGAGCTGTACTACGGCGTCTGATCCAGACCCCGCACGGAGGCCCCGTCACCTTTCGAGGTGGCGGGGCCTCCGTCGTTGTTGCGTGATCAGCCGGCGCGCCCGGCCACGAGACAGCAGCGGGCGGGCGAGACAGCAGTCGCCACACGTCGTCTCGCGCGCAGAGCGCAGTCTCGCGCGCAGAGCGCAGTCTCGGCCGCGGAGCGCAGTCTCGGCCGCGGAACGCAGCCTCACCCGCACGCGCAGGATCCGCAGCGGTGGCGAGGTCAGCCGTAGAACAGGCGGTCGAAGACGCGGCGGGCGCGGCGGGCGGTGCCCAGCCAGTCCTGCTCGAGCTGCGTGGCGCTGTGGGGCGGGTATTCGAGGATGCGGCCGATGCCGTCCAGCAGGCGCCGGTCGGTGGGCAGGACGTCGCTCGTCTGGCCCGACAGCAGCGTGTTCGCCGAGCGAAGACGCGCGGCGAGCAGCCACGCGGCCCGCAGCAGGGCGGCGTCCTCCGCGATGACGAGGCCCGCCTCCACCGCGGCGTCCAGTGCCGCGAGAGTCGAGGTCGTGCGCAGGCCGGGAACCGTGCGGGCGTGCTGCAGCTGCAGCAGCTGTACGAGCCACTCCACGTCGCTGAGGCCGCCGGGTCCGAGCTTGAGGTGCCGAGTCGGGTCGATGCGCTGCGGAAGGCGCTCGGTCTCGACGCGTGCCTTGATGCGCTTGATCTCGCGCACCGCCTGCGCGTCGGGCTGCTCGGGGTAGCGGACGTCGTCGGCGAGCTGCATAAATGCGTCGATGAGCTTCACGGATCCCGCGACCCCACGCGCCCGCAGCAGGGCCTGGGCCTCCCACGACACCGACCAGCGGCGGTAGTACTCCGCGTAGGCGTCGAGCGAGCGCACGATGGGGCCCTTGCGGCCCTCGGGGCGCAGGTCGGCGTCGAGCTCGAGCGGCAGGCGGAAGTCCTCCGAGACGCGGCGCAGCTCGGCCACGATCTTCAGCGCCAGCGTCTCGGCGCGATGCGGCTCCACCGCCTCGGTCCGGTACACGTAGAGGACGTCCGCGTCCGAGCCGAAGCCGAGCTCGGCGCCGCCGAAGCGACCCATGCCGATGATCGCGAAGTCGAGCGATGCGTCGTCCTCCGGCACGACCTCGCGTCTCACGGCGCGCAGCGTTGCCCGCAGCGTCACCTCGGTGATCGTGGTGAGCGCGTCGCTCAGCTGCTCGAGCGTGGTGACGCCCAGCACGGCGCCCATCGCGGTGCGGAGCATCTCGCGGCGGCGCAGCGCCCGCACGGCCCGCATGGCATCCTCGATGGTGTCGTGCCGGGTCTGGATGGCCCGCGCCTCCTCCTCGAGGGACGGCCCGGACCGCGGCCGCAGCTGCTCGTCGTTGTCGAGCCAGGCGACCGACTCGGGGATCCACTCCATCAGCTCGCCCGCGTAGCGCGACGCGGACAGCAGTCGGGTCAGCCGCTCGGCCGCGCCCGAGGAGTCGCGCAGCATGCGCAGGAACCAGGGCGTCTCCCCCAGCCGCTCGCTGATGCGCCGGAAGGCGACGAGGCCGTAGTCCGGATCCGCGCCCTCGGCGAACATCCGCAGCATGACCGGGATGAGGTGGCGCTGGATCGTCGCCTTGCGGCTGAGGCCGCTCGTGACGGCTCCGATGTGCCGCAGCGCCACGGCGGGCTCGCGGAAGCCGATGGCGGCGAGGCGGTCGCGCGCCTGCTCCTCCGTGAGCGATCCCTCGTCCTGGGGAAGGCGGGCCACGGCCGAGAGCAGTGGTCGGTAGAACAGGCGCACGTGGATCTCGCGCACCTCGCGCTTGATGTCCTCCCAGACCTCCTCTACGCCGTCCGCCGACTCGGCGAGGCCCGTGGCGCGGGCGAGGCGGCGCAGGCCGTCCTCGGTGCGCGGCATGAGGTGCGTGCGCGAGAGTCCGACGAGCTGCAGCCGGTGCTCGATCAGGCGCAGTGTGCGGTAGTCGCGCGCGAAGACCGCGGCCTCCTCGCGCCCGATGTAGCCGCCGGCCTCGAGCGCGTCGATGGCGTTCAGCGTGCCGCGGTGGCGGACGTCCTCATCCGACCGCCCGTGCACAAGCTGCAGCAGCTGCACGGCGAACTCGATGTCGCGGATGCCACCGGGCCCGAGCTTGACCTGATGCGGGACGTCCTCGGCGGGGATGTGCTCCATCACGCGCTCGCGCATGCGCTGGACGCTGTCGACGAAGTCCTCGCGCTGCGAGCTCGACCAGACCTTCGGCTGTGTCGCCGCGACGTACGCCTCGCCGAGGGTGGGATCGCCCGCGAGCGGTCGCGCCTTCAGCAGCGCCTGGAACTCCCAGCTCTTGGCCCAGCGGTCGTAGTAGGCGATGTGCGACTCGAGGGTGCGCACAAGGGCGCCCTGCTTGCCCTCCGGCCGCAGGTTCGGGTCGACCTCCCACAGCGCGGGCTCGGCCTCGATGCCGTCGATTCCCCGCATCGTCTGGATCGCGAGCCGCGTCGCGATCTCGATCGCGCGCGCCTCGGAGAGCTCGGTCCCCGCGGCCGGCTCGCCGACGAAGATCACGTCGACGTCGCTGACGTAATTCAGCTCACGCGCCCCGGACTTTCCCATCCCGATGATGGCGAGCCGCGTCCGCAGCACCTCGTCGCGCGGGAAGCCGCCGAAGCCGCCCGAGTTCGTCACCTTCGTCCGGGCGATCGCGAGGGACGCGTCCAGCGCCGCGCCGGCGGCGTCCGCGAGGGCCGCGCTCACCGCGTGGACGATCTCCACCGGATCCGGGTGCATGAGGTCGTACACGGCGATCTCTGCCAGCTGCGCACGATAGGCGACCCGCAGGTCGATCCAGGATGCCTCGTCACCGGATGCCGCGAAGCCGTCCTCGTCGGCGCCGACCGCCGCGCCGAGGGCACGTCTCAGCTCCTCGGTCGTGGGAAGTCTCCGCCCCGCTCCCGGCAGGGCGGCGAGCTGCTCCGGCCGGCGCAGATAGAAGTCGGCGAAGCCGCGGGACGCCCCGAGCAGGCGCCACACGACCTCCCGGCCGCGCTCATCCTGCAGGACGTCGCGCACCGCCTGGGCGCGGCGTCGCGCGACGCGCACGAGGCCGGCGAGGGCCTCGTCCGGATCCGCGGCGCGGCTCGCTTCGGCGAGCAGCGTCTCGCGCGCGATGCCGACGAGCTCGCTCAGCTCTGCCAGGTGCGTCTCGGCGTCGTCGAAACGCGAGAAGCCGAGTCGCGCGAGCTGCGTCAGCGATGACGCACGATCCGGAGCCATGAAGCGCGGCTCAGATGATGTCGAGGCTGTGCTTCAGCTCGAACGGCGTGACCTGCGAGCGGTACTGCTCGTACTCGCGACGCTTGTTGCTGAGGACGTAGCTGAAGACCTGCTCGCCGAGGGTCTCGGCGACGAGCTCGCTCTCCTCCATGTAGCGGATCGCGTCGAACAGGCTGGAGGGAAGGCGGCGGTAGCCCAGTGCGCGGCGCTCCGACTCGCTCAGCGCCCAGACGTTGTCCTCGGCCTCGGCGGGGAGCTCGTACTCCTCCTCGATGCCCTTCAGGCCGGCGGCGAGCATCAGCGCGTAGGCGAGGTACGGGTTCGCGGCCGAGTCGATACCGCGGTGCTCGATGCGCGCCGACTGGCTCTTGCCCGGCTTGTACAGCGGCACGCGCACAAGCGCCGAGCGGTTGTTGTGACCCCAGGTGATGTAGCTCGGGGCCTCGTCACCGCCCCACAGGCGCTTGTACGAGTTCACGAACTGGTTGGTCACGAGCGCGATCTCGTTCGCGTGGCGCAGCAGGCCCGCGATGAAGCGGCGTCCGGTCTTCGAGAGCTGGTACTGCGCGCCCTCCTCGTAGAAGGCGTTCGTGTCGCCCTCGAAGAGCGACATGTGCGTGTGCATGCCGCTGCCGGGCTCGCCGTGGAGCGGCTTCGGCATGAACGTGGCGTGCACGCCCTCCTCGATCGCGACCTCCTTGACGACCGTGCGGAACGTCATGATGTTGTCCGCCATCGTCAGGCCGTCGGCGTAGCGCAGGTCGATCTCGTTCTGGCCCGGTCCGCCCTCGTGGTGGCTGTATTCGACCGAGATGCCGAGGTCCTCGAGCATCCGCACCGAGCGGCGGCGGAAGTCGTGCGCCGTGCCGCCGGGGACGTTGTCGAAGTACCCGGCGCGGTCGACCGGCTCGAGGCCGTGCGGGCCCGGCTTGTCGGACTTCAGCAGGTAGAACTCGATCTCGGGGTGCGTGTAGAACGTGAATCCGGCGTCCGCCGCCTTCGCGAGGGTGCGCTTGAGGACGTTGCGGGGGTCCGCGACCGCGGGCTGCCCATCCGGCGTCGTCAGGTCGCAGAACATGCGGGCGGTCGGATCGATCTCGCCCCGCCACGGCAGGATCTGGAACGTCGTCGGGTCCGGGTGCGCGAGCAGGTCGGACTCGTACGTGCGGGTCAGGCCCTCGATGGCCGAGCCGTCGAAGCCGATTCCCTCGCTGAACGCGCCCTCGACCTCCGCGGGAGCGATCGCGACCGACTTGAGCGTGCCGACGACGTCCGTGAACCAGAGGCGCACGAACTTGACGCCGCGCTCCTCGATCGTGCGCAGTACGAAGTCCCGCTGCTTGTCCATCGTGTCCCTTCGGGGGTGGCGTCGGCCGGTCGAACGCGGCCGCAGTGCCGCTCGATCAGCCTACTGGTCCGAGGGCGCGCGACCGCGCTGCCGACGCGGTCCGGATGACCCCGATCGGCGGCGATCGGACGGATCAGGGGGTGCCGCCCCAGCTGTCCTCGCGCTTCTCGTCCTCGTCCCACGCCTTCGAGCGGGCGGCGAGCACCTCGGGCGCACGCGACGCCTCCTCCTTGCTCGCAAACGGGCCGATCCGGTGGATCGACGGCGACTCGGGGCCGTGCTCCACCTCACCGGTGCGGGAGTTGTACCACCAGCTCTGCTCGATCTCGTCGGGCGTTCCATCGATCGTCATGCCCCGATCCTAGGCACCCGGATGGATCCGTCGCAGGGGGTTGCGCGAGAGCGACCGCGCGCGTCAGACGACGCCCGTCGACAGGCTGGATGTGACGCGCGGCGCCTGCTGATGCCCATGAGCCTGCATCCGGGCGGGCCAGCCTGTGCGCCGGTGCGCGGCCGGGGCCGCAGGATGCGCGCGCACCGTCAGCGGAACAGCGCCTCGACGCGCTGGGCGTCCGAGCGGCCCCGTGCGCGGCGGGCGGCGGGGCGGGCCTTGGACCCAGGCCGAGTGAAGTGAAGCGCGGCCACCAGCCCGAGACCGAGAACGGCGCCCCACAGGATCATGAGCTGCACGGCCGGGCCCACGACGACGCCGGGCGTCAGTCCTTCCCGGAGCTCGACCTCGCCGACGAGCAGCCCCGACTGATCCACGCCGAGGGCCGAGACCGTCGCGCCGTCGGGGGCGATGATCTGGCTCGTGCCGACCGTCGAGAGGTTGACGACGGTGCGTCCGGTCTCGATCGCCCGCATGCGCGCGAAGGCGAGCTGCTGCAGGTTCTCGTCGGTGCCGCGGAAGTCGGCGTTGTTTGTCTGGAACATGAACACCTGGGCGCCATCTCGCACGCCCTCCCGGATCAGGTCGTCCGCGATCACGTCGAAGCAGATCGCGAGGCCGACGACCGTGTCCGCGAGGCGCACGACCGGCGCGTCCGTTCCCGGCGTGTACTCGCGTCCGATCATCCCGATCAGGTCGGGCACGATCGCCTCGAAGAACGGCCGATCCGGCACGTACTCGCCGAACGGCACCGGATGACGCTTGGCGTGGGTCTGGAGGCCCCCGGCGACGTCGGCACCGTCGGCCGTCCACAGCATCGACGTGTTGAACACGTCCTCGCCCTTGACCGAGGCGGCGTTCATCAGGATCGGCGCGCCATACGCGCGCGCGGCGTTCGAGAGCTCGGCCGCGGTGACGGGATCCTGCAGCGGGTCGTAGTCGACCCCGCCCTCCGGCCACACCACGAGGTCGACGGGCTCGGTCTTCAGCGGCTCGGACGCCTCGAGCTGCGCGCGCAGGATTGCCCAGTCCTCGCGCTCGTCGAAGTAGGCCGTGGGGCCGTTCCCCTGCACCGCGCCGACGCTGAGCGTGCCCGCGGTGGAGGTCTGCCACTGCGGGACGAGGAGCAGGATGAGCGCCGTCGCGGTCGCGGGGATCAGGGCGGGCAGGCGCCTTCCGCGCACCCGCACGACCTCGATGACCGCGGCGCAGAACAGGACGATCAGGAATGTCAGACCCGTCACGCCCACCCAGGAGGCGACTTCCGCGAGCGGGCTCGCTGACTGGCTCATCCCGATCCGGCCCCAGGCGAAGCCGCCGTAGGGCCAGTTGCTCGTGACGAGCTCCCTCGCGGTCCAGAGCGCCGCCACCAGGAGCGGCAGCCCCACCAGCCGCGGCCAGCGGCCGTGCGGGAACCAACCGTAGGCGAGGGCGATCGGGATGGCGCCGAGGCCGGTGAAGACCGTCTGCAGGCCGGCGAGGGCGACCCACGGCACCCACGCCTGGGGGTTGTCGCCGAGGAACTGCGCGGACCAGTCGATGTGCGGGAACCAGAACGCGGCGCCGAAGGCGAGGCCGACGAGCAGCGCCCCGCCCGCGCGGCGGCCGATCAGCGACACGAGCGATAGCGCGACCGCCACCGGCGCGAGCGCCCAGATCCCGAGCGCGGGGAACGAGGCGTCGAGGGCGAACCCGCCGAGCGCGGCGGCGATCGCCGCGGCCCCCAGCGGCAGGAGCGGACGGATCGGGGGACGACGGCGGCGTGCGGCCGCGGGACGGGAGCGGCTCATACCGAGCTGTAGGCGACGATGCCGCGGCGGACGGCGTCGAGCGCGCGGCGGGCGGTGCGGGCGAGCTCGCCGTCGGCGACCTGGGACAGCTGGTCGAGCAGATCGATCGTCTGCTTCGACCAGCGGACGAAGTCGCCGGCGGCCATGTCGGCCTCTATGAGGACGCGGTCGAGAAGCCCGCCGCGCGCCCACAGGTGCATGGCGGCGGCAAGCCCGGTCGCGACGGGCTCGGTGCCGGGGAGGCGGTTGTCCTGCTCGAGGTCGTCGAGGCGGGCCCACAGCTCCTCGGTCTCGGCGAGGGCGATGCGGAACGCGCCGCGCGGGAGGGAACGAGGATCCGCTCCCCCGTCGTCGCGACCGCGGGGCTCGTACACGAGGCAGCACGCGAGCGCCGCGAGCGATGCGGCGTCGAGGTTCTTCCAGATCCCCGTGCGCAGCGACTCGGCGACCAGCAGGTCGCGCTCCCCGTAGATCCGCCGCATGCGTCGGCCGGCGTCGGTCAGCGTCGCCTCGTCGCCGTCGAGGCGCACGTAGTCCAGGGCGGTGAGCACGTCGATGATCCGGTCGAACACCCGCGCGACGGTGCCCGTGCGGTTCTCGATCTGCCGGCGGGTCTTGTCGCTCTGCCGGCGCAGCTTCCAGTACCGCTCGGCCCAGCGGGCGTGCTTCTCGCGATCGGGACAGCGGTGGCAGGGGTGTCGCTGCATGCGGCGGCGGAGGCCGTTGATCTCGCGCTGCCGCTTCTCGCGCGTGCCGCGCCCCGCCGTGACGTCCCGGCTGTTCAGCCGCTCGAGGTCGCTGAGGTCGCGGCGGATGCCCGAGTACTCGGCGAAGTCGCCGTGCTCGCACGTCATCGCCTTCTCGTAGCCGGCGAGCGACTCCTCGGCCTCCTTGACCTGCCTGGCGAGACCGACGACCGCGCGATCCGCCTGGAACTGCGCGAAGGACGACTCCAGCACCTCGCGCGCCCGCGGCCGCCCGAACTGGTCGATCAGGTTGACCGCCATGTTGTATGTGGGCCGGAAGCTCGAGTTCAGCGGATAGGTGCGACGCGACGCGAGCGCGGCGACGGACTGCGGGTCCATCGACTCGGTCCACTGCACGACGGCGTGACCCTCGACGTCGATGCCTCGGCGCCCGGCACGTCCGGTGAGCTGCGTGTACTCGCCCGACGTGATCGCCACGCGCGCCTCGCCGTTGAACTTCTCGAGCTTCTCGAGCACGACCGTGCGCGCGGGCATGTTGATCCCGAGGGCGAGCGTCTCCGTCGCGAACACGACCTTCACGAGCTTGCGCCGGAACAGCTCCTCGACGACCTCCTTGAACGCCGGCAGGAGCCCCGCGTGGTGGGAGGCGATGCCGCGCTCGAGGTTCTCGACCCATTCGAAGTAGCCGAGTGCCGCGAGGTCCTCATCGGGCAGCGCGCCCGTGCGCGACAGCACGATCTCGCGGATCTCCCGCCGCTCCTCGGCGGTCGTCAGCCGCAGCCCGGACCGCCGCACCTGCTGCACGGCGGCGTCGCAGCCGACACGGCTGAAGATGAAGAAGATCGCCGGCAGGAGGTTCGATCGCTCGAGCAGCTGCACGACCTCTGGCCGGTCGATCCGCTCCGCCCGCCGCGGGGGCCCGGGTCGCTGATACCCGCCCCGCCGCTTGCCGCCGCGACGCGCCTCGTAGAACGAGCTGTTCGCGGCGAACGCCTGGCCGCCGCGCATCCGCAGGAGCTCCTGGTTCACCGCCGACGTCGCCGCGCCGGCGCGATCGTCGAACAGCGGCAGCAGGTCGCCACGGACGAGCACGTGCTGCTCGAGGGGCACGGGACGCGTCTCGGAGACGATGACCTCGGTGTCGCCGCGGACGGTGTCGAGCCAGTCGCCGAACTCCTCGGCGTTCGACACGGTCGCGCTGAGCGACACAAGCCGGACGTCGGCGGGAAGGTGGATGATGACCTCCTCCCACACCGCCCCGCGGAAGCGGTCGGCGAGGTAGTGGACCTCATCCATCACGACGTACCGCAGGCCGCGCAGGGCCGGCGAGTCGGCGTACAGCATGTTGCGCAGCACCTCGGTCGTCATGACCAGCACGCGCGCGTCGCCGTTGATGTTCGTGTCGCCCGTCAGCAGGCCGACCTCGTCCTCGCCGTAGACGTCCTGCAGCTCGCGGAACTTCTGGTTCGACAGCGCCTTCATCGGCGTCGTGTAGAACGCCTTCTGGTTCGGCGTCTGCATCGCCAGATGCACGGCGAACTCGCCGACGATCGTCTTGCCCGCGCCGGTGGGCGCCGCCACGAGCACGCTGCGACCGGCCTCCAGGGCGCGGCAGGCCTCGATCTGGAAGTCGTCGAGCTCGAACCGCTGCAGCTCGGCGAAGGCGTGCGTCTGCGGGTGCTCGCGGTTCTCCCGCGCGAGGGCGTAGCGCTCGGCGGGCGTCCCCTCGCTCATGTCGCCTCAGTCAGCAGCGCGTCCTCGCGCTTGCGCTTGCGCCGGTCGAACAGGAACGCGACGCCGACCGCGGCGAAGTACAGCACGACGAGCACGGCCGCCAGCATCAGCATCGACACGACGTCGGCCGCCGGCGTGGCCACGGCGGAGAAGGCGGTGGCCACCACGATCGCGACGCGCCAGCCCTTCAGGATCTCCACCGCCGACAGGATGCCCGCGAGGTTGAGCGCCACGAGGAACACCGGGGTGACGAACGCGATGCCGACCGCGATGAGCGTCTTGAACACGAGGTCGTAGTAGCGCTCGGCGTCGTAGATCTGTGACGCGTACTGCGACTCCGGGACGAACGACGCCATGATCAGCAGGATGTGCGGAAGGATCAGCACCGCGACCGCGCAGCCCGCGAAGAACAGCGGCACGGCGGTCGCCATGAAGCCGATCGTGTACCGCACCTCGCGGCGCGTGAGGCCCGGCATCACGTAGGCCCAGATCTGCCACAGCCAGATCGGCGCCGAGATCAGCAGGCCGATCGCGAACGCGATCCTCAGGCGCATGTCGAACGAGCTCGTCGCGCCTGTGTACGTCAGGCGCGTGAAGTCGTCGCCGAGCTCCTCGGCGACCAGCTCGATCGGGTGAAGCAGGAACTGGATGATCGGATCGGTGACGAAGAACGCCACCACCATGCCGACGACGAGCGCGGCGGCGGCGATCATCAGCCGGCGACGCAGCTCGATCAGGTGGTCGGCAAGCGACATCCGCCGGTCGCGGTACGGCTGATCGTCCTTCGAGACCGGGGGCTCGGTAGCCACCACGGTTACGGGCGAGGCTGCGTGCCGGGTTCGTCCGTGCGCGTCTCGCCCGCTGCGGGAATCCGGTCTGCCTGCTGGCCCGATGCCGGGTAGCCCGACGACGCGTCGGCGGTGCCCTGCGCGGGCTCGTCCTCGGCCTTCATCTGCTTGATCTCGCCCCGGAACACGCGGGCGGACTGGCCGAGGCTGCGCGCGAGCGCGGGAAGGCGCGCGGCACCGAACAGAAGGAGGATGACGGCGAGGAGGATCAGCAGGTGCCATCCGGTCAGGTTGCCCATGGGGGATCTCCATCGTTCGGCGGTGAGGGAATCACCGTCAGTCTAACCGCCGGTGTCCCGGGGGACGCCGAGGCGGATGTCAGGTGTCTTCGCCGTACAGCGCGAGCGCCTCGGCGGCCCAGTCGGCCGCGGCGCGCCGGGCGGACGCCGGCTCCAGGATCTCGACCCGGCCGGCGCGTCGCGCGGCAAGGCGCTTGAGGGTGCGAGCGTCCGAGACCCGCAGGCGCACGGTGGTGGTGCCGCCGGATGAGGTCGACTCCGCCCCCGACAGGTAGTCGGCGATGAGCGGGGTGAGCTCGTCCGGGAACCGCACGACCGCGATCTCGTCGTTCTCGCCCGGCTCGAACAGCTCGGGGACGGGTTCGTGGGCGTGCTCGATCGGCAGGTCGGTGACGCGGGGCTCGCTGACCCGCTCGAGCAGGAAGTTCCGCATCGCGCGCCGCATGTGGCACCAGCCCTGCAGGTACCACTGGCCGCCCGTCACGATGACCTTCACCGGATCGACCGTGCGGGTCGTCGGGTCGGAGTCGGGTCGGCGGTAGGTGAACGACAGCGCGACCTGGTCGCGCAGGGCCTGGGAGACCAGCGCGCGGACCTCGTCGACCGGTCCGGGCACAACGACCACCTCGGCCGGCGCGCCCGACGCGCCGCGGGAGAGCTTCGCGAGGAGCCCCGCGTAGACCTCGCCCGTCGCCACGCCAGGAAGGGATCCGGCGAGACGGAGCCCACCGAGCAGCGCCGCGGCCTCGCGCGCAGTGAGCCGGGGCGAGCGCTCGAGCCCCACCGACTGGGTGAGCTCGATGATCCCCTGCTCGTCGAGCAGGTCCCAGTTGATGTCGAACAGGTCGTCAGGCATCTGCTCGGGGCGGCCGATGAGCGTCAGCTTCTCCACCATCGTGCGCATCTGCGCGGGAGTGACGTCGAAGTCGCGCGCGGCGTCCTCGAGCGACACCTCGCCCCGCTCGACGAGGTACGGCACGAGCGTGAGGTACAGCGTCACGCGGTCGGGGGTCAGCAGCTTGCCGTTCATGCATCGCTCCCCTGGCTCTCGTGCACGTCGCGGGCCGCGCGGAGTCGCTCGACGACCGCGGCGCGCAGCACCTCGGGCTCGACCACGCGGACCTCGGGTCCGTACGAGGCGAGCTCGTCCGCGAAGATGTGAAGGTCGACGTACGGCACGCGCATGCCCTGCGCGGCCGGCTCGCCCCGCCGGGCGAGACGCAGCGCGGCCTCGGTTCCGGGCGTGATCTCCAGCAGCGCGCGGTTGCGGGCGGCGACATCCTGCAGTCCCTGCAGCGCGCGCTCCCCCGCGCCGTCGCGCAGGGCCGGATCGAATCGCTCCCGCGTCGCGACGACGTCACCGACGATGCGGGAGAGCAGGAACATCCGGTCGCCGTCGGCCTGGACATCGTGGGCGTACACGTGCCAGCGCCCCTCGTAGTCGATCAGCGCGAGGGGACGCACCGTGCGACGCCGGGGCTTCTCCTCCCCCGGCTTGAGGTAGTCGAAGGTGACGACGCGACACGCCTCGATCGCGTCGCGCAGCGGCGCGAACGACGGCTCGCGCACGGTCATCCGAGGCGCGAAGCCGATGATCGGCTCGTCGACCTCGATGCCCAGGGCGCGGATCTTGCGCAGCCCGGTCGTGGCGTCCTTCGACAGCGAGCCCTCGCTCCACACCGAACCCGCGAGCGCCAGGATAGACACCTCCGCCGGGGTGAAGGAGATATCGGCCGGCAGGTCGTATTCCGCTTTCGGGATGCGATAGCGCGCCTCGCGCAGATCGTTCGGATCGGCGCTGTCGCCGATGGTCTCGATCGGGACGCCGAGCTCGCGCAGGTCGTCCTTGTCGCGCTCGAACATCTTCTCCAGCGCGTCCGGCTTCGCCGATGCGCGCTGGCGGTACCCGGAGACCGTCTCGAGGATCTGCTGCTTGGTGAGCCCGATCTCGGTGGCCATCAGGGCCACGATCAGGTTCAGCTGGCGCTCTTCCGCCTGGATCCGCTCGACCACCTGGCCATCCTAGGGCGCGGGGCGCCCCTCGCGGGCCCGCGCTTACTGCGCGGCGACCGTGTCGGCGGGGACAGTGCCGAGGACGTCGATGACGAACACGAGGGTGGAGTTCGCCGGGATGCCGGTGCGCTCCTCCTCGCCGTAGCCCTGATCCGGCGGGATGACGACCATGACCTGCGAGCCGACCGTCTGCCCCTCGAGAGCCTTCGCGAATCCGGGCACGACCTCGTCCTGCGGGATGGCGACCGGCGACGCCGGCATCCCCTCCTGCGCCTGCCAGGTCGAGTCGAACACCTCGCGCTCGGCCCATGTCACGCCCGTGTAGTGGACGACGGGTGCGTCGTCGGCGCCGAGCGCCGGGCCGTCGCCCTTGATCAGGGTCTGCACAACGACGTCCTTCGGTGCATCGGCATCGGGGACGATGATGCCGGGGACGCCATCGGGCGTGCGGACGACGGAGGGAAGTCCGATGCCGGCGTTGAACTGCACCTGGCCGGATGCCGCACGCGGCAGGACCTTGCGGACGTCGATCACGGCGACGAGAGAGCCCTCGGCGGGAAGTCCCGCCTGCTCGTAGTAGGCACGCGCGTCCTCGGCGATGCCGTCCTGCGAGATCGCCACCGCGATCCGGGATCCTTCGGTCGCGCACATCAGCGCGTCCTCGAACGCGGGGAACTGCTGCGTCCAGCCGGAGAACGCGCTGAACGACGAGAGGTCGCCGTCGTAGGCGGTGCCGAGCAGCTTCGATCCGGTCTCGCCGTCGAACAGCGAGATGTCGAGCACGCCCGGCTGGTCGAGGTGGGTGATCGCCATCCCGTCGCCGTGCTCGATGTCGGCGTAGGCGTCGTCCTCCGCGACGAACGGCGTCCGCACGTCGAGCTGAGGCGCGGAGGCGAGGTCGCCCGAGACCCCGATCAGCGACATCGTCGCCGGGTCGCTGTCGGCGACGCGGTCGCAGTCGGCGGCCGCGGTGCCCGCGGGCGCGCAGCCGACGAGACCGAGTCCGACGAGGGCGGCGATCGAGAGGACGGCCGTAGTTCTCCGCATGCCGTTCAGTCTATGCGTCCGTCGCGGGTGCCTCTGACGCCGCCGGGGCGTCGTCGGCGGCCGTCCGGCCCGAGGCGATGCGCGCGCCCTGGGCGCCCTTCTGCGCCTCGCGGATGCGCTTGCGCAGGTTCTTGTCGGTGATGTCTCGGTCGCCGACGGCACCGGGCGTCCAGATCTCGACGTCCTCGTCCGAGAAGCTGTTCTTCGAGGCGCGGCGCTTCACCTCGGGCGCCACGACGCCCGGCGCGAGCCGCCGCGCCGAGATCAGGAAGCCGGTATGGGCGACCATGCGGTGATCGGGGCGCACCGCGAGGCCCTCGACGTGCCAGCCGCGGACCATCGTCTCGTTCGCCTCGGGCTCGGTGAACGCGCCCGTACCGCGGATGTACTCCGCCACGCGCGAGAGCTGGGTGGCGGTCGCGACGTAGCAGATCACCACGCCGCCGGGGGTGAGGGCGTCGGCCACCGCGTCCATGACCTCCCACGGGGCGAGCATGTCGAGCACAACGCGGTCGATCGACCCCGCCTCGACGGTGCGCGGCAGCGCCTCGGCGAGGTCTCCCTCGCGCACCTCCCAGAAGTCGGGCATCTCGCCGAAGAACGTCTCGACGTTGCCGCGCGCGACCTCGGCGAACTCGGCCCGGCGCTCGAAGGAGATGAGGCGGCCCTCGGTGCCGACGGCGCGCAGCAGCGAGAGCGACAGGGCGCCGGATCCGACACCGGCCTCGACCACGACCGCGCCGGGGAAGATGTCGGCCTGCGCGACGATCGCCGCGGCGTCCTTCGGGTAGACGATCGCGGCGCCGCGCGGCATCGACATGACGAAGTCCCGCAGCAGCGGGCGCAGCGCGAGGTACTCGTGACCCGAGCTGTTCTCGAACACCGAGCCATCCGGGTGCCCGATGAGCTGCTCGTGCTTCAGCACTCCATGGTGCGTGTGGAGTTCGCCGCCCTCGCGCAGCGTGACGGTGTGCATGCGCCCCTTGGGGCCGGTCAGCTGCACGCGGTCGCCATAGCGGAACGGGCCGCGGGGGCGGGGCATCTCGGTCACTTGGTCTCGCTCCGCTCGCTCGGGACGACGCTCGCCAGGTCCGCCTTCGCGGGGCCGTGCTCCGCGTGGAGCGCGCGCAGGTCGGCGGCCGTCCGCTCGGCGAGGGTCGGCCACAGCGCGTCGGCGCCGAGGTCGTCGAGCGGCAGGATGTTCGGCACGCCGAGGGCCACGGCCCCCGACGCGATTGCCGAGCGCAGGCCATTCGGCGAGTCCTCGATCGCGACGGTGTCCGCGATGTCGACACCGAGGGCCGCAGCACCCTGCAGGTAGGGGTCGGCGAAGGGCTTCGGGCGCGAGACCTCGTCGCCCGCGACGACCACGTCGAACGCCTCGAAGCCGATGAGATCCAGGATGGACAGGGCCATGTGGCGGTACGACATCGTCACGAGACCCGTCTTGATCCCGGCCGCACGCAGGTCGCGCAGCAGCTCGACCGCTCCCGGACGGAACGGCACGCCCTTGTCGGCGCACATCGCGATGACGCGGGCGGTCAGCGTCGAGATGATCTCGTCGACGCCGAGGCGCACTCCCGCGTCCTGCAGGATCCGGGCCGAGTCGGAGAGGCTCAGGCCGACGAGGCGGAGGGCGTCCTCATGCGTCCAGGTGCCGCCGTACTCGGCGACGAGCGGAGCCTCCGCCGCGATCCAGTACGGCTCGGTGTCGACGAGGGTGCCGTCCATGTCCCACAGGACGGCGGCGAGCCGGGAACCGGGCTGCGCGTCCGGGAACTCAAGGGGTGAAGTCACCGAGACAGCCTAGCCGCGGCGCACCTCACGAAAGCCTGGGCCGATTGCGCGCGTCAGGCCACGGGCGCGCACGACGCGCCTATCCTGGGACGAAGTCCCGCCGGGCACGTCGCCGGGCGGAGGGAGAGGAGCCGAGTGGAGCACGAGGCCGACACCGCAGGCACCCCGCAGGGCGCGACCCTCGGACGCAGGATCATCGTCGCCGCGTTCGACGGATGGAACGACGCGGGCGAGGCCGCGACGAGCGCGGTCAACCTCCTTCTGTCCGAGGGCGAGTACGAGCCCGTGGTGAGCGTCGATCCCGAGCTGTACTTCGACTACCAGTACACGCGCCCGACCGTCGAGACCGACGGCGAGGGCCGCCGAGGACTGCGCTGGCCCGAGGCGACGCTCCACCGCCCGGTCGGACCGCGCGACGGGCGCACGGAGTTCTGGGTGCTCACCGGCGTCGAGCCTGCCCGCGCGTGGCAGGCGTTCGCCGCGGAGTTCGTCGACGTGGCTCTGCGCGAGGACGTGACCGGCTTCGTCACGCTCGGCTCGATGATGGCCGATGTGCCGCACACCCGGCCGATCTCGATCTTCGCCGGCAGCGACAACGAGGCACTGCGCGCGGCGCTCGGCCTCGAGCGCAGCAGCTACGAGGGCCCGGTCGGCGTCCTCAGCGTGCTCGGCGACGCCGCCGAGCGTGCGGGCATCCCCTCCGCGAGCCTCTGGGCGAGCGTCCCCCACTACGTCGCGGGCCACACGCCGTCGCCGAAGGCCACGCTCGCGCTGCTCGACCGGCTCGAGGAGCTCGCGGCGGCCGACGTGCCGCGCGGCACGTTGTCGGCCGAGGCCGCGACCTGGGAGGCGACCATCGACGCCGCGGCCGCGGACGACGAGGAGATGCGCGAGTACATCCACCAGCTCGAGCAGGCCCGCGACACGGTCGACGCCCCGGAGGCGTCGGGCGACGCGATCGCGCAGGCGTTCGAGAGCTACCTGCGCCGCAGCGACGGCCGCGGCGGCAAGGACGACCGGCGCTAGTTTTCTCACGCCCCACGCATCCGCTGGGGCATGCCGCGTGCGAGCGCAGCGAGCGTGCCGCGGAGCGGCCAACCGGCGTGCCCGGATGGAGCGCCAGCGACGTTGATACTGATAACGCCCCGCTCGGGTCTGACCCTGCCAGCGACTGACGCGATGTCTACCGGCTGATCCGTCGGCCCGGGCGGGGTGTCCTCCATGTGGCCGGCCAGGCGGACATGACC
>NZ_JADGLL010000127.1 GCF_015235415.1 Microbacterium paludicola | reverse complement strand
CCGGTTGCTGAGCGAGCGCCGGCGAGCCGAAGCGACCGGCACGAGGCATGCCGTGTGTGCGGGGCGGTTATCTCGACTCGCAAGCTCGCTCGATAACCGGGGTGGTCGCTTGATGGCCGCGGATCGGGGCTGCGTCACCACCGGTTGCTGAGCGAGCGCCGGCGAGCCGAAGCGACCGGCACGAGGCATGCCGTGTGTGCGGGGCGGTTATCTCGACTCGCAAGCTCGCTCGATAACC
>NZ_JADGLL010000126.1 GCF_015235415.1 Microbacterium paludicola | reverse complement strand
CACGACGCCCCTGCGAGGACGGCATCAACGGAGCAATCAGCTCCCACTGCGCATCAGTCAGCAACTCCGTTCGAGACACACACCGAGCGTTCCAGCGACCAGCCCAAACCTTTGGGAGACACGCCCTGATATGGGCGTGGGTTTGTCAAGGGGCAGGGGTGAGCGGACGCCGTGCCCGTCGGCTTCCGGCGTCCGCTCGTTCCGGTCGTGTCCGGTGGTGACGCGCGTGTCGTGTTCGACGC
>NZ_JADGLL010000125.1 GCF_015235415.1 Microbacterium paludicola | reverse complement strand
GCACGGAGCTCCGCGTAGCTCTCCCGCAGCTCCTCGCGGTGACGGGGGGAGAGGTCGACCCCGGCCGGGGCCGCCGACTCCGCGAGGCGTCGACGCGCCTCGTCGCGCTTCGCCAGCTCGCGTCCGACCTGGATCGTGTCAGTTTAGTGCCCCACGCCCGGCCGGAGTGCGGCGATGATGTCGGCGGCTTCCCCCGTTGGCGGGGTGGTCGCGGTGAGTTCGTGTCCGTCGATGGTGATCGTGACGTCACGC
>NZ_JADGLL010000124.1 GCF_015235415.1 Microbacterium paludicola | reverse complement strand
GATCACCTGGCGGCAGAACCTGGAGACCTGGTGGCAGGCATACGGGCACCTCACCAAGGAACGTTCCCTCTACGACAACGGCCAGTTCGGGTTCACCCACAAGCGGCTCCGCGACGCCTGGAAGATCGGGCCTTGACCCCTGATCTTGGACACGCTGATTCCAGCATGAACGCTGGGGAAGCGAGAATCCAAGGATGGCAAGGAAGAACTACACGGACGAGTTCCGGCGGCGGGCGGTGGACCTGTATGAAT
>NZ_JADGLL010000123.1 GCF_015235415.1 Microbacterium paludicola | reverse complement strand
CCACTCCGCGATCGGCAACATCAGCCCGAACGCCTACGAGACCGCCTACGCGGTGACCACGTCCGCTACCCTCGCGGAAGCGGCATAACCGAACCGAAACCGTGTCCACGATCAAGGGTCAAGGCCCATCCTCGCCCGCGTCGCCGCCGCCGGCCACGCATTCACGTTCCTCGACTACGGCAACCCGCGCACCACCAGCGCGATCGAAGGCGGAATCAACGCCCAGATCCGTCACCTGCTGCGCCTCCACCGCG
>NZ_JADGLL010000122.1 GCF_015235415.1 Microbacterium paludicola | reverse complement strand
GCGGCGGTGCTCGATGGGCATGCCGCGGTGGAGGCGCAGCAGGTGACGGATCTGGGCGTTGATTCCGCCTTCGATCGCGCTGGTGGTGCGCGGGTTGCCGTAGTCGAGGAACGTGAATGCGTGGCCGCCGGCGGCGACGCGGGCGAGGATCTTCCAGGCGTCGCGGAGCCGCTTGTGGGTGAACCCGAACTGGCCGTTGTCGTAGAGGGAACGTTCCTTGGTGAGGTGCCCGTATGCCTGCCACCAGGTCTCCAG
>NZ_JADGLL010000121.1 GCF_015235415.1 Microbacterium paludicola | reverse complement strand
CGCGCACTTCGGCGTCTGGCCCGACAAGATCTCCACAATCGAACGCGGCGCCCGCCGCGACGACGACTTCGCCAACGCCTACCGGCAATGGCTCAACGCCGCTTGACAGGACATAGGAGCATCAGCCCGCGAACGAGAGCGCCCGCGCGGAGCGTGGGCGCGAGCGTTCGCGCACGTTCGGGCCTTGACCCCTGATCTTGGACACGCTGATTCCAGCATGAACGCTGGGGAAGCGAGAATCCAAGGATGGCAAGGAAGAACTACACGGACGAGTTCCGGCGGCGGGCGGTGGACCTGTATGAAT
>NZ_JADGLL010000120.1 GCF_015235415.1 Microbacterium paludicola | reverse complement strand
ACATCCTCTTGTGTGAATAGAACAACCGGGCCCCATCGAGGAACGGGGCCCGGGTGTCATATTAAAAGCCCGAAAATTTTACTCATTTTTGGGGAAATTGCAATCAGCAGTTGATAAATCAGCTATAAAAGGCCGTCGGCGGTGCGGTCAGTTCGGTGCCGAAGTGCGCGCAGCCACCGGAGCGTACACGTAGTACGTGAGGATGGCGAGCACACCCCGGTGCCGAAATGGCAAACAAGCCAGGCCGATTAACGACCAGGGAAGCCCGGCGGCATCATGCCCTTCATGCCGCGCATCATCTTCATCATGCCGCCTTTCGACTTCATCTTCTTCATCATGCGCTGCATATCGTCAAACTGCTTGAGCAGACGGTTAACAT
>NZ_JADGLL010000119.1 GCF_015235415.1 Microbacterium paludicola | reverse complement strand
ATTCTATATATCATTAAAAAGGAGTAAAATGCGTTATTTAGCTATATTTGCGATTTCAATCACGCTAAGTTTTGGTGCAGCTAATCCACCTATACAAGATAGAACGGGCACAGGACTTGTTTTATCAAGTCATGAACTAGCCAATAAAATAGGCAAAGAAGTTCTTGACAAAGGCGGAAATGCCATAGATGCAGCTGTAGCAGTAGGTTATGCTTTGGCTGTAGTGCATCCTGCAGCAGGAAACATAGGTGGTGGTGGCTTTGCAGTCATTCATCTAGCCAATGGAGAAAATACCACGCTTGATTTTAGAGAAATGGCACCTTTAAAAGCAAGCAGAGATATGTATCTTGATAGCAAAGGAGAAATTATAAAAGATGCTTCAACTATAGG
>NZ_JADGLL010000011.1 GCF_015235415.1 Microbacterium paludicola | reverse complement strand
GCGCTGGACGACGTCGACGGCGACACCGTCCTCGTGCGGCCGGAGCAGCCGCGCCCCGAGCCCGACGTCGAGGACACCCGCCTTGTCGTCCGCACCCCGCCCGTCCAGCTCGAGTGGGACGACGGCACCCGCCACACCGTCACCGCTCGCTCGGTCTTCGGACGCAACCCCGCGGGCGACGAGGATGCCGACCTGGTCGTGGTGCGCGACGAGACGCTGTCGCTGTCGAAGACGCACTTCGAGATCCGGGTCGGCGCCGAGGGTGCCGTCGTCGTCGACCACCACTCGACGAACGGCGTGACGATCGTCCGCGCGGGCGAGCGGATCGACGCGCGGCCCGGCGAGCCGACGCCGCTGCGCGCGGGGGATGCGCTCGAGATGGGCGACCGGATCGCCACGTTCCTCGGCACGGAGGGGGAGCTCGGCGGACGCGGTGAGCGCGACGCGATCGGCGAGCGGGGCGCCGGATGATGAGCCCGATCGTCGCGCAGAGCGGAGCGGCCACCGATGCGGGGCTGCGCCGCTCCCTCAACGAGGACGCGTTCCTGTCCGTGCCGCCGGTGTTCCTCGTCGCCGACGGGATGGGCGGTCACGACCGCGGCGAGGTCGCCTCGGCGACGGCGATCGCCGAGTTCGCCGGCTTCGCGGGGCGTGACAGCCTCACGATCGCCGAGGTGCGCGATGCCCTCGCCCGCGCGCGCAGCCGCGTCGACGGCCTCTCGATCGACACGGCCGCCGGCGCCGGCACGACGCTCACGGGCGTCGTGATCGCCGACGTCGCCGGCGAGGGATACTGGCTCGCGCTCAACCTCGGCGACTCCCGCACGTACCGCCTCGCGAGCGGCAGGCTCGAGCAGATCAGCGTCGATCACTCGGTCGTGCAGGAGCTCATCGACCGCGGCGAGCTCACGGCCGAGGACGCCTCGCGCGACCGCCGCCGCAACGTCATCACGCGCGCGCTGGGCGCCGGCAGCGACGCCGATGCCGACTTCTGGATGCTGCCCGCCACGGAGGGAGATCGCATCCTGGTCTGCTCCGACGGGCTGCCGAGCGAGCTGCCGGCCGAGCGGATCCGCACCATCCTGAGCGTGGAGGCGCACCCGCAGGCGGCGGCCACCCGCCTCGTCCACGAGGCGGTGCTTCACGGCGGCCGCGACAACATCACGGCGATCGTCGTCGACGCCGTCTCGGTCTCGCGGCGGGGCGCGGCGGCCGGGAGCGGCGCGCCCGACGAGGACATCGACTCCGACACGCTGCCGCGCGAGCCAGTGGGAGGGATGCTCTGATGCGCGTGACGTACGAGCCCGGCGGAATGCTGACAGTCGTCGCAGACGACGGGATCGCGGTGCTTCCCGGAGGCCTGCCGCAGGAGCTGATCGACGACGTCTGGGTCGGCCTCGACTCGGGCGACGGGGTCGCCGCGGTGCTCGATGCGATGGAGCGGGCCTTCGGTGCCGCGACCTCCACGATGCCGCCGTTCGCCGTCGCGCTGCTGCAGGGCGAGGCCGTGCGGACGGCTGTCCGCGGCGATCTGCGCGTCGCCGTGCAGACCCTGCGCGGCGAGCTCGAGCTCACCGGCGGCGACAGTGGCACCTGGCTGGTGCGGCTCATCGAGGACGCGCTGTCCGTCCGTGTGCTTCCCGCGCAGGATCCGCCCGCGCGCGCCTCCGAGCTGCCGATCGGATCCGGTGCCGTGCTCGCGGCATCCGTGAGTGCGGTGTTCTTCGAGCCCGCCGAGGCCGACGAGCCGGCGCGCGCGCAGGGTGACGACGCGCGCGACGCGCTCGTTCCCGACGACCTCGTCACAGGCGATCCGGATGACGCCGGGGCGGCCGGGTCGGGGGACTTCGCGCGGGAGGCCCCGACCGAGACCCTGCTGCCGGACGACACGCGCCTCGACCCCGTCGCTCCGGCGCCGAAGGCCGTGGACGAGTGGCCGCCCGCCTCGCATGACACGCTCGACCCCTCCCACTCGGGGCCGATCGAGCCGCTCGGCGATCACGACGGCGCCACGCTCTCGGTCGAGCAGTTCGCCGTGCTGCGCGAGCGCGAGGAGGAGTCGCAGTCGCTCGGCGATCATGACGGCGCCACGATCGCCGTGGCGCCCGATCCGGCGCCCGCGCGACAGGCCGCGCCTGTGACGGCGGACATCCCGCTCGACGAGATCGAGGAGGCGTCCGCTGGCCTCGATCCCGCGCCGGTGCCGCGCTTCGACGTCCCCGCGCTGCCGCCCGAGCCGGCTCCGCGCCGCGGACGGATCCGGCTGTCGACCGGCGAGATCGTCGAGCTCGGCCGCAGCGTGATCGTCGGCCGGCGCCCGCGCTCGTCGCGCACGACCGGCGCCGACATGCCGCAGCTCGTGGCGGTCGAGAGCCCGCAGAACGACATCTCCCGCAACCACGTGGAGATCAGCTCCGACGGCGAGACCGTCGTCGTGACCGACCTTCACAGCACGAACGGCACGGTGCTCTACCGGACGGGCGTGCTCGGCACGTCCGCCGATCCGGTGCGCCTTCACCCGGGGGAGCAGACGGTCGTGGTGTCGGGCGACGTCATCGACATCGGCGACGGCGTGCGGATCACGTTCGAGGAGCTGCCGTGAATCAGCGCCGTCCCCCGGCGCCACCCCCGCAGCTGCCGGGGTTCACCCACCTCGAGCTGCTCGGATCCGGCGGCTTCGCCGACGTCTACCTGTACGAGCAGGAGCTGCCGCGCCGCCGCGTCGCGGTGAAGGTCCTGCTGCCCGATCGCATCTCGACCTCGGCCACCCAGTTCACCGCCGAGGCGAACGTCATGGCGATGCTGTCGACGCATCCCGCGATCGTCACGATCTACCAGGCCGGCGTCTCGTCCGACGGCCGGCCGTATCTGGTGATGGAGTACTGCCCGCGGCCGAACCTGCAGGTGCGGTACCGGCGCGAGCCGTTCTCGGCCGCCGAGGCGCTGCGCGTGGGGATCCAGGTCGCAGCGGCGGTCGAGACCGCCCACCGCGCCGGGGTGCTGCACCGCGACATCAAGCCGGCGAACATCCTCGTCACCGAGTACAACCGGCCGGCGCTGACCGACTTCGGCATCGCGTCGACGTCGCAGTCGGGCGCCGAGACGACGGGCATGTCGATCCCGTGGTCGCCGCCGGAGGTCTTCGCCACCGGTGCCTCCGGCGCGCTGAGCGGCCCCCGCACCGACGTCTACCAGCTGGGCGCGACGATCTACACCCTGCTCGCCGGACGCTCGCCGTTCGAGTTGCCTGGTCAGCGCAACGGCAGCGCCGAGCTCATCGAGCGGATCGAGCGGATGCCGCTTCCCGCCATCGACCGCCCGGATGTGCCGTCCTCGCTGTACGCCGTGCTCGCGCGCGCGATGGCGAAGGATCCGGATGCGCGTTATCCGAGTGCCGTCGCGCTCGCCCGCGCGCTGCAGAAGGTGCAGATCGAGCTCGCGCACTCGGTCACTCCCATCGACATCCTCGACGAGCACCCGCTCGACGCGCCGCCCGAGGACGACGACGGCGGGCTGACCCGCGTGCGCGGGATCACGAGCATCGCCCAGCTCGACACCGCGAAGGTCGAGCGGGCTCCGATCGATCCCGCGACCCGGCCCTCGGCGAGGACGGCGGAGGTCGCGCCCGCACCCGCCGTCGACGACGACGCGACCGTTGCGCGCGGCCCGCGCGTGGTCGAGCCGGTCGACGACGCGACCGTGTGGCGCCCTCGGGCGGCGCCCGCGCCCGCGGGGCCCGAGGGCGTGGCGGCCGAAGAGCCCGCCCCGCGCTCGCGCCGCTGGCCCACGGTGGTCGCGGTGTCCGTGCTCGGCGTCGCCGCGGTCGGCATTGCGGCAGCAACCCTTCCCGGCCTCCTGGCTCCGCAGCCCGAGCCGAGCCCCACGCGCGACACGATCGTGCAGGATCCGACGGGCGGCGACGCCGTCCCGCTCGTGACCGACGGGCGCGGCGTCATCCAGGACGCCAACGCCGTGTTCTCGTGGAACAACCCCGACCCCGAGGCCGGCGACTACTACCGGTGGCACCGCAACTCGCTGGCCGGCCCGGAACCGGCGCAGGTCACCGAGGAGCGCACCGTCACGGTTCCGCTCGAGGGCGCCACCCAGGTCTGCATCGACGTCTACCTTCACCGCGCCGACGACTCGTTCACGGACGAGCCGGCGACCATCTGCACTGGTTGAATCTCTCGCCCACCCCGGTTATCGAGCGAGCGGAGCGAGTCGAGATGACGGCCAGCACAGGCCTGTCGCTTCGGCTCGCTGGCGCTCGCTCAGCAACCGGTGTCGGCACAGCCCTTCACCCAACCCCGGTTATCGAGCGAGCTTGCGAGTCGAGATGACAGCCAGCACATGTCGGTCGCTTCGGCTCGCTGGCGCTCGCTCAGCAACCGGTGCGGCAAACGTGCGGGGTGTGCACCTTCACGCCCGCTGTTCCGTGCGTTTGCCGCACCTCTGCGTGCCCCCACCCCGGTTATCGAGCGAGCGGAGCGAGTCGAGATGACGGCTCGCACCGGCGCGGGCGGGTCAGACCGTGGGGGCCGTGTCGAGGTGACGCGCGCCGTGCGAGAGGACCTTCACGACGATGCCGCGGCGGGCGAGCGCCGAGACCGTGCGGGTTCCCTCGTCGACGTTGCGGCCCAGCGCCTGCACGTTCGTCACGACCAGCACGTCGCCCGGGCGGAACGTGTCGAACAGGCGGGCGAGCCGCTGCTCCCACGACTCGAGGATGTCGGGCGCCGGGTGGCGGAAGCCCTCGATCGGCACGCCGAAGCGGGTGAGGTCGTCGCGCTGCTGCACGACCGACGGCATGTCGTCGCGGGCGACGACGAGGCCGACGAGGCGTGAGCCCGCGGGACGCGCGAGCCACCAGTCGCGGTCGCGCTGCAGCTCCGTGAAGCACTTGGGGCACTCGACCGCGGCGTGCGGCAGATGCAGAGGCGCGGTATCGGCTTGTGTCGTCTCAGGTTCGTGCGCGATGTCGGCCACGGCGCCCCCTCTCGTCCCCTCTATTCTGCCGGTTCCGCGCGGTCGCCGACACCCGGATCGCGTCGCATCCGTTCGCATGTGTCGCTCCGGCGCAAGGGGCTTGTCGCGCGGGGTGCGCATCCCGGTACCGTTGCGACATGACGTTCAACGAGGATGCGAACATCGGCGGCAGCAAGGCCCGCCGCCGTGGTCGCACGGCGGCGATCGCGGGAGGCGGCGGTGTCGGCGTCATCGGCATCGCGGTGCTGCTGATCAGCATGTTCACCGGGCAGGACCTCACGGGCCTGCTCGGCGTCGGCGGCGGCGGAGCCCCGCAGCCGCAGGGCGGCGGCGCGATCATCGAGGACTGTGCGACCGGCCAGGACGCGAACGAGAACGACGACTGCCGCCTGGTGTTCGGCGCGGAGGTCATCGACCAGTTCTGGGCGAGGAACCTCGACGGCTACCGCGAGCCGCAGCTGATCATCGTCGAGGAGCAGACCTCCTCGCAGTGCGGCGTGGCCTCGAACGCGACCGGGCCGTTCTACTGCCCGCCGGAGGAGACGGTGTACATCGATCCCACCTTCTTCGGGCTGCTGCGGTCGCAGTACGACGCGTCCGCGGGCGACCTCGCGCAGCTCTACGTGCTCGCGCACGAGTACGGCCACCACGTGCAGAACCTGATCGGCGTCTTCCAGGAGCACCCGAACAACGGCACGGGCCCCGACAGCAATGGCGTGCGCACCGAGCTGCAGGCCGACTGCTTCGCGGGCGCGTGGGTCGCGGCGATGACCGAAGAGAAGGACGCCGACGGCGACCCCTACCTCGAGGCGCCGACGCCGCAGCAGATCGCGGATGCGCTGAACGCGGCCGCCGCAGTCGGCGACGACCACATCCAGGAGCAGTCCGGCGGTCAGGTCAACCCCGAGAGCTGGTCTCACGGATCGAGCGAGCAGCGCCAGCGCTGGTTCAACACGGGCCGCGAGGGTGGCGTCGGCGCGTGCGACACCTTCTCGGTGTCCGGAAGCCAGCTCTGAGACCGGAGAACTGACGTGGTGAGCGGTCTTGACGGGATCCTGTATCCCGCCATCGAGCCGTACGCCTCGGGGATGCTCGCCGTCGGCGATGGGCACCGTATCTACTGGGAGACGAGCGGCGCACCCGACGGCAAGCCGGTCGTGTTCCTCCACGGCGGCCCCGGCGGCGGGACCGCGCCCTGGCAGCGGCGCTTCTTCGATCCCGAGCGGTACCGGATCGTCCTCGTCGACCAGCGTGGGTGCGGCCGCAGCGAGCCGCACGCGAGCCAGGCCGAGGCCGACCTGTCGGCGGTCACGACCTGGCATCTCGTGTCCGACCTCGAGCTGCTGCGCGAGCACCTCGGCGTCGAGCGGTGGCAGGTGTTCGGCGGCTCCTGGGGCAGCGCGCTGGCACTCGCGTACGCGCAGGCGCATCCGGATCGTGTGACCGAGATCATCCTGCGCGGCATCTTCACGGTGCGCCGCCACGAGCTCGACTGGTTCTACGAGGGCGGGGCGCAGGCGCTGTTCCCCGACCTCTGGGAGGCGTACGTCGCGCCGATCCCGTCAGGGGAGCGCGCGCACATGATCGAGGCGTACCACCGGCGGCTGACGCACCCGGATCCGGATGTGCACGTGCCCGCGGCGGTCGCGTGGACCGTGTGGGAGGCGTCGACGATCACGCTGCGTCCGGATCGGGAGGCGATCGCGAAGGCGAGCGAGCCGCGCAACGCGGTGGCGTTCGCGCGGATCGAGAACCACTTCTTCCGGCATGGCGGCTGGTTCCGCGAGGGGCAGCTGATCGAGGACGCGGGGCTGCTGCGCGACATCCCGGGCGTCATCGTGCAGGGCCGTTACGACGTGTGCACCCCGATGATGACCGCGTGGGAGCTTCACCGCGCGTGGCCGGAGGCCGAGCTCGTTGTGGTCGACGACGCCGGTCACGCCGCGACCGAGCCGGGCATCGCCGCGGCGCTCCGAGCCGCCACCGACAGGTTCGCGGGCTGACACGTCCGATGCCCGCGTTGGTGACCCTCTGCGAACGAAGTGAGCGTGCCCCGGATGGGCCCAGCCAGCGCGCCCGGATGGAGCGACAGCGACAGCACATCGAGCGCGAGTCCAGGCGCGAAGCGTCGGGCGAGCGAGCGAGTCGAAGCCTCACCCGTACTCGCCTCAGATCAGGCTCAACTCCCGCAGCTTCGCGGCGACGTCGGCGTTGCTCGGCTCGACGTGGTGCGAGGCGTCGGGGTAGACGACGACCGGGATGTTCGTGCGACCCGAGATGTCCTTCGCGACCTCGGCCGCGGCGGGCTCGGCCTCGAGGTCGATGTACGTGTACGCGACACCGAGCTCGTCGAGCTGCGCCTTGGTGCGGCGGCAGTCGCGGCACCACTCGGCGCCGAACATCGTGATCTTGCCGGATTCGGGCTGGGTCGCGCTGGTCATACTTCAAGGTTACGCGCGTGAGGACGGGCGGGATCCGTCCGAGCGTGTACGGCGGACATGACACGATTGAGTGATCCCGCGCATCGCGGGCCGTTTGGCAGGGAGAGGGCCGGCGTGGACGTCACCGTCATCGTCCCCACGCGCAACGAGCAGGCGAACGTCGCCGAGCTCGTGCGGCAGCTGGCCGCGGCGCTCGGGCGGCGCCGGGCCGAGATCCTGTTCGTCGACGACAGCGAGGACGACACCGTCGCCGAGATCGAGCGCGTCGCGCAGGATGCGCCCCTCCCCGTCCGGGTGCTTCACCGTCCCGCGGGGGAGCGCACCGGTGGTCTGAGCGGCGCCGTCGTCGCGGGACTCGCGGCCGCCGCGGCCGACGTGTGCGTCGTGATGGACGGCGACCTCCAGCACCCGCCGGCGCTCGTCCCGGCGCTCGTCGATCGTCACGCGCGCGGCGACGCCGACGTGGTTGTCGCCTCGCGGTACATCGGCGGCGGCGACTCGACCGGGCTCGGCACGACCCTGCGGTTCGGGGTGTCGCGCGCGGCGACCATCCTGACCAAGTCGATGTTCCCCCTGCGGCTGCACGGCACGAGCGATCCGATGACCGGGTTCTTCCTCGTCGATCGCTCGCGCCTCGATCTCTCCACGCTGCGTCCGAGCGGGTTCAAGATCCTGCTCGAGCTGCTCGTGCGCACCGACCTGCGGGCGGCCGAGGTGCCGATGCGGTTCCACGAGCGCGCCGAGGGCGAGTCGAAGGCGTCGTTGCGGCAGGGCGTCACGTTCCTCGTGCACCTTGCGCGCCTGCGTTTCGGCAAGATGTCGCTGTTCGCGGGGATCGGGGCGCTCGGCGCGGTGGCAAACATCGCGATCGTGTGGCTGCTCACCTCGCTGGGGCTCGGCTACATCTGGGCCGCGATCGTGGCGGCCGAGGTCACGATCGTCGCGAACTTCCTGCTCGCCGAGCGCTTCGTCTTCGCCGACATGCGCGGCCGGGCGTCAGGCTTCCGCCGTCGCTTCCTCACGTCGTTCGCGTTCAACAACGCGGAGGCGGCGATCCGGATCCCGGTGCTCGCCTTCCTCGTCGAGACGTGGCATATCTCCTCCGTGCTTGCGACCGCGATCACCCTCGCCGTCGCGTTCGTCGCGCGCTTCGTCTTCCACTCGCTCGTCGTCTACGCCCCGCGCCGCCCGCGCGAGCCCGGCACCGAGACGGCCGGCCAGAAGATCATCCGGATGATCGACGAAGAGGCGATGCGCCCCGGCGAGCTCTGAGCTCAGTCCGTGCGCGCCCCCTCCTGATCAGCCGCGTGGTGCGATGCTGCACCGCTGCTTCGGAGATGCCGGCTTCTCCGGAGAATCTGAAGCGGGTCGCTCCGGAGAACGCGACATCTCCGAAGAACCCGGCGGCTAGCGTGGGAGCGTGCCACGTCCCCTTACGCTCATCACCGGTGGAACCCGCGGGATCGGGGCCGCCGTCGCACGGCGTCTCGCCTCCGAAGGCCACGACCTCGTCCTCGGCTACGCGAAGGACGACGAGGCCGCGGCCCGGACCCGCGCCGAGATCGAGGGCCTCGGTGCCGCCTGCCGCCTCGTGCGGGCCGACCTGACGACCGATGAGGGAATCGATGCCCTCTTCGCTGCGGCGGCGGAGACCGGTCGGATCACCGCCGTCGTCAACAACGCGGGCGCGACCCTGCACCTTGGTCCGCTGGTTGAGACGCCCACCGACATCGTCCGCCGCGTCATCGACCTGAACCTCACCTCGGCGGTGCTCATCGCGCGTCGCGCGGTCGCCGAGCTGTCAGAGGGCGGGGTGCTCGTCAACATCTCGTCGGGCGCCGCGACGACCGGATCGCCGGGGGAGTACGTCCACTACGCCGCAGCGAAGGCCGGCGTCGACGCGCTCACCAAGGGCCTCGCGATCGAGGCGGCCGATCGCGGCGTCCGCGTCGTCGGCGTCGCTCCTGGCACGATCGAGACCGACATCCACGCCGACGCCGGTGACCCAGACCGCCCCGCGCGCGTCGCCGCGTCGCACCCGATGGGCCGCGCCGGCCGGGTCGAGGAGGTCGCCGGGGTCGTGGCCTTCGCCCTCTCGCCCGATGCCTCCTACGTGACGGGCACGACCATCCGCGTCGCCGGCGGCCGCTGAGAGCGAGCAACGGCCGACTGCGACGCGGGCCGCGAACACGCCATCGGTGCGGGTATCGTGCCGCGGGTCAGCGAAGCGGAGGGGTTTGATGATGCGGGTGGCAGTTCTTGGCGGTACCGGCTACGCGGGGGCGCACGTCGTCCGTGAGGTTGCCGACCGCGGGCACGAGGTGATCGCGGTTGCGCGGCGACTGCCGGACGATCCGCTCGACGGTGTGACATACACGGCGGGCGACGTCACTGATGAGGTGACGCTCGCCGAGATCGTCCGGTCGGCCGACGTCGTCGTCTCAGCCCTCGCCGCACGTGCCGACATGGCCGGCCGGGTCGCCGAGACAATCCGGATGCTCGCGGAGCTCGCGGCGGCGTCAGGCACGCGCGTCGCAGTGATCGCGGGAGCCGGTGGACTGCGCCTCGAGGCGGGCGGCCCTCGCCTGATCGATACGCCCGCATACCCCGACAGCGGCCGTCCAATGGGCCTCGAGATGATCGACGTCTACGAGCACCTGCGCACGGCAGACGAAGCGCTCGACTGGTTCGTGATCTGCCCGGCGCAGCGGTTCACGAGGTCGAACCCGGGCGTTCGCACCGGTCGCTACCGGGTGGGTGGCGACGTGCTGCTGTTCGACGAGCACGGCGTCTCCGACATCTCGGGCGCCGACCTCGCGGTCGCGATCCTCGACGAGATCGAGCGTCCGCAGCACCGCCGCGAGCGATTCGGCGTGGCGTACTGAGTCGCGGCCGCCTTCCGTCGGGTTCCCGGGAACGAGAAAACCCCCGCCAAGGCGGGGGTTTCGGTGGTGGCTCCGACGGGCGTCGATCCCGTGACCTCACGATTTTCAGTCGTGCGCTCTACCAACTGAGCTACAGAGCCGAACGGCCGATACATCTGCCGCTTCCTATGCGAAAGGCCCTCTCGAGAGAGGGCCCATCGCCCGGAGCGACCCTGACGGGACTTGAACCCGCGACCTCCGCCGTGACAGGGCGGCACGCTAACCAACTGCGCTACAGGGCCAAACTATGAAATTGTATCAGCTCGTGTGACCCCAACGGGATTCGAACCCGTGCTACCGCCGTGAAAGGGCGGCGTCCTAGGCCGCTAAACGATGGGGCCGGGGTGAACCTCGGGGCTCACGTGCCGACGATCAAGCATAAGCGGACCGCTGCGGATTTACCAATTCGGGGCGAGTCCTCCCGGATCCCGGGCGTTTCGCAGGCAGGATGACCACGCCCCCGAGCTCCGCCGTCGTGCGCCCGGCGGGTGTGATCGATGGTGTTCCTGCGACGGATGTTGCTAGTGTGACTCATGTGAAACAGGCGGTGACCAGCCCGATGGACGCCCCGGAGGCCTCGGCGGAGGAGTGCGACTGCGCCCCGACCGCGGCTGAGCGGCGCCGTCTGTGGACCCCGATCACGCGCCGCAGCGCGCTGGCGATGGCCGGCGTCGGCGCGGTCGCGCTGGGTGTGGGGATGACGCAGGGCGGCAGTGCCTTCGGCCTCACCTACAACCCCGACGACTACCCCTCGTGGGAGGACGTTGAGCGCGCGAAGAACAACCAGGGTGCCAAGGAGTCGGAGATCCGCCGGCTCGAGGAGATGATCGCTCAGCTGCAGCAGCGGGTCGAGGAGACCCGCGCCGCCGCCGAGACGGCCGCCAACGAGTACTACGCGGCGCAGCAGGCGTTCTACGAGTCGGCCTTCCGTGCCGATGAGCTGCAGAAGCAGGCCGACGAGCAGGCGAAGATCGCCGAGACCGCCGCCACCAACGCGGCCCGCGTCGCGTCGCAGCTCTCGCGCACCGGCGGCGACAGCACCTCGCTCGAGGTGCTCTTCGCCGGCTCCGCCGAGAGCGCCGACGAGCTGCTGACGAAGCTCGGCCAGATGGACAAGCTCATCGGCGGCAGCGAGACGATCTACGCCGAAGCGGTCACGGCGCGCGACTCGGCCCAGAACCTGTCGGATCAGGCGAAGGTCGCCCGCGAGGAGCGCGACCGGCTGCAGAAGATCGCCGAAGAGAAGATGGTCGTCGCGCAGAACGCGCAGATCGCCGCCGAGCAGGCGCTGGCCGACCAGGAGGACCACATGGTCACCCTGGAGGGCCAGCTCGCCGCCCTGCGGGACAACACCGCGAAGACGGTCGCCGAGTACCAGGCGGGCGTCGAGGCCAAGAAGGCCTACGAGGCCGAGCAGCGCCGCCTCGAGGAGGAGCGCCGCAGGAAGGCCGCCGCGGAAGCCGCGCGCAAGGCGGAAGAAGCTCGAAAGGCGCGCGAAGCCGCAGCGGCCGCCGCCGCGCAGAACGGCGGCGGTGGGGGCGGCGGGGCCGCGCCCGCGTCCGGAGGCGGGGGTTCGTCTGCCGGTGGCGGCGCCGCCGTCGGCAGCGGATGGGCCCGCCCGAGCGACGGCTGGCGCACCTCCGGCTACGGCCCACGCCCGCAGATGTGCGGCCCCAGCTACTGCGGTTCGCGCATCCACGCCGGCATCGACCTCGCCGCCGGCTGCGGCGCCCCCATCTACGCCGCCGCGAACGGCACCGTCGTCTACGCCGGCCGCAACGGCGGCTACGGAAACTACATCCGCCTCGACCACGGCAACGGCGTCGGCACCGGCTACGCGCACATCGTCAACGGCGGCATCATCGTCGGCTACGGCCAGTACGTCTCGGCCGGCCAGGTCATCGCCTACGAGGGGAACACCGGAAACTCCTTCGGCTGCCACCTCCACTTCGAGGTGTACGTCGGCGGCGCGACGACCGACCCGGGCCCCTGGATGTCGGCCCGCGGCATCAACACTTACTGATTTCTCACGCCTCCCGCATCCCGCTCGGGCACCGCTTCGCGGCGCCGCTCGCGGCTGCGGACGCTGTCGCTGACGCTCCATCGGGGGGCGTGAGGTGGCGGGCGCATGAGCGCCCGCACGCTCCCTTTGGTCGCACGAGGGGCTCACCGTCGCACGCACCCGGCTTCGCCCACCCGTGCACCGGCGCCGCTCCGCGCCGCACGACAAAGGGGCCCATCCCGGAGGATGAGCCCCTGAGTGACGAGCGTCAGGCGCGCGTGTTCGGGGCCTCGCCGGCGCCCTGCGTGCGGGTCTGCGCCTCGTGCTCCTCGAAGCGCGTGTACGCCTCGGACACCAGACGCTCGGCCTCGGCGGCGTCGCCCCACTGGTCGACCTTGACCCACTTGTTGGGCTCGAGGTCCTTGTAGTGCTCGAAGAAGTGCTCGATCTCCTTCTTCGTGTACTCCGCGAGGTCGCCGATGTCCTGGATGTGGTCCCAGCGCGGGTCCTTCGCCAGCACGGCGATGACCTTGTCGTCGCCGCCGGCCTCGTCCTTCATCTTCAGAACCGCGACGGGACGCACCTTCACGCCCACGCCGGGGTAGACCGCGTGGTCCATGACGACCAGCACGTCGAGCGGGTCGCCGTCCTCGCCGAGCGAGTTCTCGAAGAACCCGTAGTCGGTCGGGTAGCCGAAGGTCGTGTACAGCACACGGTCGAGGAAGACGCGGCCAGTGCCGTGGTCGACCTCGTACTTCACGCGGCTGCCGCGCGGGATCTCGATGACTGCGTCGTAGGCGCCCATGCCGGTTGCTCCTTGAAATCAGGGGATCTGCCGCCCCAAGCCTAGACGGCCGCACTCGGTACCGTTGAGCCGTGCTCGATCCCGCCCTCGCCGCCGTCCGCCTTGCCGTCCGTACCTCGCTCGCCGACGTCCCGGACGGATCCGTCGTGCTCGTGGCGCTCTCCGGCGGCGCCGACTCGCTGGCCCTCGCCGCAGCCGCCGCGCACGAGGCGCGCACGAGGGGCATCCGGATCGGCAGCGTCACGATCGACCACGGCCTGCAGGACGGATCGGATGCGGTCGCGCTCGCCGCCGCGAAGCAGGCGGCGGCGCTCGGGATCGACCCCATCGTCGTGCGGGTCGACGTCGGCAAGGACGTCAGCGCCGCAGGCGGGCTGGAGGCCGCCGCGCGCTCCGCTCGCTACCGGGCGCTGCGTGACGCGGCCTCCGACGCGCGCGCCGCGGCCGTGCTGCTCGGGCACACGCTCGACGACCAGGCCGAGACCGTGCTGCTGGGCCTCGCACGCGGCGCCGGGGCGACGAGCCTCGCCGGGATGCCGCCCGCGAGGCTCGACGAGAACGGGCTGCGCTGGCTGCGCCCCCTGCTCGGCCTGCGCCGCCGGACGACCCGCGACGCCTGCACGGCGCAGTGCCTTGCGCCCTGGGATGACCCGCACAACGTCGACGACCGGTTCTCGCGCGTGCGGGTGCGCGAGCGCATCCTGCCGGTCCTCGAGGCCGAGCTCGGCCCCGGCATCGCCGAGGCGCTCGCCCGCACGGCGGAGCAGCTGCGCGAGGACTCCGAGGCGTTCGCCGAGATGATCGACGAGACGATCGAGGACATCGTCGAGCACTCCGAGGCCGGCATCGCCGTCTCCGCCGCGGCGCTCGCCGCGAACCCGCCCGCGCTGCGGAACCGGATCATCCGCCACGTCGTGCAGAGCGAATTCGGCGTGGCGCTGACACGGGTGCAGACGCTCGAGGTGGCGCGGCTCGCGATCGACTGGGCCGGCCAGGGGCCGATCGATCTCCCCTCGTGCAGCGCCGCACGCCGCGGCGGCCTGATCCACTTCACGGCGCGCGACCAGCAGCGCGCTACGTAGACTCGACGCATGCGCGCGGCGGACATCCCGAACGACCTCACCTCCGTCCTCGTCACCGAGGAGCAGATCAACGAGAAGCTCGCGGAGCTCGCGCTCCGCGTGGAGGAGGACTACTCCGGGAAGAAGCTGCTGCTCGTCGGCGTCCTGAAGGGCGCGGTCATGGTCATGGCCGACTTCGCCCGTCACCTCACCCGGGACATCGCGATGGACTGGATGGCCGTGTCCAGCTACGGCAGCTCGACCAAGTCGAGCGGCGTCGTGCAGATCCGCAAGGACCTCGACACGGATCTCGGCGGCTGGCACGTCCTGATCGTCGAGGACATCATCGACTCGGGGCTCACCCTCAGCTGGCTGCTCGACAACTTCGCGTCGCGCGGCGCGGAGTCGATCGAGGTGCTGGCGCTGCTGCGCAAGCCCGAGGCGGCCAAGGTCGAGATCGACTGCAAGTATCTGGGCTTCGACATCCCGAACGAGTTCGTCATCGGCTACGGCCTCGACTACGCCGAGCGCTACCGCAACCTCCGCGACGTCGCGATCCTGGCGCCCCACGTATACGCATAGTTTTCCAGGAACGTTTCTCGCACGGGGCCGGACTGGCCGACCGCTCGGGACTCACCGGTACGCCGTGGGCGAATACCAGGTCGCCCATAGCCGGCCAGGGGTAACGTGAACGGCACGTCGCCAAGGGCTGCGACGCGCACGACAGGAGGGGCAGGGGGAGACCCCGGACCATGGACTTCAAGAAGCTCACACGCAATCCGCTGATCTACATCCTGCTGATCGGCGTGCTTCTCGTCGTCGGCTTCTCGCTGATCTCGAGCCTCACCGGCACGAAGCAGGTGACGACCCAGGAGGGTCTCGAGCTGCTCGGCGGAGACACCGTCGAGAAGGTGCTCATCACCGACGGCGACCAGCGGGTCGACCTGCACCTCTCCGAGGCGCACGAGGGTGCGACCGACGTGCAGTTCTACTACGTCACCGCCCGCGCCGACGAGGTCGTCGCCGCGGTCGAGAGCGCCGCCCCCAAGGACGGCTTCAACGACGCGGTGCCGCGCGCCACGTGGTTCGACGGGCTGATCTCGCTGCTGCTGCCGATGCTGCTGCTCGGTGTGCTGTTCTGGTTCCTGCTGTCGAGCGCCCAGGGCGGCGGCGGCAAGGTCATGCAGTTCGGCAAGTCGCGCGCGAAGCTCGCGAACAAGGAGCACCCGGACGTCACGTTCGCGGATGTCGCCGGTGCCGACGAGGCGCTCGAGGAACTGCAGGAGATCAAGGACTTCCTGAAGGACCCGGCCAAGTACCAGGCGCTCGGCGCCCGCATCCCGAAGGGCGTGCTGCTGTACGGCCCTCCCGGAACCGGAAAGACCCTGCTCGCGCGTGCCGTCGCGGGTGAGGCGGGCGTTCCCTTCTACTCGATCTCGGGCTCGGACTTCGTCGAGATGTTCGTCGGCGTCGGCGCGAGCCGCGTGCGCGACCTGTTCAACCAGGCCAAGGAGAACTCGCCCGCGATCATCTTCATCGACGAGATCGACGCCGTCGGCCGCCACCGCGGCGCCGGCATGGGCGGCGGTCACGACGAGCGTGAGCAGACCCTGAACCAGATGCTCGTCGAGATGGACGGCTTCGACCCCAAGGCGAACGTCATCGTCATCGCGGCGACGAACCGTCCCGACATCCTCGACCCGGCGCTGCTGCGTCCCGGCCGCTTCGACCGTCAGATCGGCGTGGACGCGCCGGATCTCGCCGGTCGCCGCCGCATCCTCGAGGTGCACGGGCGCGGCAAGCCGCTCGCCGACAGCGTCGACCTCGAGGTCGTCGCGCGCAAGACCCCCGGCTTCACCGGTGCGGATCTCGCGAACGTCCTGAACGAGGCGGCGCTGCTCACGGCCCGCTCGAACGCGCAGCTGATCGACAACCGCGCGCTCGACGAGGCGATCGACCGTGTCATCGCCGGCCCGCAGCGCCGCACCCGCGTGATGAACGACAAGGAGAAGCTCATCACCGCGTACCACGAGGGCGGTCACGCTCTCGCCGCGGCGGCGATGAACCACACCGACCCCGTGACGAAGATCACGATCCTGCCGCGCGGCAAGGCCCTCGGCTACACGATGGTGCTGCCGCTCGAGGACAAGTACTCCGTCACGCGCAACGAGCTGCAGGATCAGCTCGCCTACGCGATGGGTGGCCGTGTCGCCGAGGAGATCGTGTTCCACGACCCGACAACCGGCGCGTCGAACGACATCGAGAAGGCCACCGGCATCGCCCGCAAGATGGTCACCGAGTACGGAATGACCACCGACGTGGGCCCCGTGAAGCTCGCCTCGTCCAGCGGCGAGGTGTTCATGGGCCGCGACATGGGTCACGGGCGCGAGTACTCGGAGCGGGTCGCCGAGCGCATCGACCAGCAGGTGCGCGGGCTCATCGAGCAGGCCCACAACGAGGCCTACGAGGTGCTCAACGCCAACCGCGACGTGCTCGACAAGCTCGCGCTGGCGCTGCTCGAGCACGAGACGCTCGACCACGTGCAGCTCGAGGACATCTTCAAGGACGTCAAGAAGCTGCCGCCGCGCCCGCAGTGGCTCTCGAGCGAGGAGCGCCCCGTCTCGCAGCTGCCGCCCGTGCAGGTGCCGCGCCGCTCCGAGCAGGTCGGCGTCGCCGCATCCACCGCCGCCGAGCAGACGGCCAAGGCCGCCGTGACGCGCCCGGCCACCGGCCAGGCCCGCCCGGCCACCGCCTGACCTCGGCCATAGGATGAGCCGGTGCCAGTCGACAGGGAGCGCGTCGCCGCGCTGACACGGGAGCTGCTTGTCGCGATCGGCGAGGATCCGGATCGTCCCGGTCTGCGCCAGACCCCCGAGCGCGTCGCGGACGCGTACACGGAGTTCTTCGCCGGTGTTGGCGGCGACCCGGCCGAGCCGCTCTCGCACACGATCAGCGTCGCGCACGGACCGGCTCCGGACACGCTGCCGTCGGGCGCCGTGATGCTGCGGGACGTCCGGTTCCGCTCGATCTGCGAGCACCACCTGCTGCCGTTCGCGGGGCACGCGCACATCGCGTACCTGCCGGGCGAGCAGGTCGTGGGACTCGGCGCGCTGCCGAAGGTGGTCGAGGTCCTCGCCGCCCGCCCGCAGGTGCAGGAGCGCCTCGGCGAGCAGATCGCCGACACGATCGCGTCCTCGCTCGATGCCCGCGGCGTGCTCGTGGTGCTCGAGGCGTCCCACCAGTGCGTGACGATGCGCGGCGCGCGCCAGAGCGACAGCTCGACGGTCACGATCGCGGCCCGCGGCGAACTCGCCGAGCCCGCCGCACGCGCGGAGATCATCGCGCTCCTGGGGCGCTCATGACGCAGATCTGGGGCATCGTCAACGTCACGCCCGACTCGTTCAGCGACGGCGGGCGGTTCTTCGACCCGGCCGCGGCAATCGCGCACGGCCGGATGCTGCGGGAGCAGGGGGCGGACGTCCTCGACGTCGGCGGCGAGTCGACGCGGCCCGGTTCCGAGCCCATCGGGGCCGAGGAGGAGATCCGGCGTATCCTGCCTGTGATCGAGGCGCTCGCGGCCGATGGTGCCGTGGTCAGCGTCGACACCTATCGCGCCGAGACCGCGCGGGCGGCGCTCGCCGCCGGCGCGCGGATCGTCAACGACGTCGCGGGTGGCCTCGCCGATCCGGAGATCCTGGAGGTCGTCGCGGAGGCGCAGGCGTTCGTCGCGCTCGGGCACTGGCGCGGGCCGTCGGCGGACATGTACGCGAACGCGGCCTACGACCGGATCGGCGCGGAGGTCGCCGCCGAGCTGCGCGATCGCAGCGAGGACGCGCTCGCGGCCGGCGTGCTGCGCGAGCGGATCATCGTCGACCCCGGTATCGGGTTCGCGAAGGCCGGCGAGCAGAACTGGACGCTGCTGCGTCAGCTCGACGAGGTGCGCCGGCTCGGGTTCCCCGTGCTGATCGGCACCTCCCGCAAGCGGTTCCTGAGCACCGCGCTCGGCGAGGATGCATCCGAGCAGCGCAAGGATCTCGCGACGGCCGTGACGAGCGCCTTCGCCGCGCGGCACGGCCTGCACGCGGTGCGCGTTCACGACGTCGCCTCCACGCGGGACGCGATCGCGGTCATGGAGGCATGGGAGGGATGGGGATGAGCTCGCTGGACACGATCACCCTGACGGGCCTGCGCGCCTTCGGGCGCCACGGCGTCTTCGATTTCGAACGCGAGGACGGGCAGGAGTTCGTCGTCGACCTCGCGCTCGGGGTGTCCACCAAGAAGGCCGCGAAGAGCGACGACGTCGCCGACACCGTGCACTACGGCGAGCTCGCCGAGAAGGTCGTCGCGATCGTCGGCGGCGAGCCGGTGAACCTCATCGAGACCCTCGCGCACCGCATCGCCGGCGCCGTGATGGAGGACGAGCGCGTCCACTTCCTCGCCGTCACCGTGCACAAGCCGCACGCGCCGATCCAGGCGCAGTTCCAGGATGTCGCCGTCACCGTCCACGCGACCCGGGAAGACCACGGGACACACGGATGAGCCGAAACCTGCGTATGCCGCTGGGCTCGTCGCCGACGGCCGAGCCGCGCGCGACGGTCACGGCCGTGGTCGCCCTGGGGGCCAACCTCGGGGACCGCGAGGCGACCCTCGAGAACGCGCTCGCCGAGCTGCGTCGGCTGCCGCTCGTCGACGAGGTGACCGCGTCGACGCCCATCGAGTCGGTCGCGCTGACGCTGGAGGGGCCGGATGAATCCCAGCCCGCGTACCTCAACGCCGTGGCGCTCGTGCGCACGCGCCTGGCGCCGTCGGTGCTGCTGGGGATGCTCCACGCGATCGAGGCCCGGCACGGGCGGGAGCGCCGCGAGAAATGGGGCGCCCGCACCCTCGATCTCGACCTGATCGCGTACGGCGACGTGGTGTCCGAGGACGAGAGGCTGCAGCTGCCGCATCCGCGCGCGGCCGAGCGCGACTTCGTCCTCGCTCCCTGGCTCGAGGTGGATCCGGATGCCGTCCTCCCCGGTCGGGGACGCGTCGCCGACCTCCTGGCGGCCCTGCGCGGAGAAGGCGCATGACCCGCACGTCACCCCTCGCCCTGATCGTCGCCGCCGTGCTCGGCGGTGGCGTCGGATTCCTCGTCGATCACCTGCTCACCCTGTCGGGCCGGCCGACGTTCTCGCCCGCCGTGGGCCTGCCCATCCTGCTCGTGCTGCTCGGCGCGATCACGCTGGCACTCGCGTGGCCCGTGCGTCGGTCGGTGCGCTCGGCGGACGCCCCGCGCGTGGATCCGTTCCGCGCCGTCCGGATCGCCATGCTCGCCAAGGCGTCGAGCCTCGTCGGCGCGGCGTTCCTCGGCGCAGCGCTCGGCCTCGTCCTCTACGTCTCGACGCGACCGGTGACCCCCGGGCTAGGCTCGATGACGACGACCATCGCGACAATCGCGGCGGGTGCCGTGCTGGTGGTGGCGGCCCTGGTCGCGGAGCATTTCTGCAGCCTGCCGAAGGATCCTGATGAGCGAGATCGAGACGACGCCGAGCCCGGAGAGCCCGCGCACTGACCCGCCGGTGCTCGACCAGGGCACGTACACCGCGATCCGCGAGCCGCGCGGCGCGGGGCGCCTGGAGCTCGACGGCCAGTGGCACCAGATCTCGCCGAAGTACGTCGCGTCGCAGACCGTGCAGAACGGGATCTTCCTGGTGGTCGTGCTCGCCGCGGTCATCGCCGCCTGGCTGATCCTCGGACACTGGTGGCCGTGGCTGCCGGGCGGCGTCCTGATCCTGACGACGCTCATCACGCAGATCGTCCTGCCGCGTCAGGCCCGCGCCCTCGGCTACATGCTGCGCGCCGACGACCTCGTGTTCCGCAAGGGCATCCTGTGGCAGCGGATGATCGCCGTTCCGTACGGCCGGATGCAGCTGATCGACATCACCCACGGGCCGATGGATCGGGCGTTCGGGATCGCGAAGCTCAAGATGGTCACGGCCGCCGCGACGACCGGCGTCGAGATCCCCGGGCTCGGCCGCGAGGCCTCCGAGGCGCTGCGCGACACCCTGATCCACGTGGCCGAGACGCGACGGACGGGCCTGTGACGGATCCGCAGACCACCGCTCCGCAGCCGGCGCAGCAGCAGCCGCTTGCCGACGGCGGCTCGTCCTCGCTCGCGGACGGCGGCTGGCACCGGCTTCACCCGCTGACGCCCCTGTTCCAGGGCGGCCTGGTGCTGATCATCGTGGCCGGCATCGTGCTGTCGAACTTCCGCGACCACGCCGTGTTCTGGTTCATCTCGATCGTCGCGCCGGGGGAGCTCGACGACGACGAGATCGACCCGAGCGAGGGTGACTTCCTCGGCTTCCTTTTCGAGAACAACTTGATCCTGCTGGGGCTCGGCATCCTCCTTGCCGTGCTCGTGGTGCTGATCGTCGCCTTCTGGGTCGTCTGGCGCTTTCACCAGTTCCGCATCACGGGCGATGACGTCGAGGTGCGGAAGGGAATCGTCTTCCGCTCGCACCGCCGGGCACCGCTCGACCGGGTGCAGGGAGTGAACCTCACGCGGCCGTTCCCCGCGCGGATCATCGGCATGGCCAAGCTCGAGGTCGTCGGCGCGGGAACCGACGCGAACGTCGGGCTCGAGTACCTCTCGACGGATCGTGCCGAGCAGGTGCGCAGCGACATCCTGCGGCTCGCGTCCGGCGCCCGCGCGGCGCGGCAGGCCGCGCGTGACGAGGCGGCCGGAGTCGCTCCGCGCGCGCGCCTCGTGGATGCCCTGAACCAGGGCGTCGTCGGGATGATCGACGGCGTCGACCGCGCGGATGTCGCGCCCGAGAGCGTCGTCCACATCCCCGCCGGCCGCCTGATCGCCGCGCAGCTGCTTCACGGGGCGCTGTGGCTCGTGCTGTTCGCGGTCATCTGGGGAACGAGCGTGCTGCTTCCGCTGCTGCTGAGCACCGACGGCACCGAGGGGACCGTGATCACCATCGGCGTCGGGCTCGGCACGGGCATCCCGATGGCGTTCGCGGCCGTGGCGATCACGTGGTCGCAGATCTCGAAGTCGCTCCGCTACGCGATCGCGCCGACGCCCGACGGCGTGCGGGTGACGTTCGGCCTGTTCACGACCATCACCGAGACCCTGCCTCCCGGCCGGATCTTCGCGGTCGAGGTGACGCAGTCGATCCTGTGGCGCCCGTTCGGCTGGTGGGCGATCAAGATCAACCGGATGAGCGGCAAGAGCGCCGCCCAGCAGCAGTCGGGGACCGCGCAGCAGTTCAACACGGTGCTGCCCGTGGGGACGCGCGCCGACGTGGAGCGGGTGCTGTCGCTGATCCTGCCCGGTGTGCCGCGCGAGGACTGGCCGCTGCTGTGGGACCACGGAATGCTCGGCCCCGTGCCGGACGCGCCCGACCCGTACCGGACGATGGCGCGCCGCGCCTGGTGGCGCCGGCCGGTGTCGTGGCGCCGCCACGGCTTCGCGCTCACCCCGTACGCGCTCGTGCTGCGGCGCGGTGTGGTGTGGCGCAAGCTCGCGCTGTTCCCGCTCGCGCGCCTGCAGGGGATCTCGATCCAGCAGGGGCCGATCGACCGCTGGCAGCGCGTCGCGGCGGTGCAGGTGCACACGGTGCAGGGCCCGGTGCTCGGTCATGTCGTCGGCCTCGAGCGCGACGACGTGATCGGGCTGCTCGAGGACGTCAGCCGCGGAGCGGTCGCCGCCGCGGCGGCCGACCAGTCGCACCGGTGGCTGCAGCACCTCGCTCCCGTCGAGGAGACGGTGCCGGAGGAGGACTGGCCAGTGGCCGCGCCCGTCCCGCCTGTCGTGCCTGCCGCGCCGGTGCCGCCCGCCCCGCTCGGGAGCAGCGAGGAGCCCCGGGCATGAACCGCGACGGACGCCTCGGGGTCGGCATCATCGGCGCCGGGCGGGTCGGCCCGGTTGTCGGCGCCGCGCTCGCCGGAGCAGGTCACGCCCTCACGGGCATCACCAGCGGGTCGGATGACGAGCGCGTCGAGGCGATCCTGCCCGGCGTGCCGGTGCTCGACGCCCTCGAGGTCGTGCGGCGCAGCGAGCTGGTGATCGTGGCGGTTCCGCACGCCGAGCTGCCGGGCCTCGTCTCGGGCCTCGCCGAGCTCGGCGCCTGGCAGGTGGGGCAGCTCGTGCTCCACACCGACGCCGCGCACGGGATCGAGGTGCTGCGTCCGGCGGCCGAGCGTGGGGCCATCCCGCTGGCCGTGCACCCGGCGGTCGCCTTCACCGGCACCAGCATCGACCTCCGTCAGCTCGCGGCGTCCTACGCCGCCGTGACCGCCCCGGCGGCCGTGTTGCCGATCGCGCAGGCGATCGCCGTCGAGCTGGGCTGCGAGCCGGTCGTCGTCGCCGAGCAGGATCGCGCCGCGTACGCGGAGGCGATCGCGACCGCGTCCGAGTTCTCGCGGCAGATCGTCCATCAGGCCACCGGCATCCTCCGCGGCATCGGCGTCGAGAATCCCGGCGGCTACCTCTCGGCCCTCGTGCGCTCGACGGTCGACCACGCGCTCGCCGAGGCGTCGCCCACGGTGATCCTGCCCCCCGACGAGTAGGGAATGGGGTTTCATCCCGCGTTTCGGCTGTGCCCCTTTGCGAGCGAAGCGAGCGTGCTTCTTTTCCCGCTTCGCGGGGTAGTGCAGTGAGCGTGCGCGATCCTTCGCCCGACGCTTCGCGCCGGGGCTCTGGAATCGCGGGCTGTCGCTGCGCTCCATCCGCCGACGGGCGTTGCGTTTTCGAGGTGGTCGGCAGTCGCTTCGCTCCACGCTCGCTTCGCTCGCACAGGGGTACATGCCGGGACCGGCGTACAGGCCGTGACGGCTCGACCAGTCCTCTCAGATAAACGGGAACCGGGGCCCGCATAGGATTGAGCACATGCCTGAAACGCCCGCCGAGAACGCGCCCGAGCCCACCGAAGAGGACATCTTCGAGCAGAAGGCCGTGCGGCTGGCGAAGCGCGAGCGGCTCATCGCCGAGCGCGAGACCGCGGCTGGCGGGGCATACCCCGTGTCGGTGCCGGTGACGCACACGATCCCGGCGCTGCGTGCCGACTACGGCGACCTCGAGGCGGGGGCCGAGACCGGCGAGACCGCCGCGGTCGCCGGGCGGATCGTGTTCAGCCGCAACACCGGCAAGCTCTGCTTCGCGACGCTGCAGTCGGGCGACGGATCGCGCATCCAGGCGATGGTGTCGCTGGCGAACGTCGGCGACGACTCGCTGCAGCGCTGGAAGGAGCTCGTCGACCTCGGCGACCACGTCGCGGTGTCGGGCGAGATGATCTCGAGCCGCCGCGGCGAGCTGTCGATCATGGTGTCGGCGTGGGAGATCGCGGCGAAGGCCATCCTGCCTCTGCCGAACATGTACACCGAGCTCAACGAGGAGAGCCGCGTCCGCAGCCGCTTCCTCGACCTGATCGTGCGCGACACCGCCCGCACCACCGTGCGCGCCCGCGCCACGGTGAACGCGAGCCTGCGTGCAACGTTCGCCGGCCACGACTTCGTCGAGGTCGAGACGCCCATGCTGCAGGTGCAGCCCGGTGGCGCGACCGCGCGTCCGTTCATCACCCACTCGAACGCGTTCGACACCGATCTGTACCTGCGCATCGCGCCGGAGCTGTACCTGAAGCGCGCCGTGGTGGGCGGCATCGACCGCGTGTTCGAGATCAACCGCAACTTCCGCAACGAGGGCGCCGACTCCACGCACAGCCCCGAGTTCGCGATGCTCGAGGCATACCAGGCGTACAGCGACTACAACGGCATCGCCGACCTCACGCAGGAGCTGATCCAGAACGCCGCGGTCGCCGTGGCCGGATCGACCACGGTCACGTGGGCGGACGGCACCGAGTTCGACCTCGGCGGCGAGTGGGACCGCGTCTCGATGTACCCGTCGCTGTCGGAGGCCGCGGGCGTCGAGGTCACCCCGGAGACCGGCATGGACGAGCTGCTGAAGCTCGCCGAGGACAACGGCGTCGAGGTGCCGTCGCACGTGACGCACGGAAAGCTCGTCGAGGAGCTGTGGGAGCACTTCGTCAAGCAGCACCTGACGCGCCCCACGTTCGTGATGGACTTCCCTGTCGACACGAGCCCGCTCGTGCGCGAGCACCGCTCCATCCCGGGCGTCGTCGAGAAGTGGGACCTGTACGTGCGCGGTTTCGAGCTCGCCACGGGCTACTCCGAGCTCGTCGACCCGGTCATCCAGCGCGAGCGGTTCGTCGAGCAGGCGAAGCTCGCGGCGCGCGGCGACGACGAGGCGATGCGGATCGACGAGGAGTTCCTGCGTGCCCTCGAGCACGGAATGCCCCCCACAGGCGGCATGGGAATGGGAATCGACCGCCTGCTGATGGCCATCACGGGCCTCGGCATCCGCGAGACGATCCTCTTCCCGCTCGTCAAGTAGCACCGCCTCTACCGCCGGGACTTCGCCCAGCGGCGCCGCTCGTCGCGGTTCTTCGGCGGCGGCCCGGGGATCGCTCGGTCGAGCGCCCAGGACGGCAGATGCGCGTGCCGGATCATCGTCGCGACGATGTTGGCGAGCCCGTGGGCGGAGTTGATCTCCTGCGCGAGCCGCACGTAGTGCGCGGCGTGCGTAGACGACCCCAGGGCCCAGCACAGCCACGCGGTCGAGGCGAGCACGCCGGTGCGCAGGCGCGGCGGCGCGACCGAGGCGACCTTCTTGGTGACCTCGAGCGCGCGGCGGAGTCGCACGGGGTCGGGTCGCGGCCCCTCGCCGGCAAGACGGAGCGGACCGCGGAAGTCGGACGCCGTCCCCTCCAGCCAGGACACGTTGAACTGCTGGACCTCCCTTCCCTCCGCGAGGTCGCCGCACCACTGGCTGAGCGCGATGTCGCGGGCCGCCGGACGCTCGAGCGCAAGGACCAGCAGTGCGAGCGCCTCCGTGGAGAGCTCCACGTCGCTCGTCACGGCGTCCTCGAAGGCGAGGGGGAGCTCCGGATCCGCGGGGTTCAGCGTCAGCGCGCGGATCGCCTGCGCGACGCGCTCCCGCTCGTCCGCGTCGCTCGGCGGCAGCTCGAGTCCGGCGTGCTGGTCGGCGAGCGGCGCACCGTCGCCGAAGTCGAGGTCCTCGGGGCGGATCAGGTCGAGCGGGCTCCCCGAGTACGGGCCGTCCGGCTCGAGGTACGACCCCCACGCATCGGCCGCGACGCACAGGGCATCGACGACGGCGTAGTCGGCCGCCTCGGCGCACCGCACGAGGGCCTCGACGAACGTGGCGCGCGCGATCCGGCCCCGCTCGTCGCGGTAGCCGTCCTCGGTGTAGACGACGATCGCGATCCGATTCGCGTGGCGGACACGCGTGAACAAGCCGATGAAGCTCGCGGCGAGTTCGGCTGGGTCTGGCTCGTCGGCGCCCGGCAGGTCGACGCGCAGCGCGCCGAGCGTGCGCTTGTCGGCGAAGGGGACGAGCACCACGCTGTCGCGCGGGTGGCATCCCGCGAGATGCGGGATGAGCGAGAGGAACTCAGCGCTGTCGCCCGCACGGACGATCACGGGGCTGGGAGCGGAGGGCTGCAAGGTCATGCGTCGAGCCTGTCCGCGGCCCGCCGGCCGGCCCAGGGTGAAGGAGGGGAACAGGGCATTCATGCCCCTGTGCACGAGTCATCCGGCGGTTGTACACAGCCGACGGCCGTACCATTGAGGTGTGGACGAATACTGGCTGGCAGTGGTGTGGTCGCTCCTGCCGACCGTCGTCATCTGCGTGATCTTCTGGTACGTGCTGCGCAGCATCCTGCGCTTCGACCGCACCGAGCGTCGCGCCTACGCGCGGATCGAGGCCGAGGAGCGCGCGAAGCGCGGTCTCCCGCCCCGCGACGCCGCGGAATGACGCCCGGCCGCGTCTGATCCGGCCGCGTCCGACGCCCCCGATACGCTGGGGACGACCGCGCGAGAGGGGTGTCTTTGGACCTGTTCCTGGATCCGTCGTGGTCGCTGATCGCGGTCACGGTCATCGACCTCACGATCCGCATCGTCGCGGTCATCATCGTCCCGCGCAACCGCCGCCCCACGGCAGGCATGGCGTGGCTGCTGGCGATCTTCTTCCTGCCCATCCCCGGCCTGCTCCTGTTCCTGCTGATCGGCAACCCGAGGCTCCCGCGGCACCGGCGGCGACGGCAGCAGCAGATCAACGAGTACATCCACGAGGCGCGCGAGTACCTCGAGCTCGGCAGCCTGCGCCCCAACGAGCCGGCGTGGTTCACGTCGCTCGTGCGCATGAACCGCGAGCTCGGCGCCATGCCGCTCACGGGAGACAACGGCGCGCGCCTCATCCGGGACTACGACGAGAGCCTCGCCGAGATGGCCGCCGCCATCCGCAGCGCGCGCGAGTACGTGCACGTCGAGTTCTACATCTTCAAGTCCGACGAGACCACGGATGACTTCTTCCGCGCGCTCGAGGAGGTGCGCGAGCGCGGCGTTCCGGTGCGCGTCCTGCTCGATCACTGGGCGAACCTCTCGAAGCCCTACCACCGCCGCACGCTGAAGCGCCTCGACGCGATGGGTGCCGAGTGGCGCTTCGCGCTGCCGATCCAGCCGCTGCGCGGAAAGTGGCAGCGCCCCGATCTGCGCAACCACCGGAAGATCCTCGTGGTCGACGGCGACGTCGCGTTCCTCGGCTCGCAGAACATCACCGCGCCGAGCTACAACCTGCGCGCGAACATCCGCCGCGGGCTGCAGTGGGTCGACCTGATGGTGCGCCTCGACGGGCCGATCGTGTCGAGCGTGAACGCCGTCTTCCTGTCCGACTGGTTCAGCGAGGCGAGCGAGGTGCCCGAGGGGATCGACCTCAAGAAGATGGAGGCGGGCTCGGGCGACCTCGATTGCCAGATCGTGCCGTCGGGGCCCGGGTTCGAGGTCGAGAACAACCTGCGGCTGTTCCTCGGGCTGCTGTACGCGGCACAGAAGCGCGTCATCATGATCAGCCCCTACTTCGTGCCGGACGAGGCCCTGCTGCTCGCCATCACGGCGGCCACAAAGCGCGGCCTGCAGGTCGAGCTGTTCGTGTCGGAGGAGGGCGACCAGGCCGTCGTCTACCACGCGCAGCGCAGCTACTACGAGGCGCTGCTGCGCGCCGGCGTGCGCATCTGGCTCTACCCGAAGCCGTACATCCTCCACACAAAGGGCGTGACGATCGACGACGAGGTCGCCGTGATCGGCTCGAGCAACATGGACATGCGCTCGTTCGGTCTGAACCTCGAGATCACGCTGCTCGTGCGCGGCGAGGAGTTCGTGCAGCAGATGCGCGAGGTCGAGGCCGAGTACCGCGACCTCAGCCGCGAGCTCACGCTCGACGAGTGGCTTCAGCAGCCGCTGCGCTCGACCGTGCTCGACAACCTCGCGCGGCTCACGAGCGCTCTGCAGTAGCCCCGCGGGTCGCGGCCTGCACGTCGGCCTTCGGCTGCTTCGCGCGCACGTCATGGCCCTTGGGCACGTTCACGAGCAGGTTGCCCTTCTCGATGCGGCACGAGACCCGCGTCGCCTCGCCGAACTCGTCGCCGTCGAGCTGCACCTCCTGCGGGACGGTCGTCGCCGCCTCGGCCGCGATACCGCGCAGGTACCGCACCGACGCATCCCGGCCGCGACGCTCGAGCACCGCCCGACCCGCGCGCGTGCGCCGCAGCACCGAGTTGTCCCACCACACCTTGCGCCACACGCCGAGCCACCCGAAGGGACCCGTCGGCTGCATCAGCGCGACGTCGAGCTCGCCGTCGAGCACCGATCCGTCGGGGATCAGCGAGATTCCGCCCGGCAGCTCGCCGCAGTTCGCGAACAGGATGCTCTGCACCTTCGCCGTGTGCAGGCGGGCCGACGTGGGGATCGCCTGGGTCTGACCGCGGCGGATCGGGTTCTTCACGACCTCGAACGTGATGCGGAACGGCTCGGCGCCGGCAAGAGAGCGGGCGGCGCCGTCGACGTACGCGACCCAGCCCACCGACTTCTTCAGCTCAGGCTTGGTGTTCGCGATCATCGCGGCATCCAGGCCCATTCCCGCCATCACGACGAAGGCGTGCTCCTCGATATGGCCGTCAGGGCGGCGGATGGCCGCAACGCAGATGTCGACCTCCACGGTGTCGCCGTCGAAGGCGCCGGCGACCGCGTCCTCCTGGCCGTCGAGCGGCAGGCGCAGGTTGCGCGCCAGCAGGTTGCCCGTCCCGCTCGGGACGATCGTGAGGGGGACGCCGGATCCGCGGATCGCCTCCGACACGGCGCGGACGGTGCCGTCGCCGCCGGCGACGAGCACGGCATCCACGTTCTCGTCGAGCGCCTGGCGGGTGGTCGCCTGGCCGGGGTCCTCGACTGATGTCTCGAGCAGCAGCGGCGGCTGCCATCCTGCCTCGGCCGAGTGCCGCTCGACCAGCGCGCAGAGCGCCGGTCCGTCGACCTTGACGGGGTTGAAGATGAGCGCGGCCCGCTTCGACGACGCCGTCGAGTCGGCGGGGGCGAGGTCCTGCTCCTGATCCTTGGACGACACTTCGTCTCCCTTCGGTCGCTGGGCACGGCGCATGCGGTCAGCCTAGAGGTCCGGGTGCGGCCGGGGCGCGGGGCTCGCGATGAGCGGGCGAGTCGCGGTTACGATGAGCCGATGACCGCCGCCGCCGATGCGACCACCGACGATCCGTCCGCCGACGAGGGCTTCCTCACGGGCCCGGGCGAACCCGCCGGCGTGACGATGTTCGGGCCCGACTTCCCGTTCCCGTTCGACGACTGGATCTCGCACCGGGCGGGCCTCGGCGCGATCCCCGAGCAGGCGCACGGCCGCGAGGTCGCGATCATCGGCGCGGGCCTGGCCGGGATGGTGTCGGCGTACGAGCTGATGAGCCTGGGCCTCAAGCCCGTCATCTACGAGCCCACGCGGATCGGCGGGCGCCTGCGCACGCACCGGTTCGAGGGCGGCGACGGCGCGGTCGCCGAGCTCGGCGGCATGCGGTTCCCCCGCTCGGGCGCCGCCTTCTTCCACTACGCCGACCGGCTGGGGCTCACGCACCGGCCGTTCCCGAACCCCCTCACCGAGGCGGCCGGCAGCACGGTCATCGACCTGTGGGGCGAGACGCACTACGCGCGCACGCTCGATGACCTGCCGGAGTTCTACCGCGAGGTGTCGGACGCGTGGGATGCCGCGCTCGAGGAGATCGGCTTCACCGGGCTTCAGGATGCCATCCGCCGCCGCGACGCCGCCGGGCTGAAGCGCCAGTGGGACGAGCTCGTCCGCACCTGGGACGACCGCACGTTCTACGACTTCATCGCCAGCTCGAAGGCGTTCTCGAAGCTGTCGTTCCGGCACCGCGAGGCCTTCGGCCAGGTCGGCTTCGGCACGGGCGGCTGGGACTCCGACTTCCCCAACTCGATGCTCGAGATCCTGCGCGTCGCGGTGCTCGAGTGCGACACCGACCAGCGCCTGATCGAGGGCGGCGTCGAGCAGCTTCCGCGCGGGCTGTGGGATCTGCCGGTGCGGCCGGGGAGCCCGTGGCCCGAGGGGACGACGCTCGCCGCGCTCCATGGCGGGGCGACGCTGCCGGCGGCATCCGCGATCTGTCGTTCCGCGGACGGCGAGGCGTTCGACGTCCGGGACCGCTGGGGCACCACCCGCCGCCACGATGCGGTCGTCGCGACGTGCCAGAGCTGGCTGCTGACCACCGAGATCGACTGCGACGAGAGCCTGTTCTCGCAGGACATGTGGATGGCGTTCGACCGCACGCGGTACATGCAGTCGACGAAGACGTTCGTGATGGTGGATGAGCCGTTCTGGAAGCGGACCGACCCCGCGACCGGCCGCGATGTCATGAGCATGACGCTCACCGACCGCCTCACGCGCGGCACCTACCTGTTCGACAACGGGCCGGGAAAGCCTGCGGTGATCTGCCTGTCGTACTCGTGGATGTCCGACTCGCTGAAGATGCTTCCGCACTCGATCGACCGGCGCGTCGACCTCGCGCTCAACGCGCTCGCGAAGATCTACCCCGACGTCGACATCCGCAGCCACATCGTCGGCGATCCGGTCACGGTGACGTGGGAGGACGATCCGTACTTCCTCGGGGCGTTCAAAGGCGCGCTCCCCGGGCACTACCGCTACAACCACCGGATGTACACGCACTTCATGCAGGATGGGGCGCCCGATGCCGAGCGCGGCATCTTCATCGCGGGCGACGACGTGTCGTTCACCCCGGCGTGGGCCGAGGGGGCCGTGCAGACGGCGCTGAACGCGGTGTGGGGAGTGATGCACCACTTCGGCGGCGCCTCGTCGCCCGAGAACCCCGGGCCCGGCGACCGGTTCGCCGAGCTCGCCCCCGTGGCGCTGCCGGAGTAGGCCGATGAGCCCCCGCCCGCTGCGTGTCGCCGTCTGGCAGTGCCGGTCGCTGCCCGGCGACGTGGCGGGCAACCTCGCCCGGCTGGCGGATGCGGCCTCGCGCGCGGCGGGGGCCGGGGCGGATGTGCTCGTCACTCCCGAGATGTTCGTCACCGGGTACGACATCGGCGCCTTGCGGACGGCCGAACTGGCAGAGCCGGCCGACGGGCCGATCTTCGAGGCGGTCGCGGGGATCACGCGCCGGACGGGCGTCGCGGTCGCGTACGGCTATCCGGAGCTGCTTCCGGACGGGCGGATCGCGAACGCGGCGCAGCTCGTCGACCACGGCCGGTCGGTCGGCGCGCACCGCAAGGCGCACCTGTTCGGTGGGCTCGACAGCGACCGGTTCGCGCCGGGGGAGCGCCCCACGGCGTTCGACTTCCGCGGACGGCGCGTCGGGATGCTGATCTGCTACGACGTGGAGTTCCCCGAGGCGGTGCGGTCGCTCGCGGTCGACGGCGCCGAGGCGGTGCTTGTGCCGACCGCCAACATGGTGCCGTACGCGCTCGTGTCGACCGTTCTCGTGCGGGCCCGGGCGTACGAGAACGGCGTCGCGGTCGCCTACGCGAACTACTGCGGTGCCGAGGGATCGCAGGTGTACGCGGGGCTCAGCACCGTGTGCGGGCCGGATGGCGCCGTGCTCGCGCTCGCCGCGCCCGACGGCGAGGACCTGCTCGTCGCCGACCTCGTTGGCGAGGGGCAGCCGTACCTGAGGGACCGCCGGCCCGACCTGTACTGAGGCTCAGGCGACGGTCGCTTCGGCTCGCTGGCGCTCGCTCAGCAACCGGTCGTCAGGCGAGGTCGCTTCGGCTCGCTGGCGCTCGCTCAGCAACCGGTCCCGGTTATCGAGCGAGCGAAGCGAGTCGAGATGACCCGCCGGCCCTCAGCGGAACGCCTCGAGGCCCGTGATGTGGCGGCCGAGCACGAGGGTGTGGACCTCGTCCGTGCCCTCGTAGGTGCGCACCGACTCGAGGTTGTTCGCGTGGCGCAGCGGCGAGTAGTCGGCCGACACCCCGTTGCCGCCGAGGATCGTGCGGGCCTCGCGGGCGATCGCGATCGCGTCGCGCGTGTTCGCGAGCTTGCCCACCGAGATGTGGTGCGGCTGGATCTTCCCCTGCTCCTTGAGGCGGCCCAGGCGCAGCGCGACCAGCTGGCCCTGCGTGATCTTCACCGCCATGTCGGCGAGCTTCGCCTGCGTGAGCTGGAATCCGGCGATCGGGCGGCCGAACTGGACCCGCTCCTGCGCGTACGTGAGTGCGGTGAGGTAGCTGTCGCGCGCGGCGCCGAGCACGCCCCAGGCGATGCCGTAGCGGGCCTCGTTCAGGCACGAGAACGGCGCCTTCAGGCCGCGCGCCTCGGGCAGCTGGGCCGAGGCGGGGAGGCGCACGCCGTCGAGCGTGATGTCGCACTGGATCGACGCGCGCATCGACATCTTCGGCTCGATGGGCGTCGCGGTGAAGCCGGGGGTGTCGGTCGGCACGACGAAGCCGCGCACGCCCTCGTCCGTCATCGCCCAGATCACGGCGATACCGGCGATGGAGGCGAGGCCGATCCAGCGCTTGGCGCCGTCGATGACCCAGTCGTCGCCGTCGCGGCGCGCGAAGGTCTTCATGCTGCCGGGGTCGGATCCTGCGGTCGGCTCGGTGAGGCCGAAGCAGCCGACGAGCTCGCCCTTCGCCATACGGGGCAGGTACTCGTTCTTCTGCTCTTCGGAGCCGAACTTGTAGATCGCGGACATCGCCAGCGAGCCCTGCACCGACACGAAGGTGCGCAGGCCGGAGTCACCAGCCTCGAGCTCGAGCGCCGCGAGGCCGTACTCGACCGCGCCGCGGCCGGGGCATCCGTAGCCCTGGTAGATCATGCCGAGCAGGCCGAGGCGGCCGAGCTCGGGGATGATCTCCGTCGGGAAGTGCGCCTTGTCGTACCACTGGGCGATGTTCGGGCGGATGTGTTCGTCGACGAAGCCGCGGACGGCCTCACGTGTGGCGAGTTCCTCGTCGGTGAGGAGGTCGTCGATGTCGAGCAGGTCGGTGGGGCCGGTCATCCGATCACGATATCCCGGGGCGGCTCGTTGCGCGGGATCAGCTGTCGAGCCAGGACCGGATCGCGTCGCCCTGCTCGTCGAGGGCGGGCGCCGCGCGGCGGGGCGCCTCGAAGGGCGGGTCCCAGAGCACCGGATGCCGCACCTGCCGGCCGTGCGAAGCGCCGTCCGCGCCGTGCACCTCGATGGTCGGCTCGAGGCCGAGCCGCTCGGCGAACTCGAGGCCCGAGGCGATGTCGCTTGCCTGTCCCGCCGGGACGCCGATGGCTGTCAGTCGCTCCTGCCACTCGGCCGCGGTCGCGGCGGCGAGAGCCGTCTCGAGGGCGTCGCGGAGGGCAGGACGGTGCGCGACGCGATCCGCGTTCGTCCGGAACCGCTCATCCTGCGCGGCGCCCGGGATCCCGAGCGCCTCCGTGAGCTTCCGGAACTGGGCGTCGTTGCCGCACGCGATGGCGAGCGGGCCGTCAGCACACTGGAGCAGCTCGTACGGCGCGATGGAGGGATGCATGTTCCCCATGCGGGTGGGGGAGGCCCCGGCGCCGAGGTGCGCTGCGGCCTGGTTCGCGAGCGCTCCCTGCAGACTGCTGAGGAGGGAGACCTCGATGCGGGATCCCTCGCCGGTCGCCTCGCGACGGCGGAGAGCGGCGAGCACCCCGATGACCGCGTCCTTGCCGGTGAGCACGTCGACCACGGCGACCCCGACCTTCATCGGGTCGCCGTCGGGCGCGCCGGTGATGTGCATCAGACCGCCGATCGCCTGCACCACGAAGTCGTAGCCGGGAAGCTGCGCGCCGCCCGCCGATCCGAATCCGGTGATGGAGACGTAGACGACGCCGGGGTTCTCGCGGGCGACATCGTCGTAGCCGAGACCGACGCGGTCGAGCGTGCCGGGGAGGAAGTTCTCGATCACGACGTCGGCGCGCTGCGCGAGCCGCTTCGCCCGGTCGAGGTCGGCCGGGTCCTTCAGGTCGAGCGCGACGGACTCCTTGTTGCGGTTGACGCCCTCGAAGTAGGTGGCGGCGTGCGGGCTCCACGGCGGGCCCCAGGCGCGGGTGTCGTCTCCGGTGCCGGGGCGCTCGACCTTGACGACGCGCGCGCCGAGGTCGGCGAGGGTCATGCTCGCCAGGGGGCCCGCGAGCACGCGCGAGAAGTCGGCGACCAGGATGCCGTCGAGCGGGGCGGTGGACGCCGGTGCGGCGGTCATCCGGTCCACTCCTCGGCGAGGAGGCCGTAGTTCATGCCGTCCATCCACACGCCGGAGCGGTGGAGGCCGGTCTTGCGGCTGTGCTCCTCGCGGCGCATGCCGAGCCGCTCCATGACCCGCCACGACGGCTCGTTGTCCGCGAAGCAGCCGGCGTGCACGCGGCGTAGGCCCAGGGGCCCGAAGCAGATGCCGATCGCTCCGCGGACCGCCTCGGTCGCGTAGCCGCGGCCCTGGAACGCGGGGTCGAGCGTCCAGCCGAGCTCTGCCTGCACGCCCTTTCCCTGCTCGAGGATCTCGGCCTGGGCCCAGCCGTCCTCGATCTTGAGCATGAGGTCGCCGATCGGCTCGCCCTCGAGTTCGACGATCAGCGTGATGGCCAGACGCGCGGGGTCGATGAACTGCTCGTGGAAGCTGTCGTACTCGGTGGGTGCGCGGGTGATCCACTCGCCCACCTCGGGCAGCTGCCGCCAGCGCCACACGGCCTCGGCGTCGCCGGCCGCGGCTCTGCGGATCGACAGCCGCTCGGTCTGCACGGGCCAGGTCACGGCGTCGAGAGGGTCCATGGGGACAGGTTATTGGGGGCCGCCCACACGCTGTTCGCGGGCGCGTCGGGCGCGGCGGCGTGTCAGGCCGCGGAGCCGGCGCGTCCGCGGTGCACGCGGCGACGGGCATCGTCGGCGCGGGTGAGGAACATCTCCGACGTGACGCCCTCGAGAAGCGTCCCGGGGTCGGCGCCCAGTGCCTCCGAGAGCCGGATCAGGGAGTGCAGGTTCGTGAGCGAGCGCCCCGTCTCATAGGCGCGGATGTTCGAGGAGTCGATGCCGGTCGCCGCGGCGAGCTCATCCTGCGTCCAGTTCCTCGCGGCGCGCGCACCCCGGATGTTCTCGCCGATGACGGCGGCTGCGGGGGACGGGACGCGGGGCACCGAATCAGCCTGAATGTGCCCGGTGGGACGTGCCAGAGTGAAAGTCACCGGGTACATGTACCGTCATGTCGTGCCCTTGACTTTTGCGCCCTCCGCCGAGCAGTCCGACCTCGAACTCGAGTTCCCGCTGGAAGCTCTGCTCGGGGAATTCGATCGTCTGGCCGACAGCGTCCGGATGAAGGGCAATTACTTCGAGCAGCTCGTCGCGCACTACCTGAAAGCAGAGCCGCTGTGGGCGGATCAGCTCGGTGCCGTGTGGCTCTGGAAGGACTGGCCGGGACGCAACGGGCTGCCCGACACCGGGATCGACATCGTCGCCGAGATCCAGGGTGGCGGGCTGCTGGCCGTGCAGGCGAAGTTCTATGCCGCCGGTCACAAGATGCAGAAGGGCGACCTCGACTCGTTCTTCGAGGCGCTCGGCAGGGAGCCGTTCACCGAAGGGCTCGTGATCGACACGACCGTCGGAGACTGGTCGGCGAACGCGGCCGAGGCGCTGAAGAACCGCAGCAAGCCCGTGCGCCGCATCGGCCGCGAGGATCTGCGTCACAGCCTGATCGACTGGTCGAGCTACGAGCTGCTGAAGCCGGAGGCGGCTCCGGCGCTGCATGAGCGCAAGACGCTGCGCGCGCATCAGCACGACGCGATCCGTGCGGTGATCGAGGGACTCCCGGCCGATGGGGGAGCCGACCGCGGCAAGCTGATCATGGCCTGCGGGACGGGCAAGACCTTCACGGCCCTGAAGCTCGCCGAACGGTGGACTGAGGAGCGGGCCGGCGGAGCGGCGACCGTGCTGTTCATGGTGCCGTCGCTCGCCCTGCTGCAGCAGACGCTCGACGAATGGTCGCGGGAGAAGGATCCCGAGCTCGGCTTCCGGGCGTTCGCCGTCGGATCCGACACCAACATCGGTCGCCGGAAGAACGACGATCTCACGAGCGTGATGATGGAGGACCTCGGCGCGCCCGCCACCACGAACGGCAAGCGTCTCGCCGAGCTGCTCGGCGACACCGATGAGCAGCACGACGGGCTCACCGTCGTGTTCTCGACGTACCAGTCGATCGAGGCGGTCGCCGAGGCGCAGCGGATCCGAGGTGACGAGTTCGACCTCGTCATCTGCGACGAGGCGCACCGCACCACGGGCGTGACCCTCACGAACGAGGACGAGTCGCACTTCGTCAAGATCCACGACAACGACTTCATCGCCGCCACCAAGCGCGTCTACATGACCGCGACGCCGCGCATCTTCGCGCCCGAGGTGAAGAACGCGGCGAAGCAGAGGGATGCCGAGCTCGTCTCCATGGACGACGAGGCGCTGTACGGCGAGGTGCTGTACCGCATCGGCTTCGACGAGGCGGTGAGCAAGGGGCTGCTCACCGATTACAAGGTTGTCGTCCTCGGAATCAGCGAGGACGACATCATCGAGGGTCTCCAGAAGGATCTTTCGGTCGGTGGGCACGAGCTGCAGATCACCGACATCGCGAAGCTGGTGGGCTGCTACAACGCCCTCGCCAAGCGGAACGCCGGCGAGGTCGCCGAGGGCTTCGGTTCGGATATGTCGCCCATGCGGCGCGCTGTCGCGTTCGCCAAGGACATCAAGACGTCGGAGAACGTCGCGCACGACTTCGAGGTGCTCGCCAACGGCTACCTGCGCAATCTCCTCAACGACGACCCGACCGACGACCTCGCCGTGCAGGCGATGCACGTCGACGGCACGATGAACGCGACGCAGCGCGGCGAGCGACTCGACTGGCTGAAGGCCGCGCCCGAGCAGGATGAGCTCGGCAAGCCGGTCGCGCGCGTGCTCACCAATGCGCGATGCCTGAGTGAGGGCGTCGACGTGCCGAGCCTCGATGCCGTGCTGTTCCTCAGTCCCCGCAAGAGCCAGGTGGACGTCGTGCAGGCGGTCGGCCGCGTCATGCGCCGTGCCGAGGGGAAGCGCCTCGGCTACATCGTGCTGCCGATCGCGATCCCCGCCGGCATCTCGCCCGAGGAGGCCCTCAACGATAACGAGCGCTACAAGGTCGTCTGGCAGGTGCTTCAGGCGCTGCGCGCGCACGACGAGCGTCTCGATGCCGCAATCCAGCGGGCACAAGTCACCGGTAACCTGCCCGAGCAGGTGCTGATCGAGCGCGTCAGCCTGACGAAGCCGAAGCCGCGCAAGGACTCGCCGTTCGAGGCCCCGACCGATCCGCCCACGGACACAGAGCCGAGCGCCGGATCGGGTTCTCCGACGCACGTCCAGCCGATGCTTCCCGGTCTCATCGACAGCGCCGCGGCCTGGAAGGACTCGGTCTTCGCCAAGCTCGTCGCCAAGGTCGGCGACCGCATGTACTGGGACGACTGGGCCGGCGACATCGGTCAGATCGCCCAGCGGTTCATCGCCCTGATCACGGCGCACATCAACGCCGAGGGCAACGACCGTGCGCCGTTCGAGGCGTTCGTCAAGGCGCTGCGCGCGACGGTGACGCCGAGCATCGGCGAGCCCGAGGCGATCGAACTGCTCGCGCAGCACCTGATCACCAAGCCGGTGTTCGAGGCGATGTTCCCCGAGGGGTCGTTCACAAACGACAACCCGGTGTCGGTGTCGATGGAGCGGGTGCTCGAGACGTTCCACGAGAACGCCGCGTTCGAGAAGGAGCGCGAGCCGCTCGACGCGTTCTACGCGAGCGTCACCTCGCGCATCCGCGGCCTCGACTCGGTCACCGCGAAGCAGCGGATGCTCGTCACGCTCTACGACAAGTTCTTCTCGAAGGCGTTCCCGAAGCTCGCCGACGCGATGGGCATCGTCTTCACCCCGGTGGAGGTCGTCGATTACATCCTGCGTTCGGCGGACGCCGCGCTCGCCCAGCATTTCGGCAAGCACCTGAGTGACGAGGGCGTGAACATCCTCGAGCCCTTCGTCGGCACCGGCACGTTCCTCACCCGGCTGGCGCAGACCGGCCTGATCAAGCCGCAGGATCTCGCCCGCAAGTACCAGCACGAGCTCTTCGCGAACGAGATCGTGCTGCTGAGCTACTACATCGCCGCGGTCAACATCGAGAGCGTCTTCCGCGAGTGCGTGGACCAGGCCGTGGCGGCGGGGGAGCTCCCCGAGGGGACGATGCTTCCGGATGACGGCTTCCCCGGCATCTCCCTGACGGACACCTTCGCGATGGACGAACGGGCGAGTGAACTCGCCTTGAGCGTCTTCCCTGAGAACACTGCCCGCGTGGAGGCGCAGCGCGCGACGCCTATCGACGTGATCGTGATGAACCCGCCGTACCGCGCCGGTCAGTCGAGCGCGAACGAGGGCGCGCAGAACGCGAAGTACTCGCTTATTGACGGTCGGATCGCGGCGACTTACGCGAAGGAGTCGAGCGGAGCGAACAAGAACGGGCTGTATGACTCGTACTACCGCGCGCTGCGTTGGGCGACGGATCGCCTGCGTCCCGAGGGCGGTGTCATTGCCTTCGTTTCGAACAGCGGCTTCATCGACGGCGGCACGGCGGATGGGGTGCGCAAGACCTGGGGCGGCGAGTTCTCGGACGTCATCGTCTACAACCTGAGGGGCAACCAGCGGGTGAAGAACTGGCAGGCCGAGGGTGGCAAAGTCTTTGGCGAGGGCTCGCAAACTGGCGTCGCGATCACGATCCTCGTGAAGACCGCAGATCACGCGGGCCCTGCCCGCATCCATTACGCGGACGTCGGCGACTACCTGAGTCGTGAGGAGAAGATCGACCGGCTCGTTGCAGAGCGGTCCATCGAAGGCACCGCCTACGACGTGGTGACTCCCAACGAAGCGGGCGACTGGATCAACCAGCGTGACGAGCGATTCGGGACATGGACGCCAATTGGTGACAAGGCGACCAAACGCAGAGCGGAGACCACGGCGGTTTTTCGCGAGTTCTCTAACGGCGTCAAGACAAACCGTGATGCGTGGGCGTTCAACTTCTCGGAACCGGAGCTGAGATCGAATATCCGCACTCATGTCGACCATCTCAATGCCGAACGGGAGCGCGTGTGGGCAGCCATCGCCGCCGGTGATGATAGGGCGCCGGAACGCATCCTCTCGGCCGACTCGACTCGCGGGGCGTGGTCGCGCCCGAATGTGGCCGATCTGAAGCGCAACCGTGCCACAGTCATCGACGTCAATGGTTTTCGGAGTGCCCAGTACCGCCCGTTCACGAAACAACACATGTACCTCGACGGCCACGCCAAGCTCACGGAGATGCTCTATCGAATTCCCGCGATGTGGCCGACCGCAGCGCACGAGAATCTAGCGATTGCGGTCGGCACTGACCAGCGAAAGGCGACGCTTCCGCACGTCGTCACTGCGATCCCGAGCCTCGACTACAGTGGCGCATCCCAGCTCTTCCCGCGCTACACCTGGGCGACTATTGGTCCCGAGGCCGGCGGCTTTGACTTCGCCTCCCTCGCCGAAGGCGCGGCCGACGTCGTCGACGGCTACCGCCGCGTCGACAACATCACCGACGCCACCCTCGACCGCTATCGCGCCGCCGTAGGGGAGGCGCTGCCGGCGGAGGACACCGCGGCGAAGGATGAGATCTTCTACTCGGTCTACGCGCTGCTGCATCACCCGACGTACCGCGAGACGTTCGCGGCTGACCTGCAGAAGATGCTTCCACGCATCCCGGTCGTGAAGGGCTTCGCGGACTACGCGCGTATCGGTCGTGAGCTGGCCGATCTGCATGTCGACTACGAGACCGTCGCGCCCGCCGACCTCGGCGAGCAGATCACCTCGATAGATCCGCCGACGGATCCGTACGAGCTCTATCGCATCGACAAGCTCGCCTGGGTGTCTCGCAAGGACCACACGGCGATCCGGTACAACGCGCACCTCACGATCACGGGGATCCCGCTCAAGGAGAGCGAGTACAAGGTCGGCGGCCGCAGCCCGCTCGAATGGGTGCTCGACCGCTATAAGGTGACCGTCGACAAGGCCTCGGGCATCGTGAACGACCCGAACGCCTGGCTCCGAGAGCACGAGAATCCGCGTTACGTGGTCGACCTGATCCGCTCGCTCGTGACGGTCAGCCTCGAGACGCAGCGCCTGATCGCAGAACTCCCGACCTTCGAGGTGATCGAGTGAACGGCATTGAAGAGCTTTCCGAGTATGAGCGCGAGGCGTGGAAGCGCGTCCAGTCCTACCGCGGTCGGCCGCTGACCCAGTTCGGGCAGGAGATCGGTGAGCGCGTCGCGGCAGGAGCGAAAGCAGTCGGGGCGAAGACGGACGCCTTCCTCGAGCGGCATCCCAACGTCAACGGCGTCGCGGACAAGGGCAGGAAGGCGCTCGCGGCTGGTGCGGGAGGGGTGCGAAAAGGGGCCGCAAAGGCGGCCGAGCTGGTGCCGGAGAAAGTTGCCGATTGGGGTCCGCACGCGATCGCTTCAATGCAGAAGACAGGCGCACGGCTGGCGCGCGTTGGCCTGAGTCCGGCATGGATCCTCAAGAAGCATCGGAAGCGCGGGCACGACGTATCGGAACTCTTCCACCTGCGCCGGCTCGACCTGAAGCAGATCGACACGGTTCGGGGCGTCGGCGCGAGCTGGTACTACCCAGCAGCCGCGGCGATGTCCGGGGTCGGGGCCGGCATCCTGGTCACAGGCAGTCAGGCTGTCGTAACCGTCGGTGCCGGGGCAGCAGCCGCACCTGGCATCGGCGTGATCGCCGGCGCCATGGCGGGTGATGCAGCGTTCCTCCTGGGAGTGTCATCTCGCGCTGTGGGTCATGTCGCGCTGCAGTACGGATACGACCCGGAAGATCCCGCCGAGAAGCTGTTCATCCTGTCGGTGATCAACCTCGGCACGGCCGCCTCGACGTCCTCGAAGATGGCGGCGCTCGGTGACCTCTCCAAGCTGACTCAGAACCTCATGCGTGGCAGGAGTTGGGAGGTGTTGCTGAACGAGAGTCTCGTTGCCCGCGTTGTGCATAAGCTCGCACCTAGTTTCGGCGGTCGCCTCTACAAGCAGGGGCTGGGCAAGATCGTGCCCGCGATCGGAATCCTCATCGGCGGAACGATGAACTGGGCGGCGCTCGAGGGGATCGTCGACGCAGCAGACCTCGCGTACCGTCGACGCTTCCTCATCGAGAAGTACCCGCACCTGGCCGACGATGCCCCCATCGATCTCGTGCCCGTGGAAGGCGAGGACCTCGTCGAGGACGAAGTCATCAGCGTCGTGGACGCGATTGAGCGTGCCTCGGAGGAAGACGACGAGCCCGGAGAGCCGCCACGGGACGACTCGGACGACTGACCCTCATGGCGCCGAGGGTCGCCCGTGGTCAGAACATCGTCGGTCTCACCCACGCGCGCTACCGCTGCGTCATCGTCGCCGGCTGAGCCGACGGGCCACGGCGTCAGAACGGTGGTGGATCGGCGCCGGCGGCTTCGTCGGCCGCGGCGAGGGCCATAAAGCGCACCGCGGACGGCGGGGATTCGTCGAGGACCTGGCCGGTCGGGCTCGTCCACTCGTAGAGGCCGCGGCCGAGGTTCCTCGCGCTCCAGGCGGAGTTGTGCTTGAGCACGTGGTGTGCGCGGCACAGGGCCCCAAGGTTGTCGACGTGCGTGGCGCCGCCCTCGGAGTAGGGAACGGTGTGATCGAGGTCGCAGCGGTACACCGGGCGACGGCAGCCCGGGAAGCGGCAGTGCTCGTCGCGCGCGGTGAGGAAGCGGCGCTGCTCGGCCGTCGGGACGTAGGAATCGACCGCCGTGAGGGCACCGGTCTTCGGGTCCTGGAACAGCCGCGCCCACGTGTACGTCTTGCCGGCGAGGCAGCGCGCGGTCGACGGGGCGATGACGCCCACGCGAGGCGAGTGCGCGGCGCGGTCGTCGGCGCCCGCGATGACCTCAGCCGGAATCGTCACATGGACGACGGCGCGGATCGCGTCCAGGCCGTCTCCGTGGGCGGTCGGCGCAGCGGTGAGCAGCATGTCGGTCACGACATCCGCGCGAATCTGCGCGAGCGTGCGCGGATCCTCATCCTCCTCCGAGAGCCCGGCCTTCACCTCGCGGGCGATAGCCATCGTGCGGTCGTCGATTCCCTCGGCGAGAGCCGCATCCACAAGAAGCTGGATCAGGGCCATGCCGTCGCGCTCGGGGGTGAGCCACATTCCGCGCCGCTCGTTCGCCTGCTCGTGGCGCTCGGCGATCGTCTGCGGCTCGAGGCGCTCGGCGACGGCCTGGCAGATCGGGCGCAGCTTCGCCGGGGTCGTGTCGGCGAACTGCAGCGCGATTCCCTCGTATCGCGCGCGGACCTCGTCGTCGGCCAGGCGCTCGCCCTCGTCGCAGACGACGGCGGCGTGCGCGGCGGAGATCCCCATCTCGCACAGCGCCGTGAACGTCGCCGGGAAGCGCTCGATCATCGCGGTCGCGTCTTCCATCCGGTTGCGCATCGTGGCGTCGGACACGTGCTGGACGGCCGCGAGATCCGCCGCCATCGAGCGGATCGGGACCGCGTACTTGGACGGGGCGCCGGGGATGGAGTTCAGGATGTCGAGCGCGATCTCCTGCGCTCGCGCGTGAAGTGCGGCCTCCACCGCCGCGATGCCCGCCTTGGCTCGGGCCAGTTCGGTGAGGGCCTCCTTGACCGCACGCACGTGATCCTGCTGGGCGGGGGAGAGCTCCCAACGGTCCTCGAACGGGCTTTGCGGCATGAGGCCATTATAGTACGGATGTTCGAAAGTCGGAAGGGGTGTGGAGAGGATTTTTCGTAGGATTGGCGGCGGAGGGGAGTGAAGATTTGGGTGGGGAGTGATGGCCGTGGGGAGTGAGGTTTCGACTCGCGGAGACCCGCACTGAGCGAGCGAAGCGAGTCGAAGTGTCGCTCAACCCGTTTCGACTCCGCTTCGCTCCGCTCAACGACCGGAGGGGAGACAACGACCGGCGCGGAAAGACGCGCGGCCTAGACTGGCGGGGTGATCGATCCCGTGCTCCTCCGCGACAACCCTGACCTCGTGATCCGCTCGCAGGTGGCGCGTGGTCACTCGCCCGAGACGGTCACCGCCGCGATCGAGGCCGAGAAGGCCCGGCGCACGGCGATCACCGCCTTCGAGGAGCTGCGCGCCGAGCAGAACGCCTTCGGCAAGACGGTCGCCGCGGCGCCGAAGGACGAGAAGGCCGCGCTCGTCGCCCAGGCGAAGGAGCTCGCCAACGGCGTGAAGGAAGCCCAGCAGGCGGTCAACGCCGCCGAGGAGGCCTTCGTCGCGGCGATGTCGAAGATCGAGAACGTCGTGCTCGACGGCGTGCCCGAGGGTGGCGAGGACGACTTCGTCGTGCTGCGCGAGGTCGGTGACCGCCCCGCCTTCGACGCATCCGAGTTCCCCGACGGGCCCCTCGACCACCTCGCCCTCGGCGAGAAGCTCGGCGCGATCGACATGGAGCGCGGCGCGAAGGTCTCGGGCGCCCGGTTCTACTTCCTCAAGGGCGTCGGCGCGCGACTCGAGATCGCCCTCATGAACTACGCGCTGACGAAGGCCCTCGAGGCCGGGTTCACGCCCATGATCACGCCCACGCTCGTGCGCCCCGACATCATGTCGGGCACCGGGTTCCTCGGCGCGCACGCCGACGAGATCTACCGCCTCGAAGCCGACGACCTGTACCTCGTCGGCACGAGCGAGGTCGCGCTCGCCGGCTACCACAAGGACGAGATCGTCGACCTGCAGCAGGGCCCCCTGCGCTACGCCGGATGGTCGACCTGCTACCGCCGCGAGGCTGGCTCGTACGGCAAGGACACCCGCGGCATCATCCGCGTGCACCAGTTCAACAAGCTCGAGATGTTCGTCTACGCAAAGCCCGAGGAGGCCGAGGCGGAGCACGCCCGGCTGCTCGGCCTGGAGGAGGAGATGCTGCAGTCGCTCGGCCTCGCCTACCGCGTGATCGATGTGGCCGCCGGCGACCTCGGCTCGAGCGCCGCGCGCAAGTACGACACCGAGGCGTGGGTTCCCACGCAGGGCGCGTACCGCGAGCTCACCTCCACGTCGAACTGCACGACGTACCAGGCCCGGCGCCTCGACATCCGGCACCGCCCGGACGGCGCGAAGACGCAGCACGTCGCCACGCTCAACGGCACTCTCGCCACGACCCGCTGGATCGTCGCGATCCTCGAGACGCACCAGCGGCCGGATGGGTCGGTCGTGGTGCCCGAGGTGCTGCGACCGTACCTGGGTGGCCTCGAGGTGCTGGAGCCCATCGCATGACGAACCCCGCCACCACGCAGAACGAGGCCGACATCCGGCCGGGCCGCAAGCTCATCGCGCTCGACCTCGACGGCACGGTGATCTTCGAGGACGACACGTTCAGCCCCGGCGTCGAGGACGCGGTGCGCCGCGCCGTCGGCGAGGGCCACATCGTCACGATCGCGACCGGTCGCAGCTGGGAGGCGACCTCCCACATCCTGCATGGCCTGGCGATCCTGCCCGAATACGTCGTGTGCTCGAACGGGGCGGCCATCCTGTCTCGCGACTCGACCCAGCAGACCGGCTACGCCCGTCACACCACCGAGACGTTCGACCCGGCCGAGGTGCTCACGCTGCTTCACGAGCACCTTCCCGGCGCGAACTACCTCGTCGAGCTCGCCGACGGCACGCGCCTCTACACCGACTACGTCGAGGACTGGGGCCTGAACCGCGACGACGCCCGTCACGTCGAGTTCGAGGAGATGAAGCGCCACGAGGTCGCGCGCGTCGTCGTCGTCTCGCCCGAGCACAACCACGACGACGGCCGTCGCGACGACGTCGACTTCATCCAGCTCGTCGAGCGGATCGGCCTGCAGCACGTCTCGTACGCGGTCGGCTGGAGCGCCTGGCTCGACATCGCGCCGAAGGGCGTCGACAAGGGCACCGCGCTCGAGCAGGTGCGCGAGTGGCAGGGGATCGCCCCGCAGGATGTCGTTGTGATCGGCGACGGCCGCAACGACATCGGGATGTTCCAGTGGGCCGCCCGCAACGGCGGCCGCGCGTTCGTGATGGCGAACTCGCCCGAGGAAGTGATCGCGGCCGCCACCGACACGACCGGATCGCTCCAGGACGGCGGCGTCGCGCAGGCGATCGCCACGGTGCTCGACGCCTGATCCTCGTCCGAGGCCTCGCCGCTCGGACCTCGCAGAGTGCGCACCCCGCGTGCCACCGACGCGCCTCCGACCCGGCGGGATGCACGGTCGCCGCGCGAGTGATTGACGCCGCCGAGCGCGCGTTCGCATACTTCTTGCATCCCCTCCGTGCGATCCGCGGCGGGGTGCGTCCTGCCCGACACCCACGGCCAGGCGCGGCACACGAACGGCGACGACGCCCACAGGCGCGCGGCGCCGAGTGAGGAGCATCGAGATGCGGACAATGACCATCGCCCCGGCGGCAGAGGCGCTCGACATCGGCGACGAGGTGATCGACGGGCACGAAGAGGTGCTCTACTGCCACGACGAGGAGTCGGGGCTGCGCGCGATCATCGCGATCCACGACACGACCCTCGGTCCGGCGTTGGGCGGCACCCGCTTCAAGTCGTACGACACCGATCAGGATGCCCTCCACGACGTGCTTCGCCTCTCGCGCGGGATGACCTCGAAGAACGCCGCGGCCGGCCTTCCGTTCGGTGGCGGCAAGGCCGTCATCATCGGCGACCCGCGCACGGCGAAGACCCCCGAGCTGCTGCGGGCGTACGGCCGGTTCGTCGACTCGCTCGACGGCCGCTACGTCACGGCGGCGGATCTCGGCACCAACTCGGACGACCTCGACATCGTCGGCGAGACCACCACTCACCTGACCGGCCGCACCGCGGGTGCGGGCGGTGCCGGCGACAGCGGCCCCGCCACCGCGCTCGGCGTCTTCTCCGCCATGCGCGCCGGCGCCGAGCGCCTCTGGGGCGAGTCGGGCCTGCACGACCGGACGGTCGGCGTCGAGGGCGCCGGGAAGGTCGGCGGCGTGCTGACCCGCCTGCTGCTCGACGAGGGTGCGAACGTCGTCGTCGCCGATCCGGATCCCGCCGCGCGCGAGCGCGTGAGCGCCGCGACCGGCGGCGCGGTGACGCTCGCCGAGTCGCTCGCCGGCCCGCTCGACGTCTACGCCCCGTGCGCGCTCGGCGCGACGGTCACTGTCGACCGCGTGACGTCTCTCGGGGCGCGGCTCGTCTGCGGCGCCGCGAACAACCAGCTGCCGACGCAGGATGAGGACGCCGCGCTTCACGCCGCCGGCATCCTGTGGGTTCCCGACTACGTCGCCAACGCGGGTGGCGTCATCCACCTCGCCGGGCTGGAGCGGCTGAAGCACGAGCCCGACGTCGTGACGGCCGACGTGCGCCGGATCGGCGACACGGCGCGCGAGATCCTGTCGCGGTCCGCGGACGCCGGGATCCCGACCGGCATCGCGGCCGACGAGCTCGTCGCGGCTCGCCTGGCGGCCGGGCGTGGCTGAGCTCGACGCCGGCACGGTCACGGTCGGGCGATACCTCGCCGCGCGCCTGACGCAGCTCGGCTGCCGCCACCTGTTCGGCCTTCCCGGCGACTTCAACCTGAATCTGCTCGACGAGATGCTCGCGGGCGACGACCTCGAGTGGATGGGGTCGGCGAACGAGCTCAACGCCGCATACGCCGCCGACGGCTACGCCCGCGTCGGGCGCTGTGCCGGCGCGGTCGTGACGACCTACGGCGTCGGCGAGCTGTCGGCCGTGAACGGCATCGCCGGCTCCTACGCCGAGGACGTCCCCGTCGTGCACATCGCGGGGCTGCCGAGCAGCGAGGCGATCCGCAGCGGCGCGCGGCTTCATCACACGCTGCTGGACGGCGACTTCCTCCACTTCGTGCGGATGTTCGCCGAGGTGACGGTCGCGCAGGCGGTGCTGGATGCGACGGATCCGGCCGGCGCGATCGACCGCGTGCTCGAGACGATGCTCGCCACGAGCAAGCCCGTGTACCTCGGCGTGCCGCTCGACCTCGCCCGTCATCCGGTGCCTGCTGACCGCCTGCGGACGCCGCTCGTGCCGCCGCCGAGCGACCCCGAGGCCGTCGCCGCGTTCACCGACGCGCTGCGCGACCGCCTTCCCCGCATGGACCGCCTCACGGTGCTCGCGGGGCCCGGCGTCCACCGTCGCGGTCTCGAGGCGAGCGTCGCGCGCCTGGCCCAGGTTCCCGGCATCCGGATCGCGTCCCAGGTCGGCTCGAAGGCGATCCTGGATGAGACGCATCCCGCGAGTCTCGGGACGTACCTCGGCGTGAACACGAAGGATCCCGGATCGCAGGCGGTCGTGGACGACGCCGGGGTGCTGGTGATGGTCGGCACGGTCTTCAGCGACTTCACCACGGGCCACTTCAGCCACCGCTACCAGCCGGCCCACGCCATCGAGCTCGCGCTCGACCACGCGCGCATCGGGCCCGCGGTGTACCCGGGAGTGCGGCTCGAGGAAGGGCTCGCCGCGCTCGGCGAGGTCGTCGCGGACCTCGGCTTCACGCCGCAGGAGGACGTGCCGCCCACGCCCGTTCCGCCGGCGGCGACGGACGACGCGGCACCCCTCGACCACACGACGATGTGGGCGCTGCTGCAGGACTGGATCCACCCCGGCACCACCCTGATCGCCGAGGCCGGCACCGCCTTCTACGGCGCCGTCGACCTCACCCTTCCCGACCGCAGCGACCTGCTCGGGCAGCCGGTGTGGTCGTCCATCGGGTACACGCTTCCCGCCGCGTGGGGCGCCGCCGTCGCGCGACCCGATCGCCGTCCCGTGCTCGTGATCGGCGACGGATCCGCGCAGCTCACGATCCAGGAGCTCGGGCGCCTGCTCTCGCACCCGAGCGCGCCCGTCGTGCTGCTGCTCGACAACGACGGCTACACGGTGGAGCGGAAGATCCAGAGCCCCGACGCGGTGTACCAGGACATCCCGCGGTGGGACTGGACGGCGCTGCCGCCTGCGCTCGGCGCGAGCGGCGCCGTGGTGCACGACGTGGGAACGACGGGGGAGTTCCGCGAGACGCTCGATGCTGCCCGGGATGCCACGGCCGGGCACTTCGTGCGCGTGAGGCTCGATCGGGATGACGCGCCGCGGCTGCTCGTCGCGATCGTCGCGGGGATCCAGAAGGCGAACGCCCTGGCCGGTCGGTGAGCGGAGGGGGCGGTACCGGCGGTGATGGCCGGGAGTATCGTCGGGAGGACATGCCGGACGAGGAATGCGAGACGCCCCCGATGACCGATCCAAGCCCGATGCAGGAACGCAGAGTCGACAATCCGCTGCTCGCGTGGGCGGACGGGATCCTGCCCGAGATGCTCGCCGACCTCGAGCACCTCATCCGCTGCGAGTCGCCGTCGGCCGACCTCACGGCCGTCGCACGCTCGGCCGACCTCGTCTCGGCGATCGGCGAGCGGCGGCTCGGCTCCGCCCCCGAGCGCCTCGTGATCGACGGCGTCACGCACCTGCGCTGGCGGCTCGGATCGCCCGATCCCGACGCCCCTCGCGTGCTGCTCCTCGCGCATCACGACACCGTGTGGCCGGTGGGATCGCTCGAGTCGCACCCCTTCTCGATCCAGGACGGCGTGCTGCGCGGGCCCGGCTGCTTCGACATGCTGACCGGCCTCGTGATGGCGATCCACGCCGCGGCGACGTTCGCCGACGGGCCGGGCGGGCACCTCGCCCACTCGGCGATCACCCTGCTCGTCACGGGCGATGAGGAGGTGGGGTCGCCGACCTCGCGCGCGCTCATCGAGCAGGAGGCGCGCGGCTGCGTCGCCGCCCTCGTGCTGGAGGCCGCGGGCGACACCCCGGACGGCGTTCCCGGCGCCCTCAAGATCGGCCGCAAGGGCGTGTCGAACTACCGCGTCGACATCGTCGGCCGCGCCGCGCACGCCGGGACCGAGCCCGAGAAGGGCCTGAACGCGACGGTCGAGCTCGCGCACCAGGTGGGCGTCGTGCTGGGGTTCGCGGATGCGTCCGTCGGCACCTCGGTCGTGCCGACCGTCGCCCAGTCGGGCACCACGACCAACACGGTGCCGGCACGGGCGTCGTTCAAGGTGGATGTGCGCGCGCTCACGGCCGCGGAGCAGCACCGGATCGACGAGGCGTTCGCGACGCTCACCTCGCACACCGGCGCGACCGTCACGGTCGCGGGCGGCGTGAACCGCCCGCCGCTCGAGACCTCGGCCGCGGAGGGGACGTGGCAGCGGGCGCTCGCCGTGTCGAAGGGGCTCGGGATGGACCTGCCGGACGCGATCGTCGTCGGCGGGGCCTCGGACGGCAACTTCACGGCGGGCGTCGGCGTTCCCACGCTCGACGGCCTCGGGGCCGTCGGCGGCGGCGCGCACGCCGACCACGAGCACGTCCTCGTCGGCGAGATCCCGCCGCGCACGGCGCTGCTCGTCGCGCTGATCCAGGATCTGCTCGGCGACTGACGCTCCGAAGCCGGACGCTCGTCCACAGCCGGCGCGGGTGATCCGCTCAGGGGGCGTCCAGAGCGGGGCGGCACAATGGCCGATGAGCTGGCTATTAGACTGATCGCCTGATCAGCAGGGGAGACCCTGCCAGGGAGGGTTGTCCGAGCGGCCGAAGGATCTGGTCTTGAAAACCAGCGGGCAGCGATGTCCCGTGGGTTCGAATCCCACACCCTCCGCCAGAAACTCCCCCCGCAGGCGTACGAAAGGCACGGATGAGCGACACGTCGAAGCGACGCGGCCGCCGGACGGTGGCTCGTCACGGGCGCCTCGGCGCCGCCAATCCCTTCTCGCGCCTGCTGCGGGTCGTGGGCATCGGACTCGCCTGCGTGCTCGTCGCCGGCGTCGGCGTCGCGGGCTACGCGGCGTGGGATCTCGGGTCGGCGTTCTCGGAGAACGCGGTGGACATCCATGAGGGCACGACCCCGCCCGACATCGGCCAGCTCAGCGCCGAGGAGGGTGTCGACCTGCTGCTGACCGGCATCGACATCTGCGAGTGGGACTCGCACGAGAAGTTCGGCGACCGCTGCCCGACGAACCCCGACCTGTACGGTCCGGATGGCCGTGAGCTCGAGGCCGGACGCAACGACGTCAACCTGCTCGTCCACATCTCGCCCGAGCCGCGCAAGGTCACGGCGATCACGTTACCGCGCGACCTGATGATGGCGACGCCGGAATGCACGAACGCGCAGGGCCGCGTCACCCCCGCATCCGACAAGAAGATGATCAACACGGCCTACGAGGCCGGCGGCCTCGCCTGCGTGGTCCGAACGGTCGACTCGATCACCACGCAGTACAACCCCGATCTCGCGATCGAGTACGCCGCGACGGTGACGTGGAACGGCGTGATCGAGATCACCAACGCCATCGGTGGCGTCGACGTCTGCGTCGGCGAGACGATCGACGACGTCGAGGCGGGCATGCTCCACCTCGAGGGTGGCCAGACCCACAACCTGCAGGGCGAGCAGGCCCTCGCCTTCCTCCGCTCGCGTTACGGCGTCGGCGGCAGCGACCTGGCGCGCATCAGCAATCAGCAGGTCTACATGGCCTCGCTCGCCCGCAAGCTCACGAGCGAGCAGGTGCTCACCAACCCGGGCACGCTGCTCTCCCTCGCGCGCACGACGCTCACGAACGTCGACCCGAGCTCGAACCTCACGAACCCGGCAACTCTCGTGCAGATCGCGATGGCGGTGAAGGATGTGCCGACGTCCGACATCACCTTCCTGCAGCTGCCGGTGCTCGACGACCCGTACGACAAGAACCGCGTGGTCCCGGACGATGCCGGCGTCGAGGAGATGTTCGCGGCGATCAAGGCGAACGAGTCGGCCGATCCCGCGGCCCCGTCGACGGAGGCGACCGGCACCCCGGCGCCCACGGAGACCCCGGGCGCGACCGAGACGCCGGACCCCGGGCTCGCCGCCCCCGGCCGCACCGCCGAGGACGAGGGCTGCGCGAACTCCGTCGGCTGACCCGTTTTCGCGCTCGTCGCACGACAGGTTAGGATGGAATGACGCGCCCGCGTGCGGGTGCGGGATCCCTCGGGATCTGGAGACGTCGCATAGTCAGGCCTAGTGCACCACCCTGCTAAGGTGGAGTCCCCTTATGGGGACCGAGGGTTCAAATCCCTCCGTCTCCGCCACGAGTTTCGGCCCCCGATCCCTTGGAAACACTGGGATCGGGGGCCATAAGTTTCTCGTGGGAACACCGTTTGCGAAGAATCTGCGAACAAACGTTGAGAAATCGTCCTGTGATGTCACAGGGCATCGGCGACAGACGCGCGCGTCAGGACACCGGTGACGGTGCCAGGCGTAGTCAGAACAGCTTGTCGACCCCGACCTTGCGAGCACCCTTGTCCAGCCGCTTCGAGACGGCGTCGAGGTCCTCGTCGAAGAGATCTGAGTACACGTCGAGTGTCATCGCAGCGGACGTGTGCCCCAGCATCCGCTGGATCGTCTTGACGTTAGCGCCGGACTGCACGGCAAGCGACGCCGCCGTGTGGCGCAGATCGTGAGTCGTCATGTTCGGCAGTTCCGCCGTCGCCAAGGCCGTCTTGAACCACGAGCGTGATCCATCGTCCGAGCGGGTGCGGCGAAGGTAGCCTCCATCGACCCCTGGGAGTGCAAGATCGTGACGCGACCTTCCCTGCAAGGCGATCGCGAGTTGATCGAGAAGGAACTTCGGCACGGGCACGGCGCGGCCTGTGTGAGACTTCGGGGTCCCGACGTGGATCTTCCCATGGACCTCGACTGCGTTCCGTCTGATCCGAAACCGTCCGCGCTCGAAGTCGATGTCATCTACGCGCAGCGCCACGGCTTCGCCCCAGCGTATGCCCGTGTACGCAAGGACCAGCACAAGCAGCTTCCGATCGCCGGCTGCCCGAGCGAGCCGGAACACCTCCTCGTGCGTGAGATAGACGTGCCTCCCGCGCGACTTTCTCGGCAACCCGATGCGTCCAACCCGCGCGGGATTCACCGCGATCCGGCCGTCGTAGACCGCGTCGTCGAGAATGCTCGCGAGTACGCCGAACGTGCGGATCGTCACGGTGGCTCCCGTTGACTGCGTGAGTTCGGCCACCCAAGCTCTGATGTCCGTATGGCGGATGTCGGCGACCTCCCACCCGCCCCATTTCGGCTGCACGCGAAGACGCCAGGCCGTCTCGACCGGCGCGAACGAAGACGGCTTCATGGAGTGCCGCTTCGCCTCGATCCAGATCGGGCCAAGCATGTCTACGGTCGCGCGAGCCGCTTGCGGATCAATGAAGCTGCCTTTGGCGCGCGATGTCTCTATCTCCGCGAGCCAGATCTCCGCGTCCCGCTTGCGGGTGAATCCTCGCTTTGCGCCCTGCTTGCCGTTCGGCTTTCGGTAGCGCGCCTCGTAACGCCGGCCCTTCGCTGCCTGGTACGCGTGAACGCTACCCACCGGCCGGTCGACCAGCGTTGTAGTTCATGCCTCTGAGCCGCCCGGCGGCGCGCGCGGCGATGATCCACGACGACGCTGTGCGGTGGGGCACGCCGAGTTCAGTTTGGATCAGCTTCGCCGGCGGCTGCCCCGCCAACGCCGCCGACCCGTACAGCAGCTCGATGACCTGCATCCGTGCTTCACCAGCGCCGCGCCGCACGACGTCGGCAGCGAGTGCCGGCGGCAGGAGCCGCCCCTGTGAGGTGGTCAGTTCCGACACAGAGAGCCAGCGCGCGAGGGGGTCTGCCTCGTCGTCAAGCGTGAGGAAGATGCATCGCGGTGCCGCGGTCTGCACGATTGCCTGCATGCCGACCTTCGCGACGGTCGGGTAGTTCAGCTCGACGTCGTCCCTAACCGCGGTGTTGGTGACGGACTTGATGACGTACCGGCCAGCATCCGCGACATACAGAGCCGTCACCGCTGTCGACACCCCCAGGGGGACGTCCGCGGTCGTGGCGATGAATGCGGGAGCGATGCGTAGTGCGGACCCGACGGGCTGCGTCGCATCCTGCGATGTCACGGGGGAGCCTTCGGGTGTTGTCACGTCGACCTTCACCTCCTCAGTTTGTCTAACCGCACGGCGCTTTCGCATTCACCTCTTGCGGAGAGTAGCACATAGTGCTTCACTCGTGTCCAACAACGGTGATCATGCGCAACTGGAGGTGAATGATGGTCACGATCATGCAGGTGCGGTCGGAAGATCCCGAGCACACCTTCCTCACGCCGCAGGAGCTCGCCGACCTGCTCCCTGGCGTCCCGCTCAGTCGACTCGGCTCGTGGCGGCGCACTGGCGACGGACCGAACTTCGTGAAGTTCGGTCGCACCGTCGTCTACAAGCTGTCCGACATCGAGGCGTGGATGGCGGCGCAGACGCACCGGAGCACCGGCGAAACGCTTCCGAGAGCCCTCCGTCGATGATCACCGTGTATACGTCGGGATCTGCGTGCATGCAGTGCCGACTGACGAAGCAGGTGATGGATGCCGAGGGCATTGCGCATACGGACATCGACCTCACCGAACCGGGCAACGTGGCGGCGCGTGAGTACGTCACCGACGACCTGGGGTACTCGCAGGCGCCGGTGGTGGTCATCGACGATCACGACCATTGGTCAGGCTTCCAGCCGACGAAGATCAGGGAGCTGGCCGCGCGGATCGGAGCGACCGATGAGTGACGAAGCCGACGACCGCATCTTCCGCGAAACGGAGGATGTGCGCTTGCAGATCGCGCACGCCCAGGCGCAGTTGTACGACCGGGCGAAGCGCAAGCGGGACGCGCGACGCCAGTACGCGCGGGACTACTACGCGCGGCACCGCGACGAGCAGCGCGAGTATCAGCGACAGGCCCGGGCGAAGCAGCGCGCGCAGGATCCGGATGCCTACCGAGAGCGCGTACGGGCACGCAACAAGCGCTGGCGCGACAAGCATCGCGAGCAGGCGAATGCACACCAGCGCGAGAAGTACCACGCCGATCCCGAGAAGCGCCGCCAGCGTCGCCGCGAGGCCTACGCCCGCAATCCCGAGGAGCAACGCGCGCGCCGACGCGCTTACTACGCCGCGAACAAGCAGAAGTCGCTCGCTGCGCAGCAGCGTTGGCGCGATCGAGAGAAGCGTCGCGTCGAGGCAGGGCTCCCCGTGCAGCGACTGCACCGGGTTTCCCTCGAAGAGCGTTTCGCGAACCGCGCGGCAGCTGATGAGTTCTTCGACCGGGTGCGGACGAAAGCTGAGCTTGCCCTCGCACTGCGGGAGATTGCCACACCGCCCGAAATCTTCGCCGCGTGGAAGCGGGAATCCCTTCGAGTTCGCGCCGCGCACCACCTGGCGGTTCAGAAGGAGGAGCTTGAGCGTCTCCGCAAGGCACTCGCTCGCGGGCGCCCCGGCCCGGAACGTAATTCGCTTCTGACGCCCGAGCAGATCGAGGACGCACGGATGGATGCGATCGCGCGGCAGGTAAACAACCGCCTCCGCCACCGTGAGCCGCCGCGACGCCGGCACCATCTCGACCCCGCTGCGCCGCACCCGCAGGCACTCAACAACGACCAGATGGGAATGAACCGATGACCACCATCCACGACGTCCTTCCGAGCTTCATCGATCGATCGCAGACCGAGACGGTGCTGTACCGCGTTGCCGTCAGCGCGCTCACCTGGCAGGCAGATGCCGAACCGGGATACAGCCTCGAGGACGAACAGCGCTGGTGCCTGGCCCCTCTGCGGGGCGTCGATCCAGGGCTCCCTCTCCGGGTGCTCGTCGTCGACACGATCCTCGACCCGTCGCGCAACCGCGCCCAGCTCGTCCAGGCGCTCGTCGCGCTCAGCGATGGGTGATGTCGTGAATGCGATCGGGCGCGACTTCCCGGCGGCTGATCGTAGCTCCCTCCAGAGTGCTCCGTTCCGGGCTTTCGCGGCATATCCTCGCCCCTCCGCTGGCGCTCCGGGCCTCCGGTATTCCACGACCCGGCACTGCGCACCCCTCCGGTCGCTTCTCGTGCCACTTACCAGGAAGACGCCGAAGACAGGTCAGGTGCGAGTTCCAAGCAGGAGCGTGAAGCGCCGCGGCGCGAGGCGAGAATCGTGGATGTCGACACCGTAGCGGGGGCCGCGATCGTCGCCGGGGTTGCGAGCGGTGCACTCGGCGTCGTAGCTGCCGCACGGCTCGTCGGAGCCGTGTGCGAAGGAAATGGTAAGCGGATGCTGCGCCTCGGAGCTCTCGTCGTCACACTGGCATGTATTGCCTTCGCCGCCGCGCTCGTGCTGGCTGCTTCAGGAGTGCCCGAGTGCCCGGGTTGCGCGGTCCTGCCGCGAGACGGTGTGGTTGCGGCACCCTGATCCCACACGCCGTCGACGCGGGCCGGCGCGGTTCGTTCGCTTATCTTGGTCCGAGGTCGAGGCCGGGCACTGGCTGGGCGACCGCCGGCGCGGCGATGTCGAGAAGTGCGGCCTCAGCGGGTGGTGCCTGACGCAGCGCGTCGACGCGAGCGCGAATTGTCGCTTCCGCTCTCGAGCGGGCCACAGAGTCCACGGGTAGCGGCAGGCGGGGAAGTACTTCACCCAGAGCGAGCTCGTGCAGTTCCAGAAGGACTTCGGCCAGTGGAGCCGGCACCCGACCGTTGTTCAGCGCGAACTCGGTGCTTGCGCGGAGTTCCGAAAGCCACCGCCTCCCCTCGGGTCCGGACATCGGCGTCACCTGCTCGCGTACGAGCGCCCGGCTGGCTCCCGCGAAGCCGTCGGCGCGACGGGCATCGAAGACCCAGTCGCCTGCGCGACCGACGACCGTAAGCCGGTCGACGGATGCCTCGCCCTCGAGTTCGCTCACAAGCGCGCGTGTCACCTCGAACCCCGCGTCGTGTGCTGCGAGATCAGTGAACGGATTGCTACGTCCATCGAGGGCAGCAAGCAAGGACTGCGATGTCTCGGACAGCAGGCTGACAGCGCGGGGCTGCCCTACGACGGCCACGTGCGTCTCGAAGCCTTCACGTTGGAACAGCTCGGCGGTGGCGCTCGCTACGCGAGCGGAGGAGAAGGAACCCTCGACCAGCAACGAGCGCCGATTCGTTCGGGAATACGTGAAGCAGTCACGCAGCCACACCGAGGTCGCCTCAGCGAAGATGCGCAGCGCTTCCGGGGACCGCGACCGCGACAACTCTAAGTAGCGAGGATGGAAGGCGCGCAGGCCTCCTCCGTCGACGAGTGCGGCGCCAGGATGCTGCGCGAGCAGCGCCTGCGCTGCTCGTCCGGCGCCAGCTCCGGGCTGACCGACCACGAGCGTCAGGATCGGAGCTTCGGGGTGGTGCGATACAGGGAACAAGATCGGCGCGATCGTCGCATCGAAGATCACTCGCGCCTCGGCGGCTTCCAGTTCGAGATCGGTCACGGCAGCGGCCCCGAGAGTTCGGTGATGCGGAACGTGAGCCGATCGATCAACGCCTCGAGCGCCTTACGGTCATAGGCATCGACCTCGACGAGCTCGCGTCGGATGGCCGATGCCTCTGCGATGGCCCGCTCGTGCAGGATCGCGCCGTCATCGGCGAGACGCAGGACCGCCGCGATCGCGGTGTTCGCGGCCTCGCAGGCAATGTCGAAGGTGGCGGCGTCGCTCGCCCTCCACGCCGATCCTTCGCCCGTCATTCCAGTCCTCCTATTTGGAGTCTAGTTTCGCGCCATCGCCACGCACCGCCGCAGCGTGCGCAAGGACGCGCACTTGCGGGTAGTGCAAGGAAAATCACGGAGGCGGGCGGCAGGCTGGCACCTTGACGAGTCACTCAATGTCCGTTGCCACCCTTACGATCCGGGCATGAGTCGAAAGGTTGACCCCGCCGAGGCGGAACGTGTTATACGCGCCGCCGGGTGCAACCCGCTCGTTCCCTATCCGGGGAGTGCAGTCCCGTGGCCGTCGGTTCATGAGAAGTGCGGAAGCGAGATCGCGCCGCACTACGCCAATGTTCGCGCTCGTGGACGGGCGTGCAAGCGGTGTGCCGGTGTGACTGCGGGCGCGAACCGCCGTGCGGGCTTCGCAAGCGGAGCCGTCCAGACAATGCGTGCCGCTGGCTGCGAGCCCCTGGAGCCCTATCCCGGTGCTGACAAGCCATGGCGATGCCTACATCAGCCGTGCGAAACCGAGCGCACGCCATCGCTGAACACGGTGCGGGCGAACGGGACCGCCTGTCGCGAGTGCTCAGCAGTCGCGGCCGGCCGGAGGGTTTGGACATCTGAGGATGCCGAGGCAGTGTTCCGCGACGGCGGACTTGAGCCTTTGGTGCCATGGCCAGGATCCTCATCGAAGCCATGGCGCGCGCGGCACGTCGCGTGCGGTCGCGAAGTCACCCCGCGGCTGGGCAACGTCGCAGCTGGCCAAGGTCCTTGCAACGAGTGCGGGCAGGAAGCCGCACATGCCGCTATGCGACTGGACGAGGTTGAAACTGAGATGGTCTTCCGTGCTGCTGGCCTCGAGCCTCTTGTTGCTTTCCCAGGTGTGGACCGACCCTGGCGAAGTCGCCATGTGCGATGCGGCGGCGAGACCGCACCCACCTACTCGAACATCAAGCGTGGACAGGGCGGCTGCGTTACGTGTGGGGCCAAGGACAACGCCGCACGTCTCCTGATGCCCGAGCCTCGCGCACGCGCGGTAATGGTGGCACGCGGTCTCGATCCGATCGAACCGTATCCGGGTAGCAGCCGCCCGTGGAAGTCGCGACACGCGTGCGGAAGGGTGGTGTCTCCGACTCTTGCGAACGTGTCCGGCGGGAAGGGAATCTGCCGCTACTGCAACAGCGCATTCCCGTACAACGGGCCAGCGATGCTCTACCTCGTGGTCGATCGTGACGCCGTGAAGATAGGCTGCGCCAGTCGAAACGGGAAGCGGCTCGCAGATCATCAGCGATTTGGGTGGGAAGTTGCGTGGACTGTCGAAACCGCCACCGGTGACGATGCCTACAACCTCGAGCAAGCGATCCTCTCGTGGTGGCGCGAAGAGCTGTGCCTGCCGCCCGCTTATCCCGCAGAGCGGCTTCCGCAGTCGGGGTACTCAGAGACGGCGCTCTGGGACGACATGCATCCGACTTACGTGCTGACGAAGGTGCGGCAATTGGTTGGCGAACTCCAACGTCCACCCCTGGTCGTGAACGAGACAGCATTCGCTACGGGACGGCCGGAGAGGACGGCGAGCGGGCTCGGCCCCCGTTTGCGTGCCAAACTGAGTCGCACTTCTCGTGAAGCGCTCTTCGAACTGGATCATGTCCAGTAGTGCGGTCGATGCTCCGTAGGCACGCGAGGGGGTGCTGCTGCTCCCGCCGCGAGGATCACCTCGTGGCCAGGAGTCGCTCCGACGAGGATGCGCCGTCCACGAGTCCGCTACACGGCCGCTTGCGTCGACCATGTCTGAACTCGCTGGCATGATCAGCGCCATGATGTACGCCGACGGTGAGGATGCTGCTACCAGCTCAGAAAACCTGAACTGGGAGAATCCCGACGCACGAAAGATCGAAGCGCTCGACGAACAGATCCGGCAGCATCCGGGCCACCGGCTCCAGCTGCGGCTCTCCGAGCTGAACAGAGTGATGGAGGCCTGGGTAGGTTTCTCGATGTCACTGAGTTCGCTACTCAAGAAGTGCGAAGGGGACGACGAGTTTATTTCGGAGCTGATGCGCAACGTTGGCGATCGCTCGCGTCAGGACTGGATTATCCGCTCTCTCGACCAGACGATCATTGCGTACGTGGCTGCGCTGGGCGCGCTGATCGATCACACGCGCTCGCTCATGAAGCTGCAGCCGAAGATCCTGTCGGATGAGTACGACACGCGCACCGCGGAGCTGATGAAGCGGCATCCCGCTGCGCCCTTCCTCGGACGTCTTCGCAATTACATCCTGCACAGGGTCGCGGCGCCATGGGAGTTTGACGGAAACTTCGTCGGCGGCAACATGACTGCCCGGGTTCTGCTCTCATCGGAGGCGCTTCTCGAGGACAGGAAGGGGTGGACTGGCGACGCGAAAGCGTTCATCTTGGCCAGCGGTGAGCAGGTTCACCTCTCACCTCTGCTCCAGCCGTATCTAGAGGCGATGGTCGAGCACATCGTGCAGGTCTTCCCCGCAGTGGCGCGAGCCAACGCGGTAAGCATCGAGGACTGCGACCGGTTGGTCAAGGAGCGCAATCTGCTCCTGTCGGGCGGAGTGACGGACGGATCCGACTGGGAGCAGAGAGTCGCGCACATGCAGGAGAACTCGCAGCGACGCCAGCGTGGGGAGCCTCAGACGGATTTCCGCACCGGCCTGCCGATTAACAGAGAATCGGAGGGGGAGTGACCCGAGGGCAGATGTCGCGTTCCTTGATACCGCGGCTATTCCATCGGCGGGACGCCCCGCCTCGAGTCCTCGCCACGAAGTAGCTGATTCTCGGCGCACTGCTCGGCTGCGGCTGCGGCGATCGTGAGTTGGTCCCCGAGCTCCTGCATTCGATCCCGTAGCGCTCAGCCCGGGGAGCCTTGACACGGATGCCTCCACGAAGAGCTCGTGAACGTCGTCTTGCGGAACCCGGCGGGGATCATCGTCCTTCATGTGGGAAGAACACCTAGGTGCTGCACCGCTCGCGGGTCTCGCCGCACTCTGCCGAGTAAGCGCGGCCTCCCGGTTACGCTCCCCGACAGCAGCCGCCTGAGTAGCACTGGCAATACGTGCAGTGCTACTCAGGCAATGCACGCAGGCACTGGATGTGCAAGGTCTCGCTAGTTAGACATTAGCGGCGTACGCTGAACCTGTGCGCGGAGGTCTTGAGCGCTGGAAGCGGGGTGTCGAATCGCAAGGGGTTCGGCAGGCGATGGCGTACGCGTTCAAGGGGAGCTGCGATTCGCACCTGCGCGCGGTCACGGGAGTCGACGCGCTCGCCGCATACAGCCGCGGAGACGCCGAACGCGTCGCGCGGTTCACGGTGGAGGACGGCGCGGTGGCCGTCGACGGCCTCGACGCCGGCGAGCTCCGTCGGTGGGTCGACGGGCGCGAGCCCTTCACTGACGAGCCCCGCGGTCGTGAACTCACCTCGCCTCACGCGGATCTCATTCTTGACGGCACGATCAACGCACCGAAGTCGTACAGTATCGCCGCGCTGATCAACGACGACCTCGCCACGGAGTTCGAAGCGCTGCAAGACCGGCTCCGCACGCGCATCATGACGACCTGGCAGCGCGAGCTGAACGCGCGTCGAGGCGCGGGCGGCAGGATTCGCGAATCACTTCACCGCATCGAAGTCGTCGAACTTCAGCACAGGCGTTCGCGGGCTTTGGACCCGCACATCCACCGGCACCTATGGCTGAACGTCAAGGTGCTCGGCGAGGACGGTAAGTGGTCGAACGTCGACTCCCGGGTAGCGATGAAGCTGCACACGCTGATCAACGCGGAGGGCGAACTCGCGGCGCGCACCGACCCGGACTGGATAGCAGCGCTCGCGCGCAACGGCTACTCGATCGGCGACGACGGGGAGATCGCGCAACTCGCCCAAGCTGTCCGGCCGCTGTCGCGGCGCTCGAACCAGATCGAGGCGAACCGCGCCAAGCTTCTTCTGAAGTGGCGCTCGGAGCATCCCGGCCAGGAGCCCGACCACGACGTGCTACAGCACCTCGACCGGCTTGCGTGGGCGAAGAACCGCCCGGACAAGCCCGGCGCCGTGGACGAATCGGAGTGGGAGCAGCTCATCCGAGACGAGCTTCACGCGATCGACGCCGGGATACTCCGAGAGCGTTCGGCAGCCCGCTCGTGGCCAGCAGCGATCGAGACGCTCGACCGCGACCTGCTCGCTGCCAAGGCGATCGTGGATGCCGATAGCCGGTCGACCGCGTGCGGGGGGAGGTTCAGTAGCTATGACCTTCGGGCCGGCGCGACGCGGGCGGTCGCTGCATCCGGAGTGGTTGCCCGCCGCGACAACCTGCAGGTGCTGATTGACGACGTCGTGGCGCGCGGGCTCACCCAGACCGTCGACCTGCTCGAAGCCGAGGGCGATCGCCCACAGCACATCAAGGGATTCATGGCGTCATCGACTGCCCGGCTGAAGGTCGAGCTCGCCGCCAGGTTCGACGCCCTGACGCGGGTCGGCGAGTCGTTCCGCCCCCGCGCGATCCTCGACATCGCAGGCGCGGTCCTCGATGCTGATGTCACGCTCGACGAGGGACAGATCACAGCGGCGTCGGCGATCGCCGGAACAGATCGGCTCGTCTCGGTCACGGGCCCCGCGGGCGCTGGAAAGACGACGATGCTCAGGGCCGCTCGCATCGCGCTCGCTCAGCAACAACGTCAGCTCGTCGTCGTCGCGCCGACCAAGAAGGCAGCGTCTGTCGCGGGCCGCGAGATCGGCGTGACCGCCGTGAGCCTGCATGCGTTGTTGGCCGACTATGGATGGCGGTGGGGTCGCGACGAAGCCGGCGCGGAGGTGTGGAGGCGACTGCAAGCGGGCGAGATCGATGAGTGCGTCGGGCGGATCTACACCGGCCCGCGCTACTTTGCACTGGGCGCAGCTGACCGGGTCGTCGTCGACGAGGCGGGGATGGTCGACCTGCACACCGCCAATGCCCTGGCGGCTATCGCAGCAGAGACGGGCGCGGGCATCGCGATGGTCGGCGACCATCTGCAGGCCATGCCCGTCGGTCACGCCGGTGCGATGGCATGCATGACCCGACGCGCGACTGCGGTCGTCGAGCTGACGGCGGTGCATCGCTTCCGCGATCCGAGCTACGCCGCGCTCACGCTCCGCATGCGGGAGCCGGCATCCAAAGAAGCCGCGCTCGCAGTCGCGACCGAACTCGACGCGCGCGAACAGATCCACCGTGTGACGGATGCCGCGCAAGCAAGGGATGTGATGGTCGAGGCGTACTTCCGTTGGACGGCCGTGCGCAAGCGAGTCGCCCTCGTCACGAGCACGAACGATGAGGCGGATGCGATCAACGAGGCGATCCAGGAACGCCGAGTTGAGCTCGGGCAGCTGCATCCGGATCGTCTTGTGGTTGGGCAGGGCGAACAGCGGCTACTCGAAGGGGACATCGTTCAGACGCGGCTCAACGACCGAGTGGCGGATGTTGAAAACCGCGCGCTGTGGACGATCCGCCGGGTCCGCGCGTCCGATGTCGAGCTCGTCGCCCTTGGTGATCGTGGGGACGTGCGGCGCGTGTCGCTCGACTACGCGGCCGAGCACATGCACCTGGCCTACGCGTCGACGGTGCACGGGATTCAGGGTGAGACCACGGATGCGTCGGTGGTCGGCCCGGGTGTCGACGCCTCGGGACTCTACGTCGGTATGACCCGTGGGCGGGTGCACAACGAGGCGATCGCAATCGCATGGACAGCGTGCGCCGCACGTGAGCAGATCGCGGACAGCCTGATGCGCGGCGTGGCCGAGGTGACGATCGAGGACTCAGTGCGAGCGGCGCGGAGCGAGTTGGGAAGGGCTGCGAAGGTGGCTCGCGACCGAGGTCGGCGTGTCGGGGCCGAGGACGGCCAAAGCTCAGCCCGCCAACTCGATGAGTGGCTGAACGCGAGCCGGGTCGCCCTATCATCGCTCGATGCGCGGATCTCCGACGAGGAATCGCAAGGGCACGGTCGCGCGGCCGATTCTGGCGGGCGGCGTGAACTTGTCAGTCTGCGAGCCCGTCTTATCGAGCGGATCGAGGTGACGTCTCGAAGCATCGTGGAGCTTGCTCAACAGGATGGGTATGCCAGCAATTTTGACCGAAGTCAGGTCCGCGTTCGTGAGTATCGGAGTGAAGTAGGGCCCGTAGAACGCGGAGTAGAGACTCGCGAAGGGTTGACCCGGCAGTGATTCCACGCTGCAGTGCCCATCGCTACTTCGGAGGAGAGGCCGCTCCCAACGGCCGCTTCGTGCACGGAGGAGGTCCACGCGCCGTGGATGAGCGATGCGTCGCGCCAGAGTGAGGAGTTAGGAGAGCGAGAGGAAGAGCTTCTCCAACTCGGCCATGGAGACGCCGTCGGCGGTGGTGTCGTCGTCCGGCTCGACGAGGCAGTCCTTCATCGCGGTCGCGATGATCTGGAATCCGGCCTTGTCGAGCGCTGAACTCACGGCCGACAGCTGGGTGACGACGGTTTTGCAGTCGGACCCGCGTTCGACCGCGGCGATTACTGCAGCGAGCTGGCCCTGAGCCCGTCTCAGCCGGTTGAGGATCCTGCGTTGGGTCTGCGTGTCTGTCGTGGTCATGGTCTCTCCCTGTGTCGCTCCTGAATGCACAAGATACCCCGGGGGGTATCGTCTACGACTGTACCCCTAGTGGTGGGATCGAAGAGGAGTAGTGCAATGTGTCGTGCGGTGAAGTGTCGGACCTGTGGGAAGACGACCTGGGCGGGATGCGGTGAGCATGTCGAGTCGGTGCGTCGCACGGTGCCAGCGTCGCAGTGGTGCGCCGGGCACCCGGCAGAACCGAGTCAGGGCGGCTTCTTCTCGAAGCTGTTCCAGCGGTGACCTCGCCGATGCGGGTCGTCGTCGTCGGAGGTGTGGCGGGCGGCATGTCGGCGGCAACGCGGATGCGGCGCCTCGACGAGTCCGCGGAGATCGTCGTCTTCGAACGTGGCCCGGAGGTCTCCTACGCCAACTGCGGTCTGCCGTACTACGTCGGCGGCACGATCGCCGACCGCTCCTCGCTGCTGCTGCAGACCCCCGCATCGCTGCACCGCAGGTTCCGCCTCGATGTGCGCGTGCGCCACGAGGTCGTCCGCATCGATACCGCGACCAAATCGCTCGACGTTGTCGACCTGGATACCGGCCTTCGCAGCACCGAGGCGTACGACAAGCTCATCCTCGCGCCGGGCGCTCGCCCCCGTCGCGATGAACCGACCTCGACCATCCCGACGCTGAGCCTGCGCACCGTCGACGACGCCGACCGGATCCACAGGGCACTGGTCCACGCCGCGGTGCCGGTCGTCGTCGTCGGCGGCGGCTACACCGGTCTCGAAGCCGTGGAGAACCTCGTCGCGCGCGGGGCGCGCGTGACCCTCGTGCAGCGTGGTGGCCAGCTGCTGTCCCCGCTCGATGTCGAGATGGCGGCTCCCATCGCAGCTGCAGTGCGGGAACGTGGCGTCGACGTGCGATTGGGAGCGCAGATCGCGCGTATCGAGGACGGTGCTGTCATCCTGGATGACGGCACGGCGATTCCGGCGGAGCTCGTCATCGACGCATCCGGCGTCGTGCCGGAGAGCCAGCTTGCGGTCGACGCCGGCCTGCGCATCGGTGAGACCGGCGGCATCTGGGTCGATGAGACCTGCCGCACGAGCGACCCCGACGTTTTGGCGGTCGGCGACGGTGTCGAGAAGCAGGAGCTCATCGCGGGCGAGAGCACTCTGGTCACCATGGCGGGCCTTGCGAACCGGCACGGCCGCATGGTCGCCGACATCATCGCCGGCCGAGCCGAGACCGCGCGACCGGCGCTCGGCACCGGCATCGTGAAGGTATTCGACATCGTCGCCGCGAAGGCCGGCTGGAGCGAGAAGCAGCTGCGCGCCGCCGGCCGCGAGTTCTACATCGTCCACGTGCACCCGGTTTCCCACGCAGGCTACTACCCGGGCGCGGAGACGCTCTCGATGAAGCTGCTCGCGGACCCCGCGTCCGACCGCATCCTTGGCGCCCAGATCGTCGGGCGCGACGGCGTGGACAAGCGCATCGACGTGATCGCCACCGCGATGCACGCCGGGCTGCCTGCTGCTGAACTCGCCCAACTCGAGCTCGCGTACGCTCCACAGTTCGGATCCGCCAAGGATGCCGTCAACTTCCTCGGCTACGTAGCGGAGAACACGCGCACGGGCACGACGCCGACCGTGCAGTGGCACGAACTGGACGCCGCCCTCGCCTCGGGCGCCACCCTGGTCGATGTGCGCACGGCCTCCGAGTTCGCCGCGGGCGCCATCCCGGGCGCGGTCAACGTGCCGCTGGACGAGCTGCGTGAGCACATCGATGAGCTGCCCGGCGGGCCGCTCGTGGTGCACTGCCAGGTGGGTCTGCGCGGGCATCTCGCCACCCGTATCCTGACCCAGCGGGGACTCGCTGTACGGAACCTCGATGGCGGCTACCGGACCTGGCGGGACGGCACCGCAGCTTCGTAATCAATACAGCGGGCTATGTGTAGTCATCGAGTGCCGACTATTGCTAGGCGAATCGACGTGATGAACCGGCTGGGCCGGCAGATGACTCGGCAGTCATCGCGCACGTGGGCACGTGCCGGACAGTCACGGGCGCCCGGTACGGCGCGATGGCATGACCGACTGCACCGTCGACCCGTACCGGTAGCCCACTTACCGTCGACGTGACCTCGCACGAAGAGCGAAGAGCCCACCGACGAAGGCGGCAGCCACGAGCGCGCCGGCGCCGATCACGGCGGCCGCGACCGGTCCGCCGCTGTCGTTCTCCGTCTCTGTGGTCTCTGTGGTGCTCGGCTGCGGCGCTGATGCGTTCGCGGTCGATTCGGGTTGCTCTGTCGGCTCGGGGGCGGCGCCGGGCTGCATGCGGGTGTCGTCGTTACGGCAGGCGGGCTCATCCCATCCGAGCGCGGGCTCGACGCCCTCGGCCGGCGCGTACGTGAACTCGTAGGACTCCGAGATGGGGTGGCCGTCGCTGGAGACGGCATTCCAGTCGATCGTGTAGGTGCCCGCCTCTCCGAGCGCGACAGGCGTCGTCAGTACATTCAGGTCGATAGTCGAGCAGGACGTCTCGTAGTAGAGGCCGTCCGGGCCCTGTACCTGCGCGTAGCTCGCTCGCCCGAAGTCGATCAGCTCTGCACTGAAGGTCAGCGTCACCGTGTCAAGCGCCGCGACCGTCGCGCCCGGTGCGGGGGACGCTTCGAGAAGGTTGTCGTGGGCGGAAGCGGCCTGGGCCGGGAGCAACGCGAGAGTTGCGGCTACGATCAGCCCGGTGAGGGCTCCGAGTCGTGTGTGACGGTGGACGGTCATCAGTGTCCTTTCGATGACGAGGGCGAAAGAGATGCCGCGTCGTCGGCCCAGCCGAATCGACGCCCGGCGGTGGCAAGGAGTATGGGGATGACAGCTCCGACGATCGCTATGAGTCCGGCGTTGCGCTGGTCCTCGATCGGTGAGGCTCCCCATGGGCGACCCATCGCCCTCCACAGAGTCGCCACCATCAGGGATCGTCGCGAGCGCTGGAGGTCGGAGGATCCGGAGGGTGGGCAGCGTGATCGGGGCGGGAGGCTCGAGGCCGGCGCGTCGAGCGTTCATGAGAAACTCCGTTGTTCGATGCGGGGCGCACGGCCGCGGCGCGCGATCCCGAGGAGCAGCAGTGCCAGGATCGAACCGCCTGAGGCGGTCGCGGTCGGCCACGGGCCCAGCAAGACGGCGGGGGTCAGCCCGGTGCGCAGCGGGATGTCGCCGGTCCGGGCCGCGGTCGTCCCGGCTGCGGCCTCGTCGAGGACGGTGCCGTCGGGGGCGATGAGCTGGCTCGTGCCCGTGGTGGAGATGTTGGCGACAGAGCGGCCGGTCTCGATCGCACGCATCCGGGCGGTGGCGAGCTGCTGGAGGTTCTCGTCGGTGCCGCGGAAGTCGGCGTTGTTGGTCTGGAACACGTATGCCTGAGCGCCGCCGAGCGCGCCGGCACGGATGACATCGTCGTAGATGACGTCGAAGCAGATCGCGAGCCCGAGCGCGACATTCCCGACCGTGACCAGCGGCGGATTCGCTCCCGGGGTGTACTCGCGCTGGATCAGTCCGATCAGCTCGGGGGCGATCGCCTGGTAGAACCACCTATCGGGCACGTACTCGCCGAACGGCACGGGGTTGATCTTGTCGTGCATCTGCGATGCGCCCTCCCTCGTCCAGAGCAGCGACGTGTTGTAGGTGTCGTCGCCGCGCTGGGTGGCGGCGTTGGCGAGCAGCGGTGCCTCGGCCCGGCGTATGACGTCATCAAGCACTGCGGCCGTCGCCGGCTGGTTCAGAGGATCGGAGTCGACGGATCCTTCGGGCCAGACGAGCAGATCCATGTCCTGTCCGAGCAGCGTCTCGGTGGCGGTCAACTGCGCGGCGAGGATGTCACCGGAGGCGCGCTCGTCGAAGTAGGCCGACGGCCCGTTCGCCTGCACCCAGCCGATCCGCAGCTCGCCTGCCGGGGTCGTCGGGAACGCTGGCAGCAGCGCGAGCACGACCGCGACTGTCAGCGGAATGAGACCGCGACGCGGCTGCCGTGCACGCCCCGCCTGGATCGCTGAGGCGCACAGGGCGACGACGAGGAATGACAGTCCGCCCGTCCCTGTCCAGGACGCGATCTGGGCGAAGGGCCCGTCGACCTGGCTCAATCCGATCCGCGCCCACGGGAATCCCGTGTATGGCCATGCTCCGCTGACCAGCTCGCGCAGCGTCCACAACCCCGCGACCAGCAGTGGCGGCAGTACAACGCCGCCCGGTCGTGGCAACCACCGGTACGCGAGCGCGATCGGTACCGCCCCAACGGCGAACAGCGTCGCCTGCAGCGCCGCCAGTGCGATCCACGGCAGCGGGCCGAGGAACCCGTCCACCCAGATCAGATGGAGCGGGAAGAACCCGACGGCGAATGCGAGCCCGACGCCCAGCGCCCCGGGGACGCTCCGCCCGATCAGCGTGAGCAGGCCGAGCGTCACGGCGACGAACGCCGCGGGCCACCACCCGACGGCGGGGTACGCGAGGTCGAGGATCAGCCCACCGGCCAATGCGGTCGGCATGGCAAGGCGCATTCGCAGCAGGGGACGGGCTGCGCCGACTGGTGTGGGGGAGGGGAGCGTCTCAGTCGGCGATGGCGCGATCGAGGGCATCTGTGAGGTCCGTCAAGGAGGTGAGCTCGAGCTTCACGCCGTCGAGGAAGAACGTGGGCGTGCCAGTGACGCCCATCTCCTGCCCCTCCAGGAAGTCCTCCTCGACGCGGGCCTGCGTCTGCGGATCTGCCACTGCCGCGTCGTACGCGTCCATGTCCAGGCCCAGCTCCTCGGCATACCCGCGGAAGCGGGCAACCTCGGATGACTGGCCTTCGCCCCACTCGATCTGCGTCTCGAACATCCGGTCGTACATCTCCTCGAACCGGCCCTGCTGCGCAGCTGCCTCGACCGCGACGGCGGCGTGCATCGAGTTGTAGTGGTTGGGGATCGGGAAGTAGCGCACGACGTAGTTGATGTCTCCGGCGTACTGTTCGCGGATCTCCTCGATGTACGGGTAGAACGCCCCGCATGCCTCGCACTCGAAGTCGAGGAACTCCACCAGCGTCGGCGCGTCCGCCCCGGCCTCGTCGAGCACGTGGGAGTCACTGCGTGTGCCAGGCAGCGCACCGTCGTCGGGAGTCACCGGCGCTGGGCGGGTCACATTGACATACACGATCGCGGCGATCACGAGCACGACCACGACGGCGATCGAAATCACGGTGGCCTTGACCGGGGTCGGCAGTTTCTTGCGGGTGGAGGCAGGCGTGTTCACAGGGTCTCCTTGTCGGTGGGCGGATCGGTGGGGTCGTCAGTGACCGCGGCGAGATGCTCCTCGCGCAGTCGTGACACGACCTGGGCCAGCTGGGGGTCTTCGCCTCGGGCGAGGCCGGCGTATTCGAGGCGCAGCAGCTGCGGCGCTCCGTCGGGTGCGGTCAGGGAAGCCTTCACCCAGAGGCGACGGCGGGGCACCAGCAGTGCGGTGATGAGTCCGGCCGTCGCGATCGACGCGAATGCGAGCACCCAGATCGCGCCGCCGTCGCGCTGAATCTGCAGCGACACGAACCGCTTCACGGAGGACAGGGGATCCCCGGTCCCGGCGGCGTCCTCGAACGTGATCGTGCCCCACCCGTTCGGCAGGTTCGCGGTCTGTCCCGGAGTGAGCTCGATGGATTCGAGCCCGGTTTCGCCGCCAGTGACCTGCGTCATCCCTGACGTGTCGAGCGTGTACACGGAGCGCGGCGTGCCGTCGTCGATGCCGAGGCTGCCGGAGAACACGTTGAAAGTGACGACCGGGTTCACCAGGTCCGGGTACACCGACGTGTACGCGCCGCTGGGGAGAGTGCCCTGGGTCGGATAGAAGAACCCGACCAGTCCGATCTGCTCGGGCAATCCGTCGGGTACCTTGAGGATGCCGAGCGAGGTCATCATCCCGTCCTGCGGCAGGAACGGCTGCGATTCGCTGTAGACGACCTCGCCTTCCGCGTTGCGGATCGTGATCGTCGGGGCGTACCCGTTGCCGAGCAGGTAGATCCGGTCGCCTGCCACGTCGATGGGGTGGTTCACACGTACGACATCCTTGCGTCCGTCCGGATCGCCGGGGGCACGGATCGTGAGCCGGGCGGCGAAGTCGCCGGCCTGCCCCGCTCCGGGTGTCCCTGGAAGTTCGTACGTGACGTCGAATCGGTCGAGGGTGAGCGAATAGGGGTCAAGCGCGGTGTCGTCGACGAACCGACCCGGCGTGAACGAGGAATAGTCGCTGAGGCTGTTCACGAACGTGGAGCCCTCGACGATGACCCGCTGCCCCGTGTAGGCGAAGCCGCCCGTGATGAGGACGGAGACGAGCACCCCGACCAGGGAGGCATGGAAGACGAGGTTTCCGGTCTCGCGCAGGTAGCCCCGCTCGGCCGACACCGACCACACTCCCGCCGCGTCGTAGCGTTCGGTGCGGTACCCCTGGCGGCGCAGCAGCCGTTCTGCGATCGTGATGGCCGCTGGCGCTTCTGTCACTGCTTCCACGTGCGCGGGCACGTGCACGTCGTCGACGAGGTGATGGTCGAGCCTCTGCAACCGGACGGGCGTGCGTGGCGGGCGGGAACGGAGCGCCTTGGCATGGTGGCGCATGCGCGGGATGACGCATCCGATCAGCGAGACGAACAGCAGCAGGTAGACGGACGAGAACCACACCGAGCCATACAGGTCGAACAGCTGCAACGCGTCGAGCGTCGGTGCGATGTCGGGGTTGTCACGGAAGAACTGGGTCACGCCGTTCGGGTTCGCGACCCGCTGCGGGAAGATCGACCCCGGGACGGCGATCATGGCGAGCAGGAGCAGGAGCACCAGCGCAGTGCGCATGCTGGTCAGCTGCCGCCACGCCCACCGCAGCCATCCGGCGACTCCGAGCGTGGGCGAGGCGATCCGCTCCTCGTCGCCGCCGCGGTCGATGTGGTCGGCGGGGCGCGCGGGGTCGGTCGCAACGGGTTCAGAGCGGGAGGGTGACATTCAGCATCACCCCTTGCAGGATGGACATAAGCCGACTCCAGGCGCCGGTGACCATCAGGGCTCCGAGCAGGACGAGGACAGCGCCGCCGACGATGTTGAAGACGCGGATGTGGCGGCGCACGAATGTGACTGAACGGGTGGCCCATCCGACACCGAGGGCGAGCAGCAGGAACGGCAGGCCGAGCCCGAGCGAGTACGCGAGTCCGAGCAGGCCGGCCCGCCACGGGTCTCCGAGGTTCCACGACACCGACATGATCGCCGCCAGCGTCGGTCCGATGCACGGTGCCCACCCGATACCCAGTGCGACGCCGAGCAGTGGTGCTCCGATCAGGCCGAGATCGCCGCGCGATCGCAGCCGGACGGTGCGCTGGGCCCCGCGGAACACCCCGATGAAAACCAAGCCCATCACGATGACGAACACGCCGAGGATCCGGGTGAGGACGGCCGAGTACTGCACGAAGAACATACCGAACACGCCGCCGAGGACCGTCATGGCCAGGAACACGACCGTGAACCCGGCGATGAAGAGCCCGACGCCGCCCACCATTCGCCACCTCGCCGGATTGCCTCCCTCCGCGGCGCCGACGGCGGACCCGAGGTAGCCGAAGTACCCGGGGATGAGGGGCAGCACACAGGGCGAGACGAAGGAGACGAGTCCGGCCAAGGCAGCGACGAGGATCGCGAGCCATAGGGCGCCGTCGACGACGATCGCGCCCATCTCAGCCGTCCTCGGCCAAGGCGTCGGAGACCAGCGTCGACAGGATCGACGCCGATTGCAGCTGCCCGATGATCCGCGCCGCGACCCGGCCCTGCCGGTCCATCACCAGCGTGGTGGGCGTCGCCTGGATCGGCGTCGCGGCGGCGAAGGCGAGCTTCACCTGGCCGCTGTCCGCGTCGATCACACTCGGGTAGGTGATGCCGTTGTCTGCGGCGAAGGCGCGGGCCGTGGCGGGCTGATCATAGATGTTGATGCCGAGGAACCCGACATCCTCGGCCTGATAGTCCTGCCAGACGTCCTCGAGCATCGGCGCCTCGGCGATGCACGGCCCGCAGGCGGCGTACCAGAAGTTCACGACGTACACGCGGCCCGCGAACTCATCCTCTGACACAGCGTCGCCGTGCTCGGTGATGCCATCGAACATGACCGGCTCGCCTCGTTCCTCGGCGGCGATCGACTCGACGCGGAAGTCACCGGATTCGTAGGTCTGATTGCCGACGTCGTACTCAGCTGCGACGCCGTCCTGCGGCGCGCAGCCGACGAGCGCTGTCAGCAGGCCGACGGCGAGCACCGCCGCGAGAGAACGAGAAGGGGACGAAGAAGGGGATCGCAACGGGGGGTCTCCAGGGG
>NZ_JADGLL010000118.1 GCF_015235415.1 Microbacterium paludicola | reverse complement strand
GTCTGCTGGCGGAACAGGCCGACGTGCTGCGCCGGCTGCCGGTGGCGCTGGTCTTCGATCACTTCGGGCGTATCGCGCCCGCGCTGGCCGGTCGGCATCCCGCCCATGCGCTGCTGCTGGAGCTGCTGCAGGCCGGGCGCGCGTGGATCAAGCTCTCCGGCGGCTACATCGTGAGCGAGCGCCATGCGGTGGACGACCCCGCGCTGGACGCCCTGGCCGCCACCTACCTGCGCGCCGCCCCCGGCCGCGTGCTCTGGGGCAGCGACTGGCCCCATGCCACCGCGACGGCCGGCCTGCAGCCGCTTCCCGACGACGCGCAGCAGCTGGACTGCCTGGCACGCTGGGCCCGGCAGACGGGCGATGGTCTGGCGCTGCACCGCGTGCTGGTGGAC
>NZ_JADGLL010000117.1 GCF_015235415.1 Microbacterium paludicola | reverse complement strand
GTTAAAATGAAAAAAAGCCTTTTAATCTTAAGCATTTTGTTCTTGCTCAATGCTTGTTCTTTTGAAAATTCAAAAGATACTGGAAAAGTTGGAGAAAAAAGCGCTGAAATTTCAGCTAAAGATACCTTAGGAAAAGCTGTAAAACTTGCTGATGATAATACAAGTTTAAAAGTTTTGGTCTTTTTTCAAAATGGCTGCCCTTCTTGCTTAAAAGAACTCCCTTCTTTAGATGAATTCATACAAAATCACCCCAATAAAATCAGTGTTTATGCTATAGATTCCATCGATAATGCCAATGTGGTTAAGGTTTTAGCCGAACAATTTGACTTTAAAAATGTAAAAGTTTTAAAAGACGATCTTAAAATCACCAATGATCGTTATGCTGTGTTTGCA
>NZ_JADGLL010000116.1 GCF_015235415.1 Microbacterium paludicola | reverse complement strand
AGTTTATGATGTCACCTTTAACATGTACAATTTCTTCAGGCTTGATTGTTGCCATATCATTTTTTGTAGCCGTCCAAAATTTCGCTTCAATTTCACCACTTTTATCTTGCAAATGTAATGTCATATAATCTTTACCTTGTGCTGTTACACCCTGTGTAGCTTTATGCACTAAGAAAAAGTGATCAACTGAATCTCCGGGATTTAGATTCTCTATATTTCTCATCGTTTCCCGCCTTCCTCTATTTTGTTTAATGTAATCACTTCTTTTGATGGAACAATATTATCTTTTACACATGTAAAGTATAGTACTTGATAGTGTTCTGATAATGATCGTAAATAATTCAACATTTTTTCAGTACGCTTTTTATCAAAATGAACAAATGCATCATCAACAATTA
>NZ_JADGLL010000115.1 GCF_015235415.1 Microbacterium paludicola | reverse complement strand
ACCTAACGCCATGTAGATATCGTAAAGCGTAATCTCCGTCACCGGTCGACATAGCCGCCAGCCGCCGTGGTGCCCCTTAGTGGCACAGACAATGTTTTTTTCCCTGAGGCCGGCAAGCAGCTTGCGGATGAACGCCGGATTACCGTCAATAAAGGCGGCCATCTGCTCCGACGTCAGGGGCTTATCCATCTGCTCAAGGTGCAGCAGGATGTGCAGCGTTGCTGAGAATGAGTTATTTGTTTTCATGTAATTTACGATATTACATAAACGCCATGCTGCGCAATTCCCTCCGGTGAAATAAAACCAGAAATTCACACAAAATGATGATAGTTAAGGTTTTTTATATTTTTACACTGTGTTATTGACCAAAATAAATCTTATGTTACTTTTAATATTACAT
>NZ_JADGLL010000114.1 GCF_015235415.1 Microbacterium paludicola | reverse complement strand
GACCAAGAAACTATGGATAAAGAATTGCAATCGAGATTGAAAAAGTCGTTCAAACACTCTTTGTCTTTAGATTTTTTGGTCTTAAGAGAAGCCTATCCAGAAGCAGACCCACAACCCGGAGACATAGTACAAATAAAATCTACCAAACTAGGTTCGAATGATTTAGTCCGTATAGTACAAGTTAAAACGATTAGGGGTATAAACAATGTAATTGTTAAGCAAGATGTAACGCTTGGTGAGTTTAATCGAGAACAACGATATATGAAGAAAGTAAATACTGCTGCTAATTATGTTTCTGGATTAAACGATGTTAACCTTTCTAATCCTAGTAAAGCGGCAGAAAACTTAAAATCTAAAGTTGCATCGATAGCTAAATCCACACTTGATTTAATGAGTAGAACTG
>NZ_JADGLL010000113.1 GCF_015235415.1 Microbacterium paludicola | reverse complement strand
GATTAAAACTATGGTTTTGCCTTCATTTTTTAATTTTTGCAAGGTTTGAAGAACGATTTGTTCATTGGCTTCATCTAAATTCCCTGTGGGTTCATCTGCGAGTAAAAGCTCTGGGTTGTTGATCAAAGCTCTTGCTATGCAAACTCTTTGTTGTTTTCCACCACTTAATTGGCTAGGTAAATGAGTGAGTCTGTGCGAAAGTCCTACTTTTTCAAGAACCATTTTAGCATCTTCTTCATCTACGCTTGAGTGATAATACTGAGAGAGCATAACATTTTCTAAGGCGTTAAGATAGGGGATAAGATGAAATTGTTGAAAGACAAGCCCTATTTTTTCACGACGTAAGATGATTTTTTGCTCCTCATCCATTTGCTCTAGGTTTTCATTGTCTAAGATATACTCCCCAGAGCTTGGA
>NZ_JADGLL010000112.1 GCF_015235415.1 Microbacterium paludicola | reverse complement strand
GCAAGGCTTGTGCAGGCCGCTTCGATGAGGTCCATATAGCGAAGGGCCTGGGGCAAGCCCCAATGCTTTGCCGTGTAGTCGAAGATTCCATCAATGTCGCGCTGGGCTCTTGGGCCGAGGCGGAACTCAGCCATGCTCAGCGATCTTGCGCTTCTTGAAGGCCGCAAAATCAAACCGTTCCGGTTCGCCGCTCTGCTCGCCTTCGATAAGTGCCTGGCGGATCGTCTCGATTTCGAAGCTGCGTTCCTGTTCACGCCGGATCAGGTCGCGGATCGCTTCGCTGTCGTTGGTATAATGACCCGCCGCGATCTGGGAAGCGATCCACGCATCCTGTTGTTCGGTAAGGGTAATGGTCTTGCGTACAGCGGCCATCTGGCCCTCCCTGCCGCCCGGAAGGCGGAATAAAATCATACTA
>NZ_JADGLL010000111.1 GCF_015235415.1 Microbacterium paludicola | reverse complement strand
TATCATTACTTGGTAATCCAGGTAAAGCCATTGCAATCGTATTGCTTGTATTACAAATTGCAGGTGGTGGAGGAACATTCCCAATTCAAACTACGCCACAATTTTTCCAAAACATTTCGCCATACTTACCATTTACGTATGCAATTGATTCATTACGTGAAACAGTAGGCGGTATTGTTCCGGAAATCCTAATTACAAAATTAATTATATTAACGTTATTTGGCATAGGATTCTTCGTTGTAGGTTTAATTTTAAAACCTGTAACAGATCCATTGATGAAGCGCGTATCTGAAAAAGTTGACCAAAGTAACGTTACAGAATAAAAATTAAATCCACACATTAGGTTATAGCTCCTTAATGTGTGGATTTTTATGTTTTTAGACAGAAGAGATAGTAATTTCTGTCTTTTATGGGACGGGTGTTATC
>NZ_JADGLL010000110.1 GCF_015235415.1 Microbacterium paludicola | reverse complement strand
CGATAAGGTAGCTGACTATAGAAAGTAGATAAGCGATAGCAGCAAGTGCGACTTTTTTACAAAGAGCAATGAAATTTTCTCCAGCAAGTAACTGCTTGAAAGTAAGGAATAAGACGATAACTATATAAATTCCTGACGAGGCTTGGTAAGTATTAAACATAACAAACAGTGAAAAGACAGAAACCAAGAAAAACGTAAAAGAATTACGCTGCCACCAATAAAAAGGAAGAAACGAACAAAAAATACTCAATGCCATATAGGGACTATCAAACCTGAAACTAAGACATTGAAGGAACCAAGGATTGAGGCCAATTAAAGTAGCTACTAAAGAGGAACCCCAGCTAATTTTTTGGTCATTGATGATATAAATAGCCAGTATGCTTGTGAGAGATAAGATAAGACCTGTTAGAATCGGTGTGGTCAAGCCC
>NZ_JADGLL010000010.1 GCF_015235415.1 Microbacterium paludicola | reverse complement strand
GGGAGGATCACGACGGCGTCGGCTTCGCGCTGCCGGGCGGCCGCGATCCCCGCGCGCAGCGAGGCGGAGGCCCCCTCGGCCCAGTCATCCGCGACGACCATGCGCGCTCCGGGTGGGATGAGCGCCGCCGCCTCGGCAGCGCCGGCGCCCAGCACCACCAGCACCTCGTCGCATCCGCCCGCCCACAGCGCGTCGACCGCGCGGACGATCCACGGCGTGCCGTCGGGAGTGCGGGCGAGAGCCTTGGGGCCGCCGAAGCGTGTGCCTGCCCCGGCCGCGAGCACGATGCCGCAGACGGCGGGGGTGGCGGGCGTCATGAGTCGCGAGTGTAGCCGCGCGCGGGCGCGCCGCCGTGTCCCCCACGTGCCGGTTCGCAGCGGCATCTCGGGGACACGGGCGCCGGGATGTCCCCGAAGTGCCGCATCCATCCGGCAACTCGGGGACACGGGCGCCGGCCTGCCCCCGAAGTGCCGCATCCATCCGGCAACTCGGGGACACGGGCGCCGGGATGTCCCCGAAGTGCCGGTTCCATCCGACACCTCGGGGACACGCCGACCCGACGCACGGGCGCGCCGTTGCTGTAGCGCACCGGAAACATGGCGGGGCTAGCGTTGCCGCATGTGGGAACTCGCGGACCGGCTGCGCGACCGGCTTGAGGCGGGACGACGGGTTGCGGTCGTGACGATCACGGGCGTGGCGCGCAGCGCGCCACGCGGCCTCGGAGCGTCGATGGCGGTGACCGACGAGGGCGAGGTGATCGGCTCGATCTCGGGCGGCTGCGTGGAGGGTGACGCGGTCGTGCTCGCGCACAGCGTGCTCGCGACCGGCACCGCGGCCACCGCGCGGTTCGGCTTCGATGACGCGACCGCGCACGCCGCGGGGCTCGCGTGCGGCGGGCAGATCGACGTGATCGCGTACGAGGCGCGGCGGGATGATCCCGTCCTGACGCGGGCGCTGGCGGATGCGGCGGCCGACCGGGCCGTGACCGTCGGCCTCGCTCTCGAGGGGCCGGATGCCGGCCGGCTGATCGACGACCCGGATACCGCGACCGCCGCGGGGCTCGACGCGGCCGCCCTGCTCGCCGAGACGCGCGTCATCGCCGGCGCATCCGGATCCGTGCTCGCCCTGTCGCACGCGCCCCGGCCCCGGCTGATCGTGCTGGGCGCGGGAGATCACGCCGCCGCGCTGTGCCGCGTCGCGTCGGCCGCGGGCTTCGCCGTCACGGTGTGCGACGTCTGGCCGACGCTCGTCACGCGCGAGCGGTTCCCCGAGGCGGTCGAGCTGGCGGCCGAGGAGCCGGCGGCCTACCTCGAGGCTCAGGCGGGCCGCGTCGACGCCCGCACCGCGGTGTGCGTGCTGACGCACGACACCCGCCTCGACGTCCCCGCCATCCGCACTGCCCTGCGGCTGCCGGTGGGCTTCGTGGGCGCGCTCGGCGCCCGGGCCACGGTCGCGCGCCGCGCCGCGCTGCTGCGCGAGGCCGGCGTCAGCGAGGCGGACCTCGCACGCCTTCACTCCCCGCTGGGCCTCGACCTCGGCGGCGCCGCCCCGGAAGAGGTCGCGATCGCCGTGCTGGCGGAGATCGTGCAGACCCGCCACGGCGCGACGGGCCGCCCGCTGCGCGAGGCATCCGGACCGCTTCACCGCCCGCACGCACGCGCCGACGAGGCGTCGCCCGCGGCCGCATCCTGCGCCCTGCCCGTCCCGGCGCCGGGGGCCTGAATGGACCTTCACACCGTCACCTCGTTCCGCCGCGCGCGCACGCGGGAGGATCTCGCGCTCGCCCCCGGCGAGGCGTTCGTCGCGGGAGGCACGTGGATGTTCGGCGAGCCGCAGCCCGACGTCACCGGCCTCGTCGACCTGACCACCCTCGGCTGGGCCGACCTCGAGGCCACGGACGCGGGCCTGCGCATCGGCGCCACCTGCACGATCGCGCGGCTGGTCGCCTTCGCGCGCGAGGCGCCGCCCGCCTGGCCCGCCGCGCGCGTGATCCCCGACGCGGCCGACGCGCTGCTCGCGTCGTTCAAGATCTGGAACACCGCCACCGTGGGCGGCAACATCGCGCGCTCGTACGCCGCCGCGGCGATGGTGTCGCTCGCCGCAGGGCTCGACGGCGAGGCCGAGATCTGGACGCCGGATGGCGGCAGCCGCCGGATGCCCGTGTCCGCGATCCCCGCCGACAACGGCGTCAGCACCCTCGCCCCCGGCGAAGTGCTGCGCGCGATCGAGCTCCCCGCGCGCACGCTGCGCTCGCGGTTCACGCTGCAGAAGATCGCGCTGGCCGAGCTCGGCCGATCCGGATCCGTCGTCACGGGACGCGCGGACGACGACGGATCCGCGACCTTCGTGATCACGGCCGCCACGCGCACGCCCGTCGTGCTGCGCTTCGGGGCGCTGCCGGCCGCGGGCGAGCTCGCCGCGGCCGTGCGGGACGCGCCGGGTTACTACACGGATCCACTCGGCCCCGCCGACTGGCGGCGCGGGGCAAGCGTCGTGCTCGCCGAGCGCGCGCGGATCACGCTCGAGACGGAGGCGACGGCATGAGGATCGACGTCGACGGCACCCCGATCGAGACCGACCCGCGCCCGGGCCAGGTGCTGCGCACGCTGCTGCGCGAGCACGGCGCGACCCAGGTGAAGAAGGGGTGCGACGCGGGCGACTGCGGTGCGTGCGCGGTGCTGCTGGACGGCGAGCCCGTCCACTCGTGCCTTGTCCCCGCCGTGCGCGCCGAGGGCCGCGCGGTCACGACCGCCGCGGGGCTCGCGCCGGGCGACGACCTGCATCCGGTGCAGGAGGCGCTCGTCGACGGCTTCGGCTTCCAGTGCGGCTTCTGCACGCCCGGGATGAGCGTGACGGCGTCGTGCCTCACGGCCGACGATATGCCCGAGCTCGACAAGCGCCTCAAGGGAAGCCTCTGCCGCTGCACCGGCTACCGCCCCATCCGCGACGCGGTGCGCGAGGCCGTGCTCGGACCGGTGCGCGAGACCGGGCCCCGGGCCGCGGCCCCGGAGGAGGCCGGTGTCGGCCGCTCCGTCGTGCCCGAGGCCGCCCGCCGGGTGGTGCAGGGTCGCGAGCCGTACGCGTTCGACGAGGTGCCGCAGGATGCGCTCATCCTGCGCGTCGTGGGATCGCCGCACGCGCACGCGAGGATCCTGTCGATCGACGCCGAGGCGGCACGAGCCGTGCCGGGCGTGGTGGCGGTGTTCACGCACGAGGACGTGCCCGCGACACGGTACTCGACCGCGCGGCACGAGCACCGCGAGGACGACCCCGACGACACGCGGATGCTCGACGCCGTCGTGCGGCACGTGGGCCAGCGCGTCGCGGCCGTCGTCGCCGAGACGGCGGCCGCGGCCGAGGAGGCGTGCCGGCTGATCCGCGTCGCATACGAGCCGCTGCCCGCCGTGTTCGATCCGGAGGAGGCACGCACGCCCGGCGCTCCCCGCGTGCATCCCGACCGCACGCCCGCCGACCGCGTCGCGGACGCGTCGCGCAACGTGGTGGCGGCGCTGCACTCGGGGTACGGCGGCGATATCGACGCCGCACTTGCGTCCAGCGACGTCACCGTGTCGGGAACGTGGCGCACGTCGCGCTCGATCCACGCCCAGCTCGAGACGCACGGAACCGTCGGCTGGATGGATGACGACGGTCGGCTCGTGATCCGCTCGTCCACGCAGGTGCCGTTCCTCACGCGCGACGAGCTGTGCCGGCTGTTCGAGCTGCCGCGCGAGAAGGTGCGCGTGTACGCGCCGCGCGTGGGCGGCGGGTTCGGCGGCAAGCAGGAGATCTTCACCGAGGACCTCGTGGCGCTCGCGGTGCTGCGCACGGGGCGCCCCGTCGCGTACGAGTTCTCGCGCGAGGACGAGTTCTGGCGCTCGGCCCTCCGGCATCCGATGCGGGTCTCGGTCTCGCTCGGCGCCGACGCGGACGGACACCTCACGGCGATCAAGCTCGACGTGCTGAGCGACACCGGCGCGTACGGAAACCACGCCATCGGCGTCATGTTCCACGGCTGCACCGAGTCGGTGACGCTGTACCGCTCCCCCGTCGTGCGGGTGGACGCCGAGGCGGTCTACACGAACAACGTGCCGTCGGGTGCGTTCCGCGGCTACGGCCTCGGGCAGGTGACCCTCGGGATCGAGTCGGCGCTCGACCTGCTGGCGCAGCGGCTCGGCACGGATCCATTCGAGCTGCGCCGGATCAACGCGGTGCGCCCCGAGGATCCGCTGCGTCACGCCGACGGCACGATCGACCACGAGACGGTGTGGGGAAGCTACGGCCTCGACCAGTGCCTCGACCTCGCGCAGGATGCCCTCGCGCGCGGCAACGGCACCGCGGCGCCGGACGGCTGGCGGGTCGGCGAGGGGATGGCCGCGTCGATGATCGCGACGCTCGCGCCGCGGGGCCACGTCGCGCACGCTTCCGTGACCCTGCGCCCGGACGGCACCTTCGCGCTGCGCACCGGCACCGCCGAGTTCGGCAACGGCTCCACCACGGTGCAGCGCCAGATCGCCGCGAGCGTGTTCGGCGTTGGCCTGGACCGGATCGCCCTCGCGCACGCGGACACGGATGTCGTCTCGTACGACACGGGCGCGTTCGCGTCGGCCGGGATCACGGTCGCCGGCAAGGCGCTGCACGCGGCGTGCCTCGCGCTGCGCGACCGGATCACGACGGCCGCCGCCGAGCGGGCGGGCGTGTCCGCGTCGGAGTGCGCGGCCGAGCCGGGCGGCGTGCGCACCCCCGCCGGGCTGCTCACCTACGCCGAGTTCGCGGGTCCCGAGGGGCTGACCGCCACCGGCGAGGAGCACGGCGACCTGCGCTCGATCGCGTTCGACGTGCACGCCGTGCGCGTCGCCGTGGACCCCGACACGGGAGCCGTGCGCATCCTGCAGTCGGTGCACGCGGCCGACGCCGGGTTCGTGATGAATCCGGCGCAGTGCCGCGGGCAGATCGAGGGCGGCGTCGCCCAGGGAATCGGCGGGGCGCTGTACGAGGAGGTGCTGGTGCAGGACGGCGTCATCCAGAACCCCGTCTTCCGCACCTACCGCGTGCCGCAGTCGGTCGACATCCCCGACACCGAGGTGCTGTTCGCCGACACCTCCGACGACCTCGGCCCTTTCGGCGCCAAGTCGATGAGCGAGTCGCCGTACAACGCGGTCGCGCCCGCGATCGGCAACGCGATCGCCCGCGCCCTCGACGCCCGCCCGTTCGCGCAGCCCTTCACGCGCGACCGCGTCTGGCGCCTCGCGCAGGGCGGCTGACGCTCCCGGCGCGTTTCGCGCGGCTCCCGCCCTCGCGTGAAGCGCGAGCTTCACGGATTTACGTGGGCGAAACCGTGGGGAAACGGCCGGGAGCGGCGGGCGCGATTGACTGCGGGCAGCCGCGATCCCCGCACCGGCGTCCCGCCTGCACGCGCACCGTCCCCCACGAAAGGCGCCCCATGTCCCCTCGCCGTCTGCTCGTCCCCGCCGCCGCCCTCGCCGCGCTCGCCCTGACCGGATGCTCCGTCGGCACCGGCACCGCCGCGGACGCCGCGGACGCCGCCCCGGGAGAGACCGTCACCGTCAAGGTCGGCACGCTGCGCGGCCAGCCGCACTTCTACGCCCCGTTCCTCTACGAGGACCACGCGGTCGACGGCGTCGAGTTCGAGGTCGTCACGCTCGACACCACCCCGGCGCTGAGCGACGCGCTCGTGGCCGGCACCGTCGACTTCGCGATCAGCGGCGTCACGCCGACCATCTCGTCGATCGCCCAGGATCGCGACCTGAAGATCGTGGCATCGGCCGCGGACGGCGGAGCGGGCTTCGTCGGCAACGACGAGGTCGCCTCGCCCGCGGACCTCGTCGGCAAGACCGTCGGCTACATCCAGGGATCCGCGCAGGAGGTCGCGATGCGCCTCACGCTCGAGGAGGCCGGTGTCGACCCCGAGGACATCGATCTCGTGACCGTGCCGGTTCCCGAGATGGCCGGCCAGTTCGCGGCGGGCGACCTCGACGCGTTCTTCGGCGTCGAGATCGGCGCCTCGATCGCGCTGCAGAACGGCGGCCAGGAGTTCGCCGACCCGTACGCGACGCCGATCGGCAAGGTGAACATCGGCCTCGTCACCACCGGCGAGCTGATCGAGCAGGATCCGGATCTCGTGCAGAAGGTCGTCGACACGCACGTCGCCACCACCGACTGGATGACGGGAAACGAGGACGAGTGGCTCACCGAGATGGTCGACATGTTCGGCGGCGACCAGGCGATCTTCGACACCGCGATCGAGAACTTCTGGATGCGATCCGACCTGTCCGACGAGTACCTCGGCCAGCTCGAGGCGCTCGCGGGCGAGATGGCCGAGATCGGCTTCATCGAGGACGCCCCGGCGATCGAGGACATCGCCGACACCTCGTTCGTGGAGTGATCGTGACCGCCACCGCCACCCCGCTCACCGCCGCGCCTGCCGCGCCGCCTCGCCCTCGGCGACGCGGCAGCCCGGGCCGCTCGGCCGCGGCGCGCGTCGCGCTCGGCCTCGTCGTGCCGATCCTGTTCGTCCTGTTCTGGCACATCGGCCGGCAGATCGAGCTGGAGCTGCCGTTCGGCATCCGGATGGGCTACCTGCCGTATCCGGTGGACGTGGCCGTGACGCTGTGGGACTTCGCCTTCGGCGGGCTGCGCGACGACGCCTTCAGCGCGACGCTGTGGCAGCACCTGGGGGCGAGCGCCGCGCGCGTCGGCGCCGGCTTCGGGATCGCCGCGCTGATCGGCGTGCCGGTGGGCGTGCTGATGGGGCGCTTCTACACGGTCGACACCCTGCTGGATCCGTTCATCAACCTGATCCGGCCCATCCCCGCGACCGCCTGGGTGCCGCTCGTGGCCCTGCTGATCGGCATCGGGGATCAGGCGACGATCTTCCTGATCACCCTGTCGGCGTTCTTCCCGATCGTGCTCGGCGCCGCGAGCGGCACGCGGCAGGTGTCGGAGCGGCTCGTGGAAGCAGCCCGCATGCTCGGCACCACGCGCGCCGCGGTGCTGTGGCGCGTGATGGTGCCCGCCGCGGCGCCGGCGATCATGAACGGCCTGCGGGTCGGCCTCGGGCTCGCCTGGGTCGTCCTGGTGCTCGGCGAGACGACGGGCGTCAACGAGGGCCTCGGCGCCACCATCACGCTGGCGCGCGACATCGTGCGCACCGACCTCATCGTCGCCGGGATGATCGTGATCGGGCTCGCCGGCTTCCTGTCCGACAAGCTGCTCAGCCTCGTGCTGCGCCTGATGGTGGGGCGCCGTCCGGTGTTTCAGAAGGGAGCGCGCTGATGAGTGCGGAGATCCGGATCGAGGGGCTCGAGAAGCGGTACGAGACGCCCTCGGGCGACGTGCTCGCGGTGGCCGACGTGACGCTGGACGTGGCGGCGGGCGAGTTCGTCGCGGTCGTCGGCGCGAGCGGCTGCGGGAAGAGCACGCTGCTGCGCATCCTGGCCGGCTTCGAGGAGCCGAGCGGTGGCACCGTGACGGTCGCCGGCGCGCCGATCACCGGGCCGGGGCCCGACCGGGGCGTCGTGTTCCAGGACTACGGCCTGTTCCCGTGGCTGACCGTGCACGAGAACGTGGCGTACGGCCCCGCGCGGCGCGGCCTGGCGCGCGCCGATGCCAGGGCGAAGGCCGACCTCTACCTCGAGACCGTGGGCCTCACGCGCTTCGCGAAGAAGTTCCCTGGCGAGCTGTCGGGCGGGATGCAGCAGCGCGTCGCGATCGCGCGGGTGCTGGCGAACGATCCGGCGGTGATGCTGATGGACGAGCCGTTCGGCGCGCTGGATGCGCTGACCCGCAGCGACCTGCAGGTGCAGCTGCGCGGCCTGCAGCGCGCCGAGGGCCGCACGGTGGTGTTCATCACCCACTCGATCGAGGAGGCCGTCTACCTCGCCGACCGTGTCGTCGTCATGACCGGCGGCGCGTCTCACGGCGTGCCCGGCCACATCCGCGAGATCGTGCCGATCCCGCTCGCCGAGGACCGCGACGTGACCTCCCCCGCGTTCAACGCCTTCAAGCGCCAGATCTCGGCGCTCGTCCACGAGCGCGCGGCGGCCTGAGCCGCGACCCTCAGGCCACGGGCTCGGCCCCGAGGTGGGCGACCGCCTCGGCGAGCGCGCGGAGCCCGAGGGCCACGTCGGCGGCGGACACGGCCTCGTCGGGGTGATGGCTGATGCCGTCCGGGTTGCGCAGGAACAGCATCCCCACGGGCGCGACGGCGCCGAGTGACATTCCGTCGTGGCCCGCGGGGCTGAACAGCGTGGCCGGCTCGGCGGCACCCGTGCCGGCGACGATGCCCTCGCGCACGACGTCCTGCAGCAGCGGCGCGCAGAACACGGCGGGCGCGCTGTGCACCTCCCGGGCGTGCCAGCGCAGGCCGCGCCGGCCCATGATCTCGTCGAGCTCGCGCTCGATGGCACCCCAGGCCCTATCCCGCCGCTCGTCGAACTCGCCGCGCAGGTCCAGGCTGAACCGCGCCTCGCCGGGCACGACGTTCACCGCTCCGGGGAACGCCTCGAGCTGGCCCACCGTGCCGATGATGTGGTGCTCGCCGCGGCAGATCCGCTCCACCGCCAGCGCGGCCTCGCTCGCACCGAGCAGCGCGTCGCGGCGCATGTCGTACGGTGTGCCGCCCGCGTGCCGGGCCTCGCCCTCCACGACGAGCTGGAACCGGCGGGCACTCGCGATCGACGACACAACGGCGAGCGATTCGTCGCGGCGGTGAAGCTCGGGCCCCTGCTCGATGTGCGCCTCGAGGTACCCGACGAGCTCTCCCGGCCGCCGCGCGGCCTCGCCGATGCGGCCGGGGTCGAGACCGAACTCGCGGAATGCCTCGCGCAGGCTCGTGCCGTCGGCGTCGGTCAGGTCCCACCACGCATCGTCCCATGTGCCGGCGACGGCCGAGGATCCGAGCAGCGCCTTGCCGAAGCGGGTTCCCTCCTCGTCGCTGAACGCCGCGACCTCGATGCCGAACGGGAACGGCGAACGGGATCGGCCGTCCTCGCCCTCGACGCGGAGCAGGCGGACGACCTCGATCGCCATCAGCACACCCACGATCCCGTCGAACCGTCCGGCGTCGATCACGGTGTCGAGGTGCGATCCGAGCATCAGCACGGGCGCATCGGGATCCGCGGCGGGAAGCAGCCCGAGCTGGTTTCCCGCGGCATCCTGCCGGGCGGTCATGCCGGCCTCGCGCATCCACTCGGCCGCGAGGCGGTTCACGCGCGCGTGCTCGGGCGACAGGTACACGCGCGTGATGGCTCCCTCGTCGGCGCTCACCCGGGCGAGCTCGTCGCAGCGGGCCATAACGCGCCGTGCGGCGGCCGCGACGACGTCGGGCGCGAGCTCGCGCAGCCGCGTCACATGGCCTCCCGCACGGACGACGCCGCGAACACGTCGGCGGCGGCCTCGACGCCACCGCCCGCCGGCACGGAGACGCCGTAGCGGCGCAGCACAGCCTCGAGGGCCGCGAGCGTGGTGAGCACCGTGTCCTTGCGCGCGTTGGCGCCCATGGTGCCGATGCGCCAGACGCGGCCGTGAAGCGGGCCGAACGAGGTGCCGATCTCGATGCCGAAGTCCTCCAGCAGCGCCCCGCGCGCCTCGTCGCCGGGCAGCCCCTCGGGGATCTCGACCGCGACGACGTTGTTCATCTTGTGCGCGACGTCGCCGAACACCGTGAGCCCCAGCCCCTCGACCCCGGCGAGCATGGCGGCACCCGCGACGCGGTGCCGGTCGATCACGGCGGAGCGCCCCTCCGTCAGCATCACGCGCGCGCACTCGCGGGCCGCGTAGAGCATCGACGTCGCCTCGGTGTGGTGGTTCAGGCGGCGCGGGCCCCAGTAGTCGAGGATCATGCCGAGGTCGAAGTAGTTCGACCGGATGAAGTCGGGCGAGCTCTCGTCGCCTTCCTCGCGGATCCCCGCCTCGATCCGCTTGCGGGACCGGATCACCTCGACCGCGCGATCCGACAGCGTGATCGGCGCGGACCCGCTGGGCCCGCCCAGGCACTTCTGCAGCCCGGCGGTGGCGGCGTCGATGCCCCACGCGTCGGCGTCGAACTCGTTGCCGCCGAGCGACGCCGTCGCGTCCGTGTAGAACAGCACTCCGTGCTTCGCGCACAGCTCGCCGACCTCGTCGAGCGGCTGGTTCATCGTCGTCGACGTGTCGCCCTGCACAAGCGCGAGCAGGTGCGGCTTGACGCGCACGATCGCCTCTTCGATCGCCGACACGGGCACGACCTGGCCCCACTCGACCTCGATGGTGTGCACCTCGGCGAGCGCACGCTCGGCGATCTCGGCGAGCAGGTGGCCGAAGCGGCCGAAGACGGGCACGAGCACGCGGTCGCCCGGCTTCACGAGCGACACGATCGCGGCCTCGATGCCCGCGCGGGACGTGCCGTCGATCAGCAACGTCGCGTCGTTGCTGGTGGCCCAGACCTGGCGGTACAGCTCCTGCGTCTCGGTCATCGTGGCGGTCATGAACGGGTCGTACTGGCCGATCAGGGGCGACGACATCGCACGCAGCACGCTCGGGTAGGCCGAGATCGGGCCGGGCCCCATCAGCAGCCGGGCGGGCGGGTCGAGCGGGGCGATGTTCATGCGATCTCCAGGGTGGCTGCGAGCTGCCGCGCGAGGCGGACGAGCGCGATGTCGGTGCCCGCGCGCGAGGCGAGGCACACGCCGACGGGCGCGGGCCCGAGGCGCGACGGGATGGTGAGCAGCGGGGCCGACACGGCCGGGATGCCGGCGACGGCGACGGGCGTCGTGAGGCGCAGCGTGGCGGTGCGCACGGCGTCCACGCGGGCGCCGTCGGCCGTGCGCATCGGCGCGGGGCCCGGAACGGTCGGCAGGATGAGCACGGCGTCGCCCACGACACCCTCGATCCGCTCCTTCAGCGGCTCGAGGGCCGCGCGGGCGTCGCGCTCCTGGTCGGGCGTGATCGCCGCCGCGGCGCGGAAGCGCTCGGCGACGGCAGGCCCCACGGATCCCGGGTGCGCGCGCAGCCACTCGCCGTTGTTGCGCCAGGCCTCGGCGCCCTGCACGATGCGGAACGGCTCCTGGTACGCGGCGAGCGCGCCGATCCGCATCCGCTCGACCGGCAGCTCGAGCCGCTCGAGCAGCGCCTCGAACGCCGCGCGGGTGTCGGGCTCGACGATCTCGAGCGCCTCGGCGGGCACCACCAGTCGGCGCGGAAGCTCGTCGCTCGATTCGCCGTAGACGTTCTCGGTCGACGCGGATCCGTCGTAGCTGAGGCACCAGTCCGCGACCCGCTGCAGCGTCGCGCCATCGCGCGTGAGCCAGCCCACCGTGTCGAACGACTGCGCGAGCGGCAGCAGGCCCTGCCGGGGCACGAGGCCGTGCGTGGTTCGCAGGCCCCACAGCCCTTGGTACGACGCCGGCACGCGGACGGATCCGGCGGTGTCGGTCGCGAGCCCGATGTCCGCGTGCCCGGTCGATACGGCTGACGCGGGGCCGCTCGAGGATCCGCCCGGCAGTGCGCCGGGAACGGCGCCGTTGGGCGGGGTGCCGTAGTGCGCGTTGTCGCCCGCGACCGAGTACGCGAACTCGTCAGTGCGGGCGATGCCGCGCAGCGACGCTCCGCCGCGCAGCAGGTCGGCGACCGCCGCGGCCATGCTCGTCTCGGGCTTGACCGACTCCAGGTACGCGGGGTTCCCCGCGCCGATGCGGTAGCCCTTGATCGCGAACAGGTCCTTCACCGCGACCGTGAGCCCGGTGAGCGGGCCCTCCCACGCCCCCTGGAACAGCGGATCGCCCACCGTGCGCCAGATCGCGCGATCGAACGCCCGCGGGCGCGGCGAGACGTGCGCCGCGGTGATCCGCCAGCCCTCCGCGGTGCGGGTCCACACCTGGGTCTGCAGCCCACGGCCACCGGCGTGGAAGCGGGAGACCGAGGTGATCAGCGCGACGTCGTCGGCGAGCGCGCGGTGCTCGATCCGCTCGATGTCGCGGCCCGAGACGCCGCCGCGCAGCGACCGGAAGGCGCTGATCGCGTCGTGGCCGACGAGCAGGCCCGCGTCGTCGCCGCGCATCGTGCCCTCACCCGGCGCGAAGAACGCATCCAGCGCGTCGAGGTCGTTCGCCAGGATCGCGCGCTCGTAGGCGAGGAAGGCGGCGAGCAGGTCGGCGGGCACGGTCTCGGCCCCGGGAATCGCAGTGTCTTCCACGCGCTCAGTCTCGGCCATCCGGCGCCTCCTCGAAATCGGACAGCCGGATGCGCGCGTGAACGCCTGACACAAGATCCACAACCTGCGAGATGTCGAAGTCGGTCGCTGCCGACAGGTACGCGTAGGCGAGGTGCTCGTCCATCCCCCACCGGGCCTGGATCAGCGCGATCGCGGCGCGCACCGCCTTGCGCATCGCCTCGCCGAGGTCGGCGTCAAGGCCCGTCGGTACAAGGTACTCTGGCGTGCGCACGAGGGGCCCGGCGACCTCCCCGAATGCCGCGAGCGCATCGGCGCGCGGCACCACGTCGAACCGCAGCGTGGCGCGCAGCGATGCCTCGAGCGCCGTGAGCGCCACCTCGCCGTCGCCCTGCGCGAAGTGCGGGTCTCCCACGTAGGCGAGCGCGCCGTCGACCTGCACGGGAAGGTGCAGCTGCGTGCCCTCCACGAGCAGCTTGATGTCGATGTTGCCGCCGTAGTCGCCCGGCGGCACGGAGTGGGGCCGCTCGCCCGTCGCGGGCGCGACGCCCATCGTGCCGAGGAACGGCGCGAGGGGGAAGGTCACGTCTCGCGGGCCGCCCTCGACGCGCGGCAGGGCACCGACGAGGCGCCCGTCGCGGCGCTCGACCGGCGCGAACACGCTGACCGTCGCGCCCGCCCGCGGCAGCTCGCCCGGAAGGGCGCCGCGGCCGTGCCGGTTGGAGATCACACCGTAGGGAACGCGTGGCTCGAGCCGCAGCACGGTGATGCGCAGCAGGTCGCCGGGGCGTGCGCCCTCGACGCGGATCGGCCCCGTCACGACGTGCGGGCCGTCCGCGGCCGGATCGCGCGGCGACTCCGCGGCGATCGCGATCGCGTCGCGCAGCACCGCGCCCTCCGCCACCCCGTGTCCGGCGAAGAACGCGGCCGGATCCTGCCCCTGGTCGGGAAGCAGGCCCTCGTGGCTGACCGTGTCGATCACGACCGAGTCGCCGGATCGGATCGTCAGCACGGGCGCGTCGGTCGCGCAGGGAAGGCGCCCCCACAGGATGGTCCCGGGCCCGGCGGGAAGGTACGTCGCGCCATCCGGCACGCGCTCCCCCGGCTGCAGGATCGGCAGGTCGGCGAACGCGGGCACGTCCGATCCGCGGCCGAACACGTTCGATCCCGGCGCGGGGGTCATGCCGCACCGCCCGCGAGCACGTCGCGTCCCTCGCGGGCGAGCAGTCCCTCGCCGTCGCGATAGACGACGCGGCCGTGGAGGTACGTCTCGGTCACGACGCCGCGCAGGGTCGCGCCGTGCCACGGCGACAGCTTGTTGCGGTACTCCAGCCGCGCGGCGTCGACCGTGTGCTCGCGCTCGGGATCGAACGCGGCGAGGTGCGCGGGCGCGCCCGGCGCGATCCGGCCCCGGTCGCCGAGCCGCACGAGATCGGCGGGTCCCGTCGTGAACAGCGGCAGGATGCGCTCGAGCGGGATCCCCCGTCGGCGCGCCTCGGTCCAGACCGCGGTGAGCCCCGTCTGCACGCCCGAGATCCCGCCCCACGCCTCGCCGAGGTCGGGCCGCAGCTTGAGGTCGGCCGTGGCGGGCGAGTGGTCGCTCACGATCGCGTCGATCGTGCCGTCGAGCACGCCCTCCCAGAGCAGGTCGCGGTTCGCGGCGTCGCGGATCGGCGGGCAGCACTTGAACGTGCCGGTTCCGTCAGGCACGTCCTCCGCCGTGAGCGCGAGGTAGTGCGGGCATGTCTCCACGGTGATCCGCACGCCGTCGGCCTTCGCGGCGCGCACGTCGTCGAGCGCGGCCGCGGCCGAGACGTGCACGATGTGCGCGCGGGCGCCCGTGCGCCGGGCCGCCTCGATCACGATGCGGATGGCGGCGACCTCGCCCTCGGGCGGGCGGGAGGCGACGAAGTCGCGGAACACGGGCCCGGATGCCTCGTGCAGGTGCTCCTCGAGCTCGGCGTGCGCGATCAGCAGGCCGTCGCCGTGCGCGCGCAGCTCGGTGAGCGCGGCCTCGATCTGGGCGGCGTCGAGGTGCCCGAACTCGTCGATGCCGCTGGGGGCCATGAAGCACTTCACGCCCACGACCCCGGCGTCGAGCAGCGCGCCGAGCGATCCGAGGTTCTCCGGCACCGCGCCGCCCCAGTAGGCGACGTCGACCGCGAGCTTGCCGCGGGCGGCGTCGCGCTTGACTGCGAGCGCCTCCGGATCCGTCGTGACCGGCACGCTGTTCAGCGGCATCTCGACGACCGTCGTGATGCCCGCCGCCGCGGCCGCGGCGGTGCCGGTGGCGAAGCCCTCCCAGTCGGTGCGGCCGGGCTCGTTGAGGTGCACGTGCGAGTCGACGAGCCCCGGCAGCAGCACGAGCCCGTCGTCGAGCACAACGTCGGCGGTGTCGTCGAACGGATCGACCGAGGCGATCCGTCCGTCGGCGATCCGGACGGTCGCGGGCGCGAAGGCGCCTTCGAGGAGCACGCGCTGCGCGGCGATCGAGCCGGGCGCAGCGGCGGATGAGGGGGTCATGCCCCCACGCTAGCGACGCGCGCCGTCGCCGCCTCACCGGCGGCCACCTCCGCCGGCCGCACGGGCGGCGGCGCGTACTCGTCGCGCTTGCTCGTGCCCACGCGCATGCGCACCATCGCGGCGACCAGCCCGGTCGCCGCGGCGACGCCGTCGATCACGGGCACACCGAGCCGCTCCTGCAGCCGGTGGCACAGGTCGGCCATGCCCGCGCAGCCGAGCACGATCGCGTCGGCGCCGTCCTCGCGCACGGCGCGCTCGCACCACCCCAGGATGTCCTCGAAGGCTTCGGATCCGGTGTCCTCGAGCTCGAGCACAGGGATCCCGGTGCCGTACGCCGCGACGCACGCGCGCTCGAACTCGTAGCGCGCAAGCAGATCCTGCGCCCGGCCCAGCGTGCGCGACAGCGTCGTGACGATCGCGAACGACCGCCCCGTCATCGCCGCCACGTGAATGGCGGCCTCGGCGATGCCCACCACGGGCACGTCGACGAGCTCGCGCGCGGCGTCGAGGCCGGGGTCGCCGAAGCAGGCGATCACGTACCCGTCGCTTCCGCCTGCCGCGAGATCGGCGCGCACCGCGTCGATCACTGCCGCTCCGGCGGCGATCTCGTCGACGTGGCTCTCGACCGCGGCGGGTCCGGCTCCGGGAGCGGGGCAGACCGCGACGATCTCGACGCCGGGGCCCGCCACCTCCCGGGCGGCGTGACCGATCTTGTCGGTCATCGCCCGGGAGGTGTTGGGGTTGATCAGGGTGATGCGCATCGCTCCGGTGTCACTCCTTGGCGCCGGCGGCCGCCGGCTGCTCGGTCTCGTCCTCGGCGGGTGCCGACCGCAGGGCGGCCTCCGCCTCGACGATCGCCACCGCGGCGGTCGCGGTGTCGGGGTAGCCCTCCCGCACGTCGGGCCCGAACACCGAAGGCACGGTGCCGTCCGACACCCCGGCGGTCTCGCCCTCGAGCGTCGGCACCCGCGGGTGAAGGCGCTCGAACAGCACGAGGAACACAAAGCCGAGCCCGCAGCCGACGAACCAGCTGAAGTCGCTGATGGTCCCCCAGCCCGCGTCGAGCACGCCCGCGAACACAAGCGACTTCGGGATGATCGCGACCGCGATCGTCGGCACACCGGCCGCGAGCAGCGCCCACATCGCGTTGGGGTTGTAGCCGCGGCGGTACCAGTACCGCGCGGTCTCGTCCATCGTGTACATGTCGTCCACGTGGATCCGCTGCCGCGCGATCACGTAGTAGCCGGCGATCAGGATGCCGAACAGCGGCCCGATGAGCGCGGCGAGGATGCCGAGCGAGTAGTGGATCGCCTGGTCGTTTCCGTACCAGTTCCACGGGGTCAGGATCACGGATCCGACGGCGGCGATCATCCCGCCCATCCGCCAGCTGATGCGGTGCGGAGCGACGTTCGAGAAGTCGAACGCGGGCGAGATGAAGTTCGCGACGATGTTGATGCCGACGGTCGCGGTCACGAAGGTGAGGCCGCCCAGCAGGATCGCGAACCAGTGGTCGATCCGCTCCACAGTGTGGATGGGGTCGGTGATCAGTTCGCCGAACACCGGGACGGTCGCGGACGCCGTGATGACGGTCAGGATCGAGAAGAACAGGAAGTTGATCGGCAGGCCCCAGAAGTTGCCGCGCTTGACGGCCTGGAACGACTTCCCGTACCGGGCGAAGTCGCCGAAGTTCAGCATCGGGCCCGAGAAGTACGACACAACGATCGCGATGGCCGTGAGCATGACCGGGATCGAGGCCCAGAAGTCGAGCGGCTCGCCGCTGGACAGGTCGAGGCTGATGTTCTCCCATCCGGCCTGCGAGACGAGGTAGATCGCGAGCACGATCATCACGACGTAGACGGCGGGGCCGGCCCAGTCGATGAACCGGCGGATCGCCTCCATCCCGTTCCAGAACACGGCCGCCTGCGCGACCCACAGGATCGCGTACGAGATCCAGCCGAGCGCGTTCAGGCCGAGGAAGCTGGGCTCGAGCAGCGCCGCGCTGCCGGGGATGAACTTGAGGAAGATGATGTTCAGCGACTCGGCGGCGAGGAAGGTCTGCACGCCGTACCAGGCGATCGCGATGATGCCGCGGATGATCGCGGGCACGTTGGCGCCCTTGATGCCGAACAGGAACCGGTTCACGACCGGGTACGGCACGCCGGTGCGCTGACTGGGCTTGGCGACGAGGTTGGTGAAGACCTGCACGATCAGGATGCCGACGATCAGCGCGATCAGCACCTGCCAGCTGGCGATGCCGAGGGCGAACAGGGAGCCGGCGGTCACGTAGCCGCCGACGGAGTGAACGTCGCTCATCCAGAACGCGAAGATGTTGTAGGACGACCACTTCTGCTTGCGCAGCGGCGCGAGGTCCTCGTTGGCGAGGCGGTGGTCGTAGCCGGGCCGCATGTTGCCGGAGCCGGCGGGATGCCCCGCGGCCTCGACGACGTCCTGCGGCTTGGTCAGGGGCGCCGGTGTGGCGGCGTCCAGGGGGATGCTGCTCTGAGTCACGGTGGAGCCTTTCGAGTGGGGGACGGTCCCGAGGCGGAAGCTCCGGAGCGTGGCGCTCTCTCCGGACGGCGGATCGTGGTGTGAAGTTATCGCTTCACACTCACCGCACCCGTGTCAGATGTGTTTCGAGCGCGTAAATCGTGCCGGGAGGCCCGGCATCCGCGCCGGTTAGCATGGCCGCGTGACCGACACCGCCACAGGGACCGACGCGGACGCCGACGCCGATCGGGGCCACGTCGGACGGCGCCTGCGCGAGGTGCGCGCGCGGGCCGGGGTCTCGGTATCGGAGCTTGCGCGGCGGCTCGGGATCTCGACGAGCGCCGTCTCGCAGATCGAACGCGGCGTGATGCAGCCGTCCGTGTCGCGCCTGATCGCCATGACCGATGCGCTGGGAGTTCCGCTCGCCACCGTGTTCGGTCCGGGAGGCGAGCAGCCGGCGGCGGATGGCGCCGAGCCGGCCGGCTACACGCTCTCGCGCGCCGCAGACGCCGCGCCGCTGCCGCTCGGCGGGGGCGTGACGTTCCGCCGCCTGTCCCCGGGCGACAGCCCCGGCATCGACTACTTCGAGTCGACCTACCCGCCGGGAAGCACCGCCACGGGAAAGGACCGGCTCTTCCGCCACGAGGGGTACGAGATCGGCGAGGTGCTCTCGGGCGAGCTCACGATCGACTTCACGCACGAGATCGTGGTGATGCGCGCGGGCGACACGATCAGCTACCCGTGCGACGTGCCGCACCGCCTGCACAACACCGGCACCGAGCCCGCCGTCGCCCGCTGGCTCATCGTCCACCCGGCCCGCTGACCCGAGCCCGGCGCGAAACGATCGCGAAACACGCCGCGCGCTAGCCTGACCCCGTGCTGCTCGACGACTTCCATGCCCTGCCGACCCACGAGGCCGCGTCGGTCGTGCGCGTGTGGGCGGATGTGCCGGGCTGGGTCGCCACGCTCGTCGCGGAACGCCCCTACGCGTCCGTCGACGCGCTCGCGGCGCGGGCCCAGCAGCTCGCGGCCGGATGGACGACGGACGACCTCGACGCCGCGCTCGCACACCACCCGCGCATCGGCGAGCGCCCCACGGCCGCCGGGGCCGAGGGCGACCACTCCCGCCGCGAGCAGGCCTCGATGGCCCACGCCGACGAGGCGATCGCTGCCCGGATCGCCGCCGGCAACGCCGAGTACGAGCGGCGCTTCGGGCGCGTGTTCCTGATCCGCGCGGCGGGGCGCACGCCCTCCGAGATGCTCGCCGAGCTCGAGCGCCGCCTCGCGAACGCACCGGAGGCGGAGGCGCGCGAGGCCGCGCGGCAGCTGGCCGAGATCGCGCTGCTGCGGCTGCGCGCCGCATTCGACCCGGGGGATGCGTGATGCCGCACCTGACCACGCACGTGCTCGACGCCGCGACCGGAACGCCCGCCGCGGGCGTCGCCCTGACCCTCACCGCCGCCGACGGCACCCCGGTCGCCACGGGCGCGACCGACGCGGACGGGCGGGCGGGCCTCGGCCCCGACCGGCTTGCTCCCGGTGACTACACGCTGCGCTTCGAGACCGCCGCGCACTTCGCGGCGCGCGCGGTCGAGACCTTCTACCCCTTCGTCACAGTGACCTTCGCCGTGACCGACGAGCGGCACCTGCACGTGCCCATCCTGCTGAGCCCGTTCGCCTATTCCACCTACCGAGGGAGCTGACGTGACCGACGTCCCCGCCGCCGAAGTCTCCGTCCACCTGGGCCCGAACAAATACGGCAAGGCCGAGAACCGGCTCGTGCGCATCACGCGCGACGGGGCCCGGCACGAGATCGAAGATCTGAACGTCACGTCGCAGCTGCGCGGCGCCGCCCTGGCCGGCTCGTTCCTCACGGGGGACAACTCGCGGATCGTCGCGACCGACACCCAGAAGAACACGATCTTCGCGTTCGCCAAGAAGCACGGCATCGGATCGCCCGAGCGGTTCCTGCAGATCCTCGCCGAGCACTTCACGACGGAGTTCTCCTGGATCGAGGGCGGCCTGTGGCAGGCCGAGCAGTACACGTGGGAGCGGATCGTGGCCGGCGGCGCCGAGCACGACCACTCGTTCGTCCGCACGGGGCAGGGAACCCGCCTCGCCGCCGTGCAGGTCATCGACGGCGCGACGCACGTGATGGGCGGCGTGAAGGACCTCACGGTGCTGAAGTCGACCGGATCCGAGTTCTGGGGCTACCCGAAGACCGAGTACACGACCCTGCCCGAGACGACAGACCGGATCATGGCCACGTCGGTCACCGCCCGCTGGCGCTACCTTCCCGACGCCGTCGCCGCCGGCATCGACTACAACGCACTGCACAACGAGGTGGTCGCGGTGCTGCTGGAGCAGTTCGCCGTCGTGCACTCGCTCGCGCTGCAGCAGACGCTGTTCGAGATGGGCCGCGCCGCGATCGCCGCGCGACCCGAACTGGCGGAGATCCGCTTCGCGATGCCGAACAAGCACCACTTCGTGTACGATATCGCCCGTTTCGGCCTCGACAACGCGAACGAGGTGTTCATCGCCGACGATCGTCCCTACGGGCTGATCGAGGGAACCGTCGTGCGCGACGGAGTGGCGGACGCGCCCGACGCCTGGCGCGACGTCCCGAGCTTCATCTGACGGGTCGGCCGCGCGCCGACCGAGGCGCGGCGCGCGGGCGACCGGCCTCAGACGTTCTTGAGCGGGTGCATCCCCATGCGCGTCAGCGCTACGTCCTCGATGACCTGCATGAGGTTGTACAGGATGAGCGCCGCCGCCGTCACGAGCACAACCGACGCCCACACCTCGGGGAACTTCGACTGCGAGATCGCCGGACCGATGCCGCCGCCGATGCCGTCGCTCGTCGCGAGCCATTCGGCCAGCAGCGCGCCCGTGATCGCACCGGGAACGGAGATCCGGACCGCCGCGAAGAACGCCGGAAGCGACGACGGCAGCGCCACCTTGCGCAGCGCGGTGAACGCGGATCCGCCGTAGACGTGCACCACGTCGGTCATCTGCGGCGAGGCCGAGCGCAGTCCGAACACGATGTTCACGAGCGCCGGGAAGAGCACGACGATGCCGCCGATCACTGCGACGGTCCAGAGGTCGCGGCCGAAGACGAGCGTGATGACGGGCGCCATCGCGACGAGCGGCACCGAGCGCAGCAGCATCGCGAGCGGCATGAGCGCGTGCTCGACGCCGCGGTTCAGCTGGAACAGGATCGCCGCGGCGAGCGCGACGACGAGTCCCGCCGCGAAGCCGATGAAGGCGTGGCCGAGGGTCACCCAGAGGCGGCCGAGGAGCAGGTCCCGGTTCTCGGGCGTCGCGGGAGCCGTGACGAGGAACGCCCAGATGTCGGCGGGTCCCTTGCCGACGTAGGCGTTGACGCCGAAGGCCCACAGCAGCACCTGCCACAGCACGGTCACCACAACGAGCGTCACGGCGAACATCAGCAGGCCCCGGCCGAGGACGCGGGCGGTGGAGGTGGCGACCTCGCGGCGGAGCGAGGTGGGAGCGTCTGCGATGTCGGTCATCCTCATGCCCCCTTCGACCAGGGTGCGGCTGCGCGCGCGACGAGCCCGACGATCCAGTAGCCGACGAGCGCGACGAGTCCCGAGAGGATCGCGAGCGCCCACACGAGCGGCGGGTTGAAGTCGACCTGGGCGATCATCATCGCCCGCCCGACACCTGCCTGCACCTTGCCGAAGAACTCCCCCAGCACGGCGCCGAGGAACGCGGCGGGCACCGCGATCTGCAGGGCGTTGAGGATGGCCGGCAGCGCCGCGATCAGTCGCACCTTCCGCAGCTGCGTGAAGCGGGATCCGCCGTAGACGGTCACAACGTCGAGCGCGCTGCGGTCGGCGGCCTTGAGCCCCAGCAGCGAGCCCACGACCGTGGTGAAGAACACACTCAGGGCGGCGAGGATCACCGACGTGAGCGACGGGTGCCCTGCCTGCGGGATCGGCAGCATCACGATCAGCACCATCCCGATCGCCACGATCGGCAGGCAGTAGGTGATGGTGGCGAGCTGCATGACGAGGCCCTCGAGGCGCGGCACAACGAGCACGAGTGCGGCGAACACCAGCGCGAGCCCGTTTCCCCACAGGTAGCCGAGGCCCGCCTCGGCGAGCGTCACGCCGAACTGCGGCGCGAAGAACGACCAGCCACGCTGCACGGTCTCGGCGAGCACCTGCGCGGGCGTCGGGATCGGCTGCGCGCAGTTCGGGCCGAGGCACGACAGCACCGTTGCCGCCAGCACCCACCACAGGGCGACGATGCCGGCCACACCCGCGACGCCCCAGACCCACGCGGGGACGGGGCGGCGCGCGGGTCGCGCGTCAGTGCTCATCGGCGTACGCGGCGGCGGGCGCGCCGAACAGCAGGTCGGATGCGTGGTCCACGTACGCGTGGAATTCGGGGGTCCGCATCATCTCGGGCAGGCGGGGACGCGGCAGGTCGATGTCCATGACCTCCTTGATCCGGCCCGGCCGAGGCGTCATCACGGCGACCTTGTCGCTCAGGAAGATCGCCTCGGAGATGCCGTGCGTGACGAGCAGCGTGGTCGCCGGCTTCTCGGTCCAGATGCGCAGCAGCTCGAGGTTGAGGCGCTGGCGCGTCATGTCGTCGAGCGCGCCGAACGGCTCGTCGAACAGGAGCACCTCGGGCTTCATCACGAGCGAGCGCGCGATCGAGACGCGCTGGCGCATGCCGCCGGACAGCTGCGCCGGCTTCGCCTTCTCGAAGCCCGTGAGGCCCACGAGGGCGATGAGCTCGGCGACGTAGTCGCGGTCGACCGGCTTTCCCGCCACCTCGAAGGGAAGCTGGATGTTGGCCTGCACGCTGCGCCAGGGAAGCAGCGCCGAGTCCTGGAACGCGATGCCGAGACTGTTCGACGCGCGCAGCTCCTTGGGCGACTTGCCGTCGACGCGCGTGGTGCCGCTCGTCGGATCCTCGAGCCCGGCGAGGATGCGCAGGATCGTCGACTTGCCGCAGCCGGACGGCCCGAGAAGCGACAGGAACGTTCCCTGCTCGGTGTGGAGGTTCGCATCCTGCAGGGCGACGACGTCGCGACGTCCCTGCCGGAAGGTCTTGTTCAGTCCGCTGATGTGCAGACCGGTGCCCAGGACGTCCTGGGCACCGGTCGCGGTCTCCGTGTGGGTCACGGTGTGGATCTCCGTTGGTTCTGGCGAAGGCCCGGGGTCAGCCGGCGTAGTCGACGAGCTCGGGGTTCTCCGCGTAGACCTCGTCGAGGAGGCTCAGGTCGAAGATGTCCTCGACCGCGACGTCGATGCCGGCGCCGGCGAGGCTGTCGACCGTCGCCTGCTGCATCTCCTCGGTGATGGTGAACAGGCCGTTCGCCTCGGTGTCGGGGGTCGAGATCAGCTCGGCCTGGGCGTTCATCGCCTCGAGGGTCTTGACCGGGTCGAGGTCGGTGCCGAAGTCGGCGACGACGTCCTCGGCCGCCTGCTCGGGGTCGGCGAGCACGTCGGTCCAGCCCTTGATCTCGGCGACCAGGAAGTCCTTGAGCAGCTCGCGGTTCTCGGCGAGGTACTGGTCGGTGACCGAGACGGTCTCGGCGACGAGCGGGAAGCCGTTGTCGGCGAGCGGCAGGTTGGTGATCTCGTTGCCCGCGAGCTTGACGGTGAGGGCCTCGTTCGTCAGGTAGGCGTAGAAGCCGTCGACCTCGCCGTTCGTGAGCGGCGCCGGGTCGTACTGCACGGCGACGATCTCGAGCTCGTCCTGGCCGATGCCGTTCGCCTCGAGGAACGCGTCGAACGCGGCACGGTTCGAGTCCTGCACGCCGATCTTCTTGCCCTTGAGGTCGTCGACCGTGGCGATGTCGGCACCGTCCTTGAGCGACAGCACGGTGAAGGGGTTCTTCTGGAACGTGGCGCCGATCATCTTGATCGTGGCGCCCTCGTTCGCGACCGCGGCGCCGACGGCGAGCGGGTCGTTCAGGGCGACCTGGACGGTGCCGCCCATGAGCTCGGCGACGCCGGTCGAGGGACCCTCGAGCAGCGTGACCTCGTCGAAGCCCGCCTCCTCGTAGTAGCCCTTCGTCGTGGCGTAGAACTCGCCGGCGAACTCCTCGTTCTTGATCCAGCTCTGCTGGACGGTGATCGAGCCGTGACCGGCGTCCTCGCCCTCGGCCTCGGCGGCCGGTGCTGCGCCTCCGGCGCAGGCGGACAGCGCGATGGCGCCGGTCAGGGTGAGGCCGGCGGCTGCGAGGCCACGACGGATGTAAGGGCTGCGGATCATTCGGGTTCTCCACTCATGCGGGGATGGGGCGCGATCCGACATCCGGATGGTACCGGGGGGTCTCGCGCCGGGAGGGACGATCGGCGTGACGTCGGTCGGTCACTCCACCGTAGGTGCGGCGAAAGAAGTCGACCGGACACCAGCGTTTCGGCGATGTAAAACATTCTGCCGGTGCGAAATACCGCCGAACGCCAAATCCGCCGCCCCGCGGTCACAGGTGCATATCGAAGCGCCCGGAGGCGTGCGGTCAGCCCCTCGCGGTCGGCGCGATCTCCGCGAGGAGCTCCTCGACGTGCCGGCGGATCTCGTCGCGCACGCGGCGCACGCCGTCGACGTCGAGCCCCTCGGGATCCTGCAGGTGCCAGTCGAGGTAGCGCTTGCCGGGGTACAGGGGGCAGGCGTCCCCGCAGCCCATGGTGATCACGGCGTCGGCCGCGCGGACCACGTCGTCGGTGAGGGGCTTGGGGAACTCTGCCGACACGTCGGCGCCGATCTCGTCGAGCACCTCCGTGACAACGGGCAGGATCCGCTCGCCCGGCTGCGATCCGGCGGAGCGCACGTGCACCCGGTCGCCGGCGATCATGCGGGTGATCGCGGCCGCCATCTGCGAGCGGCCCGAGTTCTGGACGCACACGAACAGCACCTCGGGCACGGCCTTGTCGATCAGTCCCTTCGACTGCGCGAGCGCGAGCAGCCGATCCTGCGCGAAGTTCTCGGAGAGCGCGGGCAGCAGCCGCGTGACCTTCGCGGTGCGCGCGAGAGCCGCGTACGACTCGAACACCACGCGCTCGACGGTCTCCTCGTTCACGATGCCGTCGAACCGGACGGCGAGGCGCTCAGCCGCGCGGTGGAGCACCGCGTCTGGCGAGAGGAGCCCGCCGCTCTCGTTCGCGCTGCGCCCATCCTGGATCTGAGACATCGGATCCTCCTCGATCGTCGACTCTGCGAGAAGCATAGATCAACATCTATGTATTGGGAATGGCTTCCTCCATCGCTGAGCGAATGTCGGCGCAACCGACCCATAGACTGTTGTCTATGCATCCGGATCGAGTCTCCTCCCGGCCGCTCGTCGGCGAGTTCCTCGGCAGCGCGCTGCTCGCGGCGATCGTCGTGGGGTCCGGGATCATGGCGCAGCGGCTGTCGCCGGGCGATGCGGGCCTGCAGCTGCTGCAGAACGCCTTCGCCACGGCGCTCGGCCTCGGCGTGCTGATCGCGCTGTTCCAGCCGATCTCCGGCGCCCACTTCAATCCCGTCGTGACGATCGCCGACGCCGCCCTCGGCGCCCGCCGCTGGCGCGAGGTCGGCCCCTATGTTCTGGCGCAGATCCTCGGCTGCGTCGCGGGCGCGATCCTCGCCAACGTGATGTTCGCCGCGCCCGCGGTCTCCTGGAGCACAACGGCACGCGCGACGCCCCCGAACCTGATCGCCGAGGTCGTGGCGACCGCGGGACTGGTGCTGGCGATCTTCGTCCTGGTCCGGACGGGGCGGGGCTCGATGGCCGCGCCCGTCGTCGGCGCGTACATCGGCGCCGCCTACTACTTCACGGCGTCGACGAGCTTCGCGAACCCCGCGATCACGATCGGCCGGATGTTCTCGGACACGTTCGCGGGAATCGCGCCGGCCTCGACGCCGTCGTTCATCCTGGCTCAGCTCGTCGGCGGCACGGTCGGTCTCGCGCTGGCGGTGTGGCTGACGCCGCAGCAACGGCCGGCGGTGACGACACGGCATGCCGACCTCGCCCAGGCATCGCCCGACCGATGATTTCTTCGATACTTCTTCTCCACAGGCCCATCTGACATCGAACGAATGTCTGAGGTCCCTGGCAGACTTGTCGCATGGCCGGGACGGGCTTCGCGCAGAGATGGGACCTCGATCCCGCGCGCCGTGACGCACTGAACGCGATCATCGACGGCGTCGCCGCGGCCGACCAGATGATCGCCGGCGTCACCGCGATCAAGGCGAACCTGCTCGCGCGGGCGCAGCTGATGGCCGAAGATCTCATCCACGAGGCGCAGGCTCCGGCGAGGTGGGACCTTCCGGTGCGGGCGATCGCGGCCGACATCGCCGTGGCGACGAATGCCTCCGACCGCACGCTGCGCGCGCGGATGGAAGACGCCACCGTGCTGATCTCGAAGTTCCCAGCCACCTACAGCGCACTGTGCGAGGGGCGGATCTCCCCCGCTCACGCCACCGTCATCGTCGACGAGGGCGAGCGTCTGGACGACGCACACGTCCGCTCCCGCTACGAACGCGTCGTCGTCGAACGCGCCGCCGAGACGACACCCGGACGGCTGCGCCCGATCGCGCAGGCGGTCGCCGAAGAGCTCGAACCGATCCCGTTCGTCGAGCGGCATGAGGCCGCCCTCGAGCAGCGTCGCACCTGGGTCGACGACCTCCCCCAGGGCGTCAGTCACTTCAACGCCATCATCGAGAGCGTGCGCGCGCACGGCATCCAGGACATGCTGACGCAGATGGGGCTGTCGATCATGGATGCCGGTCCACTCCCCGACGACGTGCCTCTCGGTGACGAGAGGGCGGCCGCGACGAGCGCGGACACCCGCACCCTGCAGCAGCTGCGCGCCGACGCGTTCGTCGACTCGATGCTCGCCGGCGCCGCGAAGGCGCTCTCCGGTGATGGCGCGGCCGACACGACGGCGTGCTTCCGGCCGCGTGTGCAGATCACCATCCCGGTCGACACCCTCCTCGGCATCGGCGACGAACCCGCGTTCCTCGCCGGCCACGGCCCTGTCTCACCCGAGGTCGCGCGCCGCCTCGCGGGGCGCACTCACACCTGGGCGCGGCTGTTCGCCGATCCCGACACCGGATGCCTCCGCACCGTCGACACCTACGTCCCGACGGCCGATCAGAAGCGGTTCCTCGCCGCCCGAGACGAGCACTGCCGCTTCCCGGGCTGCCGGCAGCCGGTGTATCGCTGCGACCTCGACCACACGGTCGCGTATGCGGAGGGTGGTCGCACCGAGGTGGGCAACCTCGCGCCGCTGTGTCGCAGTCACCACGTGCTGAAACACAACTCCGACTGGGATGTCGAACAGGGGTTCGACGGGCTGATGGCCTGGATCAGTCCAACCGGACGCCGGAAGACCGACGTGCCTGCCCGGACGGTGAGGTTCGTCGCCGCGATCGAAGCCTCCGCCGACCCGGATCCGCCGCCGGAGCCGGCCTGGCGTGACCCTGCTCCGTTCTAGGCGCCGGGGACGGGGGTCGGCCGGCGCCGCTGAGCCGCGTGAGGCGGTGAACCGAGGCACTGAGCCCAGGCGGTGTGAGCTCAGGCGGTGAAGACCGTGTGCACGTCGCCCACCACGGCGCGGCCGCCGAGGTCGGTGAGCTCGAGGACCACGGCGGAGCCGGCGACGACCGCGCCGAGCTCGGTGACGAGACTCTGCGCCGCCGCGAGCGTCCCGCCGGTGGCGAGCACGTCGTCGAGCAGCAGCACGCGCTCGCCCTCGCGCAGCACTCCGGGCGCCTCGATCGTCGCCGTGCCGTACTCGAGCTCGTACGACACCGCCGCCGCCGGGCGCGGCAGCTTGCCGGCCTTGCGGATCTGCAGCATGCCCACGCCCCCGAGGGCCGCGGCGTAGCCGGCGAGCAGGAAGCCGCGGGCCTCGATACCCGCGACGATGTCGTAGGTGCCCTCGAAGGGCCGGATCAGCTCCTCGATGACCGCGCGCAGCGCCGGGCCGTCCGCCAGGAGCGGCGACACGTCGCGGAACAGCACGCCGGGCTCGGGATAATCCGGGGTCAGGGCGATCAGGGACTCGGCGCGCGTGAGGGCATCCACTCCCCCATCCTCCCGCACGTACCCTGGTGACATGCCCCGACTTCAGGCCGATGCCGACCCCTCGCGCTGGGTCGCCGTGACCGGATCGCTCGGGCTGCGCGGGCGTCGGCACCGCAAGGCGGCGATCCGGATGCTGCTGGGCCAGGGCTCCCGGATGATGGGCGGCCAGGGCCGCGGCAGCGGCCTGCTCGCGTGGACGCTGAGCCAGGCGGCGCCCCTGATGCTCCGCCGTGCCGACGGCCGCGTGCTGGTGTGGGTCTGGAAGGACGATCCCGAGCTCGTGGTGGTCGCGGCGCAGGTTCAGGAGATCACTGCGCAGCTGCGCGCCGCGCGCGCGATGATGCCCATGGAGTACGACGACACCGAACCGTTCCAGGGCGCCTACCTCGGCATGGGCGAGAAGCTCGTGCTCGACCGCCCCGACGCCGCCGGCGCCCCGCCCATGGCGGAGTACACGTGGGACACCGGCGCGCACTTCGTGACGGTCACCGCCCTGTGCGGCGACCCGCAGCGCTTCGGCACCGTGATAGCGGAGGTGGATGCGCTCGCGCGCATCGTCCGACTGACGGACGACCTCCGCGTCACGGAGACGACGGGCGTCCTCCGACTCGGTCCCGCCTGACCTCGCGACCCAAACTCCCGCTCAGCGGAACGTCTAAGCGCATGTTCCCAGCGGATGTCAAGCCCCTGCCGACCTCATCCGCATCTCCGTAACGTGATTGTCGCGGGAGATCCCCGCAGGAAGGGAGCGCGTCATGGGCTTCATCGCATTCATCATCCTCGGACTCATTGCCGGAGCGATCGCGAAGGCGATCCTGCCTGGACGGCAGGGCGGCGGCTGGATCGCAACCCTCATCCTGGGCGTCGTCGGCGCACTGCTGGGTGGTTGGCTCGGCGGTCTGATCTTCGATGCGAACCTCGAGGGATTCTTCGATATCACCACGTGGCTCCTCGCCATCGGTGGCGCGATCATCGTGCTGCTGATCTGGGGCCTCATCACGGGCCGCAACAAGACGGCTCGGTAACACCCAACAGACGTCGGCGCACCCCCTCGTGTCCGACCGCAAGGGGATCCCTCCTTCACGAGCCACCTGACCCCGCGGATCGCGGGTCGGCCCCGGAGGGGCGAGGATCCCGGCAAGCGAACGCCCGTCGCAGATGCGACGGGCGTTCTGCCGTGCACGGGCACGTGCGAAGCACACGGGAGGCACGAAGAGAGCCCGGAGAGGACATCCTCTCCGGGCTCTCGCGCGGATCAGTCAGCCAGCCGGAACCAGACCGTCGCGAGCGGCGGCACCGCGATCTCCGCATGGCTGTCCGCGGGCACGTCGACGCGGCCGAGGTTCCCGACGCCCGAGCCGCCGTAGCCGGAGGCGTCGGTGTTGAGCACCTCGTCCCACGCGCCGGGCTGCGGGAAGCGCAGCCGGTAGCGGTCGTGCGGCTGGGCCGAGAAGTTGCTCACGGCGACAAGCCGCGATCCCTCGCCGTCGGTGCGGGCGAACGCGAACACGTTCGCCCCCGCGTCATCCGCGACGAGCCATTCGAAGCCGGCCGGCTGGGTGTCGAGCGCCCACAGCGCCGGCGTCTCGCGATAGCGCCCGTTGATGTCGCGCATCGCGTGGTGCACGCCGCGGTGGTCGGGAAGGTCGAGCAGCCACCAGTCGAGCTCGCGGGCCTCTGCCCACTCCGACTCCTGGGCGAACTCGCTGCCCATGAACAGCAGCTGCTTGCCGGGATGCGCCCACATGTACGCAAGATAGGCGCGCAGGGTGGCGAGCTGCCGCCAGCGATCCCCCGGCGCCTTGCGCAGCAGCGATCCCTTGCCGTGGACGACCTCGTCGTGCGAGATCGGCAGCACGTAGTTCTCGGACCAGGCGTACACGAGCGAGAACGTCATCTCGCCGTGGTGGTGCATGCGGTGCACGGGATCGCGCTTGAGGTAGCCGAGCGAGTCGTGCATCCAGCCCATGTTCCACTTGAACCCGAAGCCGAGCCCGCCACCGGAGGTCGGTCCGGTGACGCCGGGCCACGACGTCGATTCCTCGGCGATCGTCACCACGCCGGGGACCCGGCGGTAGACGGTCGCGTTCATCTCCTGCAGGAACTGCACCGCCTCGAGGTTCTCGCGGCCGCCGTGGATGTTCGGCGTCCACTCGCCGTCCTTCCGGGCGTAGTCGAGGTAGAGCATCGAGGCGACCCCGTCCACGCGCAGACCGTCGGCGTGGAACTCCTCGAGCCAATAGATCGCGTTCGCGTAGAGAAAGTTGCGCACCGGCGGATTGCCGAAATCGAAGATGTGAGAGCCCCACTCCTTGTGCCAGCCGCGCTGCGGGTTGGGGTCCTCGTACAGCGGGGCGCCGTCGAAGCGCGCGAGCGCCCACTCGTCGGTGGCGAAGTGGCCGGGCACCCAGTCGAGGATGACCCCGATCCCCGCCTGGTGGAGGCGGTCGATCAGGTAGCGGAGGCCATCCGGATCGCCGAAGCGGCTGTCTGGGGCGTAGTACGACGTGACGTGGTAGCCCCAGGACCCGCCGAACGGATGCTGCATCACGGGCATGAACTCGACGTGCGTGAAGCCGAGGTCGCTGACGTAGCCGACGAGCTCGTCGGCGAGCTGCGCGTACGTCTTGTCGCGGCGCCAGGATCCGAGGTGCACCTCGTAGATCGCCATCGGCTTGTCGGTGTGCCCCCGCGCGGCGTCGGCCGCCCGCCGGTCGAGCCACTCCGCATCGCCCCAGCGGTAGGAGGACTCGTGCACGATCGACGCGGTCAGCGGCGGCTTCTCGGCGTAGCCGGCCATCGGGTCGGCCTTCTCGCGCCAGACGCCGTCGACGCCGAGGATCTGGTACTTGTACCTGGTGCCGATGCCGACGTCCGGCACGAACAGCTCCCAGACTCCCGACGAGCCGAGGCGGCGCATCGGGTGCTCGCGGCCGTCCCAGTCATTGAAGTCGGCCTTGACGCGCACGGCTCGGGCGCGCGGCGCCCACACGGCGAACGCCGTGCCGGTGACATCCGGCGCATCGCCCCAGCCCTCGTAGCGGTGCACGTGCGCTCCGAGCACGCGCCACAGCGCCTCGTGGCGCCCCTCGCCGATCAGGTGCTGGTCGACCTCGCCGAGCGTGGGAAGGAAGCGGTACGGGTCGTCGCGGTCGGTGACGATCCGGTCCTCCCCCTCGCCGTACGCGGTCTCGACGCGGTACGGCGGCACGTCACCCGAGGCGACGCCGGGAAGCACCCCGACCCAGATTCCCTCGTGCTCGTGCTCCAGCTCGACCGCTGCCCACCCGTCGGGGAAGCGCCGAGTGGGCGCCGTCTTGTACCGCACCGTCACGCCCGCGGCGAGCGGCTTCAGCACGCGCACCGTCACGCCGCCCTCGTGGGGATGCGGCCCGAGCACGGAGTGCGCGTCGTGATGCAGGCCCGCGGCGACCGCGGTGAGCGTCGGCTTGTCGACGGGCAGGATTGTCGCGTCTGTCATCATCCACCGATCCGTTCCAGCGCGGCCAGCGGGATCGCGATCCACGACGGCCGGTTGCGCTTCTCGTAGACGGCCTCGTACACGGCCTTGTCGGCGACGTACGCGTCGAGCAGCACGCTCTGCTGCGGGGAGAGCTCGGGGCCGTTGCCGAGCGCGGCAACGTACCCCTCGAGGAAGTGGCGCCGCGCGCGGGCCGACCATTCCCGGGCCCGCTGGGCGCGCAGCGGCGCATCCGGATCCTCCCCGCCGCCGGTCGACATCTCGACCACGCGCGCCGCGTAGTCGAACGACCGCAGCATCCCCGCGACGTCGCGCCAGGGCGAATCCGGGAGCGCGCGCTCGGCGAACGGACGTCCGGGCTCTCCCTCGAAGTCGACGATCTTCCAGCCGTGCGAGGTGCGCAGGGTCTGCCCCAGATGCAGGTCGCCGTGCACGCGCTGCACGTCGAGCTGACCGAGCGCGGCGACCGCGTCGTACGCCGCGCTCAGCCGCGCGGCGTAGGGCTCGACCTCCGGCACGACCCGGCGGGCCTGCTCGAGGCGCGCGATCATCGCGTCGGCGAGCTCGCCCGTCGAATCCTCGCCTCGACCCTGCTTCGGGAAGCTGTCGCGCAGCATCCTGTGCACCTCGGCGAGCGCCTCGCCGAGCCGAGTCGCCTCGCCGGCGAAGTCGCCGCCCGACTCCTCGACGCTGAGGTCGAGGTGCGCGAGCAGCGTGCGGACGCTGCCCGTGGCGAGCTCGAAGCCGTCGCTCGCGGTGCGGAGGAACTCCTGCAGCATCGCCAGCTGGAGCACGCCCTCGTCCTCCGGCAGGTCGATCTCGATCCAGCCGTACAGGTCGGCGACGTACTCGGACCCGCCGCGCGTGAGCACCTCGTGGATCTCGATGTCGGGGTTCACCCCGGGCCTCACCTTGCGGAACAGCTTCATGATCGCGGTGTCGTCGAACTTCACCGACGAGTTCGACTGCTCGCCCGTCAGCGGCGCCGACTGCAGCTCGGGGTTCAGCGCGACGCCGGGCACGCGGCGGAACCGCATCCCGCCGAGCTGGGCGGTGCCGGTCGCCTCGGCCTCGACGAAACCCTCGAGCCACAGCGTCATGGCCGCGCGGTCGTGGGCGGCGTCGTACAGGTGGACGGGGTGGCCGTCCTCGCCTTCGACGGATCCCACGAAGGCGTATGCGATGCGCTCCTGCACCTCGTCGTAGCGCGACAGCGGCACGTGGTACTGCTCGGCGCCGCCCTCGTCGTCGGAGTAGTCGACCGTGACGAGGTAGACGGTGACGCGCCCCACACCCTCCGGTGCGGGGTCGACCGGGAGCTCGGCGAACGGGCGGACGCCGCTGACGTGGAACGGCCGGCCCTTGCCGCCGAACCACCGGGTGCGCGACAGATAGCCCTGCCAGAGGGCGTCCTCGTTCTCCAGGGACTCGCTCACAGCAGGCCCACCTCCTCCTCGTCGGCCGGCGCGTGCAGCTGGAACCAGTAGAACGCGTGCCCGCCGAGTGTCAACAGGTACGGCAGCTCCCCGATGCGCGGGAAGGGAACCCCGCCGATCAGCTCGACCGGCACCATCCCCTGAAACCGCCGCAGGTCGAGCTCGACCGGCTGCGGGAACTGCGACAGGTTGTTGACGCACACGATCACGTCGACGGATCCGTCGGGATTCGTGTGCTCACGCGAGTACGACAGCACCGCCGGGTTCGACCCGCCGAGGTCGTTGAAGCTGCCGAGCCCGAACGCCGGGTGGCGCTTGCGCGCCTGGATGATCTGCCGCGTCCAGTGGAGCAGCGATGAGCGGTTCTCCTGCTGCGCCTCGACGTTCACCGACAGGTAGCCGTAGACCGGATCCTGCACCACCGGCAGCGACAGCTTGCCGGGGTTCGCGGTCGAGAACCCGGCGTTGCGGTCGCTCGTCCACTGCATGGGCGTGCGGACGCCGTCTCGGTCGCCGAGCCAGATGTTGTCGCCCATGCCGATCTCGTCGCCGTAGTACAGCACCGGCGATCCTGGCAGCGACAGCAGCAGCGCGGTGAACAGCTCGATCTGATCGATGTCGTTCTCGAGCAGTGGCGCGAGACGGCGGCGGATGCCGATGTTCGCCTTCATCCGCGGATCCTGCGCGTACTCGTTCCACATGTAGTCGCGGTCCTCGTCCGTGACCATCTCGAGCGTGAGCTCGTCGTGGTTGCGCAGGAAGATCCCCCACTGGGTGCCGGACGGGATGGGCGGCGTCTGCGCCAGGATCTCGCTGATCGGGTAGCGCGACTCGCGACGCACCGCCATGAAGATGCGCGGCATCACCGGGAAGTGGAAGCACATGTGGCACTCGTCGCCGCCGGCGTCCGGATTGCCGAAGTAGTCGACGACGTCGGCCGGCCACTGGTTCGCCTCCGCCAGCAGCACCCGCCCGGGGTACTCCTCGTCGACGATGCGTCGCACCTTGCGCAGGAACTCGTGCGTCTCGGGCAGGTTCTCGCCGTTCGTCCCGGGACGCTCGTAGAGGTACGGCACCGCGTCGAGACGGAAGCCGTCCAGGCCCATGTCGAGCCAGAACCGCATTGCGTCGAGCATCGCCTCGTGCACCCGGGGGTTGTCGAAGTTGAGGTCGGGCTGGTGCGAGAAGAACCGGTGCCAGTAGTACTGCTGGCGCACCGGATCCCACGTCCAGTTGCTCGGCTCGGTGTCGACGAAGATGATGCGGGCTTCCTCGTACAGCTCGTCGGTGTCGCTCCACACGTAGAAATCGCCGTAGGGGCCATCCGGATCCGACCGACTCGCCTTGAACCACGGGTGCTCGTCGCTCGTGTGGTTCATCACGAAGTCGATGATCACCTTGATGCCGCGCGCGTGGGCGGCGTTGAGGAACACCTGGAAGTCCTCGACCGTGCCGAGCTCGGGCAGCACGCCCGTGTAGTCGGAGACGTCGTATCCGCCGTCGCGCAGGGGCGACGGAAAGAACGGCGGCAGCCACAGGCAGTCGACCCCGAGCCACTCGAGGTAGTCGAGCTTCTCGATGAGGCCGCGGAAGTCGCCGATGCCGTCGCCGTCGCCGTCCTTGAACGACCGCACGAGCACCTCGTAGAACACGGCGGTCTTGAACCACTCCGGCTCGGTGGCGTCCGGGCTGTCGGGGAAGGGCTCCTGCGAGAGCACAGGGATAGACGAGGTGAACGGGGCCGGCTCGGGGGTCATCCGGCGCTCCTCACGCTCAGGATGTGCGCGACGTCGCCCGCGGGATCCAGCCGCACGTAGTTGTCGGCGCCCCACACCCATTCCGCCCCGGTGAGCTCGTCGCGGACGACGTAGCTCTCGGGAAGGCCCGCGGCGGCGAGGTCGAGGCGCACCGTCGTCTCGTGCGCACCGTGCGGGTCGAGGTTGATCACCACGATGACGGTGTCGTCACCGTGGGTCTTGGAGAAGCACAGGATGTGCTCGTCGTCCGTGGCGTGCACGACGAGGTTCCGCAGCAGCCCCAGGGCGGGGTGGCTGCGGCGCAGCTCGTTGAGGGTGCGGATGTGCGGCATGAGCGTCTTGCCCGACCGCTCCGCGGCCTCCCAGTCGCGGATCCGGATCTGATACTTCTCGCTGTCGAGGTACTCCTCGCTGCCGGGCTTGACGGCCACATGCTCGAACAGCTCGTACCCCGCGTACATGCCCCACGCGGGCGTCGCCATCGCGGCGAGCGTCGCCCGGATCGCGAACATCGCCGGCCCGCCGTACTGCAGGGAGGCGTGCAGGATGTCGGGGGTGTTGACCCAGAAGTTGGGGCGCATCAGGTGGTCGCTCTCGCGCGACACCTCGCGCAGGTAGTCCTCGATCTCGCCCTTCGCCGTGCGCCACGTGAAGTACGTGTACGACTGGTGGAAGCCCACCGATCCGAGCGTGTGCATCATCGCCGGACGCGTGAACGCCTCCGAGAGGAACAGGACATCCGGATCCGTCTCGCGGATGTCGCCGAGCAGCCGCTCCCAGAACGCGACGGGCTTCGTGTGCGGGTTGTCGACGCGGAAGATGCGCACGCCGTGCGACATCCACAGCCGCACCACGCGCGTGACCTCGGCGACGACGCCCTCGAAGTCGTCGTCGAAGTGCATCGGGTAGATGTCCTGGTACTTCTTCGGCGGGTTCTCGGCGTACGCGATCGTGCCGTCGGCGCGCGTGCGGAAGAACTGCGGATGCGTCCTCACCCACGGATGATCGGGCGCCGCCTGCAGGGCGAGGTCGATCGCGACTTCGATTCCCAGCCCGTTCGCCCTCTTCACGAACGCGTCGAAGTCGGCGAACGTGCCGAGATCCGGATGGATGGCGTCGTGCCCGCCGTGCTTCGACCCGATCGCCCACGGCGATCCGGTGTCGTCCGGGCCGGGGGTCAGCGTGTTGTTGCGCCCCTTGCGGTTGATCTCGCCGATCGGGTGGATGGGCGGCAGGTACAGCACGTCGAAGCCCATCGCGGCGACCCGGTCGAGGCTCTTCGCCGCGGTTGTGAAGCTGCCGCTCGTGACCTTGCCGGTCTTCGGGTCGAGCGTCGCGCCCTCCGAACGGGGGAAGAACTCGTACCAGCTTCCCGTCAGCGCCCGCCGGCGGTCGGCGTAAAGCGGGAACGGGCCGGCGACCGTGAGCAGGTCGCGCAGCGGGTGACGCGCGAACATCGCCTGCGTCTCGGGGCTCTCGAGCACCGCCAGCCGCGCCTCGACGGGCCGGATCTCGTCGGTCGCCGCGTCCTCGGCGGCGGTGAGCGCCGCCTCGTCGTCGGCGCTCAGGTCCGTCGCCTCGGCTCGGATGCGCTCGAGCAGCAGACGGGCTTCGAGGAACATCAGCTCGACGTCGACGCCCGCCCGGATCTTCAGGCCCGCGTCGTGCGTCCAGGTCGCCAGCGGATCGGAGAACCCGTGCACCTCGAACGCCCAGTCACCCTCGGCATCGGGCGCGTCCCACGCCTCGTAGCGGTCGGTGCCGCGGACGAGCTCCTTCATGCGCACCGGGGGCCGGCGTTCGCCGTCCGGGCCGATCAGCACGAGCTCGGCGCCGAGCTGGTCGTGCCCCTCGCGGAACACTGTCGCCCGCACCGGCAGCGGCTCGCCGACCGTGGCCTTCGCCGGGCGCGCGCCGCCCTGCACGACGGGGTGGACATCGATGACGGGAATGCGTCCGACCATGTGCCCAACTTGTCACAGACAGGTCACGGGGGCCACCTGGGACGGGGGTCTTGCCACAGACTTCACGAGGGTGTAACCGATCACGACCTGTCGGCGCCGGGTGCTCCCACTAGCGTTGCCCTATGCGTGCGATCCGACGATTCACCGTTCGTCCCGTGCTGCCCGAGCCGCTCGCCGCGCTGGGTGAGCTTGCCGGGAATCTGCGCTGGTCATGGCACCTCGAGACGCAGGATGTCTTCGCCCACGTCGACCCCGAGCTCTGGCGGCGACTGCAGGATCCGGTGCGCCTGCTGGGATCCGTCAGCCCGTCGCGCTTCGAGGAACTCGCCGCCGACCACGCGTTCCTCGAGCGGCTCGGCCGCGTGCGCGACGACCTGCGCGGCTACCTCGCCGACGACCTCTGGTACCAGCGCGAGGTGCCGGATGCGCCGCGCGCGATCGCGTACTTCTCGCCCGAGTTCGGCATCGCCGCCGCGCTGCCGCAGTACTCGGGGGGCCTCGGCATCCTCGCCGGCGACCACCTCAAGGCGGCGAGTGACCTCGGCGTCCCGATCATCGGCGTGGGGCTGCTGTATCGCCACGGCTACTTCGCCCAGTCACTGTCGCGCGAGGGCTGGCAGCAGGAGTCGTATCCGGTGCTCGACCCCGACGAGCTGCCGATCACGGCGCTGCGCGACGGCGACGGAACGCCCGCCGAGATCGCGCTCGCGATGCCCGGGGGCCCCGACCTCCGCGCGCGCATCTGGGTCGCTCGTGTGGGGCGCGTGCCGCTGCTGCTGCTCGACACCGACGTGGATCAGAATCCGGATCACTACTCGGACGTCACCGACCGGCTGTACGGCGGAGGAAGCGAGCACCGGCTCCGCCAGGAGCTGCTCTTGGGAGTCGGCGGCGTGCGCGCGCTGCGGGAGTTCAGCCGCCTCACCGGGGCCCCGGTGCCCGAGGTCTACCACACGAACGAGGGCCACGCCGGGTTCCAGGGGCTCGAGCGGATCCGCGAGCTGACCGTCGGCGAGGACGCCGGGCTCGGCTTCGACGACGCCCTCGAGATGGCGCGCGCGTCCACCGTCTTCACGACGCACACGCCGGTTCCCGCCGGCATCGACCGCTTCGAGCGCACCCTCATCGCCCAGTACTTCGCGACGGAGGGCGGTGTGCTCCCCGGCGTGCCGACCGACCGGGTCCTGGCGCTCGGCGCCGAGGACTACGACGGCGGCGACCCCGCCGTGTTCAACATGGCAGTGATGGGCTTCCGGCTCGGCCAGCGCGCGAACGGCGTCTCGCAGCTTCACGGCCACGTCAGCCGCGACATGTTCAACGGCCTGTGGCCCGCGTTCGACGAGTCGGAGGTGCCGATCGGGTCGATCACCAACGGCGTTCACCTTCCCACCTGGCTTGCACGTGAGTTCCGGGAGCTGCTCGACGAGGCGGGCGCCGACATCGACGGCGACCTCGGCGCGTTCGCGCAGGCGCTCGACACCGTGCCGTTCTCGCGCGTGTGGGAGACCAAGCGCGACCTGCGCGAACGCCTCGTGATGGATGCCCGCACGCGGCTTCGCGCGTCCTGGAGCAAGCGGGGCGCCGTCGACGCCGAACTCGGCTGGATCGACGAGGCGCTCTCGCCCGACGTCCTCACGATCGGCTTCGCGCGCCGTGTCCCCTCCTACAAGCGCCTGACGCTGATGCTGCGCGACAAGGACCGTCTGAAGCGCCTGCTGCTGGATCCGGAGCGCCCGATCCAGCTCGTGATCGCCGGCAAGGCGCATCCGGCCGACGAGGGCGGCAAGCGACTGATCCAGGATCTCGTCCGCTTCGCGGATGCCGCCGACGTGCGCCACCGGATCGTGTTCCTGCCCAACTACGACATCGGCATGGCGCAGCAGCTGTACCCCGGCTGCGACGTGTGGCTGAACAACCCGCTGCGCCCTTACGAGGCGTGCGGCACGAGCGGCATGAAGGCGGCCCTGAACGGCGGCCTGAACCTGTCGATCCTCGACGGCTGGTGGGACGAGTGGTACGACGGCGAGAACGGCTGGGCGATCCCCTCGGCCGACGGCGTCGCCGACCCCGACAAGCGCGACGAGCTCGAGGCCGCGGCGCTCTACGACCTGCTCGAGCGCGAGATCGCACCGCGGTTCTATGACCGCAACAGCGAGGGCGTCCCCGTCCGCTGGATGGAGATGATGCGGCACACGCTCGAGTCGCTCGGCCCGAAGGTGCTCGCGACCCGCATGGTGCGCGACTACGTGGGGCAGCTCTACGCGCCGGCGGCCGCGTCGGCGCGGGCGCTCGACGGCGACTTCTCTGGGGCAATCGAGCTCGCCGCGTGGAAGCGGAGGGTGCGCGACGCCTGGCAGGGAGTGCGCGTCGAGCACGTCGAGTCGCACGGCGTCGACGAGGCGGCCGAGGTCGGCGCCGAGCTCAACGTGCAGGCGCACGTCGCGCTCGGCGGACTCACGCCCGACGACGTCGAGGTGCAGCTCGTCTACGGCCGCGCCGACGCCGACGACCAGCTGCGCGCGGTGCACTCCGCCGCGCTCGCGCCGATCGAGGCGTTCTCGGGCGGCCGCTGCGCGTTCACGGGCACGGTGCGTCTCGACCGCGCCGGCCCGTTCGGCTACACGGTGCGCGTCGTGCCGAGGAACCCCCACCTCGCCTCGACGGCCGAGCTGGGCCTCGCCGCCCTGGCGTAGTCACCCGAAGCGACCAAGGCGGAGACGCGCAAAGGTGCGGCGAACGCACCGAATGAGGCGCGTGAAGGTGCACACGCCGCACCTTTACCCCACCGGTTGCTGAGCGAGCTTGCGAGCCGAAGCGACCCACCCGAACCCGCCAGCCCGTGCGCGCCGTCATCTCGACTCGCTTCGCTCGCTCGATAACCGGGGTGGGGCGCACGCAGAGGTGCGGCGAACGCACCGAATGAGGCGCGTGAAGGTGCACACGCCGCACGTCTACCCCCACCCGGTTGCTGAGCGAGCTTGCGAGCCGAAGCGACCCACCCGAAGCGGCCCATCCGTGCAAGCCGTCATCTCGACTCGCTCCGCTCGCTCGATAACCGAGGGGTTGGGTACGGACCTGTGCCGCCCGACCGGTTGCTGAGCGAGCTTGCGAGCCGAAGCGACCGGCCCCAAGCCGCCCACCCGTGCGAGCCGTCATCTCGACTCGCTCCGCTCGCTCGATAACCGACGGTGACTACAGCACCTGTGCCCCTGTGCGAACGAAGTGAGCGTGGAGCGAAGCGACCAAACGCAGCGCGAAGCGCTGCCGCAACGGAGCGCCAGCGACGTTGCCTCGCTCGCGAGTGCCGGCGCGGAGCGTCGGCGCGAGCGTGCGAGCCGCTTCTGAAAAGAACGGCGAGCCGCTCTTAAATAGAACGCACCACAACGACGGTGTGGGCGTCGAGCCGCATCGAGGTGCCGGCCTCGACGCGGGCGCCCTCGGCGATATCCGGATCGGTGGACAGCACGACCTCGCCGACGCGCACCCACTCGTTCTCGGGGAGCGCGACATCGATCGCGTGGTCGTGGGCGTTGAACCAGAGCAGGAACGACGCGTCGAGCATCTGCTGGCCCTGAGGCCCCGGCTCGCGCAGGGGGCGGCCCGAGACGAACATGCCGACGGCCTTCAGCCCGGCGTCGCCCCAGTCGCCGTCGGTCATCGGGCGTCCGGCGGGGTGCAGCCAGACGAGGTCCCTCGGCCCCGCGGCGATCGTGGGGCGCCCTTCGAACCAGTGTCGCTGGCGCAGCGCGGGGTGCTCGCGGCGCAGGCGCAGCGCGGCCTTCGTCACCTCGTAGACGTCGAGCCACGCGTTGTCGGCGCCCCAGTCAAGCCAGGAGATCTCGTTGTCCTGGCAGTACGCGTTGTTGTTGCCGCCCTGCGTCCGGCCACGCTCGTCGCCTGCGGTGAGCATGGGCACGCCGTTCGACAGGCACAGGGTCGCCATGAGATTCGCCGCCTGGCGGCGCCGCAGCGCCACGATGCCGGGGTCGTCGGTCTCGCCCTCCGCGCCGTGATTCCAGGACCGGTTGTTGTCGGTGCCGTCGCGGTTGTCCTCGCCGTTTGCCTCGTTGTGCTTGTGGTCGTAGGACACCAGGTCGCGCACCGTGAACCCGTCGTGCGCGGTGATGAAGTTGATGCTGTTCGAGGCTGTGCGGCCGTCGTCGGCGTAGAGGTCGCTCGATCCGGCCAGGCGCGTCGCCACGGCGTGGATCGGGGCGTTCCCCCGCCAGAAGTCGCGGATCGTGTCGCGGTACTGGTCGTTCCATTCCGCCCACTGCGGCGGCATCCGGCCGACGAGGTACCCGTCCATCGACACGTCCCACGGCTCGGCGATGAGCTTGACGTGACGCAGGATCGGATCCTGGTCGATCGCGATCAGCAGGGCGCAGTTGAAGTCGACGTCGTAGCCGGTGCGGGTGAGGGCCGACATCAGGTCGAAGCGGAACCCGTCGACATGCATCTCGGTCACCCAGTACCGCAGCGAGTCGAGGATGAGGCGCAGGGCGAGCGGGTTCCACGCGTCGACCGTGTTGCCGCAGCCGGTGACGTCCCAGTAGCGGTCGTCGAAGCCGCCGTGGGCGGGGTCCGGCAGCACCCGCTTGTAGAAGCCGCGGTCGTCGAGACCGCGGAACGACAGCGTCGGGCCGTCGGGGCCCGCCTCGGCGGTGTGGTTGTAGACGACGTCGAGGATGACCTCGATGCCCTCGCGGTGAAGCGCCTTCACCATGTTCTTGAACTCGGCGACCTGGCCGCCGCGGTCGCCCGACGAGCTGTACGACGCATCGGGCGCGAAGTACGAGATCGTGTTGTAGCCCCAGTAGTTCGTCAGTCCGCGATCGAGCAGCGCCGGCTCGGAGAAGAACTGCTGCACGGGCAGCAGCTCGACCGCCGTGACGCCGAGGTCGCGAAGGTACGAGGTGACGGCGGGGTGCGCGAGCCCGGCGTACGTGCCGCGCAGCTCCTCGGGGATGCGGTCGTGGAGCTTCGTGAAGCCCTTCACGTGCAGCTCGTAGATCACCGTCTCGCGCCAGCGCGTGACGAGAAGCTCGTCGCCCTCCCAGTCGAAGGACGGATCGACCACGACGCTGCGGGCGGTGTAGCCGGACGAATCGGTGAGGTCGCGGACGGCCGGCTCGCCCTCCCGCGCGCCGTAGATCGGCTGCTCGGCGATGATCGTGCCGCTGGTCGCGAGACCGTACGGGTCGAGCAGCAGCTTGTGCGGGTTGAACCGGTAGCCGTTCTTCGGGTCCCATGGCCCGTCGACGCGGTATCCGTAGCGCTGCCCGGGGCGGATGTCGGGAAGGGCGCCGTGCCAGATCCCGAGCGTCTGCTCGGTCAGCTCGTAGCGCGTTTCTCGGTCGTCTTCGTCGAACAGGCAGAGCTGCGCGCTCGTCGCGTTCGGCGCGTAGACGGCGAAGTTCGTCCGCTCCGGCGTCCAGGTGGCGCCGAGGGGCCATTCCCGGCCCGGCCAGATCGGCGCGGTCTCGCCGAGCGTCCGCCAGGTGACAGGGCTCATCGGTCTCCATCCTCGTGCGAGCGCTGCTGCGGGGGCGTCCACAGCACGAGCTCGGCGCTGCGGCGCACGCGCGTGCCGGCGCGCAGCGTGACGACGGATCCCGTCGCCCCGGCCGCGAACACGCGCGCGCCGGGGCGGGCGGCGCGTTCGGCCTGCAGCTCGTGCTCGAGGTCGCGCACGCGGCGCCGCAGGTCGCGCACCTCGTCCTCGAGATCGAGCACGCGCGCGATGGCGGCGAGGCTCATCCCCTCACCCGACAGCTTCGCGACCTCGCGCAGCTGCGCGATGTTGCGGGCCGAGTAGCGCCGCGAACCGCCGCGCGTGCGGCCCGGCACGACCAGGCCGATCCGGTCGTACTGACGCAGGGTCTGCGGATGCATCCCCGCGAGCTCGGCGGCGACGGCGATCGCGAAGACGGGCGCGTCCTCGTCGATCTCGTACGTGTCGCTCATTCCGTCCTCCTCTCGCTCGTGCCGTGTGTCCAACTATCCGTTCGCCGAGCGAGCGAAGCGAGTCGAAACGCGGTGATCATCGCCGCTCCCTCGCTCAATGACCGATCAGCCCGACGCCTTGCCCATCAGGTCGGCGCGCGGGTTGCCCTGCGGGCCGACCTCGACGAAGCGCGCGAGCGCCTCGCGGGCCTCGTCGCTCAGGTGGCTCGGCACGACGACCTGCACCTCGGCGAGCAGGTCGCCGGTGCCCTTCTGCGAGACGATGCCGCGGCCCTTGACGCGCAGCACGCGGCCGGACGGGGTGCCGGGCGCGACGCGCAGCTTCACCGGATCGCCGCCGAGAGTCGGCACCTCGATCGTCGCGCCGAGCGCCGCCTCGGCGAACGTCACCGGCACGACGACGCGCAGGTTGAGCCCCTCGCGCGTGAACACCGGATGCGGTCGCACCGCGATCTCGACGACGATGTCGCCGGGCTCGCCGCCGTCGGGCGAGGGACGGCCCTTGCCGCGCAGGCGGATCTTCTGCCCGTCGGCGACGCCGGCCGGGATCTTGATCTTGAACGGCTTGCCGTCCTCGCTCTGCAGCGAGATGGTCTCGCCCTTGGCCGCCGTGACGAAGTCGATCGTCGTGCGGGCCCGGACGTCGCCGCCCTTCTGCGGCCCACCGAAGCCGCGGAAGCCGCCGCTCGGCTGGCCGAAACCACCCGAGCCGAAGCGTCCGCCGCGACCGCCCTGGTTGAACATGGCGAAGATGTCGTCGAAGTCCTGAGCGGATCCGCGGTTCTGCGTGAACGCGCTGAACACGTCGTCGAAGCCGCCGTTCGAGCCGCCCGCCGTGAAGCGCGCGCCCGATCCCATCGCGCGGAGCTGGTCGTACTCCTCGCGCTGGGTCGGGTCGGAGAGCACCGAGTACGCCTCGCTGATCTCCTTGAACTTCGCCTCGGCCGCCGTGTCGCCCGGCTTGGAGTCGGGGTGATACTGCCGCGCGAGCTTGCGGTACGTCTTCTTCAGGTCGGCCGCGCTGACGTCCTTCGACACACCCAGGACCTTGTAGAAGTCCTTCTCGAACCAGTCCTGACTGGCCATGTCAGCCTGCCTTACTCCGCCGGGACGGCGACGACGACCTTCGCGGCCCGCAGCTCGATGTCGCCGAGGCGGTAGCCGAGCTCGACGACCTCGAGGATCGTCGCCTCGGTCGTACCGGGGACCGGCTGCTGGAAGATCGCCTCGTGCTGCTGCGGGTCGAACGCCTCGCCCGCGGCGCCGTAGGCGACGAGGCCCATGCGCTCGGCGACGCCGCGCACCTTCTCGGCGATCGCGGTGAAGGGCGTGCCCTCGCCGAGGTCGCCGTGCTTCTCGGCGCGGTCGAGGTCGTCGAGCACGGGGATGAGGCCCTTCACTGCCTCGCCCTTCGCGCGCGCGATCTCGATGTGGCGCTGCTCCTCGGTGCGGCGGCGGTAGTTCGCGTACTCGGCCTGGAGGCGCTTGAGGTCGTGAAGCAGCTGCGTCTCGTAGTCACTCTTGTCCTGCTCCTCGGCGTCGTCGCTCTGGCCGATGTTCAGGATGTCCTCGACGGTGAGCTCGGGCTCGCCCTGCTCGGATCCGCCGGGGCCGTCGGCCGTGTTCGCCGCGTCCTCGTCCGCGGGAGCGGCATCCTGCGCGGGCTGCTCGGAGGTGCCCTCCTGAGGCGCCTCAGGGGCGGTCGCGTCCTGCGCGCCCGCCCCCTCGGCCTCAGGCTGGACCTCGTCGCCGTTGTTCTGCTCGTCGGGCTGCTCGAAGTCCTTGCGGGTCATCAGCTCTTCTTGTCCTCGTCGTCCTCGACCACCTCGGCGTCGATCACGTCGTCGTCCGCGGCGGGCTGCTCACCGGCCGGGGCGTCGCCGGCGGGCGCGGCCTGCTCGGCCTGCGCCTGCGCGTAGATCGCCTCGCCGAGCTTGGTCTGGCTCTGGTTCAGCTTGTCGAACGCGGTCTTCACGGCCTCGTCGTCATCGCCGGCGAGAGCCTTCTTGAGCTCGTCGACATCCGCCTGCACCGACTCCTTGACGTCGGCGGGCAGCTTCTCGTCGTTCTCCTTGATGAGCTTCTCGATCGAGTACGAGAGCGTCTCGGCCTGGTTGCGGACCTCGGCCGCCTCGCGGCGCTTCTTGTCCTCGGCCGCGTGCTCCTCGGCCTCGCGCACCATGCGCTCGATGTCGTCCTTCGGCAGCGACGAGCCGCCGGTGATCGTCATCGACTGCTCCTTGCCGGTGCCCTTGTCCTTCGCCGAGACGTGGACGATGCCGTTCGCGTCGATGTCGAAGGTGACCTCGATCTGCGGCACGCCGCGCGGCGCGGGAGCGATGTCGGTCAGGTCGAACGTGCCCAGCGGCTTGTTGTCGCGCGTGAACTCGCGCTCACCCTGGAAGACCTGGATCGACACCGACGGCTGGTTGTCGTCGGCCGTCGTGAACGTCTCGCTGCGCTTGGTCGGGATGGCCGTGTTGCGCTCGATGAGCTTGGTCATGATGCCGCCCTTGGTCTCGATGCCGAGGCTCAGGGGGGTGACGTCGATGAGCAGGACGTCCTTGCGCTCGCCCTTGAGGACGCCGGCCTGGAGGGCGGCACCCACGGCGACGACCTCATCCGGGTTCACGCCCTTGTTGGGCTCCTTGCCGGTCTCGCGCTTGACGAGCTCCGACACGGCGGGCATGCGGGTCGAACCGCCGACGAGCACCACGTGGGCGATGTCGGACACCTTGATGCCGGCCTCGCGGATGACGTCCTCGAACGGCTTGACGGTGCGCTCGAGCAGGTCCTTGGTGAGCTCTTCGAACTTGGCGCGCGTGAGCGTCTCGGACAGCGACACCGGGCCCGACTCGGTCAGCGAGAGGTAGGGGAGGTTGATGGACGTCGAGGTCGAGCTCGACAGCTCCTTCTTCGCCTGCTCCGCGGCCTCCTTGAGGCGCTGCAGGGCGATCTTGTCGCCGGAGACGTCGACGCCGGTGGTGTCCTTGAACTGCTTGATCAGGTGGTCGACGACGCGCTGGTCCCAGTCGTCGCCGCCGAGGCGGTTGTCACCGGCGGTGGCGCGCACCTGGATGGTGGAGAAGTCGTCGTCCTTGCCCACCTCGAGGAGGGACACGTCGAACGTTCCGCCACCGAGGTCGAAGACGAGGATGAGCTCGTCCTCCTTGCCCTTGTCGAGGCCGTAGGCGAGCGCCGCGGCAGTGGGCTCGTTGATGATGCGCAGCACGTTGAGGCCGGCGATCTCACCGGCGTCCTTCGTCGCCTGGCGCTCGGCGTCGTTGAAGTAGGCGGGCACGGTGATGACCGCGTCGGTCACCGTGTCGCCGAGGTACTGCTCGGCGTCGCGCTTGAGCTTCATCAGGATGCGCGCCGAGATCTCCTGCGGCGTGTACTTCTTGCCGTCGACGTCGAAGGACCAGTCGGTGCCGATGTGGCGCTTGACCGACGCGATCGTGCGGTCGACGTTGGTGACGGCCTGGCGCTTGGCGGTCTCGCCGACGAGCACCTCGCCGTCCTTGGTGAACGCGACGACCGAAGGCGTGGTGCGGAAGCCCTCGGCGTTGGCGATGACCTTCGGCTCACCGCCCTCGAGGACGCTGACGACCGAGTTGGTCGTTCCGAGGTCGATACCCACAGCACGTGCCATGTGATGCTCCTTCTTCTGGACGTTCAGGAACTGACTGTTCCGACAAGCCGTCTCGCGAGTTGAGCCGCGATGACTCAAGGATAGACCAGGGCCGTTCCGTTGTCAATCGAACTTGATACGACCAGACTCAACTTTGCTTCCGGATCCCACGGATCACGCGCTGTGTCGGAGTACCGGATGTTCACCCGGCACCCCTAGCGTGTGGGCATGACGTCCGAGCACGACTCCGCCCCCCTCACCCCGCCGACGGTCGCCCGCACCGGCGCCCTCGGCCAGATCGGACGCGGTGTCGACCCGGAGCCCGCCCCGCGCAAGGTCGTCGTCTCGTGGGCGATGTGGGACTGGGCGATGCAGCCGTTCAACACGGTGATCCTGACCTTCGTATGGATCGCGCTGTACCTGACCTCGCGCCAGTTCCTCGATCCGGCGGTGCGGGAGTCGGGGCTTCTCGCCGACGGCAGCTACATGAACTGCAACCAGTCGGAGTACATGGGCAGCGCGTACTGCCAGGGACTCACCGACCTGTCCGAGTGGTGGGGCTGGGCGAACTTCGCCGCGGGCATCCTCATCCTGATCCTCGCGCCCGCGCTCGGACAGCAGGTCGACGCCCGCGGCACGAAGAAGAAGTGGCTCATCGGCGCGACGATCGCGATCGCGCTCATCCAGTTCGCCCTCTTCTTCGTCGAGGCCGACCCGAAGTACTTCTGGTACGGCGCACTCGCCGTCGCAATCGGCGCCGTCGTCTCCGAGATCGGCAACGTCAGCTACTACGCGATGCTCTCCGAGGTCTCGACCCCGCAGACCGTCGGCCGCATCTCGGGCCTCGGCTGGGGTCTCGGCTACATCGGCGGCGTCGTCGCGCTCGTCGTGTGCATCCCGGTGCTCTTCGGGCTCGGGCAGGACAACCCGCTCTCGTACAAGCTCGTCGCGGTCGTCTGCGCCATCTGGACGGTCGTGTTCTCCATCCCGATGTTCCGCAACGTGCCCGAGTCGCCGGCCTACGCCGAGGCCGAGAAGGTCAGCTTCCTCCGGTCGTACGTCGTGCTCGCGAAGAACCTCGCGAAGCTGTTCCGGACGAACCGCGCGACGTTCTGGTTCCTCCTCGCCGCGGCCGTCTACCGCGACGGCCTCGCCGGCGTGTTCGCCTTCGGCGCCGTGCTCGCGGCACAGGGCTTCGGCTTCTCGTTCCTCGAGGTCATCATCTTCGGCCTCGCCGCGAACCTCGTCGCCGGCATCTCGACGATCATCGCCGGCCGGATCGACGATGTGATCGGCCCGCGGAACCTCATCATCATCGCGCTGTGCGGTCTCGTCGCGATGGCGTTCGTCGTCTTCCTGATGCGGGATCTCGGCACGATCGTGTTCTGGATCTGCGGACTGCTGCTGTGCGCCTTCGTCGGTCCGGCCCAGGCCGCGAGCCGCGGCCTGCTCACGCGTCTCACGCCGCCGAGCATGCAGGGCGAGATCTTCGGCCTGTACGCGACGACGGGACGCGTCGCCTCGTTCCTCGCGCCGCTGGCGTGGTCGCTGTTCCTCGCCTGGTTCGGCGGCATCGTCTACGGCGTGCTCGGCATCGCGACCATCCTGCTGATCGGCCTGATCCTGCTGCTGTTCGTCAAACTGCCGCCGCACGTCCGGGCCTGATCCACGCGCCGGGGGCGGTCGGATCCGGAATACGCGCCGGACGGGGCAGGTTGCGCCTGGCGTGGTGATCCTCCTCCCCCAGGCGCCGCCGATCCCTCCGGCGGATCGCGACGGCGCCCGCGACGCGCGCCCGCCCCGGGATGAGGGCGCGGTCGAGCGGCTGCTCGAGACGCTTCACTGGAGCGTGGGCGCGATCGAGCGGGTCGCGCTCGGGGATGCAGAGAGCCTGACGCTCGAGGCGGGCACCGCCACCCTCGTGTACGTGATCGAGGGCGCGGTCCGCCGCACCGGTGAGGACGCGACGCACGCCATCCCGCAGTTGCGGAATCGGCCCGCGCTCACCCAGGGCGCAGTGCTGTTCGCCGTCGGCCGCCGGCCCGTCGCCCTGCGCGCACGGGGCGACGCGCAGCTCGCGGTCGCGCGCCTGCGTGCCGCCGAGGACGCCGAGCGCGTGCTGTCGGCCGTCCCGGACGTGCTGTGGGTCGACGACTTCTCGGCGCTCGAGCCCGGTGTCGCGGCGATGGCGGCACACCTGGGCGCCAAGGCGACGGGCGAATGCGAGGCCGACGGCGGCCGCATCGTCTGCCGACTCATGGCGACCACTCTCGTCATCGCGACGCTGCGGGCGTGGGCCGCCGCCGGATGTGCCCCCGCCGACTGGGCGGCCCGCGCGCAGGATCCGTTCCTCGCCCGCGCCGTGGACGCGATCCACGCCGATCCGGGCGCCGCTTGGAGCGTCGACCGGCTCGCCGCGCGCGCCGCGATGTCGCGCTCGGCGTTCGCCGCACGCTTCCGCGCCACCTTCGGCAGCGCCCCCGCCGAGTACCTCACCGGGGTGCGCATGGACCTCGCGAAGTCGCTGCTCCGCGATCCGGATGCGAGCGTCTCGGCCGTCGCCCGGCGCCTCGGCTACGAGTCCGACGAGGGATTCAGCCGGGCGTTCCGCCGGCACACCGGCGAGACGCCGTCGTCGTGGCGGGCCCGCTCGGCGGGCCACGCCACGACCGCCTGACGGTCAGTCGGCGCGGCGGGCCGCCGTTCCGAAGATCAGCGCGCCCACCGCGACCGCGATCACGCCCGTGATGTAGGTGACCTCCACGCCCGAGAGGTCGACGATGAGCCCGCCGATTCCCGCGGCGAGCATGATGGCGCCCTGGAATCCGGCGACGACGAGGCCGCCGCCCTCCTCCAGCCGGTCGGGCAGGCGCCGGCCGATCCAGGCGTTCAGCACGATCAGCCAGGCGGCGAACGACGCGCCCCACACGAGCACGGCGGCCGCGACGAGCGCGAGCGAGTGAGGCCAGAGCACGATGGCCAGGATGGGCAGCCCCACGAGCACGGGGACGACGCCCGACAGCAGGGCGAGGTGGCGATCGACGATCGCGGCCGTCACGACGTTGCCGATGAGGCCGCCGGCACCGAACACGGCGAGCAGCAGCACGATGGCGCCCTCGTCGAGGCCCGTCGCGGCGGGACCCACCTCGATGCGCTCGAGCGCGAGGCGGATGTACGTGTAGGCGGTGATGTGCCCGAACACGATCAGCACGTGGCCGGCGAGGCCGAGCGCCACCCCGGGGTGCATCAGCGCCGCGCCGAGGTCGCGCAGGCCGGCCGCCCCCTCGGCGGGCACGCGCGGAAGCAGCAGCCGCAGCGCGATCGCGACGGCCGCGCTCACGACGGCCGCGCCGACGAACACGGTGCGCCAGTCGGCGAGCGCGCTGAGCAGCACCCCCAGGGGCACGCCGGCCACGGTCGCGAGCGAGACGCCCGCGGTCGTGAACATCACGGCGCGCCCGAGGTGCTCGGGCCCGGCGATCCGCGCCGACACCGTGAGCGACATCGACCAGAACCCGCTCAGCGCGGCGCCGAGCAGGATGCGCGCGGCGAGCACCGTGACGAGGTTCGGCGCGATCGCGACGAGGAGGTTCGACACGGCGGCCCCGACCGTGAGCCAGACGAGCAGCGTGCGGCGGTCGAGGCGGGGCACCAGGAGCCCGATCGTCGGGGCGACGAGGAAGCCCACCAGCGCCGTCACGGTGACGGCCTGCCCTGCCTGGCCGGGCGTCACCCCCAGCCCGTCGGCGAGCTCGACGAGCACGCCGTTCGGCAGGAACTCGGCGGTCACGAGCACAAAGCTCGTCACCATCATCGCCACCAGCGCGGCGTACCGGATCCGGTGCGGCGAGGCGGATCCCTCGTGGATCGTCGAAAGCGAGGCGGTGTTCGTCATGCCTCAACGCTCACAGACGCCGACGCCCGGCGCCCGACCGCGCGTCCGTCGCATCCGACCGATCGTCCGGGCGGGGCACCGGATCAGCGGGGCCAGGCGTCGGCGAGGCGGGTCAGCAGCGCGGCGAGCTGCGCGCGTTCGGCGGGAGTGAAGCCGTCGAGCGCCTGCTCGACCGCGCCCGCGCGCGCGCCGCGGCTGCGGTCGACGATCACGCGCCCCTCGTCGGTGAGCGCGACGAGCGTGCGCCGGGCGTCGGCCGGATCCGCCTCGCGTCGCGCGAGGCCCATCTGCACGGCGGCCTGCACAAGTCGGCTCGCGCGCGGCTGGTCGACGCCGAGCGCCTCGGCCAGCGCGCCGACCGACTGCGGGGCGCCGGCGCGGGCGAGCGCCTCGAGCAGGCGCAGCCGTGCGATGCCGCGGCCGAGCGGGCCTCCGTGCGGCGGATGCGGGTGGTGCTCGTGACCGTGGTGGGGGCCACCGCGCGGCCCGAGGTCCCAGGGGCCGCGCCCCGCCCACGGCGGGCCGCCGGGTCGGCCCGCCACGCGCAGCCGGGCGAGCGCGTCGGCGATCTCTGCCACGGGATCCGTCTGCTCGGTCACACCCCAACGATACATGCGTGTTGACATGCAATCAGTTCCATGTCATCCTGCATATACATGCATTGAGACATATATCTGAAGGAGCTCCCATGGAGAACACCACCGACTTCCCCACCGACCACCGCCCGCTCGGCTTCTGGCTGCGCGCCGTCGACGGCCTCATCAGCCGCGAGTTCGCGACCGCCTTCGAGGGCGAGCCGATCGACCGACGCGACTGGATGATCCTGAACGCCCTCGACGGATCGATCGACTCCGCCGTCGCGGAGCGCATCCGCGAGCGGATCTCCCGCCGCCCGAAGCGCGTCGTCCACCTCGCCGAGCTCGGCTGGATCGCCGCGGCCGATGGCCACTGGAATCTGACAGAGGAGGGGCGCGGCGCCAAGGAGCGCCTCGCCGCCAAGGTCGACGCGGTGCGCGAGCGGATCGCGGGCGCCGTGCCGGCGGACGACTTCGCCACCACCCAGCGCACCCTCGAGGCGATCGCCCGCGAGCTCGGCGGCGACGACGCCGAGGCCCTGCGCTTCGGCATCCGCGGACGCCGCCACGGCTTCGGCCGGCAGGGCTTCGGCCGGCACGGCTTCGGCCATCACGGCGAGCCGCAGGACGACGGCCACCACGGTCGCCACGGACACGGTCACGGCCGGTTCGGCTTCGGGCCGCGCGGATCCGTTCAGTACGGCCGCGGATTCGGACCTCACGCGCACCACGCGTGCTGATCCCCCTCCGGGCGATATGGCAAGCGGGATGGGGACTGCTCCCCATCCCGCTTCCACTCACCGGATGCGTCACGCCGCTGTAACAGGAAACCTGTGAAGATTCTGGGATCGGTCGCGCGTCCCCACCGGTGCCCCCGGGCATCATCCACGCGCGATCCGATCGGGCGGCCATCCGACCGCCCGATCGTTCTATCCCCGGAGGAACAGTGAAGAAGAGCACCACCTGCGCGCTCGGCACAGCGGCGATCCTGCTGGCCGGCTCGCTCCTCGTGCCGACCGCGGCATCCGCCGCCCCGGCATCCGACGCCGACGTCCATGCCGAGGCGCACGGCGACGAGCACAAGCACAACCGCCCCGACGCGCTGGCCGAGAAGCGCAGCGCCGTCAAGAAGCGCGCCGCCGAGCTCGTCGCCACCGGCGATGCGACGGTCAAGAGCACCGGCAAGGGCGCGACCAAGAGTAAGGTCGTCGAGATCCGCCCGGGCGAGTTCGTCGAGTACGGCACCGCCGAGACCGCTCAGCTGTTCACGATCCTCGCCGAGTTCAGCGACCAGTCGCACAACGAGATCCCCGAGCCCGCGGCCGACGACAACTCGACCTACTGGGAGCCCGACTTCTCGAAGGCCCACTTCGAGGAGATGTTCTTCGGCGAGGGCGAGTCGTTCAAGAACGTCTACGACGAGATGTCCTCCGGACGGTTCGACGTCGAGGGCGGCGTGAGCAACTGGGTGCAGCTGCCGGGCACGGCGGCGACCTACGGCGCGAACGACATCGACCCGGAGACCGGAGAGGACCTCGGCGAGTCGAACGCGCGGATGACGCAGTTCATCAAGGACAGCGGCGACGCCTGGTACGAGGCGCAGCTCGCCGCGGGCCGCACCGAGGCCGACATCGTCGCCGAGCTGCAGTCGTACGACGTCTGGGACCGCTACGACCAGGACTTCGACGGCATCATCAACGAGCCCGACGGCTACATCGACCACTTCCAGGCGGTGCACGCCGGTGAGGGCGAGGAGGCCGGCGCACCGGCCGACGCCATCTGGTCGCACCGCTGGGCGGCGAACCCGCGCACCGGCGTCGCCGGCCCGTCGGCCCACCCGAAGCTCGGCGGCGTCGAGATCGGCGACACCGACATCTGGATCCGCGACTACACGACCGAGCCCGAGAACGGCGGCCTGGGCGTGTTCGCGCACGAGTTCGGCCACGACCTCGGTCTGCCCGACTACTACGACACCGCGGGCGGCGACAACGGCTCCGCCTTCTGGACCCTGATGAGCTCGGGCTCGTGGCTCGGCCACGGCGACGGCTCGATCGGCACCACGCCGAACCACATGGGCCCGAGCGAGAAGCTGTTCCTCGGCTGGCTCGACTACGAGGTCGTCGACGCGGGAACGACCGAGTCGGTCAAGCTCGGCCCGTCGTACCACGCCAACACCCTCGGCGCGCAGGCGGTGATCGTCGACCTTCCTGACGGCACTCACCTCGCCGAGCTCGAGGCATCGCCGGAGGGCGCCGAGCACCTGTACTCGGGTTCGGGCAACGACCTCGACAACACTGCGACGAGCCCCGCTTTCACCGTGCCGGAGGGCGCGACGTTCGCCGCGCAGGTCAAGTACGAGATCGAGACGGACTGGGACTACGCCTTCCTCGAGATCTCGACCGACGGCGGCGCGACGTGGGACCAGGTCGAGACCAACCTCTCGTCGACGACCGACCCCAATGGCCAGAACGTGGGCTTCGGTATCACCGGCTCCGTGGCGGACTGGACGGCCCTCACGGCCGACCTGTCGGCCTACGCCGGCTCGGAGGCCCAGGTGCGCGTGCGCTACTGGACGGACGTCGCCGCGGTCGAGGCGGGCTTCCAGATCGACGCGATCCAGGTCTCGGGCCTGACCGCGACGGATGGCGCGAACGACTGGACGCTCGACGGCTTCCAGCGCGTGGTCGACGGCAAGTACGCGCAGGCCTACTCGCACTACTACATCGCGGAGAACCGCGTGTACGGCGGGTACGACACGACGCTCAAGACCGGTCCGTACAACTTCGGCTGGGCGCTCACGGCGCCCGACAAGGTCGAGCACTTCCCGTACCAGGACGGCCTGCTCGTCTGGTACGTGAACAGCCTGTACGGCGACAACAACACGTCGCAGCACCCCGGCGGCGGCGAGGCGCTTCCGGTCGACGCCCGCGCCAAGGCGCTGACGTGGTCGGACGGCACGGTCGCGCGCAACCGCATCCAGTCGTTTGACGCGACCTTCGGCGTGCACAAGACCGATGCGATCTCGCTTCACCGTGAGACCGAGGCGGGGATGACGACGTTGAAGGTCGGATCGCAGAAGGCGATGCCGACATTCGACGACACCGACCCGAACCGCTACTACGACGAGACCAACCCGCAGAACTCGGTGAAGGTCGGCGGCACGGGAACGAAGATCACGGTGACAGATCAGAACGTCAACCGCGGCACGATGACCGTTCTGGTCGACGCCGCCGGCTGATCCAGCCGCATCACGACAGGCCGCGCCCCGGGCAACCGGGGCGCGGCCTTCATTCTTTTTTAGAAGAGGTCTCACGCCTCGGGCGACGCTCCGCGCCGCCACTCGGCGAGAGAGGGACGTCGCTCCGCTCCATCCCGGCGTGCGCTTCGCGCCCGCGGGGTCGCTTCGCTCCACGCTCACTTCGTTCGCACGCGGGGAGTGCCGCGAGGGTACTGTCACACGGCGCCTGGCTCCCGGGGCGCGCATACGCTGAGGGGGTGAGCCTGCTCGAGCCCTGCCCCTGCGGAAGCGGGCAGCCGTACACCGCCTGCTGCGGGCCCCTTCACACCGGCGCCCGGTTGGCCGAGACGCCCGAGCAGCTGATGCGCTCGCGCTACAGCGCCTTCGCGCGACGCGACGCCGACTACCTGCTGCGCACCTGGCATCCGGGCACCCGGCCGAAGACGGTCGAGTTCGAGGAGGGCCTGCGCTGGGCCGGTCTCGAGATCGTCGACGCCTCTGGGGACGAGGTCGAGTTCGTCGCCGTGTACGAGACGCCGCTCGGGATGGGCGCCCTGTCCGAGCGCAGCCGCTTCGCGCAGCGCGGCGGCCGGTGGGTCTACGTCGACGGCGACGTCAAGGCCTGACACACCTTTCCGACGGATCTTCGACGCCACGTCACCCGCCCGCCACCCCGCCGGGCGAGTCGTCGCCAGGTCGTCAGCCTGCGGTCATCCGCGGCGCGCTCGCGCCCGGAAGCGTGGAGGAGGTCAACGCTCCCCATCGAAACGGAGATCCTCGTGCGCATCCGCCACCTCACCGCCGGCGTCGTCGTCGGCGCCCTCGCCGCCGTCGGCGCATCCACCCCCTCGTTCGCTGCCCAGCCCGAGAAGGTGTCGGCGGTGACCACGGCCCACCGCGGCGCCATGGCCTATGCCCCGGAGAACACGCTCGCCGCCTTCCAGCTCGGCATCGAGCAGGGCGCCACCTGGATCGAGTCGGACGTCCAGCTGACGAAGGACGGCGAGACCGTCCTGATCCACGACACGACCCTCACGCGCACGACGAACGTCGAGGAGGTCTTCCCCGACCGCGCGCCGTGGAACGTCAAGGACTTCACGCTCGCCGAGATCAAGCAGCTCGACGCCGGCTCGTGGTTCGGCCCGGAGTTCGCGGGCGAGCCGGTGCCGACCCTCGCCGAGATGATCGAGCAGGTCCGCAAGAGCCGCGCCGGCATCATCATGGAGCTCAAGTCGCCCGAGCTGTACCCGGGCGTCGAGCAGAAGGTCATCGACGTGTTCGACTCGTTCCCCGGCTACGTGAACTCGGCCCTGGCGAGCGGGCGCCTGTCGGTGCAGAGCTTCAACTGGACCTCGATGAAGACGTACTCCGACCTCGCGCCCGAGACGCCGGTCGGCCTGCTGGGCAAGCCCGCCGTCGCCGATCTTCCCGCGTACGCCGAGTGGGCCGACCAGATCAACCCGAGCGCCGGCCAGACCACGGAGGACTACATCGACGCGGTGCACGCCCTCGGCCTGGACGTCAACGTCTGGACCGTCAACGACGTGCCGACGATGACGCGCCTGCTCGACTGGGACGTCGACGGCGTCATCACCAACACCCCCGACGTGCTCGAGAACCTGCTCCACGAGCGCAACCAGGGCTGATCCGACGTCGAAAGCCCTCGGCGGCCATCGGTCGCCGGGGGCTTCTCGCGTCGGAGGTGGGTCAGCGCCGCCGCTGCGCGTCGCGCGGGTCGACGCCGACCCGCACCGCGGCTCCCGAGGCGGCCGCGGCGAGCGCCTGGTCGATCTGCGTCAGCGGGTAGCGGGCGCTCACGAGCTCCTCGAACGGGCGCTCCCCCGCGTGCTCGCACAGCCAGCGGATGGCGCCGTCGAGGTCACGCGGGGCGTAGTTGTGGACGCCGCGGATCGTCACGAGTCCGCGCACAAGCCGCTCCGGGTCGAGCTGCAGCGGCTCGGTCGGGAAGACGCTGCCCACGAGCAGCACCACGCCGCCGACGCCCACCGCGTCGATCGCCGACCGCACCGCCCTGGGCGATCCCGACGCCTCGAGGCCGACGTCGTACTCGGGCCGCCCCGTGGCCGCAAGCGCCGCCGTCAGGCCGCGCGCATCCGTCGGATCGGCGACCTGCGCCGCCCCGAACCGCACGGCGAGCGCACGGCGGGAGGGATCCGGATCCGCGACGACGACGGTCGCGCCGCGATCGGTCGCCATCGCGCACGCGGTCAGGCCGATGAGACCGGCGCCCAGGACGAGCATCGTCGCGCCGTCGAGATCCACGATGTCCTCCGCCCGCTCCAGCGCGGCCCAGGCGGTCGCGCCACCGCAGGCAGCCGGAGCGGCGACCTCGGCGCGCAGGGCCTCGCCGATGCGCACGATCGCCGTGCCCGGCCGCAGGTGCGCGTGCGTCGCGAAGCCCCCGGTCAGCTCCCAGTGCACCTGGATGCGCTCGTGGCCGTACTTCAGCAGCGACCGGCACTTCTGCGGCAGGCCGCGCCGGCAGCGATCGCAGTCGCGGCAGCCGGCCATGATCGACCAGACGACGCGATCGCCCACGTGCACGGGTGCGCCGTCCACCGCGCGCACCCCGTCGGAGACGTCGATCACGCGGCCCACGTACTCGTGACCGAGCACCAGCGGCGCCGGCGCGGGACGGCGCCCCTCGACGGTGTGGACATCGGAGCCGCAGACGGTGGCGAGCTCGATCGCCACGAGCGTCTCGCCGGGGGCGAGCACAACACCGGGGACGGCGACGATCTCGTGCGGGCGTCCCACGCCCGTCCACACCATGGCGACGGCCGGCGGCTCGAGGACGACGTCGCGCGTGACCGGGGCGGATGCCGGGGTGGGCGTCGGGATGAGGGCCGGCGTCGCCACGTCAGACACCGCCCGAGGTCGCCACGGGCGCGACGGCGGGCAGCCCGATCAGCGCACGCAGGCCGGAGACGTCGTCGATCACGTGGTGGGCGCCGGCGGCTTCGAGGGTGGCGCGGTCGTGAGCGCCACTCAGCACACCCACCACGAGGCCAGCACCGGCCGAGAGGCCCGACGCGACGTCGCTGGCGGTGTCACCCGCCACGGCGACGGCCGCGATGCCCGACACCTGGGCGAACAGCGCCGCGCCGAGCACGAGGTCGGGGGCGGGACGGCCGCGTCCCACGTCGATGGGCGACAAGGCGGCGTCGATCAGGTCGGCCCAGCCGAGGCCCTCGATCAGGGCGTCGCGGGTCACGGGCGCGAAACCCGTCGTCAGGACGACGGCGATGTCGGCGTCGCGCAGGTCCTCGAGCAGCTCGCGCGCGCCCGGGATGGGCTCGACGCCCTCCTCGACGATGAGCTCGGAGTAGGCGCGCTCGAACGCCGCGGTCGCCTCCTCGGCGCGGACGAGGTCGCCGCCCGCGAGGTGGGTGAACACGTCGATCTTCGACTGCCCCATGGTGTCGCGGACGTACTGCAGGGCCTCGTCCCAGCTCATCCGATCCGCGACTCCGGTGCGCTCATGGGCGCGCTGGAAGGCGCGCTCGACGACACCGTCGTCGCGCACCGTCGTGCCTGCCATGTCGAGCACCACGAGCTCGAACGAACGCGTTCCGGAATCGGCCATGGGGTCCCCCTCTCGAAGCCGATCCGGCGGCTTCGCCGGATCGAACACCCCAGCCTGACACCCGGTTTCGTGCGGTTTTTTCCACTCCGGGCATTGTTCAGGTGCCGTTAACCGAGCCTTCCGCCGGCACCGGGAGAGCCTTCACGCGCCCGCCTTCTGCTTCCCTACCCGCAGAGGCACCTGCGCCCCGAATCCGGCCCCTTGACGCCCCTCGTCGTGGAACCCCACCGGTCGTTGAGCGGAGCGAAGCGGAGTCGAAACGGGCTGAGCGGAGCGCAGCGGAGTCGAAGCCATCGGCCGGGCGTGATCGGCTCAGGCCTCAAGCCCCCGAAGAGCTCCCCGTCCCCGACACATCCGTGCGGTGGAAGCTCTGGAACGAGCGCGACGCGGTGGGCCCGCGCTGACCCTGGTAGCGGTTGCCGTACGCGCCCGAGCCGTAGGGGTTCTCGGCGGGCGAGGTGAGGCGGAAGAAGCAGAGCTGGCCGATCTTCATGCCGGGCCACAGCTTGATCGGCAGCGTCGCGACGTTCGACAGTTCGAGCGTGACGTGGCCCGAGAAGCCGGGGTCGATGAATCCGGCGGTCGAGTGGGTCAGCAGGCCGAGGCGGCCGAGCGACGACTTCCCCTCGAGGCGCGCGGCGACGTCATCCGGCAGCGTGACCGTCTCGTACGTCGAGCCCAGCACGAACTCGCCGGGGTGCAGGATGAACGGCTCGTCCGGCGCGACCTCGACCAGGTGGGTCAGATCGGGCTGATCCTCGGCGGGGTCGATGAAGGGGTACTTGTGGTTGTCGAACAACCGGAAGTAGCGGTCGAGCCGGACGTCGACGCTCGACGGCTGCACCATCGCGGGGTCGTACGGGTCCAGGCCGACGCGGCCGGAGTCGAGCTCGTCTTTGATATCGCGGTCCGAGAGCAGCACGCCACCACTGTATTGCCAAGCGGGTGAGGCCATCCGCCGACCGCCCCCGGCAGAGCGGACGCGCCGCCTGGCACACGTTCACCGGGCGCGTCAACCCGCGCGCGCTTTGCACCGGATCGGCGTTAGATCGGAGGCAGAGTTCACGACGCCGGAAGGAGACGCCATGTCCCAGAACGAGACGAGCAGCGCAGACACCGGGGCGAAGCCGACCACCGCCACGGGCGCGAAGAAGGCGGCCGCCGCGGCCGCCGGCACCACGACGCCGGACGAGACGAGCACCACGCCGGCGAGCGACACGAGCACGACCGGGGCGAGCGCCGCGGGAGCGGGCGACCCGGTCGGCGACACGTCGTCGTCGTCCGAGCAGTACCTCACCGAGCCGAACGCCGCGCAGCAGAAGGTCGCCGAGGGCCTGCGCACCGCCGGCGAGAAAGTCGCCTCGCTCGCCGGCAGCGAGGGCGTCGTCGGCGACATCGCCGGCAAGGCGTCGGAGGGTCTGAAGCACGCCTCCGACTGGGTGTCCGAGCAGGATGCCGGCGCGATGCTGACCGAGACGAAGTCGTTCGTGCGCCGCAAGCCGTGGGTGGCCGCGGCCATCGGCGTGGGAGCACTGATGGTGCTGAACAAGCTGACGCGCGCCATCACGAGCGGCGGCAAGCGCTGACACCGAGCCAGCGGAGGCGGCATCCCCCCCCGATGCCGCCTCCGCTCCTGCGCGTGATCACATCCGGTGCGCCGGGCGCACATCCCCGCCGTGAGCGCACATCCCGCAGGCCGTTCGGTCGCGCGGAGGATGTGCACTCGCCGATGCCGGGCTGACATCCGGAGCGCTGTTATGCTGGCTCTCACGCGCTCCGGCGCGTACGGGGCTGTAGTTCAATGGCAGAACTTCTGCTTCCCAAGCAGACAGCGCGGGTTCGATTCCCGTCAGCCCCTCCACTGCCTCGCCGGCTCGACCGGCCAAAGAGATGATGGCCCCCGGGCCCGGGCTTCTCTAGTGTCGGAGCATGCCGCGCCGTGACCTGAAGAAGATCGCCGTTGCGGCATCCCTCCTCGCCCTCGCGGGATGCACGGCGACGCCGGAGCCTGATGCCGCAGAGGCGCCGTCGTCTTCCTCTGCGACACCCGCCGCGCCGGGGGCCGTCCCCGCCGACGTCGCCCTGACCGATCCGCCGACGTACACGCCCACCGACTTCGACGCGCTCCTCGCGTCAGACACTCTCTCGGAGAGCGCCGGGGTCGCGGATGTCGCCTCCTACCAGCAGATCCAGGCCGAGTGGGAGCGGGTGACGAGCGCCTGGCCCCTGCCCGTCCCCGAGTCGCTCCCCTTCCCGGCGCGGGTCGACGAGATCCCGCATGGAACGACCTACTCGGTCGGGTACGCGCTCGACGAGGCAGACCGCTGGTGGACGTGCGCCGCCGCCACCGCGGCGCTCGACGCGCGCGTCGAGGGCGACGCCACGACCGCCGCGTACTGGCTCGAGGCGCTGCACCTGTGGTGGACAAGCGACGCGAAGGCGGACATCTTCGCCAACCCCGAGGCATACGTCTCCGAGGTGCTGGATCCGGCCGTCGAGGGCGACTGGGCGAAACTCGAGCAGCAGTCGGGCTGCGAGCCCTCGTAGTGCCCTACTGCAGCTCGTGCGAGGTCGGCGGGTTCGCGCCGGCGCGCGAGACGGTGATCGCGGCCGCGCGCGCAGCCCGCTCGAGATGTGGGGCGACGTCGCCCGCGGCGAGTGCCTCCCGCAGGCCGGCGCCGAGGATCCCGTCCCGGTGGAGGCTCGTGAGCAGCGCGGCCATGAACGAGTCGCCGGCGCCCACGGTGTCGACGACCGTCGTCGCGACAGCGGGGACCTCGAGACGCTGAGTGCCGACCCGGGCCATCGCACCCTGCGAGCCTCGGGTGACGACGACCAACGCCCCGCGCTCCGCGATCCGGTCGAGGACCTGCGCGAGGTCCTGCCCCGGATAGAGCCAGGCAAGGTCCTCGTCGCTCGCCTTCACGACGTCGGCGAGCGCGACGAGCTGCTCGAACCGGGCCACAGCCGCGCCGTGATCCCCCAGCAGGGCGGGGCGGATGTTCGGGTCGATGCTGATGCTGCTGTCGCCGCGGGCGTCGGCGAGCAGCCCGAGCACGGCGTCCGCCCCGGGCTGGAGGAACGCCGCGATCGAGCCGGTGTGAAGATGGCGCGCCTCGAGGGGGACGCGGGTGGCGGCGAGCGTCCATCCGATCTCGAAGTCGTACTCCGCGGATCCGTCCGGCCGGATCCGCGCGGTCGCGCGCGGGGTGCGCGGCACCGCGGTCGCGCCGTCGCCGAGGACAGTGGCTCCGGCCCCCTCCAGGTGATTCCGGATGAGCGCGCCGTCTTCGTCGTCGCCGAGCTCCGTCAGCAGCGCCGCGCCGACCCCCAGCCGGGCGAGGCCGAATGCGACGTTCGCCGGGCTTCCCCCGGGGTGCGTCACGGACGAACCGTCGGGCTGCCGGATGACGTCCGCGACGCTCTCGCCGATGACGAGGATGTCTGTCATGTCGATCACGCCTCCGGGGCGTCGCCCACCGCGATGGCGGCGAGAGGGGAAGGGGGGAAGACGACCTGCGTCAGCACACTACGTCCCCCGGCGGCGAAGAGGGGAACGCCGACGGATCGGATCGCGACGGCCGCCGGGCCCTGACGACGGGGCCGCCGCGCCGGCGGCCCCGTCGTCACTCCGGCTCGGCACCATCACGCCGACTCCGGCACCGCGACGACCTTTCCGCGCAGGCCGCCGGTCGCGGCCTCCGCGTGGATCGCGGGGAGCTGGCTCAGCGGCACGCGCCGGGACACCTCGACCCGCAGCTCGCCGCCGTCGACAAGCGACACCAGACGCGACAGCTGATCCGCATCCGAGCGCACGTAGATGCCGGCGGCGCGCACGCCGCGCTTCTCGTCACCCGGCGTCGGCATCCAGGCGGTCGTCGCCGCGACCACACCGCCATCCCGCACCAGGTCGACAAGCGCCGCGAACTCCGCCTGCTCGATGGGAGCGAGGTTGAGCAGCACGTCGACCTGCCCGTCGACCGCATCCCTCACGGCCGTTGTCGTGTGGTCGATCACCTCGTCCGCCCCGGCGGTCCGCACGCGCTCGGCGCTCCGCGGGCTCGCCGTCGCGATCACGTGCGCCCCGGCGCGCTTGGCCAGCTGGATGGCGTAGTCGCCGACCGCGCCGCCCGCTCCGACGATGAGCACGCGCTGGCCGCTTTCGAGGCCGGCCTCGTCGAACAGCGACTGCCAGGCGGTCAGCGCCACCGAGGGAATTGCCGCCGCGTCCACCAGCGGGATGCTCGTCGGAGCCGTGGCGAGAGCATCCGCCGGCGCCACGACGAACTCCGCCGCGGCACCGTCGTCGGTCATCGGCAGGAAGCCGATGACCGCGTCCCCCACCGCGAACGACTCCACCCCCGCGCCGACGGCCTCGACCGTGCCGGAGACGTCGCACCCGGGGATGTGGGGCAGCGACACCGGGATCGGCAGGTTGCCCGACCGGATGCCGCTGTCGGCGGGGCTGAACGCCGACCCCGCCACGCGGATCAGCACCTGACCGGCGCCGGGAGCGGGCCGCTCGACGTCCTCGTAGCGGAGCACCTCGGGGCCGCCGAACTCGTGGTAACGCACTGCCTTCATGTCGAACTTCCTCTCATCGGGCCCCTCTCGGGCCATGTGTTGCTTCGAATCCGAAGCATCTGCGATCACCGTAGCATTGCTTTGGATTCGTAGCAACTGTTTCAACTTCGCAGCATTGCTAGAATGGGGCGATGAGCTCCGATCCCACCCTCACCCCCACCCAGCTCGGGGCGTACTTCGCGCTGATCGAGGTCAGCAGCCTGCTGCGGCACGCCGTCGAACAGCAGCTGCGAGAGGCCGGAGACCTCAGCTACGTGCAGTTCCAGCTGCTGGCGACGCTCGGGGACGCCCCGCGCGGCACCCAGCGGATGACCGACCTCGCCGACGGCGTCGTCTACAGCCGCAGCGGCCTGACCTACCAGGCCCAGCTGCTCGAGCAGCGCGGTCTCGTCAGCCGCGCCCCCTCACGCGAGGACGAGCGCAGCATCGACGTGACGATCACCGACGCGGGGCGCGAGGTGCTCTCGGCGGTGTTCCCCGGGCACATCGGACTGCTCCACGAGCTGTTCCTCGAGCCGCTGTCCGACCGGGACGTGGAGGCGGTCGCGGATGTGCTCACCCGAGTGCGCGACCACATGCGTGCCACACCGCCCCGCTCCGCGGCGCCGCGGCGTCGGCGGGCGAAGGGCGGCGCGGGCGACGCGGACTGACGGCCGGCGTCACGCCGGAGCGGTCACCCCGCGGAGCCACTCCTGCGCGCGTGCGACGAGCGCGCGGGCGACCGGCGCATCCTTCGCCCAGTTCTCGAAGCCGTGCGGCGCGCCCTCGACCACGTCGGTCGTCACGGACACCCCTGCGGCACGCAGCGCCTCGGCGTAAGCGAGGTCCTCCCCGGCGAACAGCTCGATGTCGCCCCACGTGAGGAACGCGGGCGGCAGACCGCTCAGGTCGGTGCGGCGCGCGGGCACGGCGTAGTCGGGAACCGTCGCGGCGCCGGGTTCGGCGCCGAGGTAGCCGGCCCACCCCTCGCGGTTGCGCCCGTTGTCCCACACGAAGTGCTGCTCGGCATCCAGCTCGCGGCGGGCGGCGGTGCGGTCATCCAGCATGGGAGCGAACAGCCACTGCCCGCACGGCTGCACCCCGCCCTCGTCGTGGATGCGCTGCACGAGGGCGGCCGCGAGGCCCGCCCCCGCGCTCTCGCCCCCGACGACGACGCGCTCCGGATCCACGCCGAGCTCCGCCGCGTGGGCGATCAGCCAGCGCCACGTGCTCAGGACGTCCTCGTGCGCGGCGGGGAAGGGATGCTCGGGGGCGAACCGGTAGTTCGCCGAGACGATCACGAGCCCCAGCCGCTCGGCCGTCGACAGGCACAGCGCCTCGTCCTGCTTCGCGTCGCCGAAGAGCAGGCCGCCGCCATGGATCCACAGCAGGCCGGCCCCGCTGCGCGCCCCGGTCGGCGTGTAGACGCGGACGCCGGTCGACCCGGCACGATCCTTCGTCACGCTCACCGTGGCGGACGTCGGCACCCGAAGCATCCGCACGGCGATCCGGATGAGCCAGCGCGGCAACCGCACCTGAGCGCGCATCATCGGTTCGCGCAGCTCCGGCAGTACTCGCTCGATGTCCACGGAATGGCCTTCCTCGGGTGGGTGAGTCCTCTCACGATAGGGCCATCCGGACACGGTTGTCCGAATCGCGGATCCCATACCGTGGTACCCCCGGATGACACCTGCAGGATGATTCGCGACCCCGGGTGCGCGCCGTACGTTGCACACATGGAGATCATGGATGTCGCGCGGCAGCCGCGCGTGAACGCCTCCCCCGCCGCGGCGGATCCGCCGACGCCCGCCGCGGCCGCATTCGGCCTCGTGCTGCTTCACATCGCGTTCTTCGCCGTCGGCAGCGTCCTTCTCCTCGCCGGCTTCGCGGCGGCGGCCGCGCAGCGGCTTGCATCCGCGCTGCGCGGGAGGACGACGCCGGTTGCGGTCGCGACCTACGCCGCGACCGGCTCGGGGGACGGCCGTCCGCGCAAGGCCACCACGCCGCCGATGACCAGCACCAGCGCGGCGAGCGCGCTCACGCCGTAGAGCGCAAGCGGCGCGGGCTGGTGGCTGCCGCCCGAGACGAGGAACGCGTCGGCGACGGCCATGCCCATCGGGAAGCTCGCCGCGAAGTACACGGGCGCGCCGCACACAAGCAGGCCGAGCTGCCATGCCGCCGCGGTCGACCAGCGCAGGCGACCGGCGACGGCGACCGCCGACAGCACCGCGGCCACGATGACCCCCGGCGCGAACAGCGCCAGTGGGATGACGACGCCGGTCGTCCAGCTCTCGCCCGATCCTTCGACGCCGGCGACGACCTCCGCGTGGCTCGCTCCCGGCACGGCGGCCATCGGGTCCCACACCACGATCGACAGCACTCCGACCAGCGCGTACGCCGCCACCGCGAGCGCGCCGGCGACCGGGAGGATCCTCGTCATGCGGTCAATCCAACCGCAGACGAGGATCCTCCGCCACGGATCAGACGACGGGCTCCCACGGGCCGTTCGCGTCTCCCGGTGCCGCCCTCCGGGCTCGGCGCGCAAAGAGCTCGACGAACCGTCGCAGGATGCGGCCGGTCTCCGTGACGGGCACCCGCGCGGCGGCCGCGAGGGTGTCATCCAGCTCCTCGGGGGCGAAGTACCCGTGACCTGCGTACGCGCGGATGCGCGTGGTGATGCCGTCCACATCCAGTTCCGGATGGAACTGTGTCGGGTAGACGTGCCGGCCGACCCGGAACATCTGCACGGGGGAGTCGGGGGACGACGCCAGCAGCACGGCGGACGCCGGCAGCGAGCTGATCGCCTCCTTGTGCCCCACGAAGGCGTCGAAGGTGGGCGGCATCCCCTGCAGCAGCGGATCCGCCGTGCCCGCCTCGGTGAGCGTGACGGGCACGACCCCGATGGGCTCCCCGAACTCGCGGCCGATCGCCGCCCCGATGTGGGAGCCCAGCGTCCCCACCCCGTAGCACGCGCCGAGGAACGGGAAGTCGCGCGCGACGACCTCGCGCAGCAGCGCGTCGAACTCGGCCTCGACCCGGCGCTGCACCGCCGACTTGCGCTCATCCGGATCCGACGCGTTGAACGGGCTGCCGCCGACGAAGATCCCCGAGATGGCGTCGAGGTCGAGCTCGGGCATCGGCCCCGCTTCCAGCCGCACCCGGATCAGCTCCTCGGGCCGAAGCCCGCCGTACCGCAGGAACAGCTCGTACTCCTCGTCCGCCGGCCCGTCCTCCGGGCGAGTGGCGAGAAGAACGAAGGGGCGGGTGCGGCTCACGATGCCGGACACTAGCACTGCACATCGGCGACTGCTCGAGGCGAGCAGATGCGCGGCTCCCAGCCCGTCGGGCGTTCCCATCCACTGGTGGCAGCGTTCCCGTAGAGCGGCCACCCCCATTGCGACCCCGGGACGCTGCGAGGAGGCTCGGGGTGCTGGTCATCCGCCAGCGAACACGCCTACGGAGACAGGAGGGCGAAGATGCCCGGAAACAGAGCTGTTGTCTACAAGGGTCCCGGCGAGGTCGAGGTCGTCGACACCGCATACCCCGAGTTCGAGCTGAAGGACGGACCAGGCGTCAACCCGGCCAACGTCGGGCGCAAGGTGCCGCACGGTGCCATCCTTCGCACGGTGAGCACGAACATCTGCGGGTCGGATCAGCACATGGTGCGTGGCCGCACGACCGCACCGGCAGGCCTCGTGCTCGGCCACGAGATCACCGGCGAGGTGGTCGAGGTCGGGCCGGACGTGGAGTTCATCAAGGTGGGCGACATCGTCTCCGTGCCGTTCAACATCGCCTGCGGTCGGTGCCGCAACTGCAAGGAGGGCAAGACCGGCATCTGCCTGAACGTCAACCCCGACCGGCCCGGATCCGCGTACGGCTACGTGGACATGGGCGGCTGGGTCGGCGGCCAGGCCGAGTACGTGCTCGTGCCGTATGCCGACTGGAACCTGCTGAAGTTCCCCGACCGCGACCAGGCGCTCGAGAAGATCCTCGACCTGACGATGCTGTCGGACATCTTCCCCACCGGCTTCCACGGGGCGTACAGCGCCGGCGTCAAGCCCGGATCGACCGTGTACATCGCCGGAGCCGGGCCCGTCGGGATCGCCGCGGCCGTAGGCGCGCAGCTGCTCGGCGCCGCCGTCGTGATCGTGGGCGACCTCAACGCCGACCGGCTCGCTGCCGCGCGCGCCATCGGCTGCGAGACCGTCGACGTCTCGCAGGGAGACCCGAGGGACCAGCTCGAGCAGATCCTGGGCGTGCCAGAGGTGGACGCGGGCGTGGACGCCGTCGGGTTCGAGGCGCGAGGGCACGGGGCGGACGCATCGCACGAGGCCCCCGCGACCGTGCTGAACTCGCTCATGGAGCTCACCGCGGCCGGCGGCGCGCTCGGCATCCCCGGCCTGTACGTGACCGGCGACCCCGGCGGCGTCGATGAGGCCGCCCAGGTCGGTTCCCTGTCGATCCGGCTCGGGCTCGGCTGGGCGAAGTCGCTGTCGTTCACGACCGGGCAATGCCCCGTCATGCGGTATAACCGCCAGCTGATGATGGCGATCCTGCACGACAAGGTGCAGATCGCGAAGGCCGTGAACGCGACGCCGATCTCGCTCGAGGACGCGCCGCGCGGTTACGCCGAGTTCGATCAGGGCGCCGCGCGCAAGTACGTGCTGAACCCCAACGGGTACATCAAGGCCGCATAGGCGGCGGAGGAGACGGCGACCCCCGGGCGCCCGGCGCCACCCGCGCCACGGCGCCCGGGGCGCCGCCGCGACACGCGCCCGGTAGCGTAGGAACATGACCCCGGCCGACCGTGACGACGAGGTCGACCTCCTCATCGACGCGTGGTCGCGCCGACTTCCGGACATCGACCTGACTCCGCTCGATGTGATGTCGCGACTGCGGCGCGCGGCGAACAGGCTCACGCGGCTCCGTGCCGACGCGTTCCGCGGCGCGGGGCTCACCGCGTGGGAGTTCGACGTGCTCGCCGCGCTCCGCCGCGAGGAGCCGCCGCACGAGCTCAGCCCCATGCAGCTGGTCACGGCGACCATGATCGGCAGCGCCGCCATGACCAACCGCATCGACAAGCTCGTGGCGCGCGGACTCGTCGAGCGGCGACGTCACCCCAGCGACGGGCGCGGCGTCCTCGTGCGGCTGCTGCCCGAGGGCATCGAACGCGCCGACGCCGCCATGACGGCCCTCGCGCAGCACGAGGCCGAGGAGCTCAGCGCGCTCAGCCGCGCCGACCAGGCAACCCTCGCGCGCCTGCTGCGGGTGCTCGCCAGCACCGAGCGCGGCTAGTCGGGCGCTGTCAAGCCCGTGCCGCGGCGGCGCGGCCGGCCATAGCGTGGTGCTCCCGAGCAAAGGAGGCGCGTCATGGTCGAGCCGGGACCCGCTCGCCGCGGCCGCACGCCCGCTGACCCCACGCGGATGCGCAACCAGCCCGCCCTCCACACGCCAAAGCGCTGGATCTGGCTCGTGCCGGGACTGCTGCTGGCGGTCGTCGCGATCGTCGCCTTCGCCCTCGCGCTGCCGTCGAACTGGGCGCTCGCATGGATCGGCATCGCGTTCGTGGTGGCCTCGTCGGTCGGCCTGATCACGGCCGCACTGACCATCCAGGTCGACCGCACCCGCAACCTCACGATGGCGGGACTGATGGCGATCATGGCGGCGATGTCGCTCATCCTGCTGCTCGCGATCCTGTGGCAGACCCAGCTGCCGAACGTCTGAGGGGACGCGGGGGGGCTCATCGGATCGGACGTCCTCCCAGTCCTCGGAGCCCGGCCGCGCACTCAGCGCGCGAACAGCTCGACGAACCGTCGCAGGATGCGGCCCGTCTCAGTGACCGGTACCCGCGCGACGGCCGCGAGGGTGTCTTCCAGCTCGTCCGGGGCGAAGTACCCGTGGCGGGCATACGCGCGAATGCGCGTCGCGATGCCGTCGACGTCGAGCTCCGGGTGGAACTGCGTGGCGTAGACGCGGCGACCGACCCGGAACATCTGCACCGGCGAGCCGGGGGACGACGCCAGCAGCACGGCGGAGCCCGGCAGCGAGCTGATCGCCTCCTTGTGCCCGACGAAGGCGTTGAACGTCGGCGGCATCCCCCGCAGCAGGGGATCCGTCAGGCCCGCGTCGGTGAGCGTGACGGGGACGACCCCGACCGGCTCCCCGAACTCCTGGCCGATCGTGGCCCCGATGTGGGAGCCGAGCGTCCCGACGCCGTAGCAGGCGCCGAGAAACGGGATGTCCCGGGCGACGACCTCGCGCAGCAGCACCTCGAACTCGGCCTCGACCCGCCGCTGGACCGCCGGCTTCCGCGCATCCGGATCCGAGGCGTTGAAGGGGCTGCCGCCGACGAAGATCCCCGAGATGGCGTCGAGATCGAGCACGGGCATCGGTCCTGCCTCGAGTCGCACCCGGATGAGGTCCTCGGGGCGAAGCCCGCCGTACCGCAGGAACAGCGCGTACTCCTCGTCCGCGGGTCCATCTTCCGGACGCGTGGCGAGAAGGACGAAAGGGCGCATGCGGCTCACGATGCGTGGCCAGTCACACTCTCTCCGGCGAGCGCGGCGAGCACCTCGGCGGCGGTGCGCTCCTCGCGTAACTCGCCGACGCCGAGGCCGGCGTTGATCGACATTCCGCGCGGGTCGTCGGCGGCGTTCGCGGCCGCGAGCTGCTCGGCGGCAGCGCCCTCGACGCCGTCGGCCCAGCGCCGCGTGAAGTCGTTGTCGAGCACTCGCTCGGGGATGTCGGCCGGCCAGCCGTAGCCGGCGGCCTGGTCGAACGCGGAGGTCAGGATGGTGTCCTCGGGCCGCGCCTCGATCAGCGCCCGGCGCGTTCCCGGCGAGGCGAGCGACTCGCGGCACGCGGCGAACGCCGTTCCCACCCACACTCCGCTCGCACCACGGTCCATGGCGCGTCGCACATCCGCCGCCGTCGCGATCGCCCCGGCAGCGAGCCCCGGCCGCGAGGTCAGGTCCGCTGCCGCGTCGAGCAGCGCATCACGGTCAGCGAGCGGGCGCCCGTGGCCGCCGGCCTCCCGCCCGCGCACGACGATCAGGTCGGCACCGGCGGCATCCGCACGCTCGACACCGGCCGCGTCGAACACCTGGGCCGCCGCGAACACACCGCGGTCGTGGGCCCGGGAGATCCAGTCAACGTCGTCGCCGAAGCTCACCGACAGCACCACGGGCTCGGCGTCGAGGGCGAGATCGAGCAGCCCAGGCTCCTTCCGCACGACCCAGTCGACGAGGCCGATCCCTACGCGCACGCCCGCGGGCACGAGAGGCAGCTGCCGCTGCAGCGATGCGACGCTCCCCGAACTGCCCATGCCGATCATCCCGAGCCCGCCCGCCTGGGAGACGGCGGCGGCGAGCGCCCCGCCGGCGATGCCGCCCATCGGCGCGTTCAGGATCGGGACCCGGATGTCAAGGGGAAGCGCGGCGACCATGCCCGATTCTCTCAAGGCCGAGCGCTTCGCGGATCCGGATGACGGTGCACGTCGCCGGGACCAGCCGCCGCACACGCTACGCCAGCGGCTCCGCCACCGGCTCGGGCCGACGTCGCCCGCGCGAGGTCCACACGGCGCCGGCGCTCGCGCACACGACGAGCACCAGGCCGAGGATCTCGAGCCAGGCGAGCTGCTGGCCGAGCAGGATCCAGCCGGCGAGCGCGGCGGTTGCCGGCGCCAGGCTCATCAGGATGCCGAAGGCCGCCTCGGTGAGCCGGCGCAGCGCGATCAGCTCGAGCGCGTATGGGATGGTGGACGACAGGATGGCGACCGCCGCGCCGAGCGCCAGGAGGTCGGGTCGCAGCAGGGCCGGCCCGGCCGTCACGATGCCGAACGGCAGGGAGATCAGGGCGCCGATCGCCATCGCCAGCGCGAGCCCCTCGAGCTTGGGGAACGCCCGCCCCACGCGCGCCTGTCCGCGGATGTAGAACGCCCAGCTCACCGCCGCGCCCAGCGCGCACAGCACGCCGACGGGGTCGAGCCGCTCCCATCCCCCGCCGCCCAGGGCGATGACGCCGGCCAGGGCGAGGCCGGCCCAGACCCACGCCGTGCGAGTGCCGGCGACGAGGATCGCCAGCGCGAGCGGACCGAGCACCTCGATCGTCACTGTCACTCCGAGAGCGAGGCGCTCGAGCGCCACGTAGAAGAAGCCGTTCATCACCGCCAGGGCGATGCCGAGCCGCGCGACCGTCGCCCACTCGTGACGCGTTCGGCCGCGCACGGCCGGCCGCGCGATCGCGAGCAGGATGAGCGCCGAGAACACGAGCCGCAGCATCACCATCCCGAGCGGGCCGGTGTGCGGGAACAGCAGCACCGCGATGGCGGCGCCGATCTCCTGGCAGGCGAGGCCGAGGGCGACGAGCCCCGCCGCGAACCCGGACGACGAGCCGCGCGCCGTCACTCTGCCGCGTCGTCGATCGGGCAGATCGCGCGGTCGGCGACGCGCTGGTGGTAGTCGTCGGCGGTCCAGGGAAGGCCGAACTCGGGGGCGGTCTCACCCTCACGCGCCGGCACCTTCGACACGATCGCCGCGAGCTCCTTGGCGAGATAGCCGACGAGCGACTCCGGGGCCGCCGAGTTGTTGAGCACCACGGCGACGGTGAGACCGTTGTCGACGTCGGCGTACGCGCTCGTCAGGTACCCGGGCGTCGCGCCCTGCTGGCCGATCATCGAGCCCGCGATGAAGGTGCCGCCGGCGTACTGGTACCAGGAGTCGCTCTTGGTGCTGACGGGCTTGGCGCCGCTCCAGCGCGGCGCGAGGCCGTCACCCTCCTTTGCCCGGGCGGCGAGGGAGGCGGTGTACACACCGAGCTCATCGATCGTCGACACACCACCCGAGTCGGTGAAGCCGAAGCTCGACGACAGCACGGTGTAATCGCGCGGAGCGGTGCAGCCCGCGTCGCGGTCCGCCTGGTCCGAGAAGTACCCCGGCAGCGCGGGATCTCCCGGAGCCGCGGCCGCCGCCCCGGGAAGGCCGGTCGCCTGCAACCCGAGCGGCTGGGTCACGTACTCCCGGATGAGCGCCGGCATCGACTCGCGCGCTGCGTTCTGCAGCGCCATGCCGAGCAGCAGGTAGCCGGTGTCGGAGTCGGTGAACGCCACGCCCGCCTCGCTGCTCTCCTTGCCGAGGCCCGCCGCGGCGACCTCGCGCGGGTGCCACTGGCGCTCGGGGGTGCGCAGCACGTCGTGGATCAGCGTGTCGCTCGACCGCCCGAGGCCCGAGCTGTTGTCGCACAGGTGCCGGAGCGTGACCTCGCCGAGGTTCGGCGTGCTCGGCACGTACTTGGCGACGCTGTCGTCGAGCCCGACGATCCCGTCCTCCACCATCCCGTAGAGCACGTCGCATGTCATCGGCCGGGTCATCGAGGTGATGCGGAACGCCATGTCGGTCGTGACCGGGGTGTCCGAGTCGTGGGCCGTCGTACCGAGGCCGCTGACCCAGGCGCCCGCCCAGGGAACCCACACCCCGACGATCGCACCGGAGGATCCGGTCGCCGCCATCGCGTGTTCGACCGCCGACTGGAGCTGCTCGACAGTGTCGGCGGGAAGCTCCCCCGCGACCTGCTGCGGCGTCCCCGCCAACGTCGTCTCGCCCCCCGTGCACCCGCTCAAGGCCACGGCAATCGCCGCGGCCGCCGCGAGCGCTGCCACTGCGCGACGTGCTCGATCCGTCATCCGCATGACACCCCCGATCGCCCGTCCACAGAGTCTACGGTGTGGCGGCCGCCGTCCCCGTTGCGGCTGCGGCCTGCCGCTGCTCCCACACGGCGCGCATGAACCGGCGCACATCCTGGTCGACGCGGATGTCGCTCGGCCGCAGCGGTCGCGAGAGGTACAGGCCCTCGAGCGAGGTCAGCCGGCTGAGCGCGACGTAGGTCTGCCCGGGGGCGAAGGCGCCGGCGCCGAGATCCACGACGGCCCGGTCGTACGTCTTCCCCTGCGACTTGTGGATCGTGACGGCCCACGCCAGACGCAGCGGGAACTGCGTGAACTCCGCGACGACCTCGCGCGTGAGCTTGCGGCCGATCGGGTCGTACGCGTAGCGATACTTCTCCCAGACGGCCGGCTCCACCTCGACCTCCTCGCCGTCGACGTCCACGCGCACGGTCTCGCCGACGATCCGGGTGACGGTGCCGATCGTGCCGTTCACCCAGCGCGGCGGCTCCCCCGGCGATCCGGTGTCGTTGCGGAGGAACATCACCTGCGCGCCGATCTTGAGCTTCAGGTCGGGGTCGGCGGGGTACACGTCCCCACGGCCGAAGTCGCCGCTCACCTCGGCCTTCGCGGTCTGCTCGCGCCCCGGCAGCTGCGCCAGGTGCTTCGCGTTGATCGCGTTGACGCGGTCGTTGCGCGTCGCGAGCGTGATGATCGGATGATCCGGATCCTCCGGGGGCGTGCGCGCGCCCTTCGCGTTCAGGATGTCCGCGATCTCCTTCGTCACCCGGCCGTAGCGGACGGCGTTGAGCATCGCCTTGAACGCGTCGTCGTCCTGCCGATGGATGTGGGTGAGCTCGCGGATGTGGAGCTCGGCGCCGTGCCGGCCGAGCTCGATCAGCCCGTCGCCCTCCGGCTCGCGCCCGGCCCAGACGTGCGCGTCGAAGAACCAGAACGACCGGTAGTGGTCCTGGATGTACCGCGCCTCGTCGCCGCGCGGCGGCACCGGGGCCAGCTGGTACGGGTCGCCGAACATCACGATCTGCACCCCGCCGAACGGCTCGCCGCGGCGTCCCCGCGCCTGGCGCAGCGAGCGGTCGATCGCGTCCATCAGGTCGGCGTTGACCATCGAGATCTCGTCGATCACGAGCGTGTCGATCGCGTTGAGCAGCTTGCGGGTCGCGTCGTTCTGCTCGATGTCGCTGTCGGCGATCAGTCCGATCGGCAGCTTGAACAGCGAGTGGATCGTCTGCCCCTCGACGTTCAGCGCCGCGACGCCGGTCGGCGCGCAGACCGCGATCTGCTTCTTCGTGTTCCACGAGAGGTGGTTCAGCAGCGTCGACTTGCCGGTGCCGGCGCGTCCGGTGACGAAGACGTGCTCGCGCGTGTCCTCGATGAGGCGGAAGAGCTCCTCCTGCTCGGGGGACAGCGCGGGCATGACATCCATCCTCCCATCGGATGCCGTGTGACGCGGTCAGCTGTGCACTCTCGCCGCGCATCGGGCGCCGATGACACCATTCAGGATGAGCCGGAACGGGCTTTCGTAGACTGGCCCAATGGATCAGGCGACCGCGACGGCGACCCCGGCCGCGGCGGCGCCCGGCGGCACGGCGGAACCGGCGGAGCGCCGGGCGCGCTCCCGGCTCACGCGCGACCTGCTGCTGCTCGGCATCGTCGGCGTCCTCCTCGCCGCGGCGATCTGGGCGGGCTTCTCGTCGCTGTACCGCCTGTTCTGGGGCCCCAGCGCGTTCGTCGAGCGGTACATCGGGATGATCGCCGACGGGGACGCCGCCGCCGCGCTCGCCGTCCCCGGCGTCGCTCTGGACGACACCGATCTCGAGGCCGCGGGGCTGCCCATCACGTCGTCCGACGCGCTGCTGCGCAGCGCCGCCCTGACGTTCGAGCTGACCGATGTCGCCGTCACCGAGAAGCCCGTCGGCGACGAGGAGATCGAGGTCACCGCGACCTACGCGATCGACGGCGTCGCCGGGAAGACGACCTTCCACGTCACGCAGGTGGGGTCGGACGGCCTCACACCGCGCTGGGGCTTCGCGACGAGCCCGCTCGCGGAGATCCGCGCGACCGTGCTCGGATCGATGCAGTTCTCGGTCAACGGCTTCGAGATGGACAAGCGCCAGGTCTCCCCCGACAGGGAGAAGGCCGATCCGGTCGCCCCGGTGTCGCTGCTCGTCTTCTCGCCGGGTATCTACAGCGTGGAGGTCGACACCGCCACCGCCGAGACCGGGCCCGTGAAGGTGCTGGCCGACGCGGCGCTGAAGAGCGTTCCGCTCGAGGTGCAGGCCGAGCCCACCAAGGCGTTCACGCAGGTCGTGAAGGAGAAGGTGTCCGCCTTCCTCGCCGAGTGCTCGACGCAGCAGGTGCTGCAGCCGAGCGGCTGCCCATTCGGCATCCAGATCGACGACCGGGTGTTCGCCGACACGATCGCCTGGAGCATCCCCTCGGAGCCGAACGTCGAGATCGTGCCCGACGGCGCCTACTGGGCGATCTCGCCCGCGACCGGCACGGCGCACATCGAGGCCGACGTGCGCTCGATCTTCAACGGCCTGATCTACCACTACAGCGAGGACGTGCCGTTCGTGATCGACGGCACGGTCGACATCCTGTCCGACGGCACGGCGTCGATCCTCGTGGGCAGCCCCGCGCTGCGCTGAGTAATCATCGATCGCGAGCGCCGGCGCGGAGCGTCGGCCGAGCGATCGATCCGGGTCACCGCCCGCTGTACCCCTCTGGGAGCGAAGCGACCGTGCCGCGGAGCGGCCCACCAGCGCGCCCCGGATGGAGCGAAGCGACAGCCAATCGAGCGCGAGTGTCGGCGCGAAGCGTCGGCCGAGCGATCGATCAGCGCGCGGCCCAAAAAGGAACCGGATCGATCAGCGCGCGGCCTTATCGGCTGCCTCATCGCGCTCAGCGATGCGGGCGAGGCGGGCGTTGTAGGCCTCGAGCTCGGCGTCGTCCGTGCGGTCGGCGTGGCGGTCGGAGCGGCGCTGCTGGCGCTCGTCGCTGCGGCTCCACTGCACGGCCACCACGATCGCCGTGATGAGCGTCGGAATCTCGCCGATCGACCACGCCACGCCGCCGCCGATGTACTGGTCCTCCATCGGCGTGGGGCCCCACGTGCGCCCCATCGCGCCGAACCACTCGGCGACCATCAGGCCCGACTGCATCATCATCGCGACGCCGAAGAAGGCGTGCATCGCCATGACCGCGATGAGCGTCACGAGACGGCCCGGGTACGGCATCCGGTACGGAAGCGGATCGATCCCGGTCAGCGACATCACGAACAGGAACCCCGAGATGAGGAAGTGCGTGACCATCCACACGTGCCCCAGATGGTCGTACAGCGACCAGCGGAACAGATCCGTGAAGTAGAAGACCCAGAGCGAGCCGACGAAGATCCCGGCCGCGACCAGCGGATGCGTGACGACGCGCGCGAAGGGGCTGTGCACGGCCCACATGATCCACTCGCGGCCGCCGCGCGTGCCGTCGTCGCGCTTCTCGATCGCCCGCAGCGCGAGGGTGATGGGCGCCCCTGGCACCAGCAGGAGCGGGATGCCCATCGTCAGCAGCATGTGGCCCAGCATGTGCAGGCTGAACAGGTAGTCCTGGTAGGCGTTGACCGGGCCCGAGGTGACCCAGAAGAGGGTCAGCATCCCGAGCACCCACAGCACCGTGCGGTACACCGGCCAGCGGTCGCCGCGCCGGCGCATCCGGATGACGCCGGCCAGGTAGAAGACGATTCCCGCCGCCGCGACGAAGGCCCACAGCAGGTCGACGTCCCAGGTGGTGAACCAGCGGTCGAACGTCAGCTCCGGCGGCAGCGGCTCGTCGGTCAGGACCTCGGCGGGCGTCGACGAGTACGGCGTCTCGGTCGCCGGCGGCGGGGTGCGCGCGAGCGCGGCGGCCGCGCCGGAGGCGATGCCCATGAAGGCGAGCTCGACGGCGATGAGGGTCCAGAAGGCGCGGCCGGCCTTCGCCGCGCGGGCCGCGTTCGCCGAATCGATCCGTCCGATCAGCAGGCGCCGGTACCAGGCGCCGAGCAGACCCATCAGGACGAGGGCCGCGACCTTCAGGCACAGGATGCCGCCGTACGGCGTCGCGAGCTGCTCCCACGCGCTGATGGCGGACAGGGTGCGCGCGAAGCCCGAGAGCGCGACGACGACGAACGCGACGAGCGCGATCGACGAGTACCTCCGCAGCACGTCCGGAACGCGCCGGGCATCCAGCACCGGACGCAGCACAACGAGCAGCACAAGCCCGCCGAGCCACACCGCGGCCCCGACGACGTGGAGGCTGAGGGCCGTGACGGTGGCGTCGTGGCTCGCCAGCTCGCCCGAGTGGCCCTGCGTCGCCATGGGAATGAGCGAGACGAGCGCCAGGATGGCCGTCAGCAGCGTCGCCGTCCACGACCGCACCGCGAAGGTCAGGATGGTCACGACGGCCGCCGCGATCATCGTCATCAGCCACGTGCGGCCGAGCTCCACCTCGGTCAGGAACCTGCCGAGTTGCGCGCCGAACTCGGGCCCGGCCGACAGCTCGGGGTTGAACGAGTCGAGGAACGTCAGGAAGCCGACGGCGCCCGACGCGACCGTGAACACCGCGGCGCCGATGGAGGAGACATCCAGTGCGCCGTCGAACTCGCGGTCGCCGGCCTTCAGGGCGAACAGCGCGAGCACGAGCGATCCGGCCATCACGGCGGCGGACACGTTCACGAGCAGCTTCGCCATCGGCAGGCCCCAGCGCACGAATGGCCCGGGATCGCCTGTCGCCAGCGGATCGGCCGCACCGCCGTAGGCGAGGGCCGCGATCGTGGTGAGCGCCGCGGCGACGATCAGGATCGCGGGCCCGGCGGCCCGCAGCGCGCGCGGATTCACCCGTTCAGCCTAGATCGCCGACCCTGTGACGGCTCTGACCCCACCGGCTGCAGTGCGTGCTTGCGAGCCGAAGCGACCGACCCCAAGCCGCCCGCCCGTGCGAGCCGTCACCTCGACTCGCAAGCTCGCTCGATAACCGGGGGTGGGCAGCGGGCCGGTACCCCCAC
>NZ_JADGLL010000109.1 GCF_015235415.1 Microbacterium paludicola | reverse complement strand
GTTTTGCGCCATAGCCAAATAATTTAAACTTTTCTACTAAGTAGCAAGTGAGCAAACCACAGGCTAAAACAGGTAGGGTAACGGGCGCCATACGGAAGAAAAATTCAATAAAATTCCAATTTGCTTGTTCTGCAATAATTAAATTTTGTGGCTCGCCGACCATCGTCATCACACCGCCTAGTGCTGTACCGACACCGGCATGCATCATTAAACTTCTTAAAAATGCACGAAACTGTTCTAATGTGGTTCGTTTATCACCTAATTTATCATCGTTGGTGATATCAATAAGCTCATTTAATTTATTGCCTGAGGCAACTTTGTGATAGACACCATAAAAACCCATGGCGACACTAATAATCACGGCAACAACGGTTAGCGCATCTAAAAAGGCGGATAAAAATGCAGCGCTGATACAAAATGCTAAAGAG
>NZ_JADGLL010000108.1 GCF_015235415.1 Microbacterium paludicola | reverse complement strand
TCTATAATATCTATAGCTAATTCAACCCCGATTAATCTTCCGCCTAATGCCAAAACATTGGCATCATTATGCCTTCTTGCAAGTTCTGCACTTAAGCTTTCATGACATAATGCACAACGAATGTTTTTATGACGATTTGCTGCAATAGAAATTCCAATTCCACTTCCACAAATAAGAATGCCAAAGCTTCGTTCGTCTATTTTTTCGGCAAGTAAATGTGCATAATCAGGATAATCGCAGCTTGCGCAAGTGTTTGTTCCTAAATCGTTAAAAATTATATTTTTTTCTTTTAAAAATACGCAAATTTTTTCTTTTAATTCAAAACCAGCATGATCACTAGCAATATAAATTTTTTCCCTAAGCATTGGTTTCCTACATTACTATATAAAATAAGATAAAAACCTAATCTTATCATATTAAATCATAAAAAC
>NZ_JADGLL010000107.1 GCF_015235415.1 Microbacterium paludicola | reverse complement strand
GGTCAATACGGTAATTTAGTAAATACCTTTGGTGCAAGGATTGATTATGAGATGTTAAAAAATGATCAAGCAAGCGCAGGTAGTCAAATAAGAGGTAAAAATCTTGATCAAACCACGGTTGCGCTTTATGGGGAAAATGAGTATTTTATAACAGATGATTTGATTTTTACTACAGGTTTGCGTTATATTTATAGCGATTTGTTTGATTCTGAATTTACGCCTAGGGTTTATTTGGTTTATCACTTAAATGATAATATAGCCTTTAAAGGAGGTGTTTCAAAAGGCTATAAAACTCCTGCTGCTAAGGAGTTGACAAATGGATATTATAATTATAGCAATGACAATGCTTATTTTGGAAACCCTGACTTAAAACCAGAAGAAAGTATAAATTATGAATTGGGTGTTGATTTTAGGATATTTGATTTTGCACATTATTCTATCACAGGAT
>NZ_JADGLL010000106.1 GCF_015235415.1 Microbacterium paludicola | reverse complement strand
TGTTATAGGAAGGTATATTGTTTCTATTAAAAATTCTTTTCCAAAAGATCTTACTTTAAAGTCTTTGCGTGTGGTTTTAGATGTGGCTCATGGAGCAGCTTATAAGGTAGCACCTACTGTTTTTAAGGAATTAGGTGCTGAAGTTATAGTAATGAGCGATAAACCCAATGGACTTAATATCAATGAAAATTGTGGAGCTTTACATCCTGCAAATTTAGCTGCTGAGGTAAAGCGTTTGCGTGCAGATGTAGGCTTTGCTTTTGATGGTGATGCAGATCGTTTGGTGGTTGTAGATGAAAAAGGCGAAGTGGCTAATGGAGATAGTTTATTAGGAGTTTTAGCACTTTATCTTAAAGAACAAGGTAAATTACAATCAAGTGTTGTAGCCACTATAATGAGTAATGGTGCTTTAAAAGAATTTTTAAATAAACATGGCATAGAACTTGATACTTGTAATG
>NZ_JADGLL010000105.1 GCF_015235415.1 Microbacterium paludicola | reverse complement strand
ACCTTTCTGACGAATAAACGAAGCTCTTCTAAATTAGCGTCTTCTTTTTTTATTTTTCTTCAAACCATGCACCACCAAACAAATGACGATGGCTGTCAAAGCACCCATGGCATCCAACATAACCTCTTGAAAAAGAGGGGTCCTTCCGCCTGTGATCATTTGATGAAATTCATCTAAACCTGCATAGCCAGTAGCAGCTAGCCAGGAAACAACAGCTGTTAAAAACAGACCTTTGATTCTTGGCACTAATCCAATAAACCAACTACCACCTAATAGAAAATACGTACCAAAATGGGCTCCCTTACGAATAAAAAATTCAACAAATTTACTATAACCACTAGCTTGAATGCTCACTTCACTGCCAGCATATTGAAAAGAAATGTTTTTTAATTGTTCTTCAAAAGGATGACTGCCCAGAAGTTTATCTAAAAGACCAACTTGTGATTGCTGTTCATACGTCTGTGATG
>NZ_JADGLL010000104.1 GCF_015235415.1 Microbacterium paludicola | reverse complement strand
TTTCTAACCCTTGTTATCGTGTTTTTATTTTTAAGAAATTTAAGTGCAACTCTAATTGCTTGCATAGCTATACCTACTTCTATCATTTCAACTTTTTTTATTATCGATCTTTTAGGCTATGATTTAAACCGCTTAACTTTTATAGCTTTAACCTTAAGCATAGGAATTTTTATCGATGATGCTATAGTAGTGATTGAAAATATTGCTAAAAAGCTAAAAACTTATCCGCCTTTACAAACTGCTTTTTTAGGTATCAATGAAATAGGTTTTAGCGTTTTAAGCATAAGTATAGTTTTACTTTGTGTTTTTATCCCTATTTCTTATATGAACTCTATATCAGGGCTTTTTTTCAATGCCTTAGGCATAAGCGTTGCAAGTGGGATAGTTATAAGCTTTTTGGTTTCTGTATTTTTAATACCTAGTATTGGGGCAAGATTTTTAAATCCAAAAGAAAACAAGTTTTATGAAAA
>NZ_JADGLL010000103.1 GCF_015235415.1 Microbacterium paludicola | reverse complement strand
TGCTTGAACTCTTAAGTATAGAGCCTATTCGTTTAAGGAAAGGTTTAAGTTTAAGTGGAGGTGAAAGAAGGCGTTGCGAGATCGCTAGAAGCTTGATGTGCGAACCTAAGTTTTTACTTCTTGATGAGCCTTTTGCAGGTGTTGATCCTATAGCAGTGGCTGAAATTCAAACTTTAATTAAAGAGCTTAAAAGATTGGGGATTGGGGTTGTAATTACCGATCATAATGTGCGTGAGACTTTGGCTATTTGTGATAGAGCTTATGTTATAAGATCAGGTTCTTTGCTTGCTAGTGGGAATGCTGATGAAATTGCAACCAATAAAGACGTGAAAAAGTATTATTTAGGAGCGGAGTTTAAACTCCTTGATTGATGTTAAAGCAAAAAATCACCCAAGCGCCCAAGACTAAAATTTCTCAAACTTTACGCTCTTGGTTGCCGATTTTACAAGCAAATATAGAGGATTTAAAAGAAAATTTAGATAAATTTGCTGAGGATAATCCTTTCTTAAA
>NZ_JADGLL010000102.1 GCF_015235415.1 Microbacterium paludicola | reverse complement strand
GCTCTAAAGTTTGATTAAATTCAAAGCTTTCTTCAGGATTTTGGCCTAAGAATTTTTGCATAAATTCTTTTTTAGAAATAGCTTCATCAAGTTCTTTATCACTTCCTTTCTGATAAGCACCGATGCGAAGCAATACTTCATTTTCTTTTAAAAGCGAGTTTAAACGCTTAAATTTTCTTGCCCAAAGTTTATGCTCAGGACTTATAATGTCACTCATTACCCTTGAAGCAGAGTTTTGTATATTAATAGGAGGATAAATTCCAAAGTCTGTTAATTCACGACTTAAAACAATGTGTCCATCTAAGATAGAACGACTTTGATCGGCGATTGGATCACTCATATCATCGCCATCCACCAAAACGGTAAAAAAGGCCGTTATAGTGCCTTTACCTTCTTCTTTACCCGTTCTTTCCATGAGTTGAGGCAAAAGACTTAAAACACTTGGTGGATAACCTTTGGTTGTAGGAGGTTCTCCAAGAGCTAGTCCTATTTCTCTTTGCGCCATAGCAAAACGTGTTACACTA
>NZ_JADGLL010000101.1 GCF_015235415.1 Microbacterium paludicola | reverse complement strand
GGCTCTTCACGAACGAGGGTGTAGCGCGGGTCTGAACCCTCCGGCTTCGAGCAGTGACCGAGCGATGTAGTGGGTGAGGTTGCGGAAGCCGAGGGCGGAGCCGCGGAGGTGTTCGAGTCGCCCGTTGATGGCCTCGGTCGGGCCGTTGCTGGTGCCGGGGCGGTCGAAGAACGCGAGGATGTCGCCCGCCCGCTGCTTCATGGTCCGGCCGAGCTTGCGGACCTCGACGAGCGCCGCGGGAACGCCGCTGCTGATCGTAGCGATCACCTCCTGCATCATCGCCTTCGCTTTCTTCTTGTCGGGCTCCCGGTAGGCCGCGACGATGCGCTGGTAGATGCCCCAGGTCGCCTCGACCTCGATGTGCTCCTCGCTCGCGAACACTGCGTCCAGGCGTGCCCGCTGCCGGTCGGTGAGCAGGCTCGCCCCGGTGTGCAGGGTGCGGCGGGCTTTGTAGAGCGGGTCGCCCTTGAGCCCGCGGTGACCGGTGGTGTCTTGCTGGACCCGACGCCGGCAGACATCCAGCGCGTCGCCGGCGAGGCGGACCACGTGGAACGGGTCCATGACGGGGACGGCGTCGGGGAGTTCCTCGGCGGCAGCGGTCTTGAACCCGGCGAAGCCGTCCATCGCGACCACCTCGATCCGCTTCGCCCAGTCCG
>NZ_JADGLL010000100.1 GCF_015235415.1 Microbacterium paludicola | reverse complement strand
GATCTTCCAGGCGTCGCGGAGCCGCTTGTGGGTGAACCCGAACTGGCCGTTGTCGTAGAGGGAACGTTCCTTGGTGAGGTGCCCGTATGCCTGCCACCAGGTCTCCAGGTTCTGCCGCCAGGTGATCGCGTCCTCGACGGTGTGGACGTCGGACAGCTGCAACGCGATCTGACGCAGGGCGCGCCCGGCCGGGAGGCGCGGATTCCGCGTCAGCTCGCGGGTGACGTTCATCTGCAGGTGGAAGATGCAGCGCTGGATCTGCGTCTCGGGCCAGATGTTGGCGAGGGCGGAGCGGATGCCTGTGCCGCCGTCGGTGACGATCACACCGGGTGCCGGGATCTTCGAGAAGAGGGCCTCCCAGGCGGCGGTGGATTCGCCGCCTGACCACTGCCAGCCGAGGACGTCGCCGGTGTCGCTGAGCGCGATCAGCAGGCACCAGTCGTCGATCCAGATGCCGTCAACGATGATTGCGTGGTGGATCGTCTCGACGGGCGGGAAGACCGGTTCGAGGGCCCAGCACCACGCTGTCTTGCGTCGGAACGAGCGAGCGGAGACCCCTTGAAGCTCGGTCTGGGAGAGCTTGCCGGTGACCCAGACCAGGAACTGCCTCAACTGCTCGCGGCGCGTCACATCGGGGCGTCGCCGGATCGCTGATGCACCGCACTCCGGGCAACGCCATCGTTGCGTTCCCGCGGCGGTCCGCCCGTTCTTGATCAGCCGAGATCCGCATACCAGACAGGTCGTCGTGTTCGACGGAAGGTCCACGACTAAGGGTCGCGGACCATGACGAACCCCGTTTCACCGCGTAATCACGCGGCAGGATCAGTCATCCATCCACTCGTTTTGGCCTATAACCC